>JAJDUT010000003.1 GCA_022826515.1 Candidatus Latescibacterota bacterium
ACATACAGGGTGCGCATTCCCTATATGCACAGAAAACAGGCTATTGTATTGAGTAGGAGACCCGACAAGCGGAGCTCTGCTACGATAGTGGCGAGAACCAAGATACAATAGCCCGTCTGTTTAGTCAACTATATAATTCCCATTATCTGGGCAACCATTTTGCGCTCACGGAATCACGGCCTTGTTGCACGCACCCGATCGGTCGCCCCTACGATTATCTGGGCAACGGGTTCGCTAAGCGAGGGCTTCTCGCACCACTTGTCCGGCCCAGTCTGGTGCCGGTGCCACTTCGAGCAAAGTGGCAATAGTAGTAGGGTTGTCGATGATGCTCACCGGCTCCTGCAAGCTCCGTCCGGGGGATACCGCAGGACCGGAGATTACCCACGGAATGGTCATGTCCTCGTCCATTTCCGTGCCGTGGGTGCGCTCGTGCCCTCCGTGGTCGCTGGTGACGATGGCCACGGTCTCTTCTTGGTTGACTGCCTCCAACACCGCGCCAATGGCTGTATCGGCCCGTCCAATAGTGGCCAGATATTCGGCCGACATCCAGCCGTGGTTGTGGCCGGCTATATCAGTGCAGCCTAGATAGACAAAGGCGAAATCGGGCGTCCATTCCCGCAGCGTCGCCGCGGCCAAGCTGGCCAACTCCAAATCGCCGTTTGGCTCGTGGCAATTGTTCATATAGTACGAGCGGTCCAGCGAGCCGGGGTCGGCCAGATCGCGCAGTTGCTCCCAATTGTAGAAGAAGGCTGTGCGTTTGCCAGCTTGGTGTAGCACGTCGACGAGGCTGGGTATGGGTCTGACTTGGGGCACCCAAGTGTTGGTGAGGATGCCGTGCCGTTGTGGGGGCACGCCGCGAAACATGGAGGTGTGGCAGGGCAGGGTAGATGAGGGCATCACGGTGCGGGCTGTATAGGTGCAGGCACCTTGGCTGATCAAGCGATCGACATGGGGGGTGGAGGCCTGTTGCAAGCCGTCGGGCCGCAGTCCGTCGAGGACAAAGAGGATGACGCGCATGGGATTCCTTTCTTTGGGGGGATACTGATGCGATTACGCGCTTGCGTACAGTTCCGCATCGTGCGGTTTTAGTGGATACCTCGGCACTACACCTCGGTTGACGATGTTTTCCGGCGCTGGCCAATGGCCCTTGAGGACGGAGGCCAGATTGCAGACGCCAGTGCGCGCTACGTCTTCGCCAGACTGCACCGAGTGAGCGGAGACGTGGGACGTCATCAGGACGTTGTCTAGTTCCATGAGGGGATGTTGCAAGGTCTGATCCTCGTCCGTGAACACGTTGAGCCATTCGTAGGTATCCAGCGCCGCGCCGGCTAGTGGCCCTTCTCGCAATACCCGCACCAGTGCGTCTTCATCTACCAAGGCACCTCGGGACGTGTTGATGAGGTAGGATCCCGGCTTCATCTTGCGCAGCAGTTCTTCGTCAAACATGTGGTAGGTGTCTGCGTTTAGGGGCACCTGCAAGGAGACGAAGTCGGACTCGGCCAGTAGCGTTTCCAGATCCACCATTTCGATGTCCAAGTCTGACGGCAGAGGGGCCTGCAAGTTTCTGCGCGTAGCTAGCACTCGAAGGTCAAAGGCCCTGGCGCGGCGGGCGACCATCTCGCCGGTGGCTCCGAACCCGACGATGCCCAGCGCACAGGTGGAGAGTCGCTGCAACTGGGTGGACTCGGCGCGGGCTTGGCGGAAGCGGCCGGCGCGCATGTGCTGCTCCATCCTCGGCAATTGGCGGGCTAAGGACAGCAGCATGGCCATGATGTGGTCGGTCATTTCCTCGGCGCAGAAGAAGGGGGCATTGGAGACGATGATACCGCATTCCGTGGCCTTTTCCACGGCGATCTTATCGGTGCCATTGCCGAGGCGGGAGATCAGGCGGCAGCGGTCCAGCGATGCGACCACGGCCGCGGGCAAGCCGGTCGAGACGATGGCGACGGCGTCGCAGCCGGATAGATGGCGAATGAGTTCCTGCGGATCTTCTTCCTCAAGGTATTCAGGTTCGATGCCGAACTTGGCGTACAGCGATTGCTCCTGCTCGTTGGCTGGGTACAGGGTGGCGTTGAGGCGGACGAAGTGGAAGGACGCCATGACGAGGTAGGTGTAGGGACAAACGATCGTTTGTCCCTACCTTTCACCAGACGACTTCCATCATGTCCCGCGCCCAGTACATCGGCCCGTCGAAGACGCTTTTTACCTCGGCGATGCCTTGGGTGGTCTCTTCTGCGGGGTCGAGGGTTACTGACTGGTGGTTGATTACCAAGCGCTTGGCACCGGCCTCGGCGGCCATGCGCCCGGCATTTAGGGTGCCGGTTTCGGAGATAACGCTGGGGAAGGTTTGGATCTTCTCCTCTCGATGCACAGCCTCCATCACGAATAGGTCTGCGTCCCGCGCTAGTTCGACTACGGATTCGATCGGTGCGGTATCGCCGCTGAAGGCGACGACGCCTTCTTCGGTCTCGAAGCGGAAGCCGTAGCATTCGATGTAGGGCTGGGCGTGCTTGACCTCGCGCGCATAGCAGGTCCAGTCTTCCCCGGCGGCCACTTTTCCCTCGGCGTATTCGACTGCGTGGACCACTGGTTCCGGTCTGGAATTGCCCACGCCGCCGCGCATCTGGTAGGCGTGGACGCTCATGGGATGATTGGTACGGGCGATCACGTCGTACCAGAAGAGGCCGTCGGGGCTCCAGAGGCCGTCGGTGATGCGCTTGATCGGGGGAGGCCCATAGACGTGCAGGTCTGGCTCGGTGCCGATGCACTGGTCGAAGCGCGTCATCAGGAAGCAGAGATAATCGGAGATGTGGTCGGAGTGCAGGTGGGTGAAAAATAGGTTGTGTACCGAAGTGCAGGGGATGCCGAGGCGGTGCATCTTAAAGGTCGATGCGGGGCCGCAGTCGATCATCAGCCGCTGGTCGCAGATTTCGAGGATGAAACAGGTGCCCCAGCGGTCGCGAGTGGGGGTGGGCGTACCGGCACCGACAATGTTTAGCTTTGGCATGGGATCGTCTCCGGTGATTTTCGAATCGGACAGGGAAAATAAATAGGCATTATTGGCAGGGGGTCAAGCTGGACGATAGTAATTTGAACGACTGCTTCTTGCTGGGAAACAGTAGGAAGAAATCTGTTGAGCGTGATATTTTTAGAGCGAGAACCCAATCTAGGAGAATCCAACCTTGAAATTCGACACTAAAAAACTGCCCGCCACCCCTGACGTGACCGCTCCCGATGGCTCGGATGTGCGCGTTCTATTGGGCCTGCAAGGCGGCGGCATGGCGCATTTTGAACTTCAAGCTGGCCAGACATCGAAAGCCGTTGCTCACCGCATGGTCGAAGAGATCTGGTTTTTTCTCGCTGGTCGCGGCCAAATGTGGCGGCGGCAGGACGACCGCGAGGAAGTCGTGGCAGTCGAGCCGGGCGTCTGCCTGACCATTCCGTTGGGCACCCACTTTCAGTTCCGCGCCTTGGGCGACGAGCCGCTCGCCGCGATTGCCGTTACCATGCCCCCGTGGCCCGGCGAAGACGAAGCCTACCCGGTCGAGGGTATGTGGCCGTCGGCCGTGTCTCATTAGGCGAATGTAGGTCCTTCAAGGCGTTCTGGATCGGGCGTATCAGCGGCGGCGACATTACCCTATATTACAAGAATACTGGAGGCACTATTATGATTGAATCCTCTATAACAAAAAAAGGGCAGACGACACTACCCAAGCCCGTGCGGGAGACGCTTGGTCTAAAGGCCGGGGACCGGGTGCGCTACGTCATTTCCGACGGCGAGGTGCGAATGATACCCGTGCGCCCGATCCGTCGGCTGTTCGGCGCGCTCCAGCACGACGGTCCCTCCGTCACTGTGGAGGAAATGGAACAGGCCGCAGCCGCTGGGGCGTGTGAGAAGTGATCAAAAATAATAACGTCAGACGGCTAATTTACCGCCGGAAATGAGCAGATGTCGTTTCACAGAGTATTGGAAGGTCTTCAAGCTGTCGGTGAACTGCTGATCAAGCGAGGCTCAGCCATGGGGCCGCTGGTCCCTTCGATCATCGTGCTAGTCCCAGGGTTTATCGTTGCGGCTTGGTTTTTTCGATCAACAGCTATGATCAAAGGTGTTCCTCTCATTAGTGTCTTGTTCGTGATCGCAGCCCTCGGGATCGTGATTGACTACCACCGCCGCTACGCGTTTTTTGCAAAGAACGATCCCGATAGGTTGCAGTCGGAGGAGTACAGATACAAAACGAAGCAGATGCGGATGATCGCAGCTAAGGAGTTACGGCATCCAATTCCCGAAGATGAGCTTCCAGACCCGAAGGAAAAGCCGGACGCGCCTGGACCGTCGTCTGAAGGAGACGAACCACCAGCCTCAACCAATACAGATGAGGAAAAGATCGCATGAAATCCTATCTCTTTACGTTCAGCCAACCCTGCACACAGGCGCAGGCGCACGATGTTCTCAACAACACTGAGGGAGTTCAAACGTGGATTGCGCCGTTTCCGTACTCCGCCATCCTCGTCTCCAGACTCAATGCCCAGGACCTCAGTGCCATTCTTCGCGAGCGACTGCCCAACGTGTGGTTCATGGTCGCAGAAATGGACCCCCAGACCGTGAATGGCTGGCTGCCCGGAAATCTCTGGGAATACGTAAACGATCCCCAGAAGGCGTGGTCCCAGCAATTGATCAGGACTATCGCCGATCCAAAGTATCTTCGTCGTCCTATCGCCGATGCCGACAGAGTGACAGGGACGTAGAGCTGCCTAGCCCGATCAGTTTGGGCTTCACAGGCACCATGCCGCCTTCCATCAAAACCCACTCCGTCCACCTGCACACGCCCCGCCTGCACCTGCGTCCCATGACCGACGCCGATTGGGACATCTTGCTGCGCTGGAACCAAGATCCCGACGTGTTGTATTATGCCGATGGCGCGGATGTAACGGCCTATACACTCGACCAGATCAAGCGCATTTATGGCGGCATTTCGCAAGCTGCCTTCTGCTTTATCGCCGAACTCGACGGCCAGCCCATTGCCGAGGCTTGGTTGCAGGCCATGAATCTGTCTCGCATTATCGAGGCTCATCCCGGCTGCGACTGCCGCCGCATTGACGTGTCGATTGGCGAGAAGCAATACTGGAATAAAGGCTTGGGGACGGAAATAATCTGCGCGTTGGTCGATTTTGGTTTTGCCGAGGAGAAGGCCGATTTTATCCTCGCCTGCGATATTGCCGACTACAACCCCCGCAGTCGCGCCGCGTTTGCCAAAGTGGGTTTTCGCGTCGTGGCTCACATTCCGCAGCCGCCCGGCGGCAAGGCGCACTCTACCTGCGACATGCGCGTTGCCCAAGCCGAGTGGGCGGCAGGTGCCTTTGGAATTTCATTATTATTCTCTCGATAATTATTCTTTTTAGAATAATTATGGACATGGAGACAAGTGTCCGTGCAAAACAAGCCTGCTAAACGACCTATGCGCCTAGTCATCCTGTCGTACAGCCACCACGGCCGCGGCATCGGCCAGACCATCCGCGCCTTGGGGCACGATATAATCGGGGTCATGGACGGGGAAGAAGGCCCGCGCCAACAACTCGCAGAAATTTTCCAATGCCCGGGCTTTGCCACGGCGAGCGAGTGCCTCGACGTTGCCCAGCCCGACGCGGCCCTAGTCGCTGGCAAGCACATTGAAATGCCAGATCATGTGCAGGCCTGCGTTGATCGGCGCATCCCCTACCTGCTCGACAAACCCTTTGCCGATTGCGCTGCTCGGCTCCGCCCCGCAGCCGAAGCCTCGGCCAAACACGGGGTCTTCAGCGCCCTCACGCTGCCCAACCGCGCCAGCCGCATCGTCGCCACAGTGGAGCGTCTGTTAGCTGACGGCACGCTGGGCGATTTAGTCCAGTACAGTTGTCGCCTCAATAACGGCCCGCCCTCGCGCTACGACCCGACGCCCTCGGCTTGGCACAACGATCCGGCCATTTCCGGCGGTGGCAGTTGGGCCGTAGAGGCGGCCCACGGCATTGACACTTTCCTGCAATTCGTCGGCGAGCAGACGGTACACGTGGTCGGTGCCATCATGTCCAATGCCACCCACGGCCGTATAGTGGAGGATATTGGTTTGGGAATGCTGCGCACGGATGGGGGTGTGACCGGCGTTATCGAAAGCGGCTACGCCTATCCGTCAGGAGTGCGCAGCGGCGACCACTTCTTCCGCTTCATCGGCACTCGCGCCATGGTTTTCCAGCAGTACGGCAAAGAGGGCGAACCCCTCATCGAAGTCCACACTACCGAGGGCGTGCAATTCAGTGAAGATCTGTCGCACGGCGAGCGCATGACGACCATTGTCGATCAAGCCCTGACCGCTTTGGCAGATGGGCGGTCCTTCACCCCCAATATCGACCAAGCCGTGCGCATCCTCGAAATACAGGACGCGGTGTACGACCACGCCCGAAGAAACCCGCTGACCAACGGCCCGCATCCCATGGGCTCTCCGCCTAGCATCTAATGATGCTGATGCTACGGCGAACAGTTACGGTTTATAGCCGCTTATACAACTGAATAGTTCGCTGGGCCGCGTCTTCCCACGTGAAGGCCGCAGCCCGTTGGCGTCCTTGGTGCGATAGCCGTTGGCGGAGTGCGGAATCGGTCAGCAGGCGCTGCATGCCGGCGGCGATGGCTGCGGTGTCGAGCGGGTCGACGAGCACCGCATCGTCTCCGGCGACTTCGGCGAGCGATGAACAGTTCGACGTGAGCACCGGACAGCCGCTGGCCATTGCTTCGAGCACGGGCAACCCGAATCCCTCTATCAGCGATGGAAACGCGAAAAAGAGCGCGTGGGCAAAACAGGCGCGGATTTGCTCGTCGCTGAACTGGCCGGCGAGGAGTACCCGGTCGCTCAGGCCGAGTTGATGCGCCAGTTGCACGAGCGCGGGATTGCCCTCGCCGCGGCCGGCGAACACGAGGGCGAGGTCGGGATGGTCCGGGGCGACTTGGGCAAAGGCGCGCACCAGCCGAGGCAGGTTTTTGTACGGCAAGCTGTTGCCTAGGCCAAACGCAAAAGGCCGTTCGGCAAGACCGTTGAGAATATCCTGCTGCGCTTGGTCTTGGTCGGTCGCGTGGCCCAAGTCAAACTCGGCTGGTTCCGCATTATTCGAGTGCCAAGCAGGAGCCACGCCGTGGAGGATGGCGGTTACTTTGTCGGCTGGCACGCCGTGGTCGAGCGCAGCTTGGCGCGTGCTTTCCGAGACGGCGACGATGTGATCGGCTGCGGCGATGGCTCGGCGGATACCCAAGCTCCCGAGCGACCCCTTGACCCAGCGCCGCCAGCGTCGCCCGTCGGCGAGGTGAGAATGATCCACCCAAATCAGGTCGTGTAAGGTGATGACGATGCGCCGGGCGCGCACGCCGATGGGGAGAAAGTGGTACAGAGAGTGATACACGTCGGCGTCGAGCCCGTTGATGACCCGAGCACCGGCGAGGATGTTGTTCATCGAGGAAATGTCGTGCGGTGCGAAAATCTCCCTGAAATTGGCCTGATCGGCGATGGGGCCGTGGCGCGATGGCCGGCGGACGACGATGTACTCGTTTTCGCGGTCTAGCTTGGCGATGTGGCTGACGAGGTCGGCGGCGTAGCGGCCGAGGCTGGTGGGCACGTCGCGCAGCGAGCGAGCGTCGATGCAGATCCTCATGGGGGGAGGCCGGCGCAGTAGTTAGGGATGTGCGCCAGCGCCGCCCGTGGCCAGACCCGGAAGTCGGCGTAGGCGGCTGCGGCGTACCCCCGAGTCGAATTGGCATCGGTGAGCAAGGCGATGCCGATGGTTTTTTTCGGTAGGTTGGACGACAAGACGCGCTCGTGATCCTTTTCTAGATCGACCCACTCTTGCAGCCATTGCCCCAACTTCTCCGGCCCGCTTTGGAGCACGACAAACCAAGGTCGGGCAATGCCTTTGCGGCGGGAGACGGTCCCCGGGGCCAAGGTCGTGCTCCACACGTATTTGATCTGGCGCGGGATGCCGAGGAGGTTGCGCGAAAAAATGACGTGTACTCCGGCGGCGCTGTCGTTGGTCTCGGTATAGCGCTCGTCGCCCCCCGGCGGCAGGGCGTCGGCGCGCCAGCACCAAGTCATAATTGGGTATTGCCGAGGATCCCAGTGGAATCGCTTCATGAGGACGACCGAGTGGCCGGTGTCTTGGGCGGCTAGGTAGCGGCGGCCGTTGACCTCGCGGACGGCGTAGAGCTTGGGTTTGTCGTCGTCCTTGCCGCGCCAGCGCCAGTCGCGGGGCAGGCTGTCTAAGGGCGTGGAGGTAAAGTCTTCGATAACGATGTAGGGAGGGGCTTCGCGCTCGCCTCCAGTCGGCGGTGCATCTTGGGCAGAGGCAGGGTAGAGAGAGAGGCCACAGTAGCCCGATAGGCAAGCGAGTATGAGTCGGCGCATTGCTCTACCTTTTTGTCGGTCCGTCAGCGCGGGTTTTCTTGTTCCTGCAGCATGGTTAAGGCCGTTGCGGGACGGCGCTGGAGCGCGGTGCGACTCATGTAGCTGAGGCAGGTCCAGCCAATGAAAATCCAGAACACGCGGCGCATGCGGCGCGTAAGACCCAAGGACAGGCCGAGAGATGGATCCAACCCTAAACTGGAGAATAGGAATACGAGGCTGCCTTCCATGACCCCGATATTGGAGGGCATGAAGAAGAACAGGCCGTTGATGACCGCGCCCAAGGCGTTGAGCAGAAAACAAAACCAAAAATCAACGCCCGCGTCCAGTGCCCAGAGGATGGCATAAGTCTCACAGGTACCCATAAACCAGCCGATGCTCTGAAAAAACAAGGCGCGCAGGAAGCGGGTGCGGTGGGTGCGGTAAAAGGTGCCGATATTGGTGTCGATGCGCGCCGCGCGCCCCATATTGCGCTCGATCATGTCGGTGCGCAGGCCAGCCGAGCGGAGCAGCTTGAGCAGGGACGTGAACATGTGCTCTTGGCGCTTGTAGAAGATCCAGAAGGCCGCCAAGCTGACGATGAGCAGGCATGCGAACAAGATCCGGTATTCTAGGGGGATAAGCTCGGACACGTCGTGGTAGTAGAACAACAGCCCTAGGCCGAGGACGGTAAAGGACAGGCCAACAGCAATTTGCGCGGTTTTGTCAACGACCACCGAGGCCATGCCGCGCGGGCCGGGTGTCCGGTGGGTGAGCAAATAGGCCTTGACTGGCTCGCCGCCGAGATTGGCCAGCGGCGTGAGCTGATTGACTGCCTCGCCAGCGAGCTTGGCGGCAAAAAGGGTTAGTAGCCTCGGTTTGAAAGCGTCGGGCGGGAAGGCGAAGTTCCAGGCGATGGTGTTGGAAAGATGCCAGACGCACGAGGGCAGCAACAGCAGGGGGAATATCCACTTGATCGCGTCTAGATGGTGGAGAACTTCATCGACTCCAAGCTGGCCGACGAGATAGCCCAGCAGCAGGAAGCCAAAGGCGACCATGGAGACTTGCAAAGCTCTCACGCGGCTTCCTCTGGATTGACGGCCGGTGCCGGAAGCGAGGCCATCTGCCGCTCGGCGGCGCGCTGGTTGCCCATCAGCCGATAGTGGGTGGTCAAAACGCCCAGCGCCGCCACGTGCAGCAGGACGACGAGGAGCCAATAAACGATCGGCAACAGATTGGCCACCAAGCCGATGGCAATGAACAACGAGAGGAAATCCCGCTTGGTAATAAAGCCGGCGCGCTCTAGGAACCGATAGCTCCAGTCTTTTTCGCCATCGGGGACCTTGTTGCCCAAGTCGCCGAGGTAGTACTGTAGGCTACCGGTGCCGGTTTTCAGGGCGTAGCTGTAGAGCAGGACTAGGGTCAAGACCATCGAAGCGATGGCGGAGATACCAGCGTAGATGGGCAGGTAGTTGTCGGGATAGAGGTGCCACATCCCGGCCATCAGCGCGGCGTAGCCGAAGAGATAGGCGAGGTTGTCAGTGACCGTATCGAACCAAGCGCCGAATTTGGTCTCGGCTAGCTTGACGCGGGCGATTTCACCGTCGCAGCCGTCGAGGATGGAGGCGAGCTGCCAGAGGACACCGGCGCATACGAGCCGCAGATAGTCGTCTGGCTGCGTCGCCAGATAGGCGGCGAACAGGCCCGGGCACAGGACCATGAAAAAGGTCACCATGTTGGGCGAGATGCCGGTATCAACGATGAGCTTGCTGATGGGTACGGAGATGCGCACGTTGAGTAGGCGCGCTACGGTGCCGCTGGTGGCCTTGCTCACTTGGTCGAAGAGCATGTTCTTGGCGGCACGCGCGCTACGCTTGTCAATCACGCGTTGCCACAGGTGCGGCGCGATGTCTTCGCGGCGGTGCGGACGCGCTACGAGCGAACTCCAGAGGTCGCTGGTTAGCGCATCCGGGGACAACGCGCCGGACGCGCAGAGGAAGGCACCGCTGCTGACGCCGTCGCTAGTCTGGGCGACGAGGTCGTCTCGCTGTAGGCCCGCGTCGATGAGGGCTTGTAGCGAGGAGTGGTGGTGGACAAAATCGCCCTTGAGCAGCAGCGAGGGCGCGTTGGGCAGGCGAGCGGCCTCTGGGGTGGTTTGCTCTACTTGGATGTCGAGGTCGGGGACTAGAGATTTGCCGCTGGGGGTATGGCCGGGGGGCAGCACGACCAAGACGCGCTTGATGCCCACGCGGGCCATGGTGCGGATCCCGCGCTGGAGGAGGGTGCGGCCAGCAACCTGCACATCGGTTGCCGCGCCAGCGGGAAAGACCAAAATTCCTTGTTCAATTGTGCGCTTTGGCATGTGTTTGCCGTTTAATTTGGGGATGTAAATAAAAGAGGCGCTTTATGAAGAAACACTTAGTATAAGGAATTTTGCACCCTTTGTCATAGTTTGTCGTACCTTAAATTCATCTGGTCAATTGCTATTGTGAAAAGTGAAGAGGCCCGCGCCAAGGTGTTGTCATGGTAGGTTTACGAGTAGGTATTTCTAACGCGGCGATAAATATCACATGGCTACTTCTGGTCTGCTGGGCGACGGCTAGCGGTGCCCAGCGACACAATTGGCAGCTCGGCGGTGCGGGCTTGGCTTGGAGCGAGAACGATTCTGCTGTGGTGCTCGTCGATTTTGACGCGGTACCCGGCGCGATCCAACCCGTCTATATCGACCCCGACCAAAGTATGTTTTCGCTGTTTACCGGCTGGGAACCGCTCAAAGAGCCGCGCGAGTTGACCTATGTCGAAGGCGAGACGCCACGGGCTTGGAAGGGGTCGCAGGGCAACGAGACGACGGCCCACAATGGCACCTATATGGTCGATGGCGACAGCATGTCTTTTAATCCGCCGGTGTCGTCCAATCCCGAATCGGTCTGGTACACCATTGATCTGGCCGTACCGGTGCCGGCGCACCGCTTTGGTTTTTTTACTCCGCCGCGGGGCTTTCGCTCCGACGGTATCCCCTTTGCCGAGGACGCTGTGCCGGCCTATGAGGTGTCTATCGCGGCGGAAGGCGATCCGAGTTGGCTCGAAGGGGCCCAACCCTATAAACGAATTGGTCCGCTGATCGCCGATGTTGCCGAAAACTTTGTCGCCCGGGTGCAGATCGGATTTCCCAGACAATACGTGCGCTTTGTGCGCTACAAGCGGAAGACCTCGCTGTTGGATTCGGGGAGAGGGGGCAACACCAGCGTAGGTTCGGGGACTGCTTTCAAGGGGTCCATCGGCGACTTTGAGCTTTTTGGTGAGGGGGTGCCGCGCAAGGCGGTTTATCGCTCGCGGATTTTCGACTTGGGAGTGCCCCGCAATTTCGGTCGTCTTTTTTGGGCGGCAACGCCACTGCGCGTGGTTGATGGGACACTGGTGGAGGCTCCCGATGCCGAGGTGGGAGTGGAGGTGGAGATGCGCACAGGGCGCGACGGGGATCCGAACATCTACCACGAATACACCGACCGCGGCGGCGAGGAAGTGGTGCCGCGCGAGCGCTACGATTTGGTGCTACAGCCGCGCTGGCGCGCCGGTCGCCTGCGCGACCCCCGGCCGGGGATGCGTGCCTCTATTCAGTACGATAGCGACAATTGGTCTTTTTGGTCGTTGCCCTTTGCTGAGTCAGGGCAGGCGATTGACCTCAAAGGAGGGACTCATTTTCAGTTGCGGATTACGCTCAAAAGCGAGGACTTCGCTTCGTTCGTGCGGCTCGACTCGTTGTGGATTGAGACCGCGCCGCTTTTGGCCCAGCGGGTTTTGGGAGAGGTCGCGCTGTTGGGCGATGTCCAGCCAGCGGGAGGATTGGTCGAGGTGCCGTTGGGAGAAGCGGCGGAGTTTGCCTACGATATTCGCGGCGAATTTGCCGGTGAGGGGGCAGGCTTTGACGCGTTGAGGATTCGCAGCGGGACGCGGGCTAGGTTTACCCGGCTGGAGATGGGGAATCCCCCGAGGGTGGTCGAGCCGGTTGCAGTCGTTGAGGGCGACGAGGAACTAGCGGTGGTGTTGCCGGAGCGGATCGGGCCGGGGGCCGCGCAAGGAGCGCGCGTCGTCTTTGTCGCGGATGTGTTCTCGCTGGCTTGGACGTTTTCGGGCGAGGTCTATAATGCCGGCGTCGATGGGTTGCCCCAGCCCGTCGAACCGGGCGACGCTAGCGCCGAACTGGGGACCAATAGTCTGCGGGTCTTGGGGATGGCCGGGCAAGGTGCTGGACCGGTGGTGGGATTGGATTTTTCCACTAGGGTGCTGACGCCCAATGGCGACGGGGTCCACGACGAGGTCGAGATCGGCTATGCGCTGGTGGGATTGCCCGAGGATGTTCCCGTGGTGTTCAAGGTCTATTCGCTCGACGGAAGGCGGGTAGTCCAGCGGTCGTTGGGTGCGCAGCGTTTCGGTGCGCAGCGGGTGCGCTGGGATGGGCGCGATGGGGACGGGGTTTTATTGTCGCCGGGGATCTACTTGGTTGAAGTAGCGCCTGAAGCCGAGCGGACGGGGGTGCGTCGATTGCGCCCATTAACCCTAATCTACTAAGAGCATGGCGATGCGCTTGTTGTACGCGCTACTATTGGGAATCGGCGCGGTGTGGGCCGATGAGCTGCGCTTCGACAGTGCCGCGGCGTGGCGGTCGTGGCAGATGCCCAACGACTTGGTGCAGATTGGAGCCGACGGCAGGCTGCGGCTGCGGAAGTTCCGCAAGGAGATCAACGCCGTGGCCAACGCCGGAGACTTCCGCCATGCGACGCAGGAGCGCGGCGAGGTGGCAGGCGGGATCTGGGAAGCCAAAAGCAGCCCGCAGATGGCCGATTTGATTGTCGATGGCGATCTGGAAACCTTCTGGCAACCCGATCCCGACGATGCACTCGATCAGTGGTCGGTGCAGATCGATTTGGGGCGTCCGGTGCTGGCGCGCCAGATTCGCTTGGTTTTTCCCGACCGCGAGGAGGCACGGCCCTTGCGGCAATTCAGCGTCTTCGTCTCTTCGGGTGCGCGGATCCAGGCGCTCAACGATGTGTTCAAGTTTGAAGCGGTCTATCGCACATCTAGACCCAACACCGAGACTGAATTAGTGATCCCCTTGGAGTATCTGGGCACGGACAGCACCTATGTGTTGGACGCGTCTTTGGACATTGAGCGCGAGCGCGAGCGCCGCTATCAGGTGATCCAGTACATCATCGTCGAAGCCGACGAGCAGCATCCAGGCGCGGCACTGGCCGAAATCGAGGTGCTGGCCGTGGGGGATAACGTGAGCTTGGGCACGGCCGAGCGCGGCGGCAGCTTTCTCGAAGGGGGCCGCACTACGGGCGCGGCTCTGATGTTCGACGGCAATATGGATAGCTTCGCCCTGTTGACTAGCGCCGAAGGCGGTTGGCGCGATGCGGGCGTGTGGTGGCGGGTGGATTTGGGGGCGGTGTTTTTCCTCGATGAAATTTTTATCTACTTCAGCCAGCTAGGCGAGGGGCTGCGCAGTCAGGTCCAAGGCGGCAACCCTTCGGCGGCGGGCGGGCTTTTCTTGGTCTCCGACGGTCGCCCGGCTGCGGGATCGGGGTTGCCAGTGCCCGAGCAGGTCGATTACGAGGTGCTCGTCGAAGATCGCTGTCGGCCCCGGTGTTTGGGACGGATTTTTCACCAGCGCTACTTATTTGCCCCGCGTAAGGTCCGCTACCTACTCTGGCACGAGATAGACGGGACGGCCTCGGGCTTTGGTTGGGGCTTGGAGACCATGCTCTTTTCTGCGGGCTACCCTGCGCGCGTGGAGATGCGCTCGGACTTTGTCAATTTAGCGGCAGCAGCCGGCGACGGACGGCCCAAGGTGATTGAGAGGCTGACGTGGGATGCTGACCTGCCGCCGCAGACTCGGGTCCAACTGCGCTCGCGCTCGGGCAATGCACTACAGGAGGTGTACACTTTCTCCGACCGCAAAGGCGATGTCGTCACCGAGGAGAAGTGGAACAGTTTGCCCAAGGTGTTAAAAGGCTCGATTGATACGACCTTGGTAGTAGGCGAAGACTGGGACGCTTGGAGCAACATCTACCAGTTCTCGGGCGAGACCTTTAAGTCGGCGAGCCCGCGTCGCTTCGTGCAATTGGAGATGATCCTCTCGACCGAAGACCTGCACGTGGCTCCCTCCGTAGATGCGCTGGCGATTGAATTTGTCGATGCTTTGGTACAAGAAGCGCGAGGGCAAATCTGGCCTCGGGAAGCCCAGCTCAACGAGGATACGCGCTTTACCTATACGCTGTGGCCGAGCACCGACGGGCAGGACAGCGGCTTCGATCTCTTGCGCTTGCGCATTCCCGGCGCAACCACGGGCGAAGTGGTCCTGCGGATTGGCGGAGAAGAGGTCGCGCCCGAGGCGGTGAGATTGCACGGCGATTCACTATTGGTCTCGTTGCCGCGCATCGTGGTCGCCGATTCGGTGGAGGTGGATTTTACAGCGCGGATTTGGGACAACGCTGCGCTGTTTGCGCTCGACCTGGGCATGGGTGAGCGCCCTGGAATCTGGCAGTCGGTCGTGCCGAGCGAGCGGCGGGCCAATATCGTGTTGTTGCCCGACCTGCCGGGCCAATCTGCGCTCGTCGGCGACGTGGCGATTGCGCCTGTGGCGTTTACGCCCAACGGCGATGGGGTCAACGATGCAGTGGAGATCAGCTTTACGGTCTTCAAGGCAACGGGCATTCAGCCGCGAGTGCAGATTTTCGACGTTGCCGGTCGGTTGGTGGCGCAGCTAGCTGGTAGCGAGGGTGTTGGACGTTGGCACTTTCGCTGGTCGGGGCAGACTGCGGACGGCGCATTGGCGTTGTCGGGGATTTATCTCTGCCGGATTGACCCGGGGACGGCGAGCGGTAGCGCGGCGATTTTGCGGCCTCTTGCCTTGGCCTATTAGTGCAGTCTCCGTTGACGCGCAACAAAGGCTAAGCCACGCAGCGTAGGAACCTCCCACCTTCCTTTTAAGTCTTATGTTTTTCAATCTTTTAGGGATACCCTAAAAGATTTTTTTATGCGCGGGCGTCGGCCTGAAAGGTGCTTAGCGCCGATAGCCGACAAGCGCATGTATCTCATTTCTTATCCAAATAAGGGAGGTCATAATTGATGATCGGTGGAGGCGATAGGGAGGTCGCCGAGGATGCAAACGAGCAACCGACAGCGGCAGTACTCAGCCGCAGCCCGCTCATGGAGCTGATGTTGGAAGACGTGGCGAAGGTCGCTAAAACGAAGGCCAGTGTGCTCGTGTTGGGCGAAACCGGCGTGGGCAAGGGCTTGCTGGCAGAAACGATCCACACTATGAGCCCGCGCCACCAGAAAAACTTGGTCCTAGTCAACTGTGCAGGCCTATCGCCGGGGTTGGTCGAAAGCACCCTGTTCGGCCACGAGAAAGGGGCTTTCACCAGTGCCGTAGCGCGGCACCCCGGCTGCTTTGAACAGGCCCACGGCGGCACCCTGTTCCTCGATGAAATCGGCGACATGTCGATGGAGGCGCAACAGCGATTGCTGCATGTCTTGGAGCAGGATCGGCTCACCCGCGTCGGCGGCACGGATTCCATCCCCATCGATGTGCGAATCATGGCGGCGACCAACCGCGACCTGCCCCGGGCGATTGAGGAGGGGACGTTCCGCACGGATCTATACTACCGCTTGAATAGGTTTCCCCTCACGGTGCCGCCACTGCGAGAGCGGCGGGAGGATATTCCGATGTTAGCGGAGCACTTTGTGCATCAGTATGCCCATGAGCAC
>JAJDUT010000083.1 GCA_022826515.1 Candidatus Latescibacterota bacterium
ACAACTAAGCGTGAGGGGTGTCTTACTCCCGCACGGTGCAGCGGGCACGAGGGGCCTGCTCACCCAATGACGGACGACGCGCCCCGCACGCATACCGTTCAGATTGGCCCTTCTGAACGGATTTGGCAACATACAAATGACTCCCAGAGCAGTAGGAAGCCACAGAGCCGACCCCGACGCAGACAAGGGATAACTCAGTTAGCTCTTGGGTGGATAGGCCCGGAACAAATCCCGCTGCGCTTCGGTGAGGCGGGCGAACGTTTCTGGGGTGATGTGCTGCTTTTCGTCCATGGTGGCGATGTTTTGCGACATCATCCAGTACGGCCCGTAGCCCACGTGCAGGGTCTTGCGCGTCTGCTCAGAGCGGTTGGTGAAGCCGCCGTGGCGCAAGTTCTCGGTGAAGAGGATCGCATCGCCGGCCTTGACCTCTAGGCCGACCATGTCGGGGTCTTCGTCCGGGTCGTTGCTGTGGGGCGAGGGCAGGTTGGTCTTGTGCGTCCCCGGCACCACGCAAAAGGCTCCCTGCTCGTTGGTGCAGTCGTGGATGAAATAGACCATTCGCACCATCATGCAGTCGATGCCGTGGTCGGTGTAGCTGTAGCGGTACTTCTGGCTGGCCGAGGCGGTGCCGCCGTGGCAGCCGGTGGCGTTGCCCCGGTAGCGGATGCGGATCTCGGAGTTGTTGATCGTCGGCCGCTGTTTGACGATGCCGTGGATGTAGTCCATCGTCGGCTGGTGGTCGAGCAAAACGTCAAAGGCCGGGTTGGCGTTCCAGTAGTCTTCGATGATGAGGGTCTTGCCCTCGGCTCGCTCGCCGTTGGTGTGATAGCCGCGCTCGGGATTGGCGTGGTAGTTGGCTCCCCAGCCGCTTTGCTTGCGCGGCGGCTGGGTGACGTGCGCGAGCGCGTGTTCTTCCAGCTCATCAACGGCCTCGGCCAGCGCGGCCACTTGGGTCTCGTCCAGCAGCTTCTCAATGACGATGTAGCCTTGGCGGTCGAATTCAAAGGTTTCGATTTCGTTCACGTGTTGCTCCTTATTTGTTGAACCATCGGGCTAAATTGCCCCCTTTTACCAGCGCCCGCTCGGCCTCTCCGTAGTCTGATAGATGCGCTTCGACAATCGCCGGCGTGCCGCTGCCCCAGACCATGCGCTCCGGTCCGAAGGCTTCGATCACGCGCCGGGTAAAGGGCTTGGCGCTTTCGTATAGTGGCGCATCTTGGGCGAAGTGGCCGAGGCCGGAGAGTTTCATATAAACTTCGGCGTCCGCATGGCTCAGATCAAGTATGTCGGCGTATTCGACGGCGCTGCCCTGATGCGGCTCGGCCAAGTGGTCGATCAGCGCCACGGTCTGGGGAATGTCGCGCAGAACTTGGGCGACTTGAGCACCGTAATTAGGCTCAATGTGTAATTCGACGACTAAGCCCAACTCCACTGCTTTTTCCCACAGGGCGCGCACCCCTTTGTCGTTGAAGCTGTCGAAATACAGGTTTCTGTCTCGGTACGCATGAAAGCGCGTGGCGATGATCTTGGGCTCGCGAGCGACTAGATCAGCCAACTTCTGGGGCGCGTCTGGGTCCTTGGGATAAAACAGCGACGTGCCGCGCAGGCGCTCCGGCTCGCGCTTTAGACATTCGAGTATCAGCCGATGGTCGTCCCCATACGGTTCGGGATGGACGACGACAGCCCGGTCGATTTCCTCATCGTCTAGGCGCTGCAAATAGGCCGCCAACGGGTCGGGGGGATGCACGGAAACATCCGGTTGGTAGGCCGCCTTGGGATGCAAGGGATAGCGCTGGGTATCGGGGCTGAAGATGTGGGCATTCCACTCGACGATCATCGGGCCGTCTCCCTCGGCTAAGCTCGGGACTTCGGCGAGCTCAGTCGAGTCGTCGAAGCCTCGTGCAGAGCAACAGTACCACGCCGGTCTGCAACTGTCAAACGGCTCTGCCGCAGCACCTTGACAATACAGGTTGAGAATTCTATTTTTTGAAGCTGTCAGGCTGAAAAATAACCGTTGGCCCGTTCGTCTAGAGGCCTAGGACGCCGGCCTCTCACGCCGGTAACACGGGTTCGAATCCCGTACGGGCTACCAATTATTAAACCCCAGGTTGGTTACAACAACCTGGGGTTTTCTTTTTGCCAATCCGCCTTGTCTGATTCTATTCTAGCTCAGCATCCGCATTTGATTTCGGTCCCGGGCTGCGCCCTGTCGCCGGCCGTGGCGTAGCCGTCTCGCTTCCACCAGTCGAGCCCGCCGATTAATTCGCGCACTTGAAACCCCAAAGTCAGCAGTTTTAGCGCCGTCTTCGTCGAGGCGTTGCAGCCGATGCCGTCGCAGTAGCAGACATAGAGCTGCGATTTGTCGAGCGACGCAGTGGAATTGAAGCAGATTTCCCGGTGGAGTAGGTTGAGTGCACCCGGAATGTGCTCTTGAGCATAAGCCTCCGCCGAACGGCCATCGACGACGGTGATGGCCGTTCATTCTCGCCCAACGCTTCGTAGAGATCCCACGAATCCATTTCATAGGTCAGCTTGCGTTGGTAGTGGTTTAGCTGGTCGATGTTCATGGTGTGTTTTTTTTCTGTGTTTCTACTGTCCCTGACGGCTCGAACGGATTGCGTATTTTCAGTTCTGGAAATAACGAGAAGTCGCGATCTCGGGAGAGCAGTGCTTCGACACCGTGAGCAACGCAAAGGGCGGCAATCCGAGCATCATGCACAATAGCGCCGGAGACTCCAGCGCGACAAATAAAGCCTTTCAAAACGTCCCGAAAATCATCGGTCTCGCCGATAAGACGGTTCGATGGCGACGCGGTCCAAGCGGCGAGTTGCTGCCAAGCCCGTTCCGGTGACGTGACATGGTCTTTCCAAATCCGGCGATTGGTTACGACACTCAGGAATTCGTAGCAGCAGGGCCAAGGGATCGCCCACGCCGAGTCTCCTTCGGCAAGCGTCCGCAGTATCCCTGAGGCTGTTCCGTGTTCATCTGATTCCCGACGGTGGGCATAGATCAGCAGGTTCGTATCGACGGCTATCACAGCTCTTCTGCTTCTCCGTAGATTATCCCGCGCAGTTCCTGCCAAGAGTGCGCTTTTAATGGATCGGTCGCGCCGGGCTTTCCCTCGCTCAGGTCGGGCAGGCGGTAGGGACTGCTGGAAGGGGTCGCGGGAAGCACTTGGCGCAGCCCTTCTTCCACTATGGCATACAATGGTCGTCCGGTCTTCCTCGCGTACTGCTCTGCCCGGGCCAGGAGGTCATCGTGGATCTCAATAGTAGTCTTCATGGCGTTTTTCCCGTTCTTGAAGTTTAACAATTGAAACGTACCGCGCCCGTTTTCCTCTGTCAAAACGCCTTGACGAGGTTGGTCGGGGGTTCTGCATCGCGGGAGCTCTACCCATTACGACCCAAAGCTACGAACACCAATAGGCGTACAGGCGGGCGTTGTTTAGTGAGAAACGCAGGCGCACCGGTTGTTCTCGCAATGCGCTTAAATCCCGGTCGTCGCGCCAGCGCACGGGTACGGCGACTCCGTCCTCGGCGATGGCGACGCAGTCTTGGGCAGTGTGACCGGGAATGGGGTGCCCTTCCTCGTCGAGCAATTCGACGGTTAGCTTTCCGTAATCCGCCTTGGCGTTGACTTGCAATTCGTCCCCGGCCAATGCGAAGGGCCGGGTCGTTATCTGCCCGCCGTCAAAACTGGCATTGAGCGACGCAAAACCGTCGAGGCGCAGCATGGCCAAGCCAATGCCCATCGTTCCCGGGTCCTGATCCGCCGCAATCGGGGGGTCGAATTCGCGCGGGATTTTGGCGTGTCGCCGCGCTGTGCCTCGGTAGTAGATATAGAGCTTGTCGCCCACGGCAATGGGCGGCGCGCCGCTGAGCATTAGCTGGAATCGATCCCATTCGCCTACCGCGCCCAAGCCCACCAGTGGCTCCCCCGGTACTCGTTGCCAGCGTTCCCCATCGCGGCTGCACAAGAGTCGTAGGACTTGGGTCTGCTGTCGCGGGCGTTTGTCGAAGTGGGTCAGGATGCCCAAGTAGTGAGCGCCGTAGTTGAAGCCGGTGTTGTTGTAGAGGGCTTCTTCTTCGTTGAGCGGTGCCAAGAAGGGGCGCGGCGGTGACCAGTGGACGAAGTCCTCGCTCGTGCTTATCAGCCGCTCGGGCACGCCGCGCAAAAAGGCCACGTAGCGCCGGCGTTCGGTATCGACCATCAGCGACTGCGCGTCCCCGACCGGACCCAAGTCGCCGGTGCCGGGCCGCGGATGGTAGCGGAAAATTGGGTCCGGCGAATGCGACCAGTTGATCCCATCCGGCGAAGTGGCACTGTAAATGCCCGAGCGCGGGCCGTCCCAATCGTAGCTCGACCAGCCGATGGCCTTGTAGCGGCGAGCGGGATCTGGGTCGAGGGGGTCCTTGAGCATGGTCTCCCAGTGATCCTGTCCTTCGTGGTGGGTCGCGGGGATGACGATGTTGTTGTTCTTGGAGCCGAGGGCTTCGTGGATTCCGAGGGAGGGGCGCTCCCAGTGGATTCCGTCCGGCGACAGCGCGAGACACTGCACGTGTTCGCACTCTGGCGCATAGTGGCCGGCCATGTACCACGCCTTGAAAACTTGTTCCTCTGCGTCGAAGATTACCGCTGCGGTCATGCCGCTGTGCTGTTCCCACGGCGCTTCCTGTTTGAGCACGGGATGCGTGCCGTACTTCTCCGCTTGGTGGAAGACTCGCGTCACGTTTTCTTGGCGCTCGACGTCGTCCATATCGACGAAGAGACGCTTGCGGTGGTCGAGTGAGTTCATTGGCGTTCCCTATAGCAATCCTACATCCGCAGATGGACGCAGATGGACGCAGAATAGTAGAAACAAGGCGATCTACCGCTCGAATCGTTCAAATCACCCCGGATTGCGATATATGCTAAGTCCGCATGCCCGACTGCGACTCGAATCCCATCAATCGTTTTAGGGTCGGCGTCGCCCGCGCGACGACTTCGGGGCGCGCTAACTTGAACTGATCTTGCTGCGGTTTCATAAACGAGCGGCAGAAGAATCCCAACAGAATCATCCGATCCTGCTCGGTGTGATTGGCACCGCTGCCGTGCCACGTCGCGCCGTGGAAGACGACGATATCGCCTTTGCGGACGTCTAGCTGGATGACGTCGTCGTACTCTTTTTCTGGGTCGGGGGCGTACCCTCGCTTGTAGCTGCCCGGCACGATATGCGTGGCTCCGTTTTCAGGCGCGAAGTCGTCGAGTACGTAGATGGTATTGGCGCAAAGGGCGATGGGTGGCGGCGGCTGGGGAAAGCTGCCGAGTGGAAAGTCGATGTGCAGGCGGCCGGCTGGTGCATCTGGGCCGATGAAATTGACGGTGAAGCTGCTCAAGATGCAGTTGTCGCCTAGCAGGTACTCTTGGAGCGCGAGTACTTGCGGGAGTTGGATCATCTCCTCGTAAATACGGCCTTTGTTGACTAGGTTCCACACGCGCTGTGCGCAGCCGTCGAGATATACATGCTCTCCTCCGGCGGCCCGCTCCTGTGCTATCAGCTCAGCCGAGCGATCGCGCAGGGCGTTGGCCTGGTCCGGGGCCAACGCTTCTTTGAGCACGGCGTACCCGTATTCGTCGATATGGGCCTTGGCGTCGTCGATGGTCATGGTGGTCGCTCTTAACCCCGCCCGACAAACGGCATTTTCGTCGCCATGATGGTCATAAACAGCACATTGGTGTCCAGCGGCAGCTCGGCCATTTGCACTACGGCGCGGGCCACGTGTTCGACGTCAAAGCGCGGCTCGACGAGCTTGGAGCCATCGGCCTGCGGTACGCCGTCGCTCATCCGCTGCGTCATATCGGTCGCTGTGTTGCCAATGTCGATTTGGCCGCAGGCGATGTCGTATTTGCGCCCGTCGAGCGAGGTCGATTTGGTGAGGCCGGTAATGGCGTGTTTGGTGGCGGTATAGGGGGCGGAATTGGGACGCGGGGCTGCGGCCGAGACCGAACCGTTGTTGATGATCCGTCCGCCGCGCGGATCTTGATCTTTCATAATTCTGAACGCGGCTTGGGTGCAGAGGAAGCTACCCGTCAGGTTGACGGCGACGACCTTCTGCCACTGTTCGTATTCGAGGTCTTCTAACAGCACGGCCGGCGCTCCGCCCCCGGCGTTGTTGAACAGCACGTCGAGCCGACCAAAGTGCTCTTCGACTTGGGCGAACAGCGCGTCAACGGCTTGGGGGTCGCCGACGTCGGTGGACACCGGCAACATGCGGGCATCCGTTCCCGCCAGCGCGGCCGTTTCCTCTAAGGCATCTTGACGCCGTCCGGCTAGGGCAACTCCATAGCCGGCCTCGGCCAACGCCAAGGCACTGTGGCGACCGATGCCGCTGCCGGCACCCGTGACGAGGGCGACTTTTGCATGTGATTCCATTTGTCATCTCCTTGAATTTAGATGGTGGTTCTAAGTACACGATAGTAGAGGTGGTTTGAGATGCTTCGCTTCGCTCAGCATGACAAGTGCTGGTTTGCTGCTTCACCGTGTCATGCTGAGCGGAGCGAAGCGGAGTCGAAGCATCTTAGACCTCAATGTCCATGTATAACGTTACTGGCGTGTACTAAGTGGTGGTTCTATACGGTACGTCGGGCGGCCTTTACCTCTCGCCGCCGCTTGTGCAACACGTTTTCCGTATAGCCGTTCGGTTCGGTGCGACCGTTGAATACCAGGTCCAGCGCCGCTTGGAATTCGACGCTGGCGTCGAGGTCGGGTGCCATGGGGCAGTACGCGGGGTCGCCGCTGTTTTGTGCATCAACTACGGCTGCCATGCGAGCAAACGTCGCCCGCACCTGCTCCTCGCTGGCGATGTTGTGGTGCAGCCAGTTGGCGATGTGCTGGCTGGAAATTCGCAAGGTGGCGCGGTCTTCCATTAGGCCGATGTGGTTGATATCCGGCACCTTGGAGCAGCCAATGCCCTGGCCGACCCAACGCACCACGTAGCCCAAAATTCCCTGGGCGTTGTTGTCCAATTCCTGCTGAATCTCCTCGGGGCTGAGCTGGCGATTGAGCACTGGAGGGCTGAGAATCGTGCTGAGTGAGGCCCGCTCCCGTCCAGCTAGCTGGTCGAGGCGCTCGAAGACATCGACTTGGTGGTAGTGCAGCGCGTGCAGGGTGACCGCTGTCGGCGAGGGCACCCAAGCAGTCGTCGCCCCAGCTTGGGGATGGCCGATCTTGGTCTCTACCATCTCGCGCATTAGCTCAGGCATGGTCCACATCCCCTTGCCGATCTGCGCTCGTCCCACCAAACCGGTGGCGATGCCGACGTCCACATTCCAGTCCTCATAAGCACTGAGCCAGGGCTGCTCTTTGATTTCCATCTTGGGCAACATGGGACCCAGTTCCATACTGGTGTGGATCTCGTCTCCAGTGCGATCGAGAAAGCCGGTGTTGATGAAGACGACGCGTTCGGCCGCGCAGCGGATGCACTCGCTGAGATTGACCGTGGTGCGGCGCTCCTCGTCCATGATGCCGATTTTTAGGGTGTTTTTACTCAGCCCCAGCGCCTCCTCCACTCGCGTGAATAGCTCGACGGTCGCCGCCACTTCGTCCGGCCCGTGCTGTTTGGGCTTCACCACATAGACGCTGCCGGTTTTGCTGTTGCGGTAGCGGCCGCGGCCCTTGAGGTCGTGGATTGCCGCTAAGCTGATGACCATGGCGTCGAGAAAGCCCTCGGGGATTTCCGCGCCGGCGGCCGTGGTCACCGCGTCTGTGTACATGTGGATGCCGACGTGGCGCACGAGCAACAAGCTGCGCCCGGATAGCGTCAAGGTGTGGCCGTTGGGGGTGGCAAATGTGCGGTCGGCGCGCAGGCGGCGCGTCAGGGGTTGCCCGTCCTTGACAAAGGTCGCCTCCAGCGTGCCCTGCATCAGGCCGTTCCAATTGCCATAGACGAGGGTCTTGTCCTCGGCATCGACCGCGGCCACGGAATCCTCGCAATCTTGGATGGTGGTAATGGCCGCTTCTAAGAGTACGTCTTTGACGCCGGCGCGGTGGGTGCGCCCAATGGGATGGGTGCGGTCGATTTGGATTTCGATGTGCAATCCGTTGTGGCGGAGCAGGACGCTGTTTAGCTGCCCGCCCTCGCATCCATAGCCGACGAACTGTTCGGCATCTTTGAGGCCGACTTCGTCGCCGCTTGCGAGGCGGGCGCGCAAGGTTTGCCCGCCAGCGTCCTCGCGCAGGAAGAACTCCACCACCTCTCGGTACGCGCCCTGTTGGAGGCCCGCGACCGCGTCGAGAAACGCCTCGCTGCGCGCGATGACTTGGGCACCGCGCTCGGCGTCGTACTCGCCTGCTGGGACGCGGCCCTTGATTACATCCGTGCCGTACAGGGCGTCGTACAAGCTGCCCCAGCGCGCATTCGCCGCGTTGAGTGCGTAGCGCGCATTATCGACCGGGACGACTAGCTGGGGGCCGGCTAGGGAGGCGATTTCCGGGTCGGTGTTTTCCGTGCGAATCCGCTGTGCGTCGCCCGTGGGCAGCAAGTAGCCGATCTCTTCGAGAAAAGCCCGGTAGTCTGTGGGATCTAACGGCTCGCCGCGCCGCTGTTGGTGGTAGGCGTCGATCTGGGCCTGTAAGGCGTTGCGTCGCTGAAGTAGCTGTTGATTCTTTGGCTCCAAGTCCTGGACGATTTTCTCTAGCGCCGCCCAGAAGTGATCGACATCCACGTCCGTCCCGGGCGCAATCTGCTCGGCGACGAGGGCGTAGAGCCGCTGGTCGATGTGCAATCCGCCGCTGGTTATTTTTCTTGCTGATTCGGCCATGATGTGCTCCGTTTAATTTTGCCGAGCAAGAGTATAACCATTTATGGCGCGGGCGACCTATGGACAGGGTGGACGGGATTTGGATAGCTTGTAGGCGCTAGCGCATGACAACACTACCGCAGGAGGCGACCATGCACTACGACCCATGCCAACGCACTTTTGACTGCGAGCCAACGCTCACCGACTCCGAGGTCCTCGAATTCTGTCGCGAGGGCCATCTCTTGCTCAAAGGCGTCGTGTCCGACGAGATCAACCAGCGCACCTGTGCTTGGATCGACGGCGATATTCCAGCCAACCCGAGCTACATCCCCGACGGCCTGACCGAGGCCGATCTCGACCGCATCCGCTTTACCCACGAGCCGACCTCCATCTTTTTGGAGGACTGGTTCATCGAGCACGTCCTGCTCAATCCCCAGTTAGCCGGTGCCATGCGCTCGCTTTTAGGCCCCAACGTCGGCCTGCCGATCTTGGCCAGCCACCACCGGGCCGAATGCCCAACGGAAGCCCAAGGCTGGCACCAAGATGCCGACCACATCTATGGTCCGGAGTTGCGCTTTTTGGAGGTCTTCTACTTTCCGCAGGACACGCCCGTGGAGCTAGGGCCGACCGAGTTGGTGCCTGGCTCGCATATCCAACCTGGTAACCGCGACAGGGAAGAAGGGGGCGTGTTTTGCGACGGCCCGGCCGGCACCATTGGGATCCACCATCAGAGCATCATGCACCGCCGCGGCAAGTCCACCGCCAAGGGTCTGCGCCGGATGCTCAAGTACAACTACTGGCGCACGGCACCTCCCCAGCGCGATTGGATCGTCGAGGAGGACTTTGATTTCCAGAGCGCGTATTACGGCGGACACGGCACGGCGCGCTACTACGCCCACATGTTCTATTGGCTCTGCGGTAAGGGCGATCAGTTCCGCATCATCGGCGGTCAGGCTTGGCCTTGGCAGTCCGAAAACCAGATCGGACCGCCGTATGGCTTTGACGCCAAGGAAGGCTACCAGCCCAATTGGCGGCGGGACAATCCGGATGGGTATGCGCGTTGATTGGGTGGATGGCGTTGGGGATGGCGAACGGAAGAGACGCGAAGCCCTGTTGCTGATTCGCTGAGGGGCTCCCAGTGCTGAGTGGTTAGCCGCTAGGTGGTTGAGCAGCTTTGCCGGATAATTGGGTTATCAATCCCTGAGGTCGCGCGTTACAGTGCGCGCCGAGTCTGGGCTATGCGCCGTCACCAGCGCAGTCGCACTTGCTCCCCTGTCTCTTCCGTTCTAGTCCTTACTGTTCGTCTGCATATTCCACTTCTACCTCAAACGACGCGGCGCGGATCTGCCGATTGAGCTGGCGGAACTCGACGCGCACCTCGTCGAGACGGGTGCGGCAGTCGTCGTAAGGCAATTCGTTGTCCTCGACGATGTCGCGCTCCTCCTTGTGGAGGACCCGCTCATAGGCGGAATCGACGACTTGGGTGTGCAGTTCTCCGAGGCGGTCGTTGAGCGCTTTGCGAGTCTCAAGGGCCTCAGTGAGGCTCATGTCGTCGCCCCCGTGTTCAACGCGGTGCTCAAAGTTGGCACGCTGGATCGCAGCGTTCAGTTTGCGGCGTTTGAACTCGAGGGCTCGCAACTGGTCGCGTGCCTCGGAGATACTGAATCCGGGTGCTGGACGGCGCGAGGAGTCATTGTCTCGACGGGAGAACAGGTCTCGATTCTGGCGCGCCTCGGGCAGGCAGTCGCGCAGCGTCTTGATGCGGGCGTCGTACTCGCCGCGCAGTTCGAGGGCTTCGTAGAGTCTAATGGTCTTTCGGGCTTCGGTCATACCTCACCTTCTTCTAGTTTCACCGGGAGATGAGTCGAAATTCGAGGGGACGTATAACAGTCGCAATAGTTCTACTATTTTTTTGTGGGGGAAAGAAAAGCGCAATGACGAAGAGCCCATTTGAGGGCAAAGAAGCTGTGATCTAGGAGAAGGGTCGCTGGTCAACGAATTGTGGACCGGTACTCGTCAATCCTGACACGATTATTCCGGCAGAAGATGGTCTTCTTGGCTTACATGGATGAATTTGAACCATACACTGTCCAAATGTCTGAAGTCGGTATCTGTTGACAGGAGTGCGGCCCCGCTTACATGAGCCGTCGCGGCGATCCAGAGATCATTATAAAAATATCGCTCAATCGAGTTGGGCTAGGAGATCCTCGATGGGTTCATCGCCAGGCCACGTGCCCGCAAGCTCAATAGGGTCAAAGCCCCCGACTTGCTTGTGTTGTTCCGAGAACAGGTCATGCGATTTCTGGATCTCTATTGATGGCATTTCTTCGAAAACGACATCCTTTTCCAGCCGACCACTAATCCGGCGAGCCTCGATCAATCGCGGCTGCCCATTGGCCTTGAAATGCACCATTCCCTCAACAGTGGTCTGCTTGCCCCATAGAGGACGCAAAGTCTCTACACTCAATGATACGTCTAGCCGTCCAAAGAGTGCTGACTTCTGGCTCACCAAAAGGCGAAAGCGACCATTACCATGTTTGATCTCGTCAAGCCTACCACTTACGATGAAAGATCTCGGAGCTGGAATGTCATTCAACCGCTCTTTGACATATGTGCAAGTAACGTCGTCTAGCTCGAATTGCCCATGCGCTGTGTCTTGAGGGATCATTTCATAGCGCACACCGACAACTCCAGCCGCTTGCCTGAACTTGAGAATCGCTTCGAGAACCGAACTATCGAAATAGTCTCCAATTGGATTGTCGGTCTGGGTCTCATTGATCGATTGAGCGACCAGATCGAGCGCAGTTTCGTCTAGGCTGGGCTGCTTGCTCCACAAATCTTCTTGGACAAATTGTGCGTAGGCAGTCTCACTAAGCTGGGGAGCCTCTATGTCAAAAATCGTAGATCCGGGTTTCAATCCAGTTATAGTGAAGTCAATGGTGGCGTCCAGCCACTGAGGTCTCGCCCCCCTCCCACTACCTGCACCAGTGGCGAGCAAGCGGGTGATCCGCTCTGCTGTCACGAGAAGGGCGTCCATAACACGCCGGAGAGTCGCCATCTTGATTTGACCTTCATCTTCTTTCAGGCCGCTGATGCGGAGTTGGTAGCGTTGTGTTTTCATGGCGGGACTCACTTTCCTGGGTTGCTGAGGTCCATTTCAAGAATAATATCACTCTCGAATCGCTATGTGCAACTCCCGCAACTGCTCGGGTGACACCTCGCTTGGCGCGCCCATGAGCGGATCCTGCGCATTCTGGTTCATTGGGAAGGCGATGACCTCGCGGATGTTTGGTTCGTCCGCCAGCAGCATGACGATGCGGTCGATGCCGGGGGCAATGCCGCCGTGGGGCGGCGCGCCGTAGCGCAAGGCGCGGATCATGCCGCCGAACTTGCGATCCACTTCTCGCTGCGAGTGCCCGGCAATCTCGAACGCCTTGTACATGATGTCTGGCCTGTGATTGCGAATGGCACCGCTCGACAGTTCGAGGCCGTTGCAGACGATGTCGTACTGATACGCCTTGATCTCCAACGGCGGTTGCGTCTCCAGCGCAGCCATGCCACCCTGCGGCATGGAAAACGGATTGTGCGAAAAGGCTACACAAGCGCGTTCCTCGTCCCATTCGTACATGGGAAAATCGACGACCCAGCAGAATTCACAGCAACGCTCCCGCCGCAAATTGAGCTGGTCTGCCAGATGCAGGCGTAACCGTCCCGCTATGGACGCTGCCTCGGCTGGCGACCCGGCGATGAAGAAAATGGCTGATCCCGGAGCGGCTGCGCATTCCTCGATGATGCGGTTGCGCACGTTTTGTTCTAAGGCTGTGGCGATTGGGCCGGTGGCCTGCGCTCCGTTGATGAGGTACGCCAACCCCTTGCCGCCCGCTTCTTTGACGAATGCTTCAAGGCCGTCGAAAAACGAGCGCGGCTGCGCTTCCATTTCGGGAACGCACAGGGCGCGGACGACCCCGCCTGCTGCGACGATGTCCCTGAACAGCCTGAACGAGGAGTCCGCAAAAATCGCGGAGAGGTCTTGGATTTCGAGACCGAAGCGCAGGTCTGGTTTGTCCGTGCCGAACCGCAGCATGGCGTCGGCGTGGGAAAGACGCGGGAACGGCGGCGCGGTCACTTCCCAATCGGTGAACTCGCGGAAGAGATCGGAAAAGAGTTCCTCGACCACAGCAAAGACATCCTCCTGTTCGACGAAGGCCATCTCGAGGTCGAGCTGGTAGAATTCGCCGGGGGAGCGGTCGGCGCGGGCGTCTTCGTCGCGGAAGCAGGGCGCGATCTGGAAGTAGCGATCGAAGCCGGACACCATTAGCAACTGCTTGAACTGCTGCGGTGCCTGCGGCAGCGCGTAGAAGTGGCCGGGATAGAGTCGGCTCGGCACGAGGTAATCGCGCGCGCCCTCGGGCGAACTGCTGGTGAGAATGGGCGTCTGGAACTCGGCAAAGCCCATGTCCGTCATGCGCCGTCTGATGCTGGCGATCACCTCCGAGCGGAGCTGAATGCGGCGGTGCAATCCGGCCCGGCGCAGGTCCAGAAAGCGATAGGACAAGCGGGTGCTCTCCCCCACGTCGGGGTCTTCCGCCACGGAAAAGGGAAGTGGTTCCGCCAGCGAGAGCACTTCCAACTCGCGGACGGCGATTTCCACTTCTCCAGTCTCCATGGCGCTGTTGATGGTCTCAGGCGACCGCTCGCGCACGTCGCCTACGACGCGGATTACGGATTCGCGGGGGACCTTTGACGCGGTTGTCGCAACGTCATTCTCTGGCGAGATCACGAGTTGGGTAATGCCGTAGTGGTCGCGCAGGTCTAGGAACAATATGCCTCCGTGGTCCCTTTTGCGATGAATCCAGCCGCTTAGGTGGATGGTTTGTCCGGTGTGGCGCTTGCGAAGTTCGCCGCAGGTATGCGTGCGATAGCGGTGCATGGTAGCCTCCAGTTTTGGATGTACATGAAAAACCCGCCGTTGGCGCGAGGCTCAACGGCGGGTTGGGGTGAGGGTAGAATCCGATCACAGCCAACGCCATCGAGCCCGAATGGCGGGATTATTGTCGTCGTTATTAGCAAAGGCGCGTGCCGTGTGCTTGTGCCGGAATGTCATTTCAATAGCTCCCAAAAACAGAAAACCCGCCGCGATGCGTGTTCGCGACGGGTTGTGAATTCGGATTGGGTTGGAGTCAGTCGTCAGAACACGCGCAATGGGGTTAGGGGGTTATTATTATTCTGTGTGCGGTCGTTCTGACGGGTTATCATAGGCGTCTAAGATAGCGGAACGCCGAATTCCGTCAAGCCGGGCTGGGCCGCGCTTGTCTCGATAATCCAATGTGACTACACTTGTCCCAATGTAGTTACAAGGAGATCGCAATGAACGCATCCGTACGCGACCTGAAGAGCAGATTGTCGCGCTACCTTCGGCAAGTACAGCGGGGAGAGATAGGCGTCGTAACTTATAGGGGGAAGCCCATCGCCCGCCTCGTGCCGCTATCGCCCCTCCTGTTGGAAGAGCGGCTGACAACCTTGCCGGGGATCACTGCCGGGACAGGGGGAAAACCGAGAGGTGCCACGCGCCCCATGCGCGTCAAATCTGGACAGAAAAGCGTTGCGGACATCGTGGTGGAAGAGCGACGGTGATCCTCTTTCTCGATACAAAGGACAACTCCCATGAGCGGCCTCACTCCCGACCAACTCGATTTCTACCGCACCCAAGGCTACCTCCTCGTCGAGGATGTCCTTGCCCCCTCTGTCTTCGACCGCCTCATCACTGAAATCGACGCGATTGTCGATACCGCCGCCCAAGAGGCCCACGCTGCTGGCGAACTGTCCGAACTGCACGCGGACCTGCCCTTTGCCAAGCGCCTGGTCCACATCCACTCCCAGTTGGCGGACCCTGAACCGCTGTTGCGCCAAGTCAACGGCAAGCTCAAGACAGAGGGCATGTTCGCCATTTTGACCCAACCGGCGCTGCTCGACATTGTCGAATCCGTGATCGGCCCTGAGATACTGGCTCATCCGCAATTTAACCTGCGCGCCAAACTGCCCAACCAAGACGCCACTGTGGTGCCTTGGCATCAAGACTTGGGCTATTTGCAGCCCGACGCGGAAGAGACCTTCATGGTCAATTTTTGGATTCCCTTGGTCGATGCCACTCCTGAAAATGGCTGCATGGAAGTCATTGCCGGCAGCCATCGCGCCCCGCTCATCGGCCACGAGCACGGCTTGGGACCGGGAGCCAATTTCAAAGGCATCACCGATCAGTACTTGCCCCCCGGCGAGCAAGTTAGCTGCCCAGTCAAAGCCGGCGGCGTGCTGCTCATCCAACACAAGACCATCCACCGCTCCATCCCCAACCTCTCCGACCACATCCGCTGGAGCCTCGACCTGCGCTACAGCGACCCGGCCCAACCCAGCGGCCGCGATGGCGTCCCCGGCTTTATCGCCCGTAGCCAAGCGCACCCCGAGTCGGTGGCCCAAAGCGTGGAGGACTGGTTGGCGTTGTTCGAGACCGCTGTTCCATAACTGAAAACATTTACCTCTTCTCGGTACTTTTCGTGGCTCGGTACATCTGGCTCGTTGGTTAGTGTCAGGAGACCGCATATTCCCTAAACACTTTTTCGGAGAATCTCATGCTCTACGACTTGCTCCTCAAAGGCGGCACCCTAGTCGATCCCGCCCAGCAATTGCACGCAGTGCAGGACGTAGCTTTTACCGACGGCAAAGTCGCCGCGGTCGGGGCCGACCTGCCTACAGACCAAGCGCGTCAAACGCTCGATGTCGCGGGCAAAGTGGTGGCCCCCGGTCTCATCGACTTGCACGTCCACGTGTATTGGGGGGTCAGCCACTTCGGCGTCGAGCCTGATCCCACCTGTATAGCTCGAGGCGTCACCACCGTAGTCGATGCTGGTTCGGCTGGTGCCGATACCTTTCCCGGTTTCCGCAAGTTCATCATCGACGTGAGTGACACCCGCATCTTGGCCCAGCTCAACATTTCCTCGCAGGGCATGTTGACGCAGGAAATCGGCGAGTTTGAGATCCCCGAGTACGCAGATGTGGACAAGGCCTGCCGCATGATCGAACAACACCGCGACCTCATCTTGGGCGTCAAGGTGCGGCTCACCCGCAATAGCATCGTCAGCGAGCGCTCGGGAATGCTGCCCCTACACCGGGCTCGCGAGGCCGCGGATGCCGCTGGTCTGCCCATTATGGTCCACCCGCAAGATGCTTGGTGCGACAGCCTCGATGATGTGCTGGCCGTTATGAAACAGGGCGACATCCTCACCCATTGCTTCCACGGCATGAAGTGCGGCATCCTCGACGAGGCCGGTCAAGTGCGCCCTGCGGTACACGAGGCCGTGGAGCGCGGCGTGCTCTTTGATGTGGGGCACGGCGCTGGCTCTTTCTCTTGGGAGGTGGCCGAGACCGCCCTGAGCGCCGGCCTCGCGCCACATACCATTTCTTCGGACCTGCATGTGTACAACCTCCACGGGCCGGTCTATGACTTAATCAACGTCGCGTCCAAATTCCTCCACTTGGGCATGGACCTCGATACGGCCTTGGCCAAAGTAACCGCAGTGCCGGCCCAAGTCATTGGGATGCCGGACGAGATCGGCACCCTAGCAGTAGGTGCTTGGGGCGATGCCGTAGTGCTCGATGTGCGCCAGGGTCAGTTCCAATTGGCCGATTCGGGCGGGGAGATGCGTACGGGCGACCAGCAATTGGAGCCGCTGATTGTGGTCAAGGGCGGTCGAGTCTATCGTCAGTATTGAGACCCAACCAAGGGGAAGCTTGTGAGTTCATCTGAAAATCAGTACGACGCGATTGCCGAAGCCTATCAAGATTCAAAACCCTCAGTCATTGGCTTTAGCGCGGCGAAATCGTGAACACCAGCGAGGAGTACGAATTATGAATGCGAGATACGCATTTTTACTGGTACTTGTCTGTACTATGAGCGCGTTCGCAGAAGAGGCGACGGACGAGCGGAAGATATACGAAATCGAAGAGATCACGGTGACCGGCTCCCGCATCAAAAGCGCGGAGACGCTCGCGCCAGCGCCGATCGTCGTCCTGTCAGCCGAGGAAATCAGGGCGCAGGGCTTGGCCTCTCTTGGGGACGTGTTGCAAACGCTCACCGTGCAGTCCAATGCGATCAATACCCAAGCCAACAACGGCGGCGACGGCTCGACCCGCGTCAGTCTGCGCGGCCTCGGTTCCAACCGCACTTTAGTGTTGGTCAATGGCCGTCGCTTTGTGCCGGGCGGGACGGGCGCGAATTCATCTGTTGACTTAAATGCCATTCCGGCCTCCGTCATCGAGCGTATCGAGGTGCTCAAGGACGGGGCCTCGGCTGTCTATGGGTCGGACGCCATCGGCGGCGTGGTCAACATCATTACCAGGACCGCGATAGAGGGAATAGAAATCGACTATTACACGGGGACTTCGGGCGCGGGGGACGGCGAAGTTATGGATCTCAGCGTAACCACCGGCCTACAAAGCGAAAAAGGCCACATCGCCTTTTCGGCTGGCTATCACAACCAGCGGCCGGTTTGGACCGGCGACCGGAGTTTTAGCGAGTCGGACAAGGCTTACGATTGGGAGAAGAACGACGGCTCCTACAACAAAAACGGCAGCTCGGCCACCCCGGAAGGCCACATCATCGACCGCTTGGGTGCCGAGGGCAACGAGGCGTGGCAGGCCGTCGTCGCGGCGGCAGGCGACGAGGCCGGTGATTACCATCGCGATCCGAACATTGGCTGGCGTCCTTTCAATTGGGCGGGGATCTCATCCGACGGGAGCGGCGACACGTACAACTACCAGCCGGAAAATTATCTCTACACACCACAGACGCGCTACAGCTCCTTTCTCAGCGGTTCCCATACCGTGGCCGAGGATGCGAAGGCGTATTTCGAGGTGGTGTACACCAACCGCCAGTCCGACCAGAAACTAGCGCCAACGCCGCTATTCATCATCTCCGAAGGGATCTCGGTATCGGCCACCAATCGGTACAACGAATTCGGCCGCGATTTCATCGACGTGCGTCGGCGTTTTGTCGAGGCGGGGAATCGCAATTACCTCCAAGACATCGATACCTACCGCATGGTGTTGGGATTGGATCACCGGCTCGGGCGCTTTGACGCTGACTTGTCTTTTTCCTACGGCCGCAGCGAGGGGACCAGTATCAACGAGGGCCGTTTTATTCGCAGCAATGTCGAGCAGGCACTGGGTCCAGACGAGGATTGCACAGGCGACTGCGTGCCGCTGGACCTTCTCCACGGCCCCGGCACCATCACCGAGGAGATGCTGAGCTACATCCAGTACACTGGCATCGGCCGAGGCTATTCCCGGCAGCAGATCTTGCAGTGGAATCTGACTGGGGAGGTGGCGCACCTGCCTGCCGGTCCGCTGGCAGTGGCGGCAGGTCTCTCCTCGCGCTGGGAGGCGGGGGCCTATCTCCCCGACCCCATGACCGCATCGGGAAATACCACTGGCAGCAAAGCATTCCCCACTGAGGGCTCGTACTCAGTCCGGGCGCTGTACGCAGAAACCCAACTGCCGATCTACCAAGCAGGAGCTGTCAGCCTCGATGCAACGGCCGCCGGCCGCGCCTTCGACTACGACACCTTCGGCGGGGGTTTCACCTATGAAGCCGGAAGCCGTCTCCAGCTTTCCCAAGGCCTAGCTTTCCGGGCCACTTCCTCTAACGCCTTTCGCGCGCCCAGCATCGCCGAAATTTTTCTCGGCACCAGCGATTCTTTCCCCTTGGTCAGCGACCCCTGCAGCAGGGTGGACGAAGCGGGCAATGCCCGGGAGCTGACCGCTCAGCAGGAGCGGAATTGCGCCACTCAGGGCATCCCGGACGGCTTCGAAGACTCGCGCGCCCAGCTATTGGCCAAGTTAGGCGGCTCCACGGACCTCGATCCAGAAAAGGCCGCGATGATCACTGCGGGCGTAGTGTATCAGCCGGATTTCTTGGGGGGATTAGACCTGACCGTCGATTACTATACCACCAAGATCGATGATGAGATCGGCACCCTGCCTGCCAGCCTCATTCTGAGCAACTGCTACTCGCAGGACGTGCCATCCGACTGCGATCAAGTCGTGCGCGATCCTGACAGCCATCTGATCACCCAGATTCTGGCGACCAATACCAATATCGGGGAGACTGAAACTAGCGGTGTGGATTTCGGGCTTAACTACATTGCAGATGCGCCCATTGGTGTTATCTCGGCGCAGTTTGAGAGCAATATGCTCGTCAAGTACGAGCAAACGCTGCCCTCAGCCAGCGGTCCTGAGCTGGTCAAAGGCTTGGGTTACTACGACTTGGGCGTGTTCCCCACGTGGCGTCACGCCGCTTCCGTTGGCTTGGCAAAGCAGCGTTTTTCCATTGGGTTGACGTGGCGCTATGTTGGTGGGTTCGAGGAGTGCGAAGACGACGACTGCAAGGGCAAGTACCGCACGGACGTAGAAGAAGTACCCCCGAGCCGCAAGGTCGATCCGAACAGCCTCTTCAACGTGCGTGGATCGTACGAAGTGGGGACGGCTCTTGGGCTCTCCACCCTGACCGTCGGCATCAACAATCTACTCGATCAGCCGCCGTCGGTGATCTTCAATGGGTTCCTCGGCACGTCCGATGCAAGTACCTACGACTTTATGGGCCGCTACCTATACGTGCGCCTCTCCCATTCTCGGTAGGGTCCGAGACCCTACCGAGACGGGGCAAGTAGGGGGCGGTTTCAAACCGCCCCCTACAATGCGTAACGTCAGTTAATAATCGTACGACAGTGAAATGTTCCAGCGGCGGCCCAATCCGAGGAATACGCGAGCACTTGCGGCGTCGTGGCCATCGCCGTCATCGGCATCAGACACGTAGGTTTCGTCGAGCAAATTGAAGACGTGCAATCGCAGTTTCATATTGCTAAACGAAGCGCCGGGCAGCGTGTAACTCGCGTGTAGATCCACCAAATTGTAATCTGGGAGTTTCCACGACTGTGCTCGGTCGGAGGGGTCGGTTCGGTTGGCGGGATCAAATTTGGCGTAGTGATCCATGAACCGCCGCACACCTAGCGAGGCGTAGAGGCCGCGCGTGGGAAATAGTGCACCGCTCAGGCGCAGGGTCTTTTGCGCTGCGTCGCCCGCCTTTAGCCCTTTGGCATAGACTTGAAATTCGCCGATCGTCTCTGGATCCTCTTCGGGCGAAAATGTAGTATTGACATCGTTGAGCCATTCCCAATTGCCCAGCGACACCATGCCGCGCACCTCGAATTTGTCGTGAGGCCGCGCCTTCAGGTCGAACTCTACGCCGGTATGAAGAGCGTCAATGCCGTTTAGCAAAAATCGGAAGCTCTGTTCGAGCTCATCGCTATAAATACTTTTGGGCCACGAGCGGTCTATCCACTTGGTGTAATAGAAGTTTGCGTTGCCGATAAACATGCCGCGTTTGAAATAACCGGCCCCCAACTCAAAAGAAGCGACCTTTTCATTAAACGTGGGATCGTACAGGCTGTTGTCGTAAAGGTTGCAATGGATTAATAGACCCAGCCGTTTTCCATATCGTTGACGGGTACGCCGTTGATCATAACGGCGACATTGCGCTGGTCAAAGCCCCGCACATTGATGCGAGAGTCGCCGGCCCCGCCGCCTTGCTCGGTCGCATAAACGCCCGGCGTATCATTTAAAATCAGCGGCAGGTCGCGCGAGCCGAGTTTGCGCTGCATGTCGGCTTTGGGCACGTCGGAGAAGGCGACGGGTGTTTCGCGCATTTTGGCCCGATCGGCGACGATGATGATTTCTTTGCCGCGAAATACCTCGGGCATGAGTTCGACAAGTATCTCCACCGCATCCGCTTCTAAGACAACGGGGTTGCGATGTTCTTTGTATCCGATAAAACTTACGACGAGCGTGTGGCTGCCGGCCCCGACATTGGCGATGGCAAACTGCCCATCGAGGTCTGTAGTAGCTCCGCGCTCGACGCCTTCTATATAGACGTTGGCACCCGGCAGTGATTCGCCGGTTTCGGCATCGCGCACTGTGCCTTTTAATTCGGCGGCAAGCAGAGGGGAAGAGGCGAGGAACAACAGAGAAAAAAGCGCAATCATTGGCTTCATAAGACGCCTCCGTGGGGGAATGGGGACGCAGCAGGGCCGTTGTGGTTGTATCATTTTTATATAAAATTTAATTAAAAAATATTTAATCTAATGAATCGCTAATGCTCCTCAAGCTCCGTCGCCGTTAGGGGGTAGCGAGGGGAGTGGGATGCCGTCCATCCCTTGGTTGACTCCTAAGTCCATTGCGGTTGACATGCGTACCGTCACACGGTACGCTTTTTTATAATTCGGATGCTTCGACTTATGAAAAACCCACCACATCCTGGCCGTAGTATCAAGGAGAATTGCCTAGATCCGCTCGGTCTGAACGTCACCGAGGCGGCGAAGGTATTGGGCATGGCTCGGCACACGCTTTCGCGCGTACTGAATGGACATGCGGCCATTTCGCCAGAGATGGCCATTCGGCTGGAGAAGGCGGGCTGGTCCAACGCCGAGTTCTGGCTGCGTCGGCAGACCTCGTACGATATAGCGCAAGCACGCAGGGGCGAAGGCCAGATTAAGGTTGAGCGCTATCAGCCGTAGGTAGTCTGATAAAATCGAGAAGCCGATCAAATAGGTTATTCTCGGGATAGAAGGACAAATACTGCATTTTGGCAGTTCCAAGGAGAACAATGGCCGAGACACTGAAGCGACTAGATCAGAGTCGCCTAAACGTAATCTCAAAGTATAGAGCTAATCCTCTCGCTTGGAGGGGGCAGTTCACACCACAGTTGGTCGACTACCTGCTTGAATCCTTTTCAGACCCCGGGGATCTGGTCGTTGACCCGTTCTCAGGGAGTGGGACAGTGCTGTTCGAGTCCGCGTCCCATGACATGCCATGCTTTGGTAATGAGTTGAACCCTGCGGCGTATCTCATGTCGAAGTTTTTCCACTTGGTGAACTTCGAACGCTCGGAGAGAGAGGCTATTATAGAGCAGCTCAGAGAATCCCTCAGCGGACTCGTGGGCAGGTACGATGATCTGCCGCTGATGAGTCAGGCAGACAAACATCGAGAGAAGTACTCCAATCTGCTTGCGCTTGCCAAGGAACTACTCGCAGCTACATCATACGATTCCATGGTCCTTTGTCTTGCGGCTAACGTTCTGTTCAAGGCAGAGTCTAGCCGAATCAATGACTTAGGGCAGGCTGTTTGGCGGGCGTACGACTACATAGCCACCTTTGCAGGCGAACTGCCGTATACTACAAGTCCTGTTGATGCACAACTTGGAGACGCGCGAGCCATGCATCAGGCTCTCGACAGAAAGGCGGGGTTGGTTATCACCAGTCCGCCCTACATCAATGTTTTCAACTACCACCAGAATCACCGAGCGATAGTTGAACTCTTGGGTTGGGATCTGTTGCGTGTCGCACGGAGCGAAATTGGGTCGAATCGCAGGAATAGAGGGAACCGGTTTCGAACCGTAATTCAGTATTGCCTCGACATGAGTCAGTTTCTGAACGCTATGGCTATGGCTATCCGGCAAGAGGGCATCCTCGTACTGATTGTCGGAAGAGAATCGAACGTCAGAGGAGTGCCGTTCTACAATGGAAGGATAATCCGTGACCTCCTCCAATTGCATCCATGCTTCACCCGTCTTGGGCATTATGAGCGTCACTTCATAAACAGATTCGGTCTTAAGATCCATGAAGACATTCTCGTCACGAAACGAGATGATGTGTCGCCACAACTATTTCCCGAAGAAAAGGTGCGGAGAGTCGCAAGTAAGCACCTGAAGTATGCCAGAAAGACGGCCTCTGATAGGGTCAATCGCGACCTAGAGTCGGCTATACAGGATGTTTTAAGCCTCCCATGCTCGGATTGGTACACCACAATGGAGAATCCTATTGAACTTACGATACCCGCATAGGGATAAGCTCAATGCTGCACTGCGCAATCCCAAGTGCAGTGATGACTCCGATCTCTTACAAGAGGCCATGACTGCATATGATGAATGGATTGCGGCGACGAGTTCCCTGACTACTGCTGGTCGGGAGCGTGTTGGGCAGATGGTGTCGCTCCTCAACAAGTACAAGGATTTCCTTGAGGTGGACCTGATCGCAGATAAAGGTTCTCCCTTCATTAGACGTCAGAAGGGGCAGCTCAAGTTAGATAACTCTGTCCTAGAGGAGTTCGCCATACAACTGATCCATCCAAAGATCATCAGTGGCTTACCAAACTTCGAACTCTCAATCGGCCCCAACACCGCGTTCATGTCTCTGTCGTTCATGCCGGCGAGCATTGAGAGCTTGTCTGGTCCCCCAGCCATAGTCCTGAAGCGCAAGGATCAGGACTTCGCTCTTGGGAAGGTGATCCACTATCAGTTCTCACCAGACGAGGGCTTCAACCCCTCGGAAATCTCCTCAGGTTCGTTCTGTCTTGCCGTCTTTGCCGCTGAGATCAAGGTGAACTATGACAAGACCATGTTCCAAGAGTGCGCTGGCACTGCAGCTCGGCTGAAGCAGGGCTGTCCTATCGCCAAGTACTACGCATTGGTAGAATATCTTGACATGACACCAGAGGACTGTCGTTTGACGGAGATCGATAATGTCTTCCTGCTTCGGCGAGCAAAGCGACTCCCGGCTGGAAAACGCGACGACGCCAACGAAGTACGCGCTGCTCATAAGGACAACCCTATACAAGCTGATGTTATCTGGAGCTTTGTAGAAGAGATACAGGCTTTTGTGCAAGCAGTCTGGTACGATCCAGATGCCGCACTCAAGAGAGGTTCGTTCGTGTGATTATGGAAAAAGTGAATATTTTTGAGACCGACTGGTATCGGGATATCAAGTCAAAGATGACGCCGGGCGACAATCTGAGGATCTACCGGGAGAATCGCGGTTTGACCCAGGCCAAATTGGGTGAGATGCTTGGCGATGTTCCCCGTCAGCATATCTCAAACATGGAGAGAGGGGTGCGGTCGATTAGCTTAAAAACGGCCCGGAAATTGGCAGCGCTATTTAAGGTGTCCCCTGAGAAATTCATTTAAGAAGTATCCCCGCCCATAATCCAAACGGCCAATTCGCAGTGAAGTAGAACTGCGAATGCCCTACTACCGCACTCGTTAATCCCCTCAAAACCGCAACGCAAACACCGTCCGCACCCCCGGTTCCGAGCGGGCGGAGATAGATCCCCGGTGGAGCCGCATGATTTGGCGGCACAGGCTCAGCCCAATGCCGGAGCCGTCCGGCTTGGTCGTGAAAAAGGGGATGAACACCTTGCCGAGGGCTTCTTCGACGATGCCCGGCCCATTGTCCGCGACCTCGACGACGACCTTGTCGTGCGCCAGATGAGCGGTCAAGTCAACGCGAGCCCCGGCGCGGCCGGCCGTGGCTTCGCGGGCATTGCTCAGTAGGTTGATGAGGATCTGCTCGACTTGCTCGGGGTCGGCAGTCAATTCGAGGCTGGGGGGATTGACCTCGGTGTGCAACTCGACTGCGGACTCGGCGAATTGGGACCGCATTAGCTGCTCTACCCGGGCGAACAGACTGGCTACTGGGACAATCTCAAAGGACGGCGCTGGGACGCGGGTGAGGTCGCGGTAGGCTTCGACAAAGTGCAGCAGGCCCTCGCTGCGGCGCTGGATGGTGCCCACTGCGGTGCGGATGTCTTCGGTGGTCTCGGCATCGAGGGCGTCGTCTTTTAGCATTCCGTCCGCGGTGGCGGCCAGCGAAGCAATGGGGGTGATGGAATTCATGATCTCGTGGGTGAGCACGCGGATCAGGTTTTGCCAAGCCTCCATTTCCTTTTCGTCGAGATCGGGGCCAATGTCGTGGAATACTACTAAAGTGTGTGTGCGGTCGCTCAGGCGGAACACCGATGCGTGCAGGGCGAGTCGGACCTCTTCTAAACTCACTAGGTCTCGGCCCCCAGGACCGAGGTTTTGCAGGGTGGTGGTTAGGATGGGATTGACGCGGTTGAGATCGGCGATGTGGCCCAAGCGGGGCACCCCCAAAAGACGCTTGGCCGCGTTGTTGATCAGCGACACCTCGCCAGCGTTGTCGAAGACGATCAAGCCGACGCCAATGTGCTGCACCACGGTTTGCAGGTAGCGCGCTTGCTCCTCCTTTTCGGCCCGTGCTTGGCGAAAGGCGTCGAGGACTTCGTTGAACGCGGTCTTGAGTTCGTCGAAAGAGGAGCCGAGGCCGCCAGTGACAAAGGTCTGCGAGAAATCGGCGTAGCGGATGGCGTTCAAAAAGCGCGTCAGGTCGCGGTTGGTTCGCTCGACGTAGTGGACGAGGGCGTAGAGTTGGTAGAGCAGGACGAAGCCGACGACGATGGGGACGGCTAGATGATAGGTTCCTTCTGCTATTATGTAGAACAGCAGCCACAAGGTGGCACCGAGGAAGACGACGCGCAGCACGATCCGGGTGCGGAAGGCGCGGGCTCCTTGTATTAGGCGGTGTAGGACGTCCTTAGGGGTCATGCTTTTTATACGGTGATTTCAGCCGTTGATTATCTCGGGAGGCCTAGCAGTAAATCCGCTGGAATGCCCAAATGCGCTCTCAATGCGCCAATCTGTCGAATAGAAAGAGGGCGAGTTCCACTAAAAAATTCGGACGTGCGACTTCTGCCTCCCAGCCATTTCGCCAGATCAGCACGGGAAAGCCCCTTCTGCTCTAGCATAAAATCAACTACCTCTTGGGGAGTAGGCTGCTCGTAAGTAGGTACATGAGCGCCTTCGTAAGCCTGCACCAGAACAGATAAAAACTCCAGCCGCTCATACGCTTCGGACCTAGGCGGAGGATCAGCGTCGAGAAGGGCATCGATTTCAGCGACGGCCATGTCGTATTCTTCTTCGTTTCTCAACAGATGGGGTTGGGTAAAATCGAGTACTTCAGCCATTGAATACTTCCTTTATAAGGTGCCTTCCTGCGTCCGACGAGTGTATTCTGCGTGAGTAAGGACATGGCGGATATATACCCTTCCGAGGTCATAGCGCATGTCCACAACCAACCGGTATTTGTTGCCGCCGATATTGAAAACCGTGCGCCACTCCCCCAAGAAACTGGCAGAAGGAAAATCTTGGCGTATTTCATGCGGAGTAGCATAGCGCCTTAATCTCATGATAGAGAACCAGGCTCTGAGAGGCGTTTCTGATTCAGGGTAATCGCGCCAGAACTCTTGGAGTCTTTTTCGAGTAATTACATGCATTGTCCTCGTCAAAGTCTTTTGTTCCCAAATTGGGAATATCACACTTCCATGTCAAGACTACGTCAGGCACTAAATAGCTTTCTATGACCATAGCGGTTAGCCTCCAAGTTTTGCTTGAGGCTGGGCCACGTTTCCTCGTCATAGCCGGATTCGTCGGCCAACCAAGCAGACAATAGTTGTCGCGCCTTGGTATTGCCCTGATGCTGAGTCTTATTGTTCGTTCGTGCTGCCGGTCTTGCTACAGGTTCAGTTTGTAGATCGGTCATAATTCCTCCTAGTTCGCGATAGAGGCCTCTATCACAGTCCATACTTCTCCATGCGGCGGTAGAGGGCCGTGCGGGTCAAGCCGAGTTCGCGCGCGGTTTGGCTGACGTTGCCTTGGTGCTTGCGCAGGACCCGGGCGATGACCTCGCGCTCGACGTCTTCGAGGTTGTAGCTGTCAAAGGCGACGGACTCCTCAGGTGACGGGGCCGCGGTCAAGGGGAAATCGTCTGCGGCTAGTCGGTTCCCTTCGCTCATAATGACGGCGCGCTCCACTGCGTGCTGCAATTCCCGCACATTACCCGGCCAAGCGTACGCGCGCAAGTGGGCGAGCGCCTCGGCGGTCAGGCCGGTCAGTGCCTTGCGGTATTTGGTCCGGTACAGGTCGAGGAAATGACGGGCCAATAGCGCGATATCCTCGGGGCGCTCGCGCAGGGGGGGTAGATCGATTTCCACGGTGTTGATGCGGTAGAGCAGGTCCTGGCGGAAGGTGCCGGCCGTGGCCATTTCGTGGATGGGCTGGTTGGTGGCGCAGATAAGGCGCACATCCACGGATACGGGCTGGTTGGCACCGACGCGGACGACCTGCTGGTTTTGCAGGGCCGCGAGCAGCTTGACCTGCAAGGGCAGCGGCAGGTTGCCGATTTCGTCGAGGAACAGGGTGCCCCCGGAGGCGATCTCAAAGCGGCCGGCGCGGTCGCTGCGGGCGTCGGTGAAGGCACCTTTGACGTGGCCGAAAAGCTCGCTCTCGAACAGGGTTTCGCTCAGGGAACCCATATCGACGGAGATAAAGACCTCGTCGGCGCGCGCCGAGCGGCGGTGGATCTCGCGCGCCACCAGTTCCTTGCCCGTACCGTTTTCGCCGAGGATGAGGACGCTGGCGTCGGTGGCGGCCACCTTGGCCATGGTCTGGAAAACCTCTTGTAAGACCGGAGCCTCGCCGATGAGGTCGCCGAAGGGCTGGTCGAGGTCTGCGGACAGCCGCTGCTGGCGCGAGCGGAGGTGGTGGGTTTCCCGGCGCGAGCGGTGCAATTCCACGGCCGCAGACACCGTGGCAAGCAGCTTCTCGTTCTGCCAAGGTTTGAGTACAAAATCGACGGCTCCCTCTTTGACGGCGCGCACGGCCATCTCGACATCGCCGTACGCGGTGATCAGCAAGACGACCGCGGTCGGGTCCAGCTCGCCGATTTGCTGGAGCCAGTAGAAGCCCTCCCGGCCGCTGGTTGCGTCCTGCGTGAAGTTCATGTCGAGGAGGACGACAGCCGGCGGCTCCTGTTTGAGGGCACTCGGAATGGCTTGGGGATCGGTCTCGGTGCGGACTTGGTAGCCCTGCTGCTTGAGGAGCAAGCGGGCGGCGACGAGCACGTCTTGATTGTCGTCCACGACGAGGATGCGAGCGGCTTCAGCAGACATGGGATATGCTCCATAGTGTACGCCAGCGGACAGTAGGTGTATCACCAGCGGACAGTAGCGCTGGGGCGGGCAAGGAGGCGATTTTACTCATCTTCTTTTTTATCAAGGGGTTAGGAATATGGCACATATCTTGCTACTTCTAAAGAAAAGGCTGCGACAAGATAAGGTGGTAAATGCTATGCCCGCAAATATTCGACTTTTCTCCAAAGAGCGCACCTCCGAGCCTACCCCCGGCAGCACCCGCCTCGGCGGCGGCGTTGGCATGGATCGCAAAATCGAGAAGCCTCGGTTTACGCCCAAGCGCATCGGGGTAGGCGCGGCTGCTTTGCTGTTGGCCGGGCTATTCGGATACCTCCTACTCGCGGATTTCGGGGTGCGCAAGCTGAATGTGGAGCGCGACCGGCTGACGATCTCGACAGTCGAGCTAGGCCCGTTTCAGGAGTACATCCCCGTGCGCGGTACGGTGTTGCCGCTGAATACCGTGTACCTCGACGCCCTGGAGCGCGGCCAAGTGGAGCAGGTGTTCGTCGAAGAGGGAGCGTCTGTGGCCGAGGGCGATCCACTGCTGCGCCTTGCCAACCCGGATCTGGAACTGACCGTCCTGCAACAGGAAGCCGACCTCGAGCGCAGCCGGGAGGCATTGCGCAATGGCCGGCTGACCATGGAGCAGGAACTGCTGCGCTCGCGGAAATCACTGATGGAGATCGAGTACCAGCTAGCCATCAACAAGCGCAACTTCGAGCGCTACGAGAGCCTGTCGGCGGAAGATTTGACGGCCATTCTATCGCGGCAGGAGTACGAGCGGCTGCGCGACGAGTACCAGTACAGCGTCCGCCGCATGGCCCTGACGCGGGAGACCCAGACCCAGGACTCGCTGCTGTCGGCGAGCAAGGTGGTACAGCTCATCTCGGCTGTGGAGCGCATGGAACGCAACCTCGAAATCGTCCGCGGTCGACTCGACAACCTGACGGTGCGGGCCCCCGTAGCCGGGCAGCTAACTATGCTGAAAGCGGAGATCGGCGAGAGCAAGGGGACGGGTGTGCGCCTGGGCCAGATCGACATGATTGACGGCTTCAAGGTGCGCGCCGCCATTGACGAGCACTACATCGGTCGCGTGGGCCGGGGGCAGCGCGGTCAGTTCGACAGCGACGACGAATCATACAGCCTAGTAATCCGCAGGGTCTATCCAGAGGTAAGGGAGGGCCGCTTTCAGGTCGATCTGGTGTTTGAGGGAGAAGAGCCCGAGGGCATCCGGCGCGGCCAGACCCTGCACATCCGCTTGGAATTGGGCGATCTAGACGAAGCAGTGCAGGTGGCGCGGGGCGGATTTTATCAGGCGACCGGGGGGCACTGGGCCTATGTGCTCGACGCGGCTGGCGACCGAGCCACGCGGCGCTCTATCGCCCTGGGCCGCCAGAATCCCCGGGTGTACGAAGTGCTGGAGGGGCTTGAGCCGGGAGAGCAGGTGATTACTTCGAGCTATGAGACTTTTGGCGAAGACATGGACGTGTTGGTGTTGCGCTAGCAACGCCCTAACCAAGGAGAAAAAATCATGACTGAGCAGACAGCGAACGCTGAAAATGGCCGCGCACCCCTGATCCGCACCGTCGGGTTGCGCAAGCTGTACACGACCGAGGAGGTGGAGACGACCGCCTTGGATAATGTGAACCTCGAAATCGCCGAAGGCGAATTTGCCGCCATTATGGGGCCGTCGGGCTGCGGCAAGTCAACGCTGCTCAATTTGCTCGGCTTGCTCGACAATCCGACCGAGGGGGAGTACTGGCTGCTGGACGAGGAGGTAGCGACCTACTCGGAGCGCCTGCGGGCGAATCTGCGCAAGGGGACCATCGGCTTTGTCTTTCAGTCGTTCAACTTGATCAACGAATTGACCGTCCACGAGAACGTCGAGCTGCCCTTGCTCTACATGGGTATGCCAGCTACGGAGCGCAAGCAGCGGGTGCGGTCAATCCTCGACCACATGCAGATCACCCACCGCGAGAAGCACTTCCCGCTCCAGCTTTCCGGCGGCCAGCAGCAGCGCGTGGCCGTGGCGCGGGCCTTGGTCGCGGAGCCGAAGCTGGTGCTAGCGGATGAGCCGACCGGCAATCTCGACTCGCGCCACGGCGACGAGGTCATGGAGATGCTCACCGAGATGAACCGCAACGGCACGACCGTGGTGATGGTGACGCACTCGCCGGCCTACGCCGACTTTGCGCACCGGATCATTCACTTGTTCGACGGCAAGATCGTGAGCGAGAACATCGAGCGGGACCAGGAAGCGTCGTAAACGGCGGACCCATAGACGAAAGGACCTATCATGCTAGGCAACTATCTGACGACGGCGCTGCGCCTCTTGTGGCGAGAGCGCGGCTATGCGGCGATCAACATCTTCGGCTTGGCCATCGGCTTTGCCCTGTGCCTGCTGATCGTCCAGTTCTCCGCCTATCAGCTTTCTGTTGGCGACTTCCACGAGAAGAAAGACCGGGTTTATCGCGTGTTGGGGCCCGCCTTCTGGGGTGGAAGCCAGTACACGGGCAGTTTGCCTGTACCGCTGGGGCCGACTCTCAAGGAGCAACTGCCCGAGGTCGAGGAGGCGGTCCGCTTCAGTGGGGCTAGGCCGAGTTTGCTGCGGGTCGGGGCCAAGGACGGGATCTCCGAGAAAGTGCTGACCGCGGAAACCGGCGTTTTCGACGTCTTCAGCTTGCCGCTCCTGCGCGGCGATCCCAAGACGGCCCTGACGCGCCCCCACACCATGGTGCTGACCGAGCCGCTCGCCCGTCGGCTGTTCGGCGAGAGCGACCCCATTGGACAGGTCGTCCGCTACGAAGAGAATTTTTAGTGCCGACCCGGCTGCGGTAGCCGAGCGCATCCCCAGTATTGTCGAGGCGAACACCGGAATGTCAGGCGCTGATAGGGCCGAGGCGATCACAGGATCGCGCGAGACTGCCGGTTCCTACGCGCTACAACCCCTGAAATCGATCTACTTCGACACCGAGGTGTCCAGCAATATCGGCCCGAGTGGGAACCCCCTCTACTTGGCACTGTGCGCCATCTTAGCCGCGGTGATTCTGACGATCGCCGGCGTCAACTACGTGAACTTGGCGACGGCGCGGGCCGGGCGGCGGACCCACGAGATCGGCGTGCGCAAGACCCTCGGTGCTCATCGCGGCCAACTCATTGGCCAACTCCTGAGCGAGTCAGTGCTGTTGAGTGTTGTAGCAACGGTCTTAGGCGTTGCCATGGCCGAGGGTGTGATTCTGCTCCTGCCGGCGATTACGGGATTCGATTTTGAATTGTCCTTCCTGCGCTGGACCCTCCCGGCCTGCGCTGGGGCCGCAGTGCTGGCGGTAGGGGTCGGATTGGCCGCAGGTGCGTACCCAGCGTGGGTGGTGGCGCGCTTTCAGCCAGCGACCGCAGTGCGCGGGGACCGCGTGGGTGGTGCGCGTCTGCGCCGGGGTTTAGTGGTGGCGCAGTTTACGGTCACGGCGGCGTTGATGACCATGACGCTGCTGATATGGCACCAAGTCGATTACGTCCAGAATCTCCTCCGCGAGGACTCCGCTTTGGGGTTTGAGTCGGAACAGGTAGTGGTGATCAGAAATAGCGCTTTGAGCATAGATCGCGCCCGAATCTTTAAGGCAGAGCTGCTTCAAGACAGCCGCATTGCCGCAGTGAGCCTCGCTACGACAGTGCCTGGTGAAGGTTCGCGGACGAGCTACAGTGTCAATCCAGAGGGCGCGGAAGATCAAGTAATGATGAGAACGTATAACGTGGATGGCGACTTCGTCGAAATCCTAGGCTTGCGCATGGCCGAAGGCCGAGATTTTACCGACGAAGCGACCCACGCAACTGTCATCAACGAGACCGCGATGCGGATGTTGGGGTGGACCAAGCCGCTGGGCAAGAGGATCAAAGTCGGCGGTCAGGATCTGCGCGTCGTGGGCGTGATTGAGGACTTCCACTTCGACGGTCCGCACCGCAAGATAGAGCCACTGATTATGACGCCGGTCGCTCACTGGCCGAGCCTCATTATCGTGCGGGTGCAACCTGGGCATCTCGACGCGGCTCTCAAAATGATTGACGATAAGTGGGTTGCCGTTGAGCCCTACCGCCCCATCCAGCGCCAACCCCTCGAAGAGGTTTTCGCCGGGCTTTACTTCGAGGAGCTGTTGATGGGCCGTGCCCTCACGGTCTTCCTCGTTTTATCGCTCGTCGTCGCCTCAATAGGACTCTTCGGCATGGCCGCACACGCCGCCCAAGAGCGCACTAAAGAAATCGGCATCCGCAAGGTGTTCGGCGCTTCGCCCGGCGGCCTGACTGCCATGCTGCTGCGCGACTTCGCCAAACCCGTTGCCATCGCCTTTATCCTCAGCGTGCCGATTGCCTACTGGTTAGCCAATCAGTGGCTGCAAGATTTTGCCTATCACGTGGACGTCGGCGTGGGCCTGTTCTTGGTGTCGGGTGCTTTGTCCTTCGCCATCGCCGGGCTGACGGTGGGCCACCAAGCGATGCGAGCGGCCCAGACCAATCCGATAGATACGCTGCAAACGGAATAACTAGTCATTTATCCGTAGGGGCGGTTCCGGTTCGCGAACCGCCCCTACCCGAACCACAACGCGAAAGGAGACGCATTATGAACCCCTTTATCTACCCAGTGCAACGACTCTTGGGCGCGATGGTGGCCATGCTGGTCGCCTTTGGCTCAGCTCAGGCCGACTCGCCCAAACCGGAACAAAGGCGGTTCGCGCAAAACGCTGCCACCGCTCCGGGCCAGACCCTCTATCTGGAAGCGCGCCATGCCGAGATCGTCGTCAGCGGCTCGGACGAGAACAAAATCGCCCTTGAAGCCACCGTCGAACTCAGCAGCGACAATGCCGAAGCTAGGGACGCTTTCTTTGCCGCGACTCAACTCCTGCTCGAACCTCGCGGCCAAGACTTTCGCGCCGTGCTCAAGCTCCCCGAGTGGGAACAAGAAGAGTCGGAGGACAAAAGAGCATCTTCCGGCTTCCTGCGCCGGCTGTTCCATCGCGTGGAAGACCGAGCGCAAGCCCGCATCGTACTGCGCGTCAATGTGCCCTCGCGCTATGGACTCGACATCGCGAGTGAATTCGGCGACATCCACATTGAGGGCATTGAGGGCGAGATCCGCATAGACAATAGGTCTGGCCGCATCAGCGTGGAAAACTCCGGCGGCTCGTTCGATGCACGCAATCATTACGCCGCCTTAGAAGTCGTCACTTTTGCGGGCGACGTCCACTATCGGGGTGCCAGCAGCGCGGTGTCTCTGCGCGACATTACTGGCAATGCCACCGTGCACACTACCTACAACCCCGTATCCGCGGTCGGCGTCAGCGGCACCTTGCACATTGACGCGCAGAGCAGTCGGATCGACGGCCGGGACATCGGTGCCGACTGCACCATCTCTACTTCGTACAACCCGGTCGTCGTCGATAATGTCGCGGGCAATCTGTCGGTCAGCGCCAATAGCAGCAAGGTCAAAGTCGCCGACATCAAGGGCAATGCACACATCGAATCGAGCTACAACCCGATCGCGGTGAATCGCGTCGCTGGCAGCTTGGTAATTCGCGGCTCCTCCAGCTCGGTCGCGGTCGAGCGCGTCGAGCGGGATGTGTACGTCCGCACCTCGTACAATCCCATCACCGTCGAGCACGTCGGCGGTAATTTGGAAATTGACGGCTCTTCGTGCAGCGTGGTCGTGCGCCAAATCAGCGGCGATACCAAGGTGGTCAACTCGTACAACCCCGTCACGGCCGAGGACATTGCCGGCAATTTGGTAATTCGCGGCTCCTCTAGCTCAGTCACCGTCGAACGCATTAAGCAAAACGCCACCATACGCACTTCGTACAACCCCATAGTCGCCGCAGAAATCGGTGGGTACCTGCGTATTGATGGCAACTCTTGCAGCGTCTTGGTGGAAGGGATTGAGGGCGACGCGACCATTGCCAATTCCCACGATTACGTCGTCGTCAAGGGCAGTGCCGGAGCACTCGCCATTAACGGTCATAACAGCCCTATCGAAGTATCCAGCGTGGCCGCTCTACCTACCACCGGCCGCGTCGAACTCTTCACCACCGGCAAACCCGTCGAACTACACATCCCCGCCGATGCCGACATCGAGGCTAGGTTGCAGACCAAGCGCGGCAAAATCCGCTCGGACTTCCCGCTGCTGACTGAAGAAGATGGCCGCAACCGCAGAACCGCTCGTCTCGAATTGGGCAATGCCGGTACGCAGGTCCACGTGCGGACGGACGGAGACATCAGGATCGAGAAGCAGTAGGGGCACCTCTTGTGGGTGCCCTCGTCCCGTAGCAAGGGTGCCGACAAGTAAGGGCGCCCACAAGGGACGCCCCTACGGAATACGAATTCGTTGATACAAATGGTTTGAAACCTGCTGGAAACCATGTAGGGGCGGTTCGCGAACCGCCCCTACGACGCGAAAGGAACTATCATGCTGGGCAACTACTTGACGACGGCGTTGCGTCTTCTGTGGCGGGAGCGCGGTTATGCGGCGATCAACATCTTCGGCCTAGCGGTCGGTTTTGCTCTGTGCCTGCTGGTCATCCAACTCGCCGCTTATCAATTCTCGGTTGGTGACTTCCACGAAAAAAAAGACCGGGTTTATCGCGTGCTAGGGCCAAACAGGCCTCCAACAGTTACTACGTCCAAGTACACCTCAAGTATGCCGATACCGCTTGGACCGGCCCTTGAGGAGCAATTGCCCGAAGTCGAAGAGGCGGTCCGCTTTAGCTGGAATCTTCCGCGTCTGCTGCGGGTTGGGGACAAGGAAGGGATATATGAAAAGGTTAGTGGGGTGGAGACGGGCGTTTTCGACATGTTTAGCTTGCCACTCCTGCGCGGCGACCCCCAGACGGCCTTGGCGCGTCCCCACACTTTGGTGCTGACCGAGCCGTTGGCCCGCCGGCTCTTTGGCGAGAGCGACCCCATTGGGCAGGTCGTCCGGTTCAATGAGGAGTTCGATTGCGAGGTTACTGGCATCGTCGGCCAGCCGCCCGCCAACTCATTGCTCCAGTTCTCGGCGCTGATTTCGCTGGCCACAGAGTCAATGGCAGCGTATGGCTGGAATTTTTCAGCCTTCTCGGTCTTCGTGCAACTAACGCCCGGGGCCGACCCTGCTGTGGTAGCTGCGCGCATTGCCGACATCGTCAAGGAAGCTAAGGGACTGCCCGAAGCGTCCGATTCCTACGCGCTGCAACCTCTGAAATCGATCTACTTCGACACGGATCTGCCTAACCACTTTGGCCCGAGCGGCAACACCATGCACCTCGCTCTGTGCGCCATCTTGGCAGCGGTGATCTTGACGATCGCCGGTTTCAACTACGTGAACTTGGCGACGGCGCGGGCGGGGCGACGAATGCACGAAATCGGCGTACGCAAGGCCCTCGGCGCTCATCGCGGCCAGCTCATGCGCCAACTTTTGAGCGAGTCCGTGCTGTTGAGTGTTGGAGCAACGGTGCTGGGCGTTGCCATGGCCGAGGTCTTGAGTCTGATCCTGCCCGTCATTGCGGGAGCCGATTTCGCGTTGCCTCAGTTGCACTGGACGAGCTCGACCTACGTTGGGGCCGCGGCCTTGGCGGTGGGGGTCGGACTGATCGCCGGGGCCTATCCAGCCTATGTCGCGGCGCGCTTTCAGCCGGCGACCATAGTACACGGAGGCCGCGTGGGTGGTGTGCGCCTGCGTCGGGGTTTGGTCGTGGCCCAGTTCACGGTTACGGCGGCGTTGATGACGCTGACGCTGTTGATATGGCACCAAGTCGATTACATCCAAAACCTCCTCCGTGAGGGGGCAAAGCCGGAACAGGTTGTGGTGATAAGAAACAAGGGCCTGACCGTGGATCAGGCTCGAGCCTTCAAGACGGAGCTGCTTCAGGACAGCCGCATCGCCGCGGTGAGTATCTCTAATACAATACCTGGTGGGGGTATGGGAATGGTGTTTCTGAGCGGGGAAGAGCAAATGAAGATAAATGTGTATAAAGCAGATAGCGACTTCGTCGAAATCATGGGCTTGCGCATGGCCCAAGGCCGCGCCCTGACCGACGATCCAGCCGATGCCGAAGCGGTCGTCATCAACGAGACCGCTGCGAGGATGATGGGATTGGAGGAGCCGCTGGGCAAGACGATCTCTGCCTCTAGGGGAGACTCGCGCGTCGTGGGTGTGATCGAGGATTTCCACTTCCACGGCCCGCGAAGTACGATAGAGCCACTGGTTATATTGCAGGTCGATGGAGGGGGGGCTTAACTCTCGTGCAGGTGCAACCCGGCCATCTCGACGCAGCCCTCAAAGTGATTGACGACCAGTGGGCTGCCGTTGAGCCCTACCGCCCCATTCAGCGCAACTCCCTCGAAGAAGTCACCGCCAGCCTCTACTCCCAAGACCTGATGGTGGGGCGCGCACTCACGCTCTTCCTCTTTTTGGCCATCGCCGTCGCCTCGGTGGGACTCTTCGGCATGGCCGCGCACGCCGCTCATGAGCGCACGAAGGAAATCGGCATCCGCAAGGTGTTCGGTGCTTCTCCCGGTGGCCTCACCGCCATGCTGCTGCGGGACTTTGCCAAACCCATCGCTATCGCCTTCCTGCTCAGCGTGCCCATTGCCTACGGCTTGGCCACTCACTGGCTACAGGAGTTTGCCTATCGCGTGGAAATCGGCGTGGGCCTGTTCTTGCTGTCGGGTGCTTTGTCCTTCGCCATCGCCGGGTTGACGGTGGGGCACCAAGCGATGCGAGCGGCGCTGACCAATCCGATAGAGACGCTGCGCACTGAATAGCCTAGTCATTTATCCGTTGGGGCGGTTCGCGAACCGCCCCTACCGAACCAATACGTGGAGGCACATCATGATCGAAATGCACGACATCGAAAAGTATCATCAATCCGGTCCCCGCAAGACCTACGTGCTACGGTACGTAAATCTGAACGTCGCCGAGGGCGAGTTCGTGTCGATTATGGGGCCGAGCGGCGCGGACAAATCGACGCTGCTGCACATCATGGGGATGCTCGATGAGCCGACGGCTGGGTCGTATCGGTTTCTCGGCGCAGAGGTGGGCGGCATGGGCGAGAAGGAACGCACCGAGATCCATCGGCAGCACATTGGTTTTGTCTTCCAAGCCTATCACCTGATCGACGAGCAGACGGTGTACGAAAACTTGGAGATGCCGCTGCTCTACCAAAAGGTGAAGGGAGCCGAGCGCAAAGCGCGGGTGAGCGAGTTGCTCGACCGCTTTCAGATGGTGGCCAAGAAGGACCTGTTCCCGCACCAGCTTTCCGGCGGCGAGCAGCAGCGCGTTGGCGTGGCGCGCGCCCTGATTGGCCAGCCGACGCTGATTCTCGCCGACGAGCCTACGGGCAACCTCAACTCCAAGCAGGGGGAGGAGGTGATGGACATGCTGCGGGAGCTGAACGACGAGGGCACGACGATTGTGCAGGTGACGCATTCGGAGAAGAACGCTGGCTACGGTAGCCGGGTAGTGCATCTGTTGGACGGCAAGATAGAGCAAGAGGGAAGGCACTAGCCAACCGACGTTACGAATGAAAATGGTAGGGAATAACGATCGTTATTCCCTACAAATCGCATCGATTTGGCGTGAGAAGGAGAATAACCATGCTGCGCAATAACCTGATCGTCGCTTGGCGCAATCTGCGCCGCTATCGGATGTACACCGCGATCAACGTGGGTGGGCTGGCCGTGGCCTTCGCGGTCGCCATCTTCTTCGGCCTGTACGTGCATAGTGCATTGACGTGGGATCGCTTCCACGCCAAGGGCGAGCAGATCTACCAAGTCTGCATGACACATCCGGCCTGGAAAGGGAAGGCTATGACGGGGACGCCGGGAGACCTCGGCCCGGAGATGGTGGCCACATTCCCCGCGGTGCTGCGCTCGGTGCGTACGGACGATACGGACGGGCTGTTGAGCTACGGGGATCAAGTGACCGAGGCGAGGGGACGGTTCGCCGACCCTGAGTTCTTCGAGTTGTTCAGCTTCCCCCTGATCGCGGGCGATCCAAGCACGGCCCTCGACGGGCCGAACTCAATCGTGTTGTCAAGGCGGATGGCGCAGCGGCTATTCGGCTCCGACGACCCCATGGGCCAGACCCTACAGCTAGGGGACCGCGGTATCAGCGGAGACTTCGTCGTCACCGGAATTGCCGCCGACGTGCCGTCCGAGTCTAGCCTGGAGTTCGACTGGGTGATCCCCTTCGTCCAGCGGGAAATCCAGACTTCGGGGCGCGGCCAAGGCGAGACCTATCTCCAGATCGCCGATGCCGCGGGCGTGGAGGCGGCCTTGGCCTTCGACTCGGATCGGTACTGGGAGGATTCTGAACTCGTCATCGTGCCGCTGTTCGACAAGCGGCTACATCCCCAACTCGGTGCGGGGAGGTCAATGAAGAGTTCGCTCTACCGCAATGGATTCGTCGCCTGCCTCGTGCTGCTGCTGGCGTGCATCAACTACGCCAACCTGGCGGCGGGCATGTCGCTAATGAGGGCGCACGAAGTGGGTGTGCGCAAGGTGGTCGGTGCCGGACGGGGACAGCTCATGCGCCAGTACTTTGCCGAGTCTATGCTGCTCTGCTTCGCCGCCTTGGCGCTGGCCGTGCTGCTGACGGAGATTTTGCTGCCGGGCCTGAATAGTCTGCGGACGGTTGGATCGTTTGAATCGCGCCTCGACTTGCAGTACACGCCGTGGACGGTGATGGCCCTAGCCGGGTTCGGCGTGGTCATGGGGCTGGTGGCGGGCGCGTACCCAGCGCTGGTGCAGTCGCGGATGCAGCCGGTCGAGATTATGCAGGACAGGCTCCAAGTGCGAAGCCGTGCCAGCCGCATCTTAGTAGTCGTTCAGTTCGTGGCCTCCACGGTGTTCCTGACCACGGCCCTTGTCATGGATCGTCAGGTCGATCATTGGGAGTCCCTAGATCAGGGCTACGACCCGCAGTTCGTGATCTGCATCCCGACGTTTGCGGGATACTCGAAGGAGGAAGGCGTGCATGAGTCGCAGCGCTTTCTGGAGATTTTCCGCCGGGAGATACTCCCGCTTTCGGGTGTGCTCGCCGTGTCTGGCTCCAGGGATTTCCCCGATAGAGTCAGTGACATTCACTACGCGCAGGGACGGCCGGATGCCTCGCTGATTGAGGTAGATCCGCACTTCCTGCGCACCCTCGGCCTAGAGGTGGTCGAGGGTGAGGACTTCCCCCCGGACCTGCTGGCCAGTGGTCGCGTAGTGCTCGTCAACCAGCAGCTAGCGGCCACGCTGGAGGGACCGGTCGTCGGCTCCTACCTCGAAGACCTCGCAGGCGGATACCGGCCGCAGATTATTGGCGTAGTCTCCGACTTCCAGCACGATGATCCCGGCTCTGGGGGCTTCGTGCCGGAGCTCGTGCTCAGCGTCCTACCGGATCGTCCCATTGAGACGGTGCTGGTGCGAGTGCGACCCGAAGGGGTGCCCGAGACGCTCGCCGAGCTGCGCGAGGCTTGGGAACGGCTGGCACCCGGGGTGCCTTTCAGCTATCGCTTTCTCGACGACCATATCGCCGATCGCTTCATTGGCCACGCCATCACCATTAGCCTGCTGCGCTGGGTGACCGGGTTCCTCGTGCTAATCGCCTGTCTCGGCGTCTTCGGCATGGCCTCTCTCGCCGTCAGCCGACGCACCAAGGAGGTGGCCGTGCGCAAAGTCCTCGGTGCCTCAACCGCGAGCGTGGCCGTGCTGTTGTCGTCGCAGTCCACGAGGCTCGTGCTGATCGCCGTGGTCATCGCCATGCCCTTGGCCTACCTACTCTCTGAGCTGTTTCTCCACAGAGGGGCGAACCGCATTGAGCTCGACTTGCTCAGCTACTCGGCTGGCGGCCTGATCGCCTTGGGTCTGACGTGGCTGGTGTCGGGATACCACGCGATTCGAGCGGCGCTGGCGAATCCAGTGGACTCGCTGCGCAGCGAATAGTCAATGGAAGAACGAATGCATACTGCGGGTTACTAACAGTCCTGAACACTCAACGAGAATATGGGGAATCACACTATGTGGAAGAGCAACCTGATCATTGCCCTGCGCGTATTGGGGCGCAACAAGACCATCTCGCTGATCAACATCGTCGGCCTGTCTGCGGCCTTTGCCGTGGCGGTCCTGTGTCTGCTGTTTGTGCGCCACGAGACCTCCTTTGATACTTGGCACGAAAAAGGGGACCGGATCTTCATGCTATATTCCGAAAAAATAGTGCCCGTACCCGGCGACCCTTTAAATATCCACACAAAGCTACCTCGCGTGTTGCGTGAGGCGGTGCGTACTACCGTCGCTGGCATCCGCGAATCGGTCTACATGCGGGAGGAAAACGGCAAAGTCTCGTATGGCGATGCGACCTTTGAGGAGTCCTTCCTCGCTGTGGATCCGGCCTTCCTCACCATGTTCACCTTACCGCTGGCTGCGGGCGATGCGGCAACAGCTCTCGACGATCCCCAGAGTGTCGTCCTCGCCGATGAGACGGCGCAGAAGTACTTCGGTGCCGATGTTCCTGCCCACGCCATGTTGGGCAAGCGCATCCGGCTGTACCTCGTGGACCGTTTGACGTCGACGCCAATCGAGGTGGAGCGCACCATCGCGGGTGTGTTGGCTCCGTTGCCGGGGCCTTCAATATTGGACGCAGGTGCACGCACGGGTGTAATCATGCCGGCGAAAGCTGTCGATGAACTGCTGCAATTTCGCAACGATGACGGGTTTTTTATCGAGATTGAAGAGGGCGTAGATCCGGCCGCTATAGAAGCGCGACTGGCATCGCTAGTTGTCGAAAACCTTGGCGAAAGAACAACCCGAGTCAGGCTGCAACCTTTCAAGGAGGCTCACTTCGGACCCAACATCATGTTGGCACCCGTCCGCATCAGCCATGGCACGATCGAGCACTGCTATCTGCTAGCCGGGCTGGCCGCGGTCGTGCTGCTGATCGCCGCGATCAACTTCGTCAACCTCGCTATGAGCCGCGCCATGACGCGGACGCTCGAAGTCGGCCTGCGCAAAGCAATTGGTGCCACTCGCCACCAGCTCTCCAACCAGTTCCTTTCCGAGGCCATTATCGTCAGCCTGATCGCCGTTGCCGGGGGCATGGCCTTGGCCGAAATGTTGCTTCCGGCCTTTAACCAAGTCGTGCATCGACAACTCGAGCTCGAATGGCTGTCGGTCGAGACCGGAATAGGTGTCCTGACCTTAGCCCTGGTGGTCGGCGTGCTCTCGGGCCTGTATCCGGCCCAAGTTATCGCGCGGCTCCACCCGGTCCGGGCCTTGGCCAGCAAAGCTCCCCAGGTCGGCCGCGGCCGCATCGGTCGCGGTCTGATCATTCTGCAGTTTGCCCTGTCGACCTTACTTATCGTTGTGACCATTACCATGGCGCGACAGCTCGACTTCATGCGCACCAAGGATCTGGGGTTCGACGGTGATCGGGTCGTTCGGGTGCAAAGCAATGGCCGTCTCAACGCTTTGCAGATTGAGCGCCTCGCCAACGAAATCAATTCCCGCCCGGGACTGGTCAAGGGAGTCGCCGGTGCCTCGCCAGTACCCAGCTTTGGCGGCTTTGCCCCCATACCAATCCAGTACGGAAAGAACTCGTTGCACGCCGAGTTCTTCCACATAAGTCCAGATTTTCTGCGCGTCATGGGGATCGAGGTTCTCGCCGGGCAAGGCTTCGGCCAGAACGACGAGTCTGGTTTGACACGCGGTATCCTCCTCAACGAAACCGCAGCCCGCCTCTTGGGACTTGAAGACCCGATCGGACGCACTGTGACCATTGACGATATCGGAAATGAGCCGGTGGTTGGCGTTGTCGAGGATTTCCACTTCAATACCATGCATCATTCCATAGGACCGGCCTTCCTGATGACGAGCCCGCCAGGGAGGCTGGGCAGCCTCGGCTGGTTCATGGATACTCTGTTCCGACTCGACCACCACGACCGACTCAATGCAGTCGAGGAGGTGGAGACGTTGTGGAAGCGGATTTTGCCGGAATACGAATTACACGGTATGCACTTCCTCGACGAGGCCTTTGCAGCAAGATACGAGACCGAGCAGCGCGTCGGCCTTGTCATGAGGTGGATAAGTGCCATCGCCATTGCGATCTCCTGTATGGGACTCTTTGGTTTGGTCGCCCTAGCGACAGTGCGGCGCACCAAGGAAATTGGCATCCGCAAGGTATTGGGCGCTACGACCAGCAGCGTGCTGCTGTTGATGTCGCGCGAATTCGGCTGGCTGGTGGTGGCGGCTAATGTCGTTGCTTGGCCGGTGGCCTATTTCGTGTTGAATCGCTGGCTCGCGTTTTATGCCTATCGCGTTGACATGGGCGTGGGGTGGTTTGTGCTGGCGGGCGTGGGTGTTCTTGCCGTTGCGCTGGCCACCGTCAGCAGTCAGACGTGGCTGGCGGCGCGGACCAATCCAGCGGATGCGTTGCGATACGAGTAAATGTACGCCGCTTGCTACCACGCCGTCGGGACGAGTCGGATCAATCCGGTAGAAGCTCTGCGCTGTGAGTGGCTCAAATGCAACTATAGATGAAGGAGATTCACGATGCTGGGCAATTACTTCGCAATCTGAGATCAGAGCGTATCTTCTGGCAGAGGAGCCCGGTCGGGAACTTTATCCAGTATGCTTTTTAGGGCCCCTTTCTTTGCTCTGCGCGCTCTACCCAACAAATACTCTTCAGTCAAAATAGCGGAGACTTTCTCAGAGACCGCCGTAGATATGAACTGGTTGATAGATACCCCTTCGCGTTTAGCGATCTCTTTGATGTGCCGATGAATCGAATCTGGTAAACGCAAGTTTAAGGCACTCATCTTAGTTCCTCCAATAACTGACTCGGGGTGAGGACGCGAACACCAAACGCGGTCGCGTTTTTGAAATGTTTGACATTGTGCGTTGCGATAATGGCCTTCTCAGAAGCTACAGCCAACTCCAAAATATGATCGTCCTTTGGGTCTGGTAAGCAGGGCCGCCAAAGAAAGTGGATAGCTCGGTGGTCGCTTCGATGGCATAGATCGTCTAATAGGGCTTCGATGTCTTGATTGGTTAAGCCGAGGACATCGGCTTTTCGTTTTAAGACCTCCTCATACTCGAATACTAGGGTCGTTGATAAAACACTGCGGAGCCGACCCTGTTCTAGTGCTTGTAAGACTTGATAGGAGGCACCTAAAGATGAATACAACCCAGCATATAGGACATTCGTATCGATAATAGCTTCAATCGCCATTATATGATACTATATATAGCACCATTATATGTCAAATCAATGCGCTACGAGTAGGGAATAACGATCGTTATTCCCTACTCAACGAGAATAGGGGGAATCACACCATGTGGAAAAGCAACCTGCTCATCGCCCTGCGCGTGTTGGGGCGCAACAAGACGATTTCGCTGATCAACATCGTCGGCCTGTCCGTGGCCTTTGCCGTGGCGGTTCTGTGTCTGCTGTTCGTGCGCCACGAGACTTCCTTTGACGCTTGGCACGAAAAAGGGGATCGGATCTTTGCCATTTATCTTGAGCTTCTAGAGCCCGACCCCGGTTCCTCCCCCAACCGTTCGATGGCAGGTTACCGTCTGCGCGAGGACGTGCGCGCTAAAGTCCCCGGCATCCGCGAATCGGTTTCTATGAAGTTGGGACACGGCAAAGTCTCGTACGGCGATGCGAGCTTTGACGAGTCATTCCTCGCGGTCGATCCGGCCTTCCTCACCATGTTCACCTTGCCGCTGGCCGCGGGCAATGCGGCGACGGCTCTCGACGATCCGCAGAGCGTTGTCCTCGCCCATGAGACGGCGCAGAAGTACTTCGGCCCGGATGTGCCAGCCCACGCCATGCTGGGCGAGCGCATCCGGCTGCACACCGTCGAGCGGGACTACTCAACATCGCCACCGAAGGAGACACCTATCGAGGTGGAGCGCACCATTGCGGGTGTGCTGGCACCTCTGCCAGGGCCTTCTATTTTGCGTCTAAAGGTACTCGTGCCCGCAGTAACGACCGAGGCACTGCACTTCAGGGGGGAAGACGGGCTTTTTGTTGAACTCGAAGAGGGCGTAGTGCCGGCCGAAGTAGAAACGCAGTTGGAGGCTCTGACCTCGCGGGACCGACTTAAGTTGCAACCTTTTGCGGGTGCTCACATAGGACCTGAGATAGCGGGACCTGCCGACTTTGGTTATGGCACGGTCGAGCATATCTATCTGCTTGCGGGATTGGCCGCGCTCGTCTTGCTGATCGCTGCGATCAACTTCGTCAACCTCGCCATGAGCCGCGCCATGACGCGGACCTTGGAAGTTGGGATGCGCAAGGCGATCGGTGCGACGCGCCACCAGCTTTCCAACCAATTCCTCGCCGAAGCAATCGTGGTGGGCCTAATCGCCATCGTCGTTGGTATGGGCCTCGCCGAAATCCTGCTGCCGACGTTTAACGCGGTCGTGCATAAGCAGCTAGAGATCGAGTGGTTGTCGGTCGAGACGGGGATAGGTGCCTTAACTCTTGCTTTGGTGGTCGGCGTTCTCTCGGGTTTGTACCCAGCCCAAATCGTTGCACGGCTCCATCCCGTCCGGGCACTGTCCCGCAAGACGCCTCAGCCGGGTCGCGGTTGGCTCGGTCGCGGTCTGATTGTCGTGCAGTTTGCACTGTCGGCCGTCCTCGTCGTCGTGACGGTCACTATGGCGCGACAGCTCGACTTTATGCGCACTAAGGATTTGGGCTTCGACGGCGACCAGATCGTACTGGTTGCCCACAAAGGTGATCTCAATGCTTTGCAGATTGAGCGCCTCGCTGACGGGATCAAGTCCCGACCGGGACTTATACAAGGAGTCACCGGTGCCTCGGGAGCACCCGGCTCTAGTCCCTTCTCCCCCATACCAATCCGGTCCGATGAGAAAGTGTTCCGCGCCAAGCCCTTCTACGTAAGTCCAAACTTTCTGAGCGTCATGGGGATCGAAGTCCTCTCCGGGCAAGGCTTCGATCCCAATCTACCGCACGGTGTCCTGCTCAACGAGACCGCCGTGCGCTTCTTCGGCCCTGAAGACCCAATCGGCCGCACCTTGACGTCTCCCCAAGATGCTGGCGAGCCGATGACGGTGATCGGCATAGTCGAGGATTTCCACTTCACGGATATGCGCCATACCGTAGGACCGGCTTTTCTGACGACGCGTACGCTTATGCCCAAGTTCAAATTGCGAGGAGATGGGTTCGCGCACACCCTGTTCCGGCTCGACCACGCCGACCTGCCCGCGGCGGTCGAGGAGGTAAAGGCGCTGTGGAAGCGGGTCCTGCCGGAATACGAATTATGGCGCGTGCGCTTCCTCGACGAGAGATTTGCCGCGGAATATTCGGAAGAGCAGCGCGTCGGCGTTGTCATGCGATGGATGAGTGCTGTCGCCATTGCGATCTCTTGCATGGGGCTTTTTGGCTTGGTCGCCTTAGCAGCGGTGCGGCGCACCAAGGAAATTGGCATCCGCAAGGTATTGGGCGCTACGACCAGCAGCGTGCTGCTGTTGATGTCGCGCGAATTCGGCTGGCTGGTGGTGGCGGCCAATGTCATTGCTTGGCCGGTGGCTTATTTCGTGTTGAATCGCTGGCTCGAGTTTTATGCCTATCGCGTTGACATGGGCGTGGGGTGGTTTGTGCTGGCGGGCGTGGGTGTTCTTGCCGTTGCGCTGGCCACCGTCAGCAGTCAGACGTGGCTGGCGGCGCGGACCAATCCGGCGGATGCGTTGCGATACGAGTAAATGTACGCCGCTTGCTACCACGCCGTCAGGACGAGTCGGATTGATCCAGTAGAAGCGCTGCACTGTGAGTGGCTCAAATGCAACTAGGCTCTTACAAAAAAATGTCTGGGCCTTTTTAATTTTGCTTCCTCTGGCCGTCTTTACTTGCAGACAGGTTGAGATGCGTCATCGGTTTGAATACCTATGGACAACTTCCATTCCGAAAACTTCGTCGAGCGCTGCCTAGCGGGCAACGCGCAAGCCTTTGAGCCGCTCGTCCGGCACTACCAGAATGCGGCCTTTGCCACGGCCCTGCGCTACGTGCGCTCGCGAGTCGATGCTCAGGACATCGTGCAGGACGCCTTTGTTGCGGCGTATTGCCGCTTGGGGCAACTGCGCGATAGGGGGCACTTCGGGAGATGGTTGATGCACATCGTCGCCAATCGCTGCAAAGACTGGCTGCGCGACCGCAAGCGGACACAGCCGTTGGATTCGGCAGAGACGGCTCTGGAGAATGCGGCGGCGGTAGAGCACGCGGACCAGATGCGGCGGCTGGATTTGCAGGAGGCCATCGACCAGCTCCCCGACCACTACCGCTCGGCCTTGATGATGTACTACCTGAGTGGGCTCTCCTACCGAGAAATCGCCGAGTTAATGGAAGTCCCCCTGAGTACGGTGTGCGGCCGACTGCAACAAGGGCGCATCCGCCTGCACAAGCTATTGGACGAACCCGACCACGAGGAGATTGCCATGAAAACAATCGACGTGACCAAACCGGTCCAAGAGATGGTGTGCCAGATCGCCACCCAACAGGTGCGGGAGACGATTCCGCTAGAGGATACCGAACACATCGTCTTCTACTGCGCCCTCGATGTGGATCTCGAAATCCACCAAGCCGAGGGCGAAGACGCCGTGCTCGAAGGGACGCTCAGCGCAATCGGGTTGACGCCGGAAAAGGCCCGCGAGAGCGTCGAAGGGATCGAGATCGAGGCCGATCAGGTGGACAATTTTCTTGCCAGCGGGCCGCACGAGGGCGAGGTGTTTATGAGAACCCACGAGCGGAATGGCCAAGTCAAGGCTGTGTCGCAGGGCAGCGGACAATTGTGGCGAGCTTGGCGAGCCTGCGTGGAGGGAGGCACCTATCCGTGGGGCGTGACAAACGGCGTTACGACGACGGATGTCTTTTCCCAGATGCAGGTATATGCCGGCAGTATGCCGGCTGCTATGCACACAGGGTTGGGACGGGCCACGCGGATAACGATCTATCGCAAAAAGCTCGAAGACATAATCCTGCCCTCTTCGGCTCTTACGGCGGAAGTCCAAGCGGTCTTTCGCCCCAACAGGTCGACGTCCGAAAGTGTCCACGGACCGGTGGGCTCCGCCAGCTTGGTGTTGTTAGTGCCCAAGGGCAAGCGCGTGACCGTCATCAAAGGGAAGCAGGTTCGCGCCTACGATTTGCAGGGCTCAATCAGTTTTATCGAATCGACCTGCGGGGAGGTGGCCGACATTGAGGGCGATGTGGAACTCTTCGACAGCGCACTGGAGACCGCGCGCAATATCCGCGGCAAAGTCTGCCAGCGCTACTACCGATACCGCGGCATGAGGATGGACGGCTACAAGGCTCGCCGCCTAGAGGCCCAAGATTGTCATCTGGAGGATATTCGCGGCGGCGTGGATATTGACGTGAGCAATGTGCAACTCAAGGCCGCGCGGCTGGGGGGCCGGGTGCGGATCTGCAACCGCTTTGGCCAAACGCAGCTACATCAGGATCAACTCGCCGCAGACAGCCGCATCGAATTGGAATCGTGCGCGGGCGACATTCACCTCTCGCTCAAAGAGGCCCTGCTCGACGAGATTTTGCTGGACAAGGTGCGTCTGTCTGCGTTCACGCTGTGCGGCCAGATCCATGCTTTTGAGGGTAGGGATGAGAACAAGCCACTCATCGTAGCCAGCAGCTTTGAGATGATGCTGCTGTCGAACGCACCTAGCCGCGCGGAGATTCTCGCGGCAGATTTTATGCTCAAAAGCGAGGTGGGTGCGGTCATTATCGAGAAGGCGGAATAGGGAGCAGGTTAGAAGCGGTTGCACCACTCTTTTGCTGAAGGAGGTTCAAGATGCTGCGCAGTTACGTCGTAATCGCACTGCGGAACCTAATGCGCGACAAAGTGGTGACGAGTATCAACATCGTGGGCTTGTCCGTCGCCATCGCAGTCAGCGCCATCCTCGGCCTTGGCGTACACGGCATGCTGACCGCGGATTGGAACCTCCGCGATGCTGACCGCCTCTTCCGCGTGGTGACGCGCGAGATTCAAGCCTCGGGTCACGTTTATCACATTGCGTACCAGCGCGAGGATCTCGCCACGGCACTCGCGGAGACGTTCCCTGAGATCGCCAGCACCACGCGCGTCATCAAGACGAGTATCCTGATGACGGTCGGTGAGCGCCATCTCGAACACGAGGTGGTCAAGGTCGATCCCCCGTTCCTGCAAATGTTCCACTATTCCCTCGCGGCCGGCAATCCGGCCACGGCCCTAGATGGCCTCGACCAAGTCGTTATTTCCAAGCGACTGGCCGAGCGAATGTTCGGAGATGAATTCAGAGACTACCCAGAACTCGTGGGTCGGCAGGTCGTCTTGCATGGCAATGAGGGACCCGAAGCATACACAGTTGCCGGTGTCTTCGCCGATCTGCCGAAAAAGCAGAGCTTGGATTTTGACGCGGCGATCCGCTTTGAGAACCGGACGAAGTATGGCATGAACATGTACTGGGACTCTCCGACGTCCACATACGTCACGCTTCAGCCCTTAGCCAAGCGGAAGGCGCTCGAAGCGAAGCTCCCGGAGTTCTCCCGCGAGTTCATCGCCCCGGTCTGGGAAGCCAACAAAGGCGTGCGCTGGCAGGACGATCCGGACGCCTTCCAACTCCAACTTCAGGACGCGAGGGACATCTATCTCGACACGCAGGTCATGAACGCCTACGAACACTCCGAGGGCACCGAGCCGATCCTCGCCCTCGTCGCCCTGATTGGGGTCATTCTGATCGTCGCCTGTATCAACTTCACCACCCTCGCCGTAGCGGGTTCCATCGGCCGGAGCACGGAAGTGGGAGTCCGCAAGGCGCTCGGCGCTAACAAGGCACAAATCGCCTTCCAGTTTTTGGGCGAGGGCGTCTTGCTGGCCTTTTTCGCCCTAATCGCCGGATTGGTCCTCGTGCAATTGGGATTGCCTGTCTTTAACGCTCATTATGGACTTGACCACTGGGCCGGGCTGTCTCTTGGCGATCTAGGTCTGCCAATTATCGTCGGCGGAAGCGTCTTATTGGTGGTGCTGGTCGGCATTGCGGCGGGAAGTTATCCGGCCCTAATCGTGGCGCGGATGCAGCCTGCGTCTGTCGTCCGTGAGGTGTCGCCGTGGCGCAGCAGAAGGGCGACGAGCGCACTTTTGACCTTGCAGTACGGCATGGCGGTTTTCCTGATCTTCTGCACCATCGCGATTCGTCAGCAGTTGGCTTACATCCAGTCGCGCGACCTTGGCTACGCGGCAGAGCAGGTCGTCGTTGTCAAGCTGCGCGGTGCAGACCCGACGCGGCTCGGCGAACGCTTCAAGGAGGCAACTCTGTCCCAGCCGGGCGTCGCCGGTGTAGCCCTGTTGCAGCGCGAGTTTCCGACTAGTTCCAGCACCAATTACATCAGGCGGCCGGACGGGGAGCGTATTACAGTGCACCAGTTTGCCGTTGATCCCGACTTCTTTACGACACTTGGTATCGACCTCGCATCTGGCCGCTCCTTTGAGACTGGACGGCTGGCAGACCGGACGGAAAGTGTCGTCGTCAACCAGAGTCTCGCAGACGCTTTCGGCTGGGGGGAAAATGCCGTTGGGGAATTCCTGCCGGAATACGGGCACTACGGCGTGAGCAAGACGCCCACTATCATCGGCATCGCACCGGACTTCCACTTCCGCTCTTTCAGAGAGTCGATCAAACCCGCCCTGTTCCACTATGGGCCGGAAGCGTCCTTCAAGCGGGTACTGGTGAGGCTGAATACGTATAAGGTTGACGACGCGATCGTAGGTTTGGAGCAGATCTGGGAAAAGGTGGCACCTGAACAACCCTTTGAGTACGAGTTCCTCGACCAGACTTTTGCTCGCCAGTACGAGAATGACAAGGAGAGCAGCCGCACCGTTACCCTTGCCTCTGTCGTCGCCATTCTCATCGCCTGTATGGGCTTGTTCGGCCACGCGACCATTGTCCTGCAGCGGCGCACCAAGGAGATCGGCGTCCGCAAAGTGCTCGGTGCTACGGTGGCAGAGATCCTCGCGCTCTTGTCGCGCGACCTGACGAAAATAGTCGCCTTGGCCTGCCTGTTGGCGTTTCCGTTGGCCCACTTCTTGGTAGGCCAATGGCTGTCGAGATACGCCTATCAGTTTGGGTTGGGGCTGACGACTTACCTCCTCTGCGGGGCGATCGCTTTTGCGATTGCACTGGGCACGGTGGCGTACATAGGCGTCCGCGCCGCACGTGAGAATCCCGTCAAGGCGCTGCGCTATGAGTAGGAAAGCTATAGAGGAGTGAGATTTAGGATGCTACACAGTTACGTCGCCATCTGAGGTCAGAGTGTATCTCCTGGCAGGGTCGGTCGGGGACTTTATCCAGGTAGATATTCCGAATGAGGCGCGTCGGTTTATTTTTTCTGGTCCTATCGCAATTATCTCACCGCAAGATGTAGTCTCTTGCCGATCGCTCTTGCATACTTTTCTAGCGTTGACAGCCTAATATCCTCGGCGTGGTTTTCTATTCTTGAAATAGCAGATTTCTGGGTATCTAGCCTTTGTGCCACCTCTTCTTGGGTCAGGCCAGCCTCTTCCCGAGCCTGTCTGAGGAGAACGCCGATCTTGAATTCCAAGTAACCGGCTTCGTAATTCTCGGCAAATTCGGGATCTCTTGCTTTGCGTCTTGCGACGTACTTTTTCAAGTCGCTCATGGTTTCTTCCTCCTGAAGTAATCTCGTTTTCTCTGTTCTGCCAGATGAAGGTCCGATTTTGGAGTTTTCCGTGTCTTCTTGGCAAAGGCATGGTTGAGGACCACCAAGTTTGGACCGTCGAAGAAGGACAGAAGTCTGAACGCATCTCTACCAATGTTGACGCGAATCTCCCAAATGTCATCAGTGTTGACCAGCTTCTTGAAGTACTGGCGGGGGACAAACTCCAATTCCTCAATCAGATGCAATGTCCAAGTGACTTTGGCAGCTTGCCTAGCAGCTATGGAGTCAAGAAACTGTTCGACAGGGCAGTGTCCAGATACTGTGCGATAAAAGCTGATCTCTCTCACGCTAATAAGTTAACGAATATGTGAACCGCAGCAAGCAGAACAACGTTGAATGTCCGTTTGCAGCTTTGGCAAGAGCCCTTATCGGCTTCGGGACGCCGCCTGCCGATCCTTGCTGTAATACAGTCCAACTCTATAAGTTGGAGGATTGATGGCTCCGAGTAATTTCCGAGTAATTGATGAAAGGAGAGCCGCCATGACACCCTCGCAGCTCCAGTCGGCCGTTGTCGCTTCGGCCCTCGCCACTTCCGCAGCGCTTGCCGAAGAAAACGCAATCTACTGGGTCTCGGCACCGGTTCAGCCCGGGGAGACCGTGATGATGTGCGGCTTTTTCCCGCAGCCCGACGCCGTGGAAATTGCGGTGGAGCGCCTTGCAGACGGAGATCACGGCGAGCCTTCCGGGCAGCCGTGGCAGCCTCCCGGGGGTGAGCTGCCCGAGCCGGTGACGCCACTCCAGACGAGTGAGACCGCCCTGATGTTCGAACTGCCCGAGCATGGTGCACCCGGCGTGTATTACTACGCTGTGCACTCGGGGGCCGACGCGAGCTTCGGACGTCTCAACGCACCTACGCCTTGGTGGACGCTCGGCGACGTCGTTGCTACCAATACCCCTTTTGGCAAATGGCGCATGGAGGACGGTGCCGTCTATGCTGGCGGCAGGCTGCGCATCCTTGGACGCTGCCTGAAGCTGGGGGAGAAAGAGCCAACCGTGGCCCTCCGGTCCGCGGACGGGCGCGTGACGCTACTGCAACCAGAGAAAGCGGAGCCTTTCTCGCTCGCGGTGACGGTGCCGAAAGAACTGCCTCCAGGCCGCTATGAGCTGTTTGTGCATAATGGGTACGGCGGACAGCCCGCTTGGAGCGAACCACTCGACATCGCGGTCCTGCACCGAGAGGAGGAAAACCAACCTCTGATAGATGTGGCTGATTTCGGGGCGAAGGGGGACGATGAGCAGGACGACACCGATGCGATCCAGTCGGCGCTGAAGGAGGCAGGCGAGCGCGGCGGGGCTGTCGTGCTGGTACCGCGGGGGCGCTTTGTCGTCAGCGAGAAGCTGGTAATTCCGCCGCACGTCACGCTTCGCGGTGCCGGGCGCGAGCTGACTGCCCTGTGCATGGAGGATACCGACGATCCGCCCGACGCTTGGATCGAAGGCTCTCACCACTTCGCCATTGAGGATCTCACCCTCTACTGCAACCACCACTACCACGTCATCTCCAACAACACCGCGGCGGCCGTCCACGCTCCGGCAACTCCCATAGAGGACCCAGAGACCGCCGGCCACGTACGCCTTGCGCGGGTGCGCGTGCGGGCCGACTCGTTCAGAGGCCACCTGCCGCCGGACAAGCAGGAGGAGCGCGCCCGCACTCCTGGGCCGCGCGACACCGTCCGCCTGAGCGGCCCCAACATCCGCATAACGGATTGCGACGTGTACGGGTCCGAACGCTCCATCTACCTCCACTACGTGGTCGGGGCTATAGTGGAGAACAACATCTTCTACAACGGGCGCTCGGGTTGGATGAATTTCAACGGTTGTGAGAACATCGTCTTTGAGCACAACCGCATCGTCGGCGCTGACTTGATGTCCACTGGTGGGGGATATGCGTGCTTTACCCGGGGAGTCTCCCGCAATATCTACACCGCCCACAACAGCTATGAGAACATGAACGGCTGGGACCGGGAGGCGTTCACCTCCGACGCCGGCGGCGGGGCGTACTTCGGCCCCGTGGTCGCGGTCGAGAGAGACTGGATTCTGCTAGCGGACGATCCGAAGTGGCAGCACCGGCATTGGACCAATACCCTCGTCGCCGTTATCGCCGGGCGCGGGCGCGGCCAGTACCGGTTTGTGAAATCGTGGGATGGGAGGCGGGTGCAGCTCGATCGACCGTTCGACGTTTCGCTGGACGAGACCTCGCGGGTCACGGTTACTATGACGCACCGGCGCTACATCTTCTACGACAATGAGACCCGCGACGCTGGCATTGCCATCCAGTTCTACGGCACGGCCACCGAACACATCGTGGCCAATAACCGCAGTTGGCGCGCCGATGGGTTCCGCGCTTATGGCTTCTCCTACACGGGAGGAGTCCAGCCCAACCTCTATCTCCAGTTCCTCGGCAACGAGATCCGCGAGGGCAACTGCTACCGCTACGACGACCCCTTGGTCTATCCGGCGCGCCTGAGCGTGGAAGGCACCCTGCCGAGCCTGCACTTTGGCTCTGTTTTGCGCAACAATCACCTCCACAACAATGCGCAAATCGAGGTGGGCGTGGGTGCGGACAGCGATGGCGCAACGGAGAACGTGGTGGTCGAGGGCAACACAGTTGCGAACTCTGACCTTGGGATACTCGTGGACGCAGGATGTCGGAACGTACTGCTGCGACGGAACCAGACCGAGCACTGTCTCGTGCCGCTGCTGGACAATCGGGCGCAGTAGCCGGGACTTTCGAGGTAATGAAATCCTTACCTAGGGACTTCTCCAGTCGCGTCGATTTATTTTTTGCGTTCCTTTGAAGGCCCTGTGTCCCTGCTGCCCGGACTCATCCCTCTCCCAGAGCTCGCCGCAGGAAATCCACCGCACGCGGGATAACACCTCTCAGCGAGAGGACCGCGTGTCCGCCTCCCTCGTAGATGAACGCCTCGAATTCGGGGGGCTTTCGTCCCAGCGCTTCCATGGTCCGGCTCAGGGAATGGGCCTGGCTGACGGAGACGGTTTCGTCGCCGTCGCCGTGGTGGAGTTGGACCGCGGGCAGATCCTCGGCGAACAGGACCGAGGAGCGGCGCACCAGTTCGAGGCGAACTTCTGCAAGGTCGCCTTCACCTCTCATGTAGGGCTGGATGAAGGTGGTATCGATGTGGGAGACCCCGGGCAGGTCGCGCGGAGAGCCCATGGCCGCCTCCCGCGCAATCTCCCGGACCCAGTCGTCGAAGAAGTCGGTGGGCCCGAACAAGGCCACTATGTTCTCGATGCGCTCGTCGCGGATCCCGGCCAGCAGGGCGACGCCTGCTCCTCGGCTGCCGCCGACGATGCTCAGGCCTTCGACTCTCGCCTGCGGCGTCAACTCCAATGCAACGTTGAGAAGCGCTAGGGCGTCGTCCACGTCGTAGTCCCAGTGACCGCCGGGCCCCGTCGAAACCCACTCCCGGTCCTCGTACTCGAGCGGTTCGCCGCGAAAGGACGGGATCACATAGACGAAACGGTCGCGCAGTTCGTCGAGGGCGAAGAGCACGATGCCGATTTCATCCACCTCGACTCCGCTGTCGCCCCCGTGCAGGTACATCAGGATGGGCAAGCTGCCCGGAGCCGCGGAGTCGGGGGCGAGAATCGCTCCGTAGTGGAGTATCTCCCCCACCCTGTGGGACACGATGCGCAGGGTTGCCGGGGTCTCGCCTAGCGGATACGACTCGGTGAATTCGATGGTCGCCTCGGCTGCGGAAATGTCGCGCCGGGTCCAGTCGGCGCGGACGGCCTCCACCTCGGCCGCGGTTGGAGGCGCGAAGAGGTCGTCGAGTTTGGCCTCTATAGCGATCGCGTCGGCAACAGGCTCGACCGGACCGCCGGCCTGATCGCATCCCGCCAGCAGCCCAAGCAGCAGCACAGTCAACGCTCTTACCCTTCGCAATGCACCATTCTCTTCGGAACGGGCGTTCCGATCTCCTGCCGAGCGCACCGGGTTCGGGGTGCGTCGAATGTCTAGACCACCTGTCTTCAAGAGCGACTCCTAGGTTCCCGTCCTGACATCAACCTGCCCTAAGCATCCTAATATAAGCCCGTTCACTCACGCATGGAGGGAAAGCGTCCGGTTTGCGCCTGACCCTAGCCTGGGCTGAACACCTTGACAGAGAATCCCCCAAAGCCCCTTTATGTTCCTATACGTCTCACCATCGATCAGGCCGCGCACCGAGTAACCGTAAGCGCCAAAGCTCAAGGAGCAGCTATGGGAAGTGAAAAAGTATTTACAACGGCGTCCTCACCTGAAAGCGAGGGAATACCTTCGCGGGCGATCCTGAATTTCCTGCAGCGGATCGACTCCGAGCGAATCTGCATGCACGGGTTCCTGCTGGTGCGTCACAACAGAATCGCGGCTGAAGGATACTGGGCCCCGTGGACAGCGGAACGCATGCACCGGATCTATTCGGTCAGTAAGAGCTTGGTCGCGTTGGCGGTCGGGATGATGATCGACGAAGGCCGGCTCACCCTCGATGATCGGGTCGCCGAATACTTCCCGGACAAACTGCCGGAAGAACTTCATCCGTGGCTTGCCGCCGCGACCGTCCGGGACCTCCTGACGATGGCGACTCCCCATTCGACAACCTCTTACACGCGCAACGATCCAGACTGGGTTTGGACCTTCTTCAACCGGATCCCCTCGCATCCGCCCGGAACGATCTTTTCGTACGACACCGCGGCAACCGTGGTGCTCACGGCCACGGTCGAACGGCTTGCTGACATGCCCTTTTTGGATTACATGCGACCGCGATTCCTAGACCGGATCGGATTCTCGGCTGACGCATGGTGTATTCGGACGCCCGAGGGGGTGTCGTGGGGCGGATCGGGGGTCATCTGTAGGCTGCGCGATATAGCCAGAGTCGCACTCGCCTGCATGAACGGCGGCATGTGGGGCGATGAACGGGTGCTCCCGGAGGCGTACGTGCGCGCCGCGACCTCCAGCCAGATCGACAACGCCATCCGGGGGAACTGCGGGTATGGATATCAGATCTGGCGCGAGCAAGAGAACGGATTCTCCTTCCGCGGGATGGGCAGTCAGTACGCCATTTGTTTTCCCGACCAAGAGTTTCTGTTCACCTGCATCGCCGACACACAGGGCGCACCGGCCGGCAGCGCCATTCCGGTCGTGATGCGTGAAGAACTCTACCCCCACCTATCAGACGCGCCGCTTGCCGAAAACCGCGCCGCCCACGCGGAACTCGCCGATAAGATCGAGCGGCTGGCCGTCCTGCCGATCCCCGGGGGCCCCGACGCAAGGGCGGCTTTGAAAGTCAACGGAGCCTGGTATGCTTTGGCAGACAACCCAATGGGGATCAAGCGGATGCGCCTGTCCTTTGAGGAAGATGAGGGCACTTGGGAGTACACCAACGGTCAGGGCGACAATGTGCTGCGGTTCGGTATCGGGCGCGTGCTGCCCGGCAAGTTCCCTCAACGCAACTACTTCGGCGAACAGATCGGCTCGGTCCCCGGCATCGAATACGATTGTATGGCCTCGGCCGCGTGGATCGACGAGCAGACGCTCAACATGGAAGTATATATCACGGATATTTACTTGGGTGGGCTCAGGATATCTTTCGCCTTCAAGGGGGAAGATATCGGCGTCTTTATGACAAAGCAAGCCGAGTGGTTCTTAGACGAATTCAATGGATTCGCCGGAGGAAGGCGTCTCTAACTTGGCGCGGTGCCCCTACCGCATCTCCGCCAGCAAGACCGTCCTGTGTTCCCTAGCTGAAACCGAGACGGCTGTGGCGATTTCGACATCGAGCAGGGCATCTTCTGGAGGATTGCGGGCCTCGCGGCGGCCCTCTATGGCATCGAGAAAGGCGGCGGCTTGCCGGACGAACGGAGACGGCTCTCGTTCAAACGTGCGGATTTCGGAACGGCCCTCCCTGTAAACGGTTATCGAATCCTTACCGGATGCGTCCCCGGCATTCGGCTGAATTCCTCCCTCCGAGCAGACAAATCGCGGCTGTGGGTCGGGCATGCCCTCCGGGCCGATATAACTGGCCGTGGCCGCAGCGAAGGCCCCGTTTTCAAATCCGATTAGGGCCCCGCATGTCTCCTCCACTACGCGACTGGGAGCCGTATTTCGCAGCCGATTGGCCATCGCGGACACGGTGGTCGGCTTGCCGAGAATCCAGCGGACGGCATTGAGATAGCAGTAACTCATGTGGGTCAGCGGCATCCCCCCGCTTTCCTCCTGGTCATAGTACCACTCGTCCGGGTTCGGGTTCCACAGGGCCGTGGTCACGGCCATCACTGGTGCCCCCAGTTCCCCTCCCACCACTAGGCGCTGGATTTCCTCCCAGGCAGGGTCGTAACGGCGCTGGAACCCGGCCTCCACAATCCGATTGTTCCGAGCCGCCATTTCTGCGATCTGGCGTCCATTTTCCACACTCGAAGCTAGACAGCCGCCCACGAGGAGGTCGTAGCCGGCATCCAGTGCCCAAATGGAGACCTCATCCTGAACGCGATGCGGGACCTCGATTAGGATCGCGTCCGGTCTGGTCTCTCCCAAGCGGCGAAAGTCATCGCAGAAAACGTCGCACTCCAACTCAGCCGCGCAGCTTGCAGCGCGCTGTGTGCGCCGGGCGGCGACGCCGCAGATTTCCGCCCGGCCGGTGTCCAGCAACGCCCTGCCCCGTGCCCGCGCCATGTTCCCGGCTCCCACAATCGCTATTCGCTGTTTCGGCATTGTGCTCCCGCTCCCGTTTTTGAGTTTAATGCCCGCTCTCGTAAAATATGAAACCCGCCGCAACCAGACCGTACTGGGAGTTCTGTCGTCCTGATCGACTTCATGCAACATATATAGTTGACAACTGACTGACAGTCATTTTATTAATGATATAAAGTCGGTTGCAAACTGGTTATGATCATGTTGTTCACGTATCCTACTCTAGACGATAAAGAGAAGCGGGTAGAAGAAGCTACGGCTCGCCTAAGAGTCGATCTGCGTCGCTACGTTGCTACGGAGCCGCGCCGCTGGACGGGCTTGTTAGCCCGTATGACCCGGGCCCGCGCCCTTGCCGGATCCAATAGCATAGAAGGCATCAATGTGTCCGATGATGACGCCATCGCCGCGATTGACCGTGAAGATCCCGCCAACACGGACCGCGACACATGGCAGGCTGTCGTCGGCTACCGCGAAGCAATGGACTACATCCTCCAGCGCCGTCAGAGTCCGTCCTTCATGATCACTGAGGACGTGCTCTTGGCTGTCCATTTCATGATCTGCCAGTCAGATTTGCAATCAAATCCGGGTCAGTACCGCCCCGGATGGGTCGGTGTACGAAACAGCAGGACCGGTGAATTGGTCCACGAGGGAGTGGATCGCGACCAATTGGAGCCCCTCATCCATGAGCTTCTGGACTACGTGAACAACGAGCAGGTCGATTCGGTCTTCCTGTGCGCTGCCATGACCCACCTGAACTTGGCGATGCTGCATCCATTTACGGACGGTAACGGGCGGACGGCCAGATGTATCCACACTGCGGTATTGGCCAGTGACGGGATCGTCGCGCCAACATTCTCTTCAATTGAAGAATACATCGGCCACAGTCAACAAAAATATTACGACGTATTGGCGGAGGTCGGAGGGGGTGCATGGCAACCAGCGCGCGACGCTAAGCTGTGGATTCGCTTCTGCTTAACTGGTCACTATGTACAAGCGCAAACACTGCTCCATCGGATGCGAGAATTGGAAAGGCTTTATGCAGAGCTCTCGGATCTGGTAATTGCCAGAGGACTACCCGACCGCATGGCCTTGGCCCTCATTCAGGCTGCCTTTGGCACTAGGGTACGCAACTCGTCCTACCGGGTAAGCGCGGATGTATCCAAGAATCTCGCTAGCCGCGATTTGAAGGTACTGGTGGATATAGGGCTTCTAGTTCCCGAGGGCGAACGGCGTGGACGGTTCTACAGTGCGGGGCCCATTGTGGCGGAGATTCGTCAGAAGTTGCGGCTTCCCAAGAAGGTTGACGATCCTTTTGCCGAGGGCGGGTTCCTACGATAATGCGCTAGCCGAGACCATCATTGAGTTATACCAGGAGGAGAGCATGGAATACGTCAAGTTCGGCCGTTCCGGCCTGAAAGTATCGCGCCTAGCCTACGGCCTGGGCCTGCGCGGCCAAGAGGACGCCGACGAGGCCGAGCGCACCATTGAGCGGGCCGTCGAGTTGGGGATCAACTTCATCGACTGCGCCAATATCTACGGCTTCGGGGATGTGTACGAGACCCGCGGCACGTCGGAGCAGGTTCTGGCGCGCGTCCTCAAGCGGCATCGCGACGACCTCGTGGTCACCTCAAAGGTGGCCAGCCGCGTCGGCGACGGGCCTAACGACGCCGGTCTGTCGCGCTATCACATCATGCGGGAGATTGACCGCACCTTGACCCGCCTTGAGACGGATCACATCGACGTCTACATCCTGCACATGTACGACGACGAGACCCCCCTTGAGGAGACGCTGCGCGCCCTGGACGACGTGGTGCGCGCCGGCAAGACGCGCTACGTGGGCGTCTCCAACTTCCAGGCCTGGCAGGTGCTCAAGGCGCTGTGGACGCAAGACCGCCTCGGGCTCGATCCCCTCCTCTGCATCCAGAATCCCTATAACCTCCTCAACCGGGAACTGGAGCGCGAGATGTGGCCGGCCCAGCGCGACCAAGGCTTCGGGGTTATGACCTACAGCCCCTTGGGCGTGGGCCTGCTCTCTGGCGTGTATACCCCCGGAGAGCAGCCGCCGGACGGCACCCTTTACGCCACCGGGCGCGTCGGCGACCTAGAGCAGGACCTCAACGAGGCGGGACGCCGGACCCTGGAGATCCTGCGGCAGATCGCCGGTGCCCACGGTCGCACCGTGGCGCAGACGGCGATCAACTGGGTGCTTTCCCACCCCGAGGTGACGGCGGCCATCACCGGCGGCGATACGGTGGCTCACATGGAGGAGAACGTCGGTGCCGTGGGCTGGTCGATCACGCCGGAGGACCGGGCCCGTCTCGATGAGGCCTCGGCTGGCCAGGATCGCGTCTTGGACGACTGACCGCCGCCTTCAGTAGGGACATCAAATCTCAGGCGTGCCCGAGGGTCGAGTACACGGCGCGGTTTATTTTTTCGATACGTTCCAAAAAACCCAAGGGAGACCAACATGCGACTCAAAGACAGGACAGCCATCGTCACCGGTGCCGGGGGCGGCATGGGCCTCGGCATAGCGAAATGCCTGACGCGCGAAGGGGCGGCCATTGTGGCGACCGACATCGACGGCGACAGGGCGCAGGCCACCGCCGACCAGCTCGAGAGCGAAGGGGCCACCGCGGTCGCTATCACCGCGGACATAACGGATGAATCCGCCTGCCAGGACCTCGTCGCGCAGGCGATCGAGCGCTTCGGTGCCATCGATATCCTCGTCAACAACGCCGGGCACTTCGGCACTATCGTCGGTGCCCCGTTCACCAACTTCACCGGCGAGGAGTGGGACAGCAACTACGACATACACGTCAAAGGCCCCTTCTTCCTCTGCAAGGCGATCGCCCCGCACATGATCGAGCGCCGCTACGGCAAGATCATCAACATCTCTTCCGCCGCGGCCAAACGCGACCCGACCTTCCTGCCGACCTACGCGGCCGCCAAGAACGCGATGCTCAGCCTGACACGGCTGACCGCCAAGGACCTGGGGCCGCACAACATCACCGTAAACGCCGTATGCCCCGGTTTCGTGTGGACCAACTTCTGGCACACGCTGGCGCCGAAGATCGCCGAGGTAGATCCCACCTATGCCGGCAAAAGCGCCCGCGAGGTGTTCGACCTGTTCATCGCCAATTCGACGCCGATGCAGCGCGAGCAGACGCCTGAGGACATCGGCAACATGGTCGCTTTCCTCGCTTCCGACGAGGCGCGCAACGTCACCGGCCAGACGATAAACGTCAGCGGCGGCATGGTCTTGGACTGAATTCTCGTGCATTCGACTAAGGATGTGCCAAAGCGCGTGCTAACAGCTTGGAGTCTTGGATGTCCCGATCAACTCATTGCTGATGCACAGGTCGTAGGTGAGGAACTCTTTGTCATGGCCTGTGATCACACCTTATTCAGAGTGGGTTTTGCAGAAATGCCCGCCCTGGAGCGGATTCCATCCCAACAGCGTTCTTCATTTACTATCTCCAGTGAAGGCAGTCATATACACTGGCCTGAGGTTGATGTACACATTGACCTAGATGCTATTCGCTACCTAAAAGACGAAGCATGGCGTGAGAAAAAGGATCGGGAAAGACTGATGTACGACCTCCGATTTGGAGAGGCCGTTGCCGCATTGCGCAAGCAGTACGGGCTTAAGCAGACCGATATACGGGGGCTTTCTGAACGCCATGTGCGAAGGATCGAAAAGGGAGAACGGACAAAGATTGATACGCTAGCGATTTTGGCAAGAAGCCACGGATTGTCTCTTAAAGAATATCTCGATGAAATCGCCGAAATGTTCTCCTCCTAGGACTTTTCCTGACGCGTCGGTTTATTTTTTTCGGTCCTTATAGCGGCGGCCTCGGTCTTCGACGCGGCGCTCGCGCACTAATTCCATTACCGGGACGCCGTAGCCGCAACTAGTGCCGGTTAGTTCGACTTCCACTTCGATTACTTGGCGTTTGGTGCGCAGGTGTTCGGACTCTGTTTGCAGGAGCAATGCGGCGTGGGGCGATTCTTCGAGCGGGGTGGCCGTGGCTTTGCCGTAGAGGCGGATGATGCCGGCGTCTTCTCCTTCAAAAGAACAGACCATGACGGTGATGGGGCCACCGGCTGTTGCGTGACGCGCTGTTTCGTTGCCGCTGCCCAAGTAGTCGAGGAAGGCCACGCGATTGGGGTCAATCACGTGCAGCGGTACGCCGCCCTTGGGCGAGAGGTTGATTGGGCCGATGCCTTCGGGACCGGATGCGAGCGCGGGGTCGGTAGAGGCGACGAAGAACAACGGCGCGTTGCGGATCAGTGCGGCTTGGTCGTCGGTGATGGAGGGGTAGTAGGTGGCCATAGGTTTTTCCTCGTTGGGAGCTAGGTGAGCGCCTCGTTGTATTGCAACTGGTGTAGGCGGGCGTAGATGCCGTCTTGGGCTAGGAGCTCTTCGTGGCGGCCTTCTTCGCGCAACTGGCCCCGGTGCAGCACTAAGATTTTGTCGGCGCTGCGGATGGTGGAGAGGCGATGGGCAATGACGATGGAAGTGCGGTCGCGCATGAGTTTTTCCACCGCTTCTTGGATCCAGCCTTCGGTCTCGGTGTCGATGTGGGCGGTGGCTTCGTCCAGTACTAGAATGTCCGGGTCGGCTGCTAGGGCGCGGGCAAGGGATAAAAGCTGGCGCTGACCCGCAGACAGGGATGCGCCGCGCTCTTGCACGTCGTGCTGGTAGGTGTCGGGCAGGCGGTCGATAAAGCGGTCGGCGTTGACGTAGCGGGCTACCTGTGCGATGGCCTCGTCCGACAGCTCGGGAGCGCCGAGGCGGATGTTGCTGGCAATGTCGCCGGCAAAGAGAAAGACGTCCTGCTGCACCAAGCCAAAGCGCCGCCGCAGTGCTTCCACGTTCCACTCGCGGATGTCGATGCCATCGACCAAGATCTGCCCGCGTTGAATCTCGTAAAAGCGGCACAACAAGCTGATGATGGTAGTCTTACCCGAGCCGGTCGCCCCGACTAGTGCCAAGCTCTGGCCCGGTTCGGCGCAGAAAGAGACGTCGCGCAGAACCCATTCTTCGCCTTCATAAGCAAACCACACATGGCGGAATTCAATGGCCCCGGCGATGCGCTTCCGGTGCACGGAACCGCCGACCGGCTCTGGCTCGGCGTCAATCAATTCAAAGATGCGTTCGGAAGAGGCCATGGCCACCTGCACGGTGGCGTATTCCTCGGCGAGGTTGCGGATGGGCATGAAGAAGCGGGGTACGTATTGCAGCATGGCTACCAAAACGCCCCAGGCGATTTCCTCGCGCAGCACTTGGCCGACGCCGTACCACAGCACCAGCGCCATCAGGGCGGCACCGCACAATTCCATAAAGGGGAAGTAAGCCGAGTGATACAGGGTGCGCACCAAGCGGGCGTCGAGGTATTCGTCGGTGCCTTCATTAAAGCGGCGGGTGCTGCGCGGCTCGCAGTTGAACAGTTTTACTACTTCTATACCCGACAAGGTTTCTTGCAAATCGGCGCTGAAGCGGGCAAAGCGGGTGCGGGCTTGGCGGAAGGCCTGGAAGGTGCGGTTTTGCAGCCACAGGGTGGCGGCGAAGGCCACGGGCAAAAAGGCGCAGGTGAGCAGACCGAGTTCGACATCGAGATAGAAGAAGATGTAAAACAGGATAGAGGCGATGGTGACGGCTTCGGTCACTAGGGAGACGGCACCGTAGGTGAAGAATTCGTTGAGCGCATCGACATCGCTGGTATTGCGCGCCATCAGCCGGCCGATGGGCGTGCGGTCGAAGAATTTGAGCGGCAGGCGCTGTAGGCAGGTGAAAATGTTCAAGCGCACGTCGCGCATGGTCCACTGGCCGACCATGCTGGTGATCCAGCTCTGGGCGTAGCCGATGGCGAATTGAGCGACTAACAGCGCGGCGAAGAGCAGGACGAGGGTGCCTAAGCCGTCCAAGTCACCGGGTACGATGTGTTCGTCAACGGCTATTTTGGTTAGCACGGGACCGGCTTGGCGGGCCAGCGAGGCCGCGAGGATGAGCAATAGCGTCGAGGCCGCCCAAGGCCAATAGGGCCGCAAGAAACCCAACAGCCTAGCCACTAGGCGGAGGTCGATGGATTTTTTGTCGATTTCTTGCTCGTCGCGAATGGTCGGCGGCATTAGAGGTCGCTCAATTCCTCGGTGAGGTGTTGGCGGCGGTACATGTCGGCGTACAGGCCATCGCGGGCGAGCAGTTCGTCGTGGGTGCCCTCTTCAACAATGCGCCCTTCGTCGAGCACAATGATGTGATCCGCGGCCATGACGGTGGAGATGCGATGGGCGATGAGGATGGTGGTGCGCTCGGCCATGATGTCGCGCAGACGCGTGAGGATTTGCTCTTCGGTGCGGGTATCGACGCTGGCCAAGGCGTCGTCGAGGATGAGGATTTTCGGTTGCCGCACAACCGAACGGGCTAGGGCTGTGCGCTGCTTCTGCCCGCCCGACAGGGTGACGCCGCGCTCGCCGACGATAGTTTCCAGCCCTTGGGGAAAGGTCTTGAGGTCCGCGGCTAGTTGAGCCACCTCAATGGCGCGTTCGACCTCGTCTGGGGCGGCTAAGTCGAGGGCGATGTTGTCGCGGATGCTTTCGGAGAACAGGAAGGTGTCCTGCGGCACGTAGCCGATGGCGTCGCGAAAGGCGCGCAGGGGCATTTGTTCAATGGGTTTGCCGTCGATAAAAATTTGACCCTCACCGGCTTGGATCAGGCGGGGGATGAGCCGGGCCAGCGTGCTCTTGCCTGACCCGACCCGGCCGACGATGGCTAGGGTACTGCCGGCCGGAATGTAGACATCTATATCGCGCAGCACGGCTTGGCCATTGTACGCAAAAGAGGCGCGACGGAATTCGATTTCGCCTTTGATCGTCAGGTCGTCGTCTTGGTACTGGTCGGGCTGGGGCTGTTCTTTGAGCACGGACTCAATGCGCAGCATGGAAGCCATGGCGCGCTGGTATTCATCGACGATGCGCCCCATCATCATCATCGGGCGGCTCATGCGGATCAAGTAGGCGTTGAAGGCGACAAAGGCCCCTAGAGTGAGCGTTCCCTCAATGACGCGGATGCCGCCCAGCCACAGAATGAGCACCATGGACAGGCCGCTGATGAGGAAGGTGAAGGGGAAAAACGTGCTATAGAGGTAGATCAAGCGGCGGTTGCGCTCGACGTACTCGTCATTGAGCTGGGTGAAGTGGTTGATCTCGCCGCGACGGCGGGCAAATGCCTTGACCACGCGCATGCCCGAGAGATTCTCCTGCAAGCAGGTGCTAATGGCGGCAAATTGTTCTTGGACCCTGCGATAGCGCCGGCGTACTCTGCTGCCTACCAAGCGTAGGATCACGGTCATAATGGGCATGGGCAACAGCGCGTACAGGGTCAGTTCCCAGTCGTATAGACACATGGCTACCATGCTGAAGCTGAAGCCGAGGATGGCGCTTAGGAACATGCGGAAGCCGTGGCTGAGGTAGCGCTGGACGGCTTCGACGTCGTTGGTCGCTCGCGCCATTAAATCGCCGGTGCGGGCCTGTTGGAAATAGCCCAATGGCAAAGTGAGTATATGGGCGAAATAGCGCTGGCGGATGTCGCGTTCGACGCGGTACGAGGTGGAGGCCAAGTGCCAGCGCATGCCAAAAGCCATGCTCCACTGCGCCAAGCCTAAACCGACGATGAGGGCGGCGTAGTGTGTTAAGAAAGTCAGATCCGGTGCGGTTTGATCTAAGCTGTCCCGGGCTTGGTCAATGGCGCGTTCGAGGATGAGGGGGATCGAGACGGAGACGAGTTGTTCGCCCAGCAAAAAGGTTAGGCCGACGACTAAGGCCCAGCGATAGGGACGGAGGTACGAGGCGAACGGTTTGAAGGGATTGAGGCTCATGCGCTGTTTGGTGGGCCGCTAAGACCCTACTTAGACTATATATATCCATAAACCGTGTCAAAGCAGGACGATTAGGAGACCCATCCAAGTGAATGCCTTCCGAATGATTCCTGACGAAATTCAGCGCTGGGAGCGCGATGGATATTTTGTGCGTGAGAACGTCTTTGCAGACGAGGAAAACGATCACTTGCGGCAGGTGGCCGAAGACATTGTCGCCGGGAAGCGCAGAATGCCCATGGCTCACATCGACCGCAATGCCCTGGTCCGCGACGGCAAAGACGCGCGATCTGGGATCTATGGTATGCACAAGATCCATCACCCCAGTTGCTACATACCGGAGTTCCTCGCCCGCGTGCGGGATCCGCGCCTGACTGATCCGCTCGTCGATATTCTCGGCCCAGACATTCTGGGCATCAACAACCTCTTCATTTGGAAAGCTCCCGAAATCGGCTTGGGATTCCCGTGGCACCAAGACAAGTTTTACTTCGGCAAACGGTTCAAAACCGCAACGACCGTCGGCACTTGGACGGCCATTGATCCCGCAGACCGCGAAAACGGGTGCCTATACGTGATTCCCGGCAGTCACAAACAGGCCATTGCCGCACACGACGACATCGAGGGATCGCAGCAGACAGAATTCAAACTGGCCCGCAATGCCCGCGACGAGGATCGCGTTGCGGTGGAAGTTCCACCCGGTGCGGTCATCTGGTTCCACTCTCACCTGTTGCACAAAAGCACCAATAACCACAGCCAGCGATTTAGACGCAGCTATGTGTCGCATTACTTAAGTGCACAAGCAGAATGGTTTGATCCAGAAAAAGCGGGCAAAGGTCAGCCGATTATGTGGGTAAGAGGACGAACGTTTCCCGGTAAAGTTCGGGAGGTTACACGAGACGTTCTTCCCGTTCCCGATTAAGGTTAAGAGAGAGGAGCACATCCATGAAAACCGTCACTCTTGTCGTCGTTCTGCTCTTTTTCGGTGCTCTTCACATACAAGCTCAGTCAGGGCGTACCGATCGGCATCGCATGCGGGCGGAGCAGCTTAGTTACGAAGAATTCGCCAAGTCTGTTGAGCACACCAGAAGTCGCTTGATGGAGTTTCGGGAATTCACCCGTTTGCTGTTTGAACACTGCAATTTGGAAAAGGTGCGCGAGCAGGGTTTATTCGATACGTACGGACTGCCGAAGGACACGACAGTAATTTTCGAGGTTCCTTTAGAGAAACTCGATGAGTACTCCATCCTAGACTGGGCTGTGCAATACATAGGCTTCGAGAACTTAATGCTGAGTATTACTGGCTATGGATTGGTCAGTCGAGCGGAGATATTGAGGCTGAAGGTTGAAAACATGAAGCTGTCGAATGCGCCTGACGATACGACTAGGAAATTGGAGTTGAAGTACTTGGAAGCGCAGAGGAATCTCGACGAATACTTGGCGACGCAACGGTGGGTGGATTGACTTTGAACGGTTGTAAGCTGAAGTTTTTTCGACAAGTTGATGGCTCGCGCTCGGCAATGAGTTTCTGCTGGAATACGTATATCAGTGCGTGTCGCTGTCCACCAAATCGTCGAGCATCTGTTGTATCGTTACCTGTAAAGTAGGTAACTGCTCGTGCACGGCATTCCAGAGAATTTCGTATTTAATAGAATCATAGCCGTGGATGAGCCGATCCCGCATCCCGGCGATGGCCCGCCATTCCACTTGGGTATAGCGATTGCGCAAATCGTTGGGCAGACGTTTTACTGCTTCGCCGAGAATTTCCAACGCCCGTTCTAGGGCCAGAGTCGCTTGCCAATCGCCCACCAATTCATCCAGAGTTTTGCCCGCACAAATCTCCTGTGCCCGACCGGCATATTCCTCTATTTGCCGCAGCGTAACCCGATAGTCATGCTTGCTCATAGAGCGGCAGCATCTCCTGACGGACGAGAGGGTCTATCCACCGATTCAGCCCTGAAAACAGATCGACCTTGTGTCCCAAGATGGCTTCTAACTCTTCATGCCATATAAAAAATTCCCAGCCTGGGGTCCGGTCAGGTAGAAACTCTACTAGCACATCTACGTCGCTGCGAACCGGATCAAAATCATCCCGCAGGACCGAGCCAAATAGACTTAGACGACCTATCCCATGCGTACGACAGAAGGTGGCGATTTTTTCTCGGTCAATTTTGATGGGTAAATTTTTAGCTGACGCCATGATACGGAAATTATAGAGGGTTCTGTGGGAGTAGCAAGTACTGAGATTGCTTATCCCTTCACCGCGCCTAGTTGAGTCCGTCCTGCTCGGTGCGCTGCTAGAGCCTCATCGGCCAGCTCCTCCAGCAAATCCTCTGATTCGGAACGGCTGAATAACTCGGCCCATTGCCGCTCCGATTCAAGTTCGGCTAGGAGGAAACGCGCAAATTTGTCCTGTTCCTCTTGCGGCAGTTTGGCGGCTCTCTCGAAAGCCTTTTGTAGAAGTTGGGTCATCTGTTTTTACTCCTTGCTTTTAATTGTCCGATTTGCGCTCTGGCGGACCTGTGCCAGAGCGAGCCATTTGCCGCAGCGTAACCCGATAGTCATGCTTGCTCATAGAGCGGCAGCATCTCCTGACGAACAAGGGATTATAGCCAGTTCAGGTCCTATTCTAGGCAGGTTAGCCAGCGGCCGATTGCAGGCCCTTCCACGGCTTGATCTTCGCCAGATCGGCGGCGAGAGTTTCTTCCGCCACTTCGGTGTCGTACTCTATCTGCGCTCTCAGCCAGTAGCCCTTGGAGAGGCCGAAAAAGCGACACAAGCGCAAGTCCGTATCCGCTGTAATGGTCCGCTTACCGGCTACAATCTCACTGATTCGCTGGGCGGGAACACCGATTTCTTTAGCGAGGCGATACTGCGAGAGTTCCATGGGGACCAAAAACTCCTCTCGCAGCAATTCTCCGGGCGTCACAGGTTTGAGCTTGGACATACTCTTTTCGTTCCTAATGGTAATCGACGATCTCGACATTTTCCGCACCGGCAGCCGACCAGCGGAAGCACACCCGAAACTGGTCGTTCACGCGAATGTGAATAATAACGCGATACGTGATTAATATCAAACGGAACTATCTAGCTGCTGTGCGGCTGCCGCTGCGCTTACCCCTTCACCGCCCCTAGCTGAATCCCGCTGATAAACCAGCGCTGAAAGAAGACGAAAACCGCGATCATCGGCACGAGCATCAACACCGACCCCGCGCAAATCAGCCCGTAATCGTTGACGTACAGATCCGACAGCTTGGCCAGTCCCACCGGCAGCACCATCATAGAATCCGAATCCGTCATAATCAGCGGCCAGAGAAAGGCCCGCCAACGCCCTAGGAAGGTAAAAATCGCCAGGGCACCCAGCGCCGGTTTGGCCAGCGGCACCACCACGTGCCAAAACACGCCCCACGCCGAGCACCCGTCGATGAGCGCCGCCTCCTCGATCTCGCGCGAAATGCCCAGCAAAAACTGCCGCAGCATGAACGTCCCATAGGCACTGAAACACCCTGGCGCGATCAGGGCGAAGAAACTGTCTAGCCCCACTGGATGGCCGATGTAGTGACTCTCTAGGTAGAGGAAACCGCTGAAGAAATCCGTTGCTAATACTGCGTTTAGCCATTCGGGAATTTTCTTCATCAACACGAATTGTGGGATCATCAACACGTCGGCCGGAATCATCATCGTCGATAGATAGCCGAGGAAGAGCACGTCGCGGCCCCGGAACTGCAAGCGGGCAAAGGCGTACGCCGCCAGTGCGCTGGTGGCTACTTGGACCACAGTGACGGCGGTGGCGATGAACAGCGAATTGGCGTAGTAGCGGAGGAAGGAGAAGGCGCTGAACACGCCGGTGTAGTTGTCCGTTGTCCAGCGCGGCGGAATCCACCCGAGCGTCACATCGACGTTGTACTTGAAGGAAGTGAGTAGGGTCCACACCAGCGGCACCACCATGCCGCTGAGCACGAGTAGTAGGATCGCATAGATCAGGACCGTTGATTGGTACTGACGCCAGCGAGCCATTAGACGGCCTCCAGCCGCTTGCCGCCGTAGCGCCAGTTGAGCAAGGTCGCTGCGAAAATCAGCGCGAAGAGCACCATTGAAATCGCCGCGGCGTACCCTACTTCTAGCTGCTCGTACGCCTGGGTGTAGATGTAGTAGCTCATGGTAGTGGTCGATCCCTCGGGGCCGCCTCCGGTCATTACATAAGCGGCCTCAAAGCCACCTTGCAGGCCGCCGATTATACTGGTGACGAGGATGAAAAACGTCGTGGGCGCTAGCTGGGGCACGGTGATGTGGATGAGCTGGGACCACCAGCCAGCGCCGTCCATTTCAGCGGCCTCGTAGAGTTCGAGTGGGATGTTTTGCAGGCCGGCCAAATAGAGAACCATGTTGTAGCCGCCGACGCTGGCCCAGATGAACATGATGATCAACGCGGGCTTGGCCCAAGACGCGTCGATTAGCCACCCCGGCAGGAGTGCAGCGGCCCGCTCGGGCGCGATACCCAGCACCCCAAAAATTTGCCACAAAAGCCCGTTTATGATGCCGACGTTTGGCTCGTAGGTCAGGAGCATTTTCCAAACCATGTAGATGGCGATGCCCGTACACAGGTGGGGAATGAAGAACAGGGTGCGGAAGAAGATGCGGCCGGGCAGTTCTTTGTTTAACAGCACGGCCAAGAGCAGGGAGCCGACCATGGCGAGCGGGATGTTGAGCATCAAAAAGAGCGTGTTGCCGAGGTACTTCCAAAAGTACGGGTCGCGCGCCACCCACTCGCCATCGACCTTTGTGAAGAGCACTAGATCCGCAAAATTGTCCAACCCGATGAATACGGGTGCGCCCGAGGCGAGCTGATAGCGGTAGAAGCCCATGCCCGCAGCCACTACGACCGGGCCGAGTGCGAAGATGAGAAAGCCGACGAAATTGGGCAGCAGAAAGAAGAACGCGGCTTTGTTTTGGTTTCTCACAATGCGCTTTCCTCGGCGTACATGCGCTGCAGATAGGCGTTGGTCACTTGGTGGGCTTCGGCGAGGGCTTCGGCCACGCTCTCGCGGCCAGTGAGGGCGGCGTCGAGTTCGTCGAGCATCCGGCGGTAGAGGTCCTCCCACCACAGTTCCTGGGGAAAGAGCCGGACCTTGTAGTCCATCGAGCGCACGAAGACTTCTTCTTCATAGGGCGTTGACGCCCGCGGATAGGTGTTGCGGGCCACCGAGCGCTGCGGCGGCAGGTCGCTGCCCAACTTGGCCATCTTGGTCGTCGCCTCGGCCGAGATCATGTGCTTGAGCACATCCCAGGCGACTTCTGGCTCGCGCGTGCCCTTCCAGATCGTAAAACCGACGCTGGCGTAGCGCGTCTGTCGGCCGGCCGGTCCCTGGGGAAAGAGCGCCGCATCCCACTCGAAGCGGTCCAAAAGCTGAAAGGTCGGCAGCATCCACGGCCCCATGATGCCGATGGCAATGCGTCCGGCCTCAAAGGTGAAGGTGCTCATGGCGTTGTCGCTGCGCACGCCGGGCCGAGGGGGACTGACCTTGTGCTTGAAATAGAGATCGACGTAGAACTGCACGGCTTGGGCCACGCGCGGATCGTCGAGGTTGGAGACGTAGCGCCCGTTTTCCTGCCGGAGGAAGTCCCCGCCCATGCTCCACACGTAGCTGGCGATGTCGTACGGGGTGCAGCCGTATATATCTGGCAGGCCGTCTTGGTCTTCGTCGATGGTCAGGGCCTTGGCCTTGGCTAGGAGATCGTCGAGAGTCCAGTCGTCGGTGGGATAGCTGATGCCGTAGCGGTCGAAGAGATCTTTGTTGTAAAAGCAGGTGATGGTGCTGCCTTTGACCGGAATGCCGTAGAGGATGTCGTGGTAGGTGTACGCTTGCAGACCCACCGGATAGTAATCGCCGGTGTCGAGCTGGTCGCGCCGCACCAAGTCGTCGAGCGGCAAAAGCTGCCCAGTGCTAGCGACTTGGGGCATCTGCCGCCAGTGCAATACGCAGATGTCGGGGGCGTGCCCGGCGTCCATGCCCGTCAGCAGCTTTTGCACGACGCTGCGACCGGGCACTACCTCTAAACGCAAGCGAACTTCTGGGTGCTGCTGGCGATATTCGGCGGCGACATGGCGGTACAGCTCGGCCTCCTGCGGCGAGCCATATACCCACATGGTCAGCACCTCTTCGGCTGGGTACCAGTGGATGGAGAGGACGCCCCAGAGTGCTCCGGCAGCTAGTGCCGCGACGATCCCCAAGCGAACAAACGGCGGCAAGGTAGCGGTCTAGCCGGCGGCGAATACTTTTTCTTGCAGCGGCTTTTGCAGTTCGTAAATGCCGCCGCCGCTGCGCGTCCCGGCTGGCATGCGCGTGCGAGCTGTCATCGACACGAGGCGGAAATCGTAGGTGGGTTCGCCGCGCAGAATATTGGCGTTAAAGGATTCCCAGTTGCCCACTCCGCCGAGCGGCCAAGCATCGACGGCCGCGTACTGATACAGCAAGAGTCGCCGGGACATACCCGAGCGGTTGAGCGCCGAGCCGTGCAAAGTGCGGCTGTGGTGGATGGAAAGCGAACCGGCTTTCATCGCTAGGGGTACAGCCGAAGAGAGGTCGATCTCGTCGCGCTCTGGGCTGATGGCCCCGATAAAGTAGCCGTCTTGGTGATGGTCGAGGATCGGACCTTTGTGGGAACCGGGCACTACCATCATGCAGCCGTTTTCTTCTGTGGCGTCGTCTAGGGCAATGCCCACGGCGCACAAATCGTCGTTAGTGTGCGGATAGTGGGCAAAGTCTTGGTGCCACTCGACTGGGCTGCCGCCGTCGGCTGGTTTCATGTTGAGCTTGTCGCCTTGGGCGCGGATGGCCGGGCCGATCAGGGGCGTCAAAATATCTAGGATGCGGCTGTCGCGCATCAAGCCGCCGAAGAAGGGGTGATAACTCGCCGGTGCGCTCAAGCGGCGCACCTTGGGGTTTTCCGGGGTGTGGTCCGGCTCTAGGTCGAAGTGCCCGCTCTGCTCGGAGACGCGCCGCGACTGCTCGACGAAGTCATCTACAATGGCGTGTGCCTCCTCTAATTCGTCTGGACTCAACACATCCTCGACGACGAGATAGCCGTGTTCGCGGTAGAAATCGATCTGTTTTTGGGTGAGCATACAATCTCCTAAGTAGCATTTGGGCAGGCCCCGCACGTAGCGAAGCCTGCCCGAATTGCGACAACTAAAAAAAGAGAATTTTAGAACTGGGCTTTAATCCGGCCCCAGCTACTGGCGTCAACGGATGTCGCCGCGCCCCAGTCGATGTTGGGATCGGCCGGGGTTAGCAACAGATCGTTGAGCGCGCGGCAGCACCCAATCGATTGGGTGCTCCACTGGCCGATGCGGTTGTCGCCCTCGCCTTCGCCGCCATCGACTTCGTTGATCGTCAGGGTGAAGTGAATGACGCTGCCCTCGGTCAAGTCGTGAATTTCGACTTGATCTTCAGTAGCCTCCTCCGATTTCGGCATCCGCTCGATCGGCAGGATGCGGATCTCGTAGTCGTACGTGCTCTCGCCGAACTCGTCGCCCGAGAAGGTGTGGGCGATCTCAATCCACTGAGAACCGCTGGTCAGCCAGGGCAGGTTGCGGTTGGGGCGATACCACTCAAAGGTCTCCTGATAGACCGGGAAGGCGAACTTATAGCTAAAATTGGTGGCGTCGTCGCCTTGGTTTTGGTCCTCGCTGGCCTGATGCTGGGCGTTGACCTCGTATTCGACGCTGTCATCCCAGTAGAATCTGCCCGGGTCCTGACGTTGGGTGACGTGTCTGTCGTCGAAGATGCGGGTGGTGGCATAGACGTTATTGGTCCCGTCGTTCCAGCCGACGATGTGGCGGACCTGCAGCGAACTAGCGTCGAGGGCACCGCGAGCAACGTTATCGCCGGCGAAGCCTTCAAGCGAAAACAGGGATTCGCTAAAAATCCCGTATTGATCCAAGGGCACGGGAGCCCACTCGCTGGGGTTGCCGTCGATGACGGGCACGTTGGCATCGGGGAAATTCACGGCGACCAACAACTCGCCCGGCGGCTCGTGGGCTTGAGCGGCAACCACAAGGCCCAACGAGGCAAGGGCGGTGGTGAGGAACTTTTTCATGGTGAAGCTACCTCCAAGAGATAGGGTAAAAAAGAAAAAGGGGCGGTAATCGGGCAGGCCCCGCACTGAGGCGAGACCTGCCCGGAATGGTACTGCGATTGAGATGAAATTGCCTAGAACTGGGACTTGATCCGGCCCCAGCTACTGGCGTCAACGGACGTGGCCGCGCCCCAGTCGATATTGGGATCCATCGGGGTCAAGAGCAAGTCTTGGGCAGCGTGGCAGCACGAAGTGGGATTGGTGCTCCACATGCCGATGCGGTTGTCGCCATCGCCATCGCCGCCATCGACGTCGTTGACCGTGAGGGTGATGTGAATGACGCTGCCCTCGGTCAGGTCGTGGATGTCAACCTGGTCCTCAGTGGCTTCATCCGAGCGCGGCATCCGCTCGATCGGCAGGATGCGGAGCTCGTAGTCGTACGTGCTCTCACCGAACTCTTCGCCCGTGAAGCTATGGGCGATCTCGACCCACTGCGAGCCGCTGGTCATCCACGGCAGGTTGACAATCGGCCGATACCACTCAAAGGTCTCCTGATAGACCGGGAAGGCGAACTTGTAGCTGAAGCTGGTCGCATCGTCGCCGGGATTCAGGTCGTCGCGGGCTTGGTGTGCCGCGTTGAGCTCGTACTCGACGCTGTCATCCCAGAAGAATTTGCCCGGGTCTTGACGCTGAGTGATGTGAATATCGTCGAAGACGCGGCTGGTGATGTACACGTTGTTGGTCGCGTCGTTCCAGCCGACGATGTGACGGATCTGCATCGAACTGGCGTCCAGCCCGCCTTGCTCGACGTTCTCGCCGGCAAAGCCGTGGATCGAATACAAGGTCTCGCTGAAAATCCCGTACTGGTCGAGGGGCACGGGAGCCCACTCGCCGGCGTTGCCGTCAATGACGGGCACGTTGGCATCGGGAAAATTCACGGCGACCAACAAACCGCCAGGCGGGTCGTGGGCTTGGGCGGCAACCACAAGGCCCAACGAGGCCAGGGCAGTGGTGAGGAACTTTTTCATGGTAAAGCTACCTCCATGAGATAGGGTTAAAAAGAGAAAAGGTGCGGTAACTCGTCTGTCTTCTCGGTTCCGCAACGTGAACTGCTCAATGTACAAGCCCGCAAAAGCGTATGTCAAGGCTTAAATCCCCGCGTAAATGGCGATGAAGGATTGGGTCTCGGTGCGCGATGGGGCGTCCTTGAAATTCTTGCGCTCTAGCACCAGCCCGAGCACGGTCTGCAGCTTGTAGCCTTGATAGGCCGATTCGTTTTTGAACTGAACGCCCCAAGTCAGTGCCGTAAAATCGTTGGCATCTGTGTTGAAATCGTCGAAGATCAGGTATTCTAGGCCCGCTTGTAGCTTGGTGATCTCTAGGACATCGGTGCCCACCAACAACGAGAAGAGTTCGGCTAGGGTCGTTCGGCGCTCATCCGTAAACAGGTCGCGGCTCTGCTTGATAAACTCGCTCTTCCAGCGCGGCTCTAGATAGAGGGGGCCAAACGCATGGCGGTAGTGGGCCTTGTTGATCATCCCGAAAAAGAAATCCGTCTCGGCCAAGCCCCAGCGCTGTCGGCGCTCGGCGTCCATGAGTTGGTGAAAGACCACCCAATTGACCTTGTTTTGTAGATTCAGCGAAAAGGCGCGCACCTTGTGGCCGAGGAAGAGTTGGTTGACCCAAGTGTCGCGGGCCAGCAGCGGATCGTCGATCTCGGTCAGCGTGCCGAGGCGCAGCGTGTTGTCGGGTGCCCACTGCAAGAGTGGGTCGGCGATGTCGTCCTCCACGCGCTTGGTCATGCCGAAGAGTCGCAAATCGCCGTAGCGCGCCCAGCTCCGGTCGAATCGCAGGAGGGCGTACGCGCTGTGGTTTTTCTGGTTGGAAGAGATGCGATCCTCGCGCAGGAGGCCGGCGATGATCTTTAGCTGCGGAGCCAAGTAGGTGCCGACGTACGCGTTGTAGCCCTGGTGGTCGCGCTTGTAAGGGTAATCCGGCTCTTGGTCGTTTTCGTATTGGTCGGTCCAGAAGTTGTTGTTCATGTCAACGCCGAAGAGAAATTCGGGCCGATCGACCGCAAAGCGCAGGAAAGGCTCTTCATAGTCCGGGATCGAGTTGGTGCGCACGCGGCTGTCGTTTTGGTTGATGTCGGGCACGAAGTCGTTGTTTTGGTCCCAGCCCGGAAAGACTTGGCGGTCGGGGAAGGCCCAGTCGGCGCGGAAGCTGTCTGGCACCCGGTCTTGGTCGTCGTTGTCTTCCACCAGATCCATGAGGCTGCGGTCGTTTTGGTAGTCGATGCTGCCGTCGTCGCGGGTGACGAAAGTTTGGGTGTTGTAGCGCGGGTGCATGTGATAGGCTTCGCCATAGATGAAGAAGCGTAACCAGTGGCGCGACAGATTGAGCATATAGGCCGGTGCGCTGCGCTCGCCGACAATGCCGGCCGAAGTCCGGTGTTCTTCGACGAGGGTGTTGGGGTATTTGCGGTAGTTCCAATTGAGATCGTACTCGCCGTACAGGTCGAAGCCCATCACGTCGGTGGCCGTCACCGTACCGCCGAGAATGTGGGTTGCCGTCGGCAGCCCGGCTTCAAAGCTGATGACTCGTAGGTTGGACAAGTCCTTAATGTTACCCGGTGCTTGGGTCACCATAAGCAACACCGGCCCGTCGGTGCTGGTCTGCCGGTTCGAGGTCATCCAGACCTGATAGTCGTTGGCTACCACTAGCCGGAATTCCACTTTGACGATCTCGGTTTTGTCGGCTGCGGCTCGGTTGATGAAACGCGCGCTGTCGAAGTTGTAGAGCAGGCGGATTTCGTCGTTGCCGTTGGCCTCGATATAGCCCGGCCTAGGCGCGCCGCCTTCCACTATGGGTTCAAAGCGGATCTCGCGGCCCGAATCGACGCGGCCATCCCGATAGGTGATGAAGATGTCCGAGCCAGCCGGAAAATACGCGGCGCCCCCCACGCCGTCGTCGGGTGAGTCGTCGCGCAGGACGATTTCAATAGCGGACATGGTCCGGTTTTGCCCCTGAGTCAGCGATCCGGTTACCCAATTGCTCAACAAGGCTTCTTCCGAGAGCGAATTGGCTTGGTGCGCGTTGGCCGTGTGAACGCCGAGCTCGACGAAATCGCCGATTTGCACCTCAAAGCGCCCGCCGATCAAGGTGGTGGAATTAGTGCGGCGCAGTTCTTGATTGGTGATGCCGCGCGGGGCACTGGCCTGCGCGTAGAGGAACGTGCCCCGGTACTTGTCCATGGCAAAGTCGAACTGTATGCCGTCGAGGCGCGGTTTGGACAGCACCATGGGCGTCAGAGTGGTGCGCAGGTCGCTACTGATGGTCAGCGCGTATGCGTATTGCCCTTTTTGCTCGGAGGCCACGGCGACCTCGGAAAACCAATTGCGGAAGCGCTGGGCCTCAAACAGCACGGTGCCAAATTCTTCGGGGTTGGACTGGGATACGTTGTATATCAGCCAGCCCTGATTGAGGAAGTTGCCAAAGGCGTCGTAGAAGTAATCTCCCTCGATGTTGGAACTGACATACCGCTGATAGGGCTCCCGCGCGTAGTTGGTGGTGCTCCACTGCCGCCAGTGGTGTTCGGCGACCAACTCTTGGGGTACATACCAGCGGCGCATCGCTGGATCGAGGGCTTCCGTGCCTGGGGAAGCCAGCGATTGCAGCCCGATTTGCGCCGCAGCCGAGCCGCCGCTAATAGCCCACAAAAATAGGGCGACCTTACAGATGCGTTTCGCAGTTTCTGCCATTGCTCGCTTAGTAGGCCACAGCTATGGTGCCTGCGGCTGCTGAGAGGCCCTTGTCGGTGGTTAGATCGACTTGGTAGAGGTACACGCCCGGGGCGACTAAATCTCCCTCGGTGCGACGGCCATCCCAAACCGCCGCAAAGCTGCCGCTGACCGCGGGCGTGGAGATCACCTCGCGCACCAGTCGGCCGGACAGGTCGAAAATCCGCAGCGCGATCTGGCGCGGCACGCCGATGTTGCGCAGATCGTACGAGATCATGGTCTGATCATTGATCCCGTCGCCATTGGGCGTCAGCGTCGCGGGATGCGCGGTGACTTTTCGCACCAGTTCGCCGCCGACGGGCGTGCGCACTGATAGAGCGTCGCCGGCAAAGCGGAAAGTTGAGTTGCCGGGCCGGACTTGTTGCTTGAGCTCAGGCTCGGTGCTGTCGTACACCCAGCCAGTGAATTCCGCGCCAAAGCGCAGCACTTTGGCATCGAAGACAACCTCGATGCGGCGCTCGTTGTCGCGCGGCGCGACAAACGGCTCAAAGCTAATGACGATCCGGTCTTCCTCTATCTTTGGCGGGAAGTCGTCGATAATTTCCCGGCCATCGACCGAGACCGAATGGACGGCTTCGGCCGGGACTTGGGTGAAGATCTCCAGCCGATCGAAGCCCCGGTCGCCGTCTTCGAGCACGGGCCGCACCACATAGGTGAAGGTCTGCGGCTCAAAGTTCTCGGTCTCAACCGGCCAAATCTCGGCGATCACGCTTTGGGCCGCGGGGTCTTCGGCAAACAGCAAGGACATCTCGTCGATGCGCGGCGCTTTATCTCCGTCGGAAAACATGACCACTTCTAGCTGCAAGTACTGGCTGGGTCCGGGCGAGAGCAGGGGCGTTCCGTCCTCCCAGCCCGTTGCCTCTGGGTTGCGTAGCCCGGCCGCAAAGTCGTAGGGCGTTGACCAGAAGCTCCAGTTTTCTACATCGTACGTCGCTTGGATATGGCTGAACCGGCCCACTTGGTAGGTCGTGGTGTACTCGTCTTTGGACACCCGTTCAAAGCTGCCGGTGCTGCCGATTTTCCAAAATAGATTGGGCTGTGGCGTGGAGCCGGTGCGGGTGCGCAACACGAGGCGAGTACCCTCGGGCACCTCGCCCCGCCAGCGGATTTTGCTCCAAGCCACCGGGCGGCCAAAGTCCAGCACGCCCGTGCGATAGGAGGTCTTGGTGACAAAGCCTTCGCCGTACACCTCCATTTCGGCGATCTCCCAGGTGCGCTCAGGGTTGATCGGGCGAATGGCGACCCAGCGCAAGTCGCGGGTGGGAAAGCGCAAATCCACGACTTGGTCGAGGTTTTCAACGTTGCGCTCTAGGATGTCGAATTCCGAGTCGTTGGTCGAAGTGAGCGAGCGGCTGATGTCATGGTACCAGCGCTTGCCCGGTGCACGCTCTTGGGGCGAGGCCATAAAAGGCGCAGTGTTGTCGGCGACGCCGATTTCGTACCAAGCCAAGTAGTTTTCCTCAAAGCCCGGGCGCGGATAGAAGCGGATGCGGTTGACCGGCATCTCGGCCCCTAGGTTGACGACCGTGTTTTTCACGTAGCCGATATTGAGACCGGCCAAACGCGGCGAGATATCGACTTGGCGCAAGGTCGCCGTTTCCGGGTCGCCGTCGATCATCACCTGCACTTCTTTGGCGGCCTCGCGGGTATAGCCAGTGGAGACGCTGGTGTAGAGGTTGCCGCCGCGCGGGGTCAAGTTCACGTCTAGCGCGAGGTTGACCGACGGATCAACCCATATTGGCCGAATGGCGTTGTCGGAGTAGGCGATCATGGTATCGACGCCCGCTTCCTCTACGCCGATAGCGATGGGAAGTGTGCCTAAGACTGCGCCTTGGGCATCGACGATGGCATATTCGGTCTGCTCATCGGTGATCAGCCCCTGCCAAGAAACACCTGTCGGCCCGCCGATGTGAAATTCGGCCCGCCCCCACGCCGCGCTGGTACACCAAGCCGCGATACTTAAACTCCACAATAAATTTCGCCCTAGCATGACTCTCATTCCTTTTTTAACCCTCCCACGCGGTTGGTGGTGGGGTGCTAGTACGCTACGCCGACGGTGCGCGTGCTGGCGCTAGCGCGCGCATCGCCCTTGACGTTGAGTTGGACTAGATAGAGGCCAGGGGCCACGCTCTCACCCTGATCGTCGGTCCCGTCCCACCGAAGTTGGGGCAGGTCTTCCGAACTGTAAACGCCGCTTTGACCCTCGATGTCGAAGAGGCGACGCACCCAGCGTCCCCCTAGATCGTATATATTGACCACAATCTGCCCGCCATCGACTGCGAGGACCTCGCACTCCATATCCAAGACGTCGTTGATTCCATCGCCATTGGGCGTGATAACGGACGCGGCGAGGTCAAAGTTGCCCACTAGGCTGCCGCTGTTGACGGCCGGGCTCAAGACGGTAGTGTCCGATTTGAACGAAATGTCGCCTTCGTCCAGTGCGGTGGCGTCGCCGGCTTGGACACTCTGGAAAGCGTCTTCCTCTAACAGCAAGCCCCGGCCCTCAAAGGCCGTGCTGTACGAGAGGATACGGCTGACAAAGTGGATCTTCAACACGGTGTTGTGCGCGGCCACTCGCGGAAAGCGCACCGCAAAGTTGCGCTCCGAGAGCGCGGTGATGGCCACGTCGCCCTCGTCGGCGACCGCGTCTTGCACTGCAAAGTCGTGTTCTAGGAGGAACTCGCCCTGCGCGTCGATGATTTCAATGCGCTCGATGCGATCTATGCGGCTGCCGGTGACTAGCTCGAACCCGTCGAAGCCCTGTAAATCGCCGCTCTCCATCTCGGCGCGCACAGCATAGACAAAGGGAATGTCGGCGGCTGCGGGCACCTCGCGCGGAAAAATTTCGCCGACGAGGACATCGGCCAATGGCGGCGTTGTGAAGTCAAAGGAAAACTGCCGCAGGATTTTGGCCGACTCTAGATCGTCGGACTGAAAGTCAACTCGGAACTGGAAGTAGCGGCGCGGTCCGGGCGAGAGGACCAATGCGCCCTCGCTGCTGGTGCCGGCAACCGGATCGTAGGGCGAAGTCCACGGACTCCAATTGGCCAAGTCGTCGCGCACGGGGCCGCGTTCCCACACATCGGCGGGGCCTCCCTTGGCCGGCAGGTCGAGGTACTCGTCGCGCAGGAGCGGCTGGTCGGGGTCATCAACTGAGAATGTGATCTCTTCGGCGTCTTGACGCCCCACTCGCTTGCGCGTATAGGCGAAGGGCGACGTGTCGTTGCCGCTGCGGGTGCGGATGTTCATCTGCACGGCGCTCGCCTGTCCAACGGTCTCCTCCAGCCAGCGCAAGCGTCCCCAATTGGCCGGGGTGCCCATGTCGATGAGCGGCGAAACGTACTGCACAGTGGGGAAGAAGCCCTCGCCGAAAACCTGGAATTTCTCCACCTCAAAGGGGATGGATGAGGTGGCGCGCAGGCGGATGAAGCGCAAAAAGCGCGGCGGGTTGATCTCGATGGTGGCGACCGGATCGGTGTTGTTGGTGCGCACCGCAAAAGTCTCCCAGATGGGATTGCCGGCCTCGGTCAATACTTGGCCGTCGTTGACCTGTAATTCGAAGTTTTTGAGAAAATCCTCTTGAAAGGGCGTCGATGGCGACGGAAAGACCGTATTGCGCGGGAAGAAGCGAATTTGGTTGACGCCAAAGCGCGCACCTAAATCGAGTACCAGCAAGGTGCCCAACACGTCCCGTCCCTTGCGCTCGAAGGCTCCACCACTGGGGTCGGGCGACACAATCTGCGCGAGAATGTTTTGCAACTGGGACTCGGCGAGGTCGAAAACGGTCGGAGCGCGGATGCTGCCGCCGCGCTCGGCGATTTCAGCGGCGAGGTTTTGGCCCTCCTGCACGCGGCGGGGCAGGATGCTGCTGGGAAAATCCGCGCTGGAAAAATCGACGAGATTGACCGGCGCGACACCGATTTCGGTGATGTTGGGATCCAACGTGGAGCGGTACTCCGGCTCAATGGTTTGCACCGCAACCCCGGCTTCTACGTCCCCCTCCCAGCTAATCTGGCCCTCTTGGCCGACGAGCAATACTTGACGCCCCTGCAAGTCGCCGCTGTGCAAAAGCACTATTGCACTTATGAGAAGCAAGCGCTTCATAAGTTTTCCCCGAGAATTTTTTTCGCCAATGCCTTCTGCTCCGCTTCGATGCGCTGCTGAAGTTGGGCGTGCTGCTTTCCTTGCTGATAGCGCACTCCTGCGTCTCGCGCCTCTGCGTCCCGTCCCAACTGGCTGTACGCCTTGCTCAAGTGGCCTTGGACCCGCCAGTTGTGCGGCTCTAGTTCGGCGAGGCGCAACCAATGGGTCAGAGCCTCGCTGGGTCGTTTCTGCTCTATGAGCACCTCGCCGAGCAGGAGCAGTGCCGCGCGGTGGTCTGGCGCTAGCGCTAGGGCTTGCGAGAGCAGCAACTCGGCCGCTGCTAGCTGGCCGTTGTGCCGCAAGAGTGCGGCTGCCTCCACCCGTGCCTGCACGCCATAGGTCGGACTGTCTAGAAGCTGGCGATAGGATCGTTCGGAGGCTTCCATCCGCCCGCTGGCAGCGTAGGCGCGCGCCAATTGGTAGCGCACCCGGCTGCTATCCGGGCTCAACGTTAGCAGCCGCTCGTAGGATTGCACGGCCTCGTCGAGCGCGCCGCTCGTCAGTTGCGCATCTCCCAAGCGCCCCAGTAGGGCCTCCTGCCCGCCCGCGACGAGTTGTTGGTAGATTGTGCGCGCTTGTTGGGGACGGCCTGCCGCCATGTAGCGATCGCCGAGTGCCCGCTGCCCGCGCTCGTCGGCGGGCCAATGCGCGACGAATGCCCGGCTGATGCCGAGTGCCCGCTCGGGTTTGCCGCTGGCGTCATAGAGCGCCGCCAAGGCCCAATACACGTCCTTGTCGGGGCCGCCCGCGACCAAGGACTGTTCGTACGCGGCGATCGCCGTAGCCGTCATACCCAATTCCGCATAGGCGCGACCCAAATAGCGGTGTTGCGAGGCTTGCGCCGCTTGGTCCATAGCGGGCGTACTGGCGTTGACCAGTCCTGCGACTAGCACCAATCCCGCCACGGCTATTCCCCGCCACGCCCAAGACAACTGTGCCAGTTGCCCGATCCCGCTCACCGCAAAGAGCAAGAGCACGGGAACCAGCACTATGCGCGTCTCGGCATGGGCACCGTAGAGCGCGATGCCGACTGCGCTGGTTGCGACAAACAGCAGGGCGAGCAAAGCGCCCCGCTCCCGCGTCGCCAAGGCAAAACCCATGCCTAGTAGCGCGAGCGGCAAGACCAAGCCGAAGGGAAACGCAAACCCCCATTTCCACAACAGGGCCGCTAGGACGGCTGAATCGCCGCGCGCGTGGTACATATCCAGCGCGGGCAAGTGCTCCCCGCCGCGCACGAGCAGGTCGGGAGAGCCACCCGCATTTGTGGCCACCCCTAAGAAATACCACAGCGCGAGTGCGCAAGCCGTTCCCAGCGCACAGGTCCAACACGCCCGCTGCCGTTCTCCTGCCCACAGCCACCACAGCACGGCCGGCGCAAAGAGCGCCACTTGCGGCGCGACCAGCAAACAAAGCGCCAGCAAAATCCCGACGCCTAAAAACGCTTTTCCATCGCTCTGCCGGTCGGTCCACAACAGCGCCGCCAACAGCAAGAGCACTAGGAATACCGCGAGGACCGGAGGCAGCAAAGAGCCGGTGAAATAGATGGCCGGCCCGTACAGGGCTGCGCCTAAAGCCGCGATGAGTCCGGTGCCCGGCCCCCAGATCGCGCGGCCGATTAGAGCCAATAGCGCACAACTGGCTGCGCCTAGTAGGACTTGGACGTAGCGAGGTGCTAGGCCGACGGCGACGAAGCCACGCAAAAAGAACGGGTACAAGGGGCTGGCAACCGCTTCCTTCCCTTCCCCCCTAGCGGCTTCGACGTAGGGCCAACTCGCCGTTGTCGGCACCTCCAAGAAGGGGTTTTGCTTGACCTCATCTAAGTAGGTCAGGCGCGGCCAAAGGGCCACCAGCGCGATGCCGATGACGGCTGCGCCGAAGTTGTCGTTGCGCCAAATCACGCGCTATTCCAATCCCGCGTAGATCGTTATAAAGGTCTGACTCGTGTACCGCGCCTCTCTCTCTTTGAAGTCTTGGCGCTCGATGCGCAGCCCGGCTAGGGCGTGGAGGCTGTAGCCCAAATACTGCGACTGGTTGGTAAACTGGAACGCGCCGGTAATGGAGTTGAAGTCGTTAGCATCGACGTCGAAGTCGTTAAAAATCAGGTACTCGATGCCCGCTTGGAGTTGAGTGGCTCTCAGGAGGCGCGTTTCAACGACGGCCGAAAAAAGTTCGTAGAGACTGGTGGAATGCTCTAGGGCAAAGAGGCTGCGCGACTGCTTGCGGAACTCGCTCTTCCAGCGCGGCTCCAAGCTCAGCCGGCCCAAGGCATAGCGGTAGCTGGCCTTGTTAATCACCCCAAAGAAGAAGTCCTGTTCGTCTAGCTCTAGGGCCTGTCGGCGGGCCTCGCTCATCAGTTGGCGGAAGCGGACGTAGTTGACTTTGGTCTGCACTTTATAAGAGGCCGACTGCAAGTTGTGTCCCACAAAGAGCTGGTTGATCCAAGTGTCGCGAGCCAACAGGGGGTCTTCGACCTTGGTCAACTCGCCGCCGCGCAAGGTATTGTCCGGTGCCCACTGCAAGAGGGGATTGGGGATGTCGTCCTCCACCAATTTGCTCATTTCAAAAAAGCGCAAGCGCCCAAAGCGCGGGGAGTTGTTGTCGTACGTCACGAGGGCGTAGGTGCTCTTGTTTTGCTGGGTTGACGAGATGAGTTCCTCGCGCAGCGCGCCGACCATCACTTTGAGTCGCGGCGTCAGGTCCGCACCGCCGTACACATTGTATCCGCGATGGTCGCGGCGGTAGGGGTAATCTGGCTCTTCGTCGTTTTCGTATTGGTCAATCCAGAAGTTGTTGTTCATGTCCATCCCGAAGAGGAACTCCGGGCGGTCGGAATGGAAGCGGAGGAAAGGCTCTTCGTAGTCGGGCACGGCGTTGGAGCGCACGAAGTTGTCGTTTTGGTTGATGTCGGGCACGAAGTCGTTGTTTTGGTCCCAGCCCGGAAATACTTGGGAATCGCCCTGGAGCCAGTCGAAGCGCACCGTGTCGGGAAAGCGGTCTTGGTCGTCGTTGTCTTCGACGAGCTCGACGATGCCCTCGCGCTCGCTGTCGTATTCAATTTCTCCCGTGCCCGTGGTGACGAAGGTCCGCGTGTTGTAGAGCGGGTCCATGCTGTACGCCTCGCCAAAGACAAAGAAGGGAGCCGCCTTTTTGGAGGCGTTCACCATCCAAGCCGGTGCCCTGCGGCGACTGCCGATGCCGGATGCAGTGCGGTGCTCGTCGCGTAGGACATTGGGGTACTTGCGGTAGCTCATGCTCAGATCGTATTCGGCGTACAGGTCAAAGCCCTGGTAGTCGCGTATTTCGATGTTGCCGCCGAAGATGTGGGTAGCCGTCGGCAGGCCGTACTCGAAGCGGACGGTCTGCAAATTGGTGATGTCTTGCACGTTGCCGTCGGCTTGGGCCACCAGCAGTAGTACGGCCTCTCCGTCGCGGTTGACTTGGCGGTCGGACGTCATCCAGACCTGATAGTCGTTGCCCAGCACGAGCCGGAACTCGACCTTGACGATGTCCTCTTTGGGAAACGAGGCCCGATCTACAAAAGCCGGGCTGTCGAAGTCGTAGCTCAGGCGGATCTCCTCCGGGCCGTTGGCGGCGATATAGCCCTGCTGGACAAAGCCACCTTCGATGACCGGCTCAAACTGGATGTCTTTGCCGGCATCGACGGTGCCGTCCTCGTAGGTGATCAGTACGTCCGAGCCGGCTTGGAAGAAGGCGGCCCCGCCCGTTCCGTCGCCCGGGGAATCGTCGCGCAGGACGATCTGAATCAGCGATACGGTCTTGTTTTGGGCCACGGTCAAAGCACCGGAAAACGGGTTGCCTACTAGGCGGTCCGAAAGCGTGTTCGACTGGTGGGCATTGACCGCGTGCAGGCCCAATTGCAAGGCGTCGCTGAGTTGGTAGGCGAAGCGCCCGCCAAACAGCGTGGTGTTGTTGGTGCGGAGTACTTCTTGATCTTCGGTCGTCGAGCCGCCGGGATTGCTCAAGCGCGAATAGATGAGCGTCCCTTCGTAGCGGTCGGTGGCGAGGTCGAATTGCACGCCGTCCATGCGCGGCTTGGAAAAGACCATCGGCGAGATCACCGAGCGCATCTGCGCGCTGGTCGTCAAGGTGTAGAAGTATTGGCCCTTGGCGTCTGAGGCGATGACCACGTCGGAAAACCACTGTTGAAAGCGACTGGATTTGAGCAGCGAGTTGCCGAACTGCTGGGGCTTGCTCTGCGAGTTGTTGAAGATCAGCCAGCCACGGGTGAGGAAATTGCCGTACAGGTCGTAAAAATAATCGCCTTGGAGACTGATATCGACGTAGCGCTGGTAGGGGTTGCGGGCGTAGTTGGTGTACTGCCATTGGCGCCAGTGGTACTCTTTGTAGAGTTCCTGCGGCACGTACCAGCGGCGCACCGCTGGGTCGAGGACGCCGAGCATGACGTCCGGCCCTTGAGGCGCAAAAGAGGTCTCGTCTCCCTGTTGCAGCCCGAGACGCGAGCTGTAATCGACTTGGCCGTTCGCCTCTTGGGCTGCTCCGGCAGCGAGTAGCAAAACGACGCTTATTCTAATGGTAACAGTGTGCATGGCGTTCTCTTTTAGCCCCTAATAGGCTACCGCAATAAGGTGAGATTGCCGTTGTCCGGCGCTGTCTTCGACGTCGGTTTCTACGTCGATCTGGCAGATGTAGAGCCCGGGCGGCACGACGCGACCTTGGTCGTCTTTTCCGTCCCAGGTAAAGCGTTGCTGCCCACCTTGGACCGTGCCCTCTAAAAGGCGCATGGGCCGACCATCGAGCGCCCAAATGCGGACGGCCGCCGGCCGCTCGGCATACACTTTGAACAGCGAAAACTCGATTCGGGCGACGTCGTTTACGAGGTCGCCATTGGGCGTGAATGGGTTGGGCGAGATCGAGATGTCAGCGACGATCTGCGTGGCACCGAGCGCGGCAATCGACAGGGTTTGCGACGGTCGCAGCGCGGTAGCGTCGGCCGCGTCGGCGGGCTGATAGGGCGTGCTGGCTGCTTGGTTGCGCACGGCCACCTTCAGCTTGGTGCCGTGGAGAAATACCTTGGCCGCAAAGCGCAGACGCACGAGTCGGCCGTGGCCGACGACCCATCCTCTGGCACGGCCTAGCTGGCTGTATTGGGCTGCGCTGAGCGTATCGCCGACCTCGTCGAAAAGCGTCTGGGTTCCCAAACCTACTACCTTGCGGAAGTAGCGCACGGGCCCTTGGGACTCGGACGGCAGTTCATCGTAGGCTGCGCGATCTACTTCCACTAGCTCTTCTCCGGCAATGCGGAAGTAGCGCACCGCGCCGCGCACCGCGTCTGGGAGCAGGGCGTGCGAGGTTGCCGTTAGGAGCTGGCCGTCGATGCTGGTGGGTACTTCCTCGCCATCGGCCGTTGTGCGGAAATATAGCTGCGGCAACTCGTCGGTGTCGCTGCGGGCGACCTCCGGGAGGCGCACTAGGAGCGAGTCGCCTTGCAGCATTTGGCCGTCGGTGCTTGCCAGGTCCAAGAGCGATTGTGGTGCTCCAGATGCAAACTGCTCCTCAGTGCCGATTGCCACATCAATGAGCTGCATATCGAGCCCTGGATCGGCACTGATGAGCAGCTCGTCGAACCCGAGACTGCGGACCGCGGTGGGCCGCTCTAAGAATTGGGGTTGGACGAAAACCTCGAAAGTATCCAGAACCCCCACTTGGGCCTCGGGCGGCCAGACTTCGGCTCGCAGCCCGAGGGCGACCGGGGTGTGCAGCTCTACGGAGATGCGCTCTAGCGCGGGTGCGAGCTGGCGGTTCTCGCTGAGCAGGCGAGCCTGAATCTGCATGAACTTGCGCAGGCTGGGCGACGTTACCGGGTCGCCGGGCTGCTGGTACTGCTGGCTCCAAGCACTCCAGCCCGGGCCGATGGCAAAGGATGTGTCAATCGGCCCCTTGAGAAAGGCAAGGAGCTTCTTGTGCTCGGCCGCGGTCTTTTCAATGCCATTGCTGTCGAAGAAGCGGATCCGCTGGATGAGTTGGTCGCCAGTGCGGGTGCGAATCTCGACCTTGGTGCCCGGCGGCGTGTCGGCCTCCCAGTGGATACTGCCCAAGGTCACCAGCCCAGGCAGTTCAATCAGAGCGGATTCTATCTCGACTTCTGCGGGCACACCTTCGGCAAACAGCATGAGTTCGTTGAAGCGAGACCAGAAGCGGTCTCTGCGGTTTTGGTCGTCGCCGATAAAGTTGGCAAAGGTCAACAAATCGAGAAAGCGCACCTTGCGCACGGGATCCTGCACGTCGTTCAGGTAGCCAAAGAATCCGTTATCGACGTTTTTTACCCGCTCCGGCGGGGTGATTGCACGCCAGCGCAGCTTGCCTTGGGCATCGCGCTCCCCAGTGGACGTCCGCATCTGATAGCCGCGGATATTGCTGCCGGCGAAACGGACTTGGTCCAGCCACACCGTGCCGCCAATGTCGATGGTCAGCACATTGGCACCCGGGTTGAGGGGGTCGCGGGTGGGTTGCTGATAACTGCTGCCGATATCCCCGTCGAAGGCCGGGCCCGGCGTTTTGCCAGCCGAGGTCAGATCCAAAGTGCCGCCCCCTTCGACTAGGCCGAGGCTGATGTTGTCTCCCCACCCCCAAGCTTCGACCTCGGCCAAGCGCGGCAACTCCCGGCGGTAGAATTCCCGCCGCCCACGGCGCTCTTCCTCCAAAGACTCATAGGTTTCGGCCTCCACCGGCTCTTCGCGGCCGGCAAAGTCGCGCACGAAGTAAACGATGTCGCCGCGTTCATGCGCCGGCAGAGCCTCCCAGGCGGTTTGGTCGATTTGCTCGGCCCGCCCCCCGCGCGTATCGGTGATCACAATGCGAATGGTTTCGATGAGCTTGCCCGTCCAAGCTGGATCGGCGCTGTTTTGTTGCAGTTTCTTTACAGCGCTAATCCCACCGGTGGGATCTACGAGGCCGGGATTGACCGGGGTCGCAAGGGTGGCTCCCCCAGTTGCGGCGGCACTTTGAAAGAAGAAGGTGCGCTGCTGGGTATTAGGCCCTTCGTGGGGGACAAACAGTTCGAAACTAATCCTGCCGTCGTCGGTAAGCGATAGTGTCTGATTGGGTGCCAACAAGAGGAGATACTTGAAGAAAGGATCGCCCAGCCCCTCTTCGACGAAGTGCACGAAGATCCCCTCCACAGGTACGGCACGGCCCAGATCAACCTCAACCCACCACTGCTCGATCGGGTCGTCCGGGTCGGGTTCCCAGAAGGTGGTCGGATCGCCGTCGATGATATGGGCTGCCATCTCGATATTGGAGCCTGCGCGGCTGGCTCCGGCCCGCACCAAGTAGTCGTACACGAAATTTTTCTGGGTGTCTTGGACCGGTCGGCCGAGCACATCTACTTTCAGGGTGCTATCCACATTGAGGATGCGCGGATCTTTGTTGGTGATTACGACCGGACGGGCGATGCTGGGATCGGAGAGGACATTGTAGATCGAGCGCAGGTGCCGCGGACGCACCGCGCCCGAGTTGTCGATGGTGGTCAGGTGTTCGGGTTTTTTCCAGTACTCCCAGTGGCTGCGCCCGGAGACGACAATGCGGTCGTCAACGATGTCGTACCCTTGCTGGGCGCTAGCTGGCAGCCATGCCCACAACAGGCAGTACGCGATGGCACTCCATTTTACTTTTACCACGATGGCACCTCCTTACAGGTGCTCGGCAAATAAGGCGACTTGGCTTGCGCGCTCGGTGCGCAGGCGTTGGATGAGCGCGTCCATGAGTTCGTTCTGACGCCTTGCTGCCAAGATGGCCCGCACTTGCGCCCGCGCTTGGGCGAAGGGTTGGATGTCGCCGCCCTCCTTGTGGAGTACCCGGAACACGGCAAATTGGTCTAGCACCTCTACTGGCCCGTCCCATTCGCCGATCTCTGCGGCAAAGGCCGCATCTACAAGTTGGGGATAGCGCGCCCGCACCACCTTGCGCAGGTGCAGCGCACCGTCGTCGCGCGGGTCGCCGTGGGTCTCGACGCCTGGTCGGGCCAACAGTTCGGCGACGGTGCTGCCGTTTGCGAGGGCTTCTCGCAACTGTTGGGCCTGCTCGCGGGTGGGCGCGAGAAGCTGGTTGATGTGGACGGATTCGGCCGTGCGGAAGCGCGTCTTGTTGGCCTCGTAGTACGCGGCGACTTGCTCCTCGCTGGGTACGGCCTTTGTCGCCGTTTCTACCTTGGTGAGCTGCTGTAAGACGAGGGCCTTGCGCTTGCGCTCGCGCCACTCGGCGAATTCGGCCTCTTGATCCCATCCGCGCTGCTGGGCTGCCGCTGATAGCAGGTAGGCTGGCAAGAACATGGTGCGAGCCAACGAGGCAACTTGGGCGCTGTCTTGCAACGCGGCCCGGAAGCCGGCCAAGCGCAGGTCGTGGAGGTATTCGCCCAAGGAAATCGCTCCGCCATCAAAGCGGTAGAGGGGAAGCGCGGCGAGCGAGTCGGCGGGATTCGGCTCGGCTAGCAAGGCTTGCAGACCCTCGGGGTATAACTGGAGGCCCAAGGAGCGGCTCAGGGCTTCCACTTCGATTTGCAGGCGACTCTGCCACTTTTCGCGGTGCGCTGCGCGGGCGGCTTCTTCCGCGTAATCGGCCTTGTCGGCTGCTCGATCTTCGATAAAGCGGTAGATTTGCCAGCCGCCCGCCAACCGCAATGGCTCGGCGACTTGGCCGATTGGCAGAGAGAGGAAGGTCTGCGGCGGGATGGAAAAGCGCTGCGCTTGGGTGCGCCCAATCCAACCGACGACGCCGTCGCCCTGTGGGGCGAAAAGGTCGTTGGCTGCAAAACGCTGGGCTAGTTCGACAAAAGGCTTACCCTCGTGCAGGGCCTGCAATACGCGGTCCACATCTTGCTGCTGCCGCACCAGAATTCGCGCAAAGAGCCGCTCGCGGTCGAAGCCCATCTCGACAAAGGTGCGCTCGATTTCCTCGGGCGTTACTTCGACTTGAGGGGCGAGCACTTCGGCTTGGTAGCGCTGGGAGAGCTGTTTGCGGACGAGGGCGTTTAGCTGGTAGCGGACCTCGTCGCTTTGCTCGATTCCTCTAGCGCGGGCCTCTTGCAGCAGCAGTTCCTGATCGACGAGGGACTGTAGGTGATCGCGTGCGGATTCGCTCTGCAAGCCGGGCGGCAAGCGCTCGACAAAGCGCAGGTACTCGGCCTTGGTGAGGGCCACGTCGCCGACTTGGGCCACGACCGGGTCGTCTGGCGCACAGCCAAACAGGGCCAAGAGGGCGAGCGAGCGCCACAGAGAGCGAGGAATAGCGATAAACATGGCGTTTGATTTAAGCAATGGCTAGGCGAGTGTCAAGTTTTTGCCAATACGAATAACTGTATGTAATTCTTGGCTTTATTTGTCTTTTAGTACATGCGAATCACGTTGCCCGTCATTCCAGTGAAGCCATCTATGACCAACCACGCCCCGCCCGAAGCAAATTGCCCGAGTATCACCCCCAAAAAGAACCAGCGCGTCGAGCGGTAGCCATTCGGCCCCATGTATTTCAAGACGACGGATTTAATCAGCCAAGCTAAAAAGATGCTAAACCAGACGTTGTTGAGGATCCAAGTGCCGCTGGCCACATAGCCGATGGGATGCAGGGGCCACCATAACAAATGGTGGCGCGCCCACAGCAAGAGCGCCATAACTACGGCCCCCACCCCGTTCCAGAGCCACCCCAGCCAATACGGCCCGGTCGGCGTCTCGATGAAGCGGGCGGCAAAGCGAAACGGCTCCCAGGCGAAAAGCCCGGAGAAATACTGGCGGTGTAGGTTGAGCGCCCCGTACTGGTAGCCCAAGTTCAAGGTCGCGTAAATCGAGCCCAAAAGGCCGATGACCAACGCCGCCGTTAGCATTGCTAGGACGCGCCGCCGCCCAATTTTGAGGCCGTGCAACATGCGGATGCTGTTGGCGCAGGGGGCCATCATAAAGACCAGCAGGTCGCCCGCCCAAGCGAGGGTAAAGCCCAGCGCCATCATCCCCGTCGCCCCCAGCGCCGACGAGCCGACGCCCGAGACTACAAAGCCCGCGCCCGACAGCCCTTCCACGGCCGATGAGAGACCGGCTTCGACGATCACGCGGGTGAGGGCGAAGAAGATGGCAAACGCCGCGGCGAGAAATAGCACCACCGCCCACCAAGGCAACCCCGTCTGCCACAGCCACAAGCCCATGACGAGCGAGCCTACGGCCAAGCCAACCACGGCCGTCCGATAGGACAGCAACTCCCCGGCTGTGCTGCCGCCGGCTTTGGCCTGCTGCCACACGGCCTTTAGATGCCCGCGCGCCGTCCACAGCCCCAAGACGACCAGCGCAATCATCGCGCCCATGCTCTGATGGCTCAACATGCCCGTGGTGGGGCCGGCATGACTGAAGGCGTCGAGCTGTTCGGTGGTGAAGATGCCCAAGGTCGAGCAGGCCCATTCTTGGGCTTTGGCCAATACATAGAAAAACCACAAGCTGCCGGAGATTCCAGTGTTGATAAAATAGGCCAGGCCCATCATCAGGAAGTTGAGCCGGATGCGCAGGACAACCGCGTCGTGCCCCAAGGCTAGCGGTAGGTTGAGATCGACGCGCGGCGCGAATTCGTAGTAGTGGCTAAAGGAGTTGATCGTGTTGAGGATCGCCGGTACGGCAAAGCCAGCCCACATTATTGGATTGCGCAAAAAGGGCTTTATACGCGCGGGCCGCGGGCCGTCTTCGATCATCCCCAACGGCACTTGGACCAGCGGGTAGAGCAACCGCTCGTGGTCCATCCACTGCCGCCGCATAATCACCATCGCGCAGATGAGCACGAGATAGAAGGCGGCCATAAAGAGCAGCCACCAAAAAAGCGGCTCGACCCAAGCGCCATAGGGAATGGATTCGCCTCGGGGAAGTCCTTCGTAAAACTGCTTGATCGCCACTTCGTCTTGGACGACCATCCAAGTGGGGATGTGGGGCACCAGCAGTTCCCCCCAGTTGTTTTCTGGGGTCGCGTAGTAGAGCACGCTGGAAATGGCGGGGAGCGCGGCACCAGTAAAGCCCCGCGACGGGATCGCCGTTGCCAGCATCATCATTGAGGTAATCAGCAGCAGTTCGGCGCGATTGAAGGCCCAATTTCGCCGCATTAGCCCCAGCAGCGGTTGCACCAGCGCGAGCAAACAGAAGAGCAGGAAAAAGGCGGCCGGCGTCGATGAGCTCAGGCCCAGCCGGGTGCCCTTGATCACGAATTCCCCGTAGGGCAGGCCGACGGCGATCAGGGCGCAAAGCCCGAGGCCAGTCAGCATCGCCGGTAGGCGGATTGCGGGGGAGGGCTGGGGATCTGGGGGCATGAATTGGGAATTAGGAATTAGGAATTGGGAATTGGGAATTAGGAATTGGGAATTAGGAATTGGCAAACGTAGCCAAATCTGCGGATAGCCGTCAATAAATGGCTGATCCTGCGACAAGAGATGGCGGCGATCTGGTTGCCGTCGGCGGGAAAAAGCCGCTAACTATCTGAGAAGCGTTCTGAGAAGCCCTCATTGACCCGCTTGGCTTCTGAGGCCATAAACACATTTGAAGGACCAATTCTTAATTCTCAATTCTTAATTCTTAGACGAGGAGCTATGGAGCGCAAAATTTACGCCTTTGGCATGGACGGCTTTATCGTCCCGATGATGAAGCGATTCGCCGCGGAAGGGGCTTTGCCCCACTTCGAGCGCCTGCTGCGCGAGGGTGCGGTCAATCAGACCCTGCCCTCTTTCCCAGTGTGGACCCCGACTAACTGGGCTACCCTTTCGACGGGGGCGCACACAGGCACGCACGGGGTGACGCGCTGGCGGGTGGAAGTCGCGCCGGGCCAGCGGATCGACAGTTTCGACGGGCGGGCCAACAATGCCGAGCGCATCTGGAACGCCTTGGAGCGGGCGGGTATGCAGAGCGTGGCCGTGCATTATCCGGCGGCCCATCCCTCTGGGGTGGAGACGGGCTTTGTGGTCGATGGTTTTGGCCATCCCGGACACCGCAGTACGGATTTTGAAGTGGCTATCTGCCAGGCTTATACCACGGAGGCCGCGCTAGAGGAGGCTATCGAGATGGACCACGATGGGACGGCGGTGCGGCAGGAACAGCGCAGCGTCGAGCCGATTCCGCCGCTAACACCGGCGCAGGGGTGGCAGAATCTGCCCGCAAGTCATGCTCCGCCGCTGGAGAGCCGCATTGAGGTGGTGGCTCGGTTGGGTGGGGATGTCACTGTTTTTCACCTGCTGACGGTGGATGGTGCGGGTAGGGGTTACGACCGGGTGTTGGTGTGCCGGGACCGAGACGGAGCTAGTTGCGTGGCTGTTGCTGAGGTGGGTGAATGGAGTGAGTGGGCGGTGGAGGACTTTGCTATCGACGGGAACAGACGCTCGGCGTCGCTGCGCTTCAAGCTGATGGAACTGGCCGCGGACAGCAGTCGGCTCAAGCTCTACCGCACTCAGGTGACTTATACCGATGGTTTCACGCTGCCCGACGAGTTGGCCGGGGAACTGGTGGAGCGCTTTGGGCCGTATCAGGAACACGCCTCTATGTTGCCCTATACCTCGGGCATGGCCGATTTTGACACGGCCTTGGAAGAATGCGAGTACCAAGGAATGTGGTTTGCCGAGGTCGCTCGCTACATGCTGCGCGAGCGGGGCTGTTCCTTTTTTATCTGCCACTGGCATCTGTACGATTATCTCAACCACATCCACCTTGGGGACGTGGATCCCGTGTGTCCGGGGTACGAAGCTGAACGAGCCGAACAGTACGTGGACTACTTTCGGCGGGCCTATCAGGTGGGGGATCGCATTTTGGGTCGGCTCTGGGAGGACGCGGATGAGCATACGTACGTGGGTGTGGTGTCCGACCACGGGTGCTCGCCCGATGTGCGAGTGGCCAATATCCGGCAGTTTTTGCACGAGCAGGGCTTTCTGGCGCTCAAGGGCAGCGGGGAAGAGACGCTGGTACGCGATCAGGTGCGCGAGGATGATATCGACTGGGAGCGCACCCGGGCCTATATGAAAGACGACAAGGGGTTTGACATTTTCATCAACGCCGAGCCGGGGCCGGAATTCGACCGCATTGAGGCCGAGTTGCTGCTGGCCTTGCGCACGTGGGTTGACCAAGAGGTGGGGTGCAATCCTGTGGCCATAGCCCTGCCTCGGCGGGACGCGTACATCCTCGGCCAGTGGGGCGACCAGTGCGGCGACGTGGTCTTTGCCTGGGACCACGGGTACGTGAGCGGGTACTATGGCCAGTGGCGCGGCATTGTCGATGGAGGCTGCGTTGGAGCGCCCAATGTGTTCGGGGCGCACCACGGGGGTTTTCTGCCGACCCAAAGTGAAGCCTCGTCCAGCTTTGGTTCGTGGTTGCTGGCCGGGCCGGGAGTAAAGCAGGGCTACGAGCGGCCGGTGGACAAGCTAGGGTACATCCACGCCGCCGATGTAGTGCCCACCTTTTGCCAGATACTGGGAGCCGAGCCGCCGCGCCAAGCGCAGGGGACGGTGGCGCGGGATTTGTTCGAGGGGCACGAGATGGTCAGGGAGCGGGATCCTAGCCGGTCCTGATGCCCCAGACCATTCCGACTTCATGACGCGCGGGTCGAGGCCGTGGAGAGCGTCATAGAAGTTCTCGGTGAATAGGCTTGACATACTTTGATGATAAACTAAGTTTAGCTAAGCCGAAAAGGAGTTGATCCATGCACATCACCAATATCCACCAAGCTAAAACACAGCTCTCCAGACTGATCGAACGGGTACTCCAGGGAGAGGAGATCGTCATCGGTCGAGCTGGCAAGCCGGTGGCCAAACTCGTTCCGTACGAGCAGTCGGTCCAGCCTCGTCAGGGGGGACAGTGGCGTGGTCAAGTCGCGATAGAGGACAACTTCGACGAGTTGCCCGAAAAAATAGCAGCGGCCTTTAGGGGCTAACAACCGTGAATCTCCTCCTGGACACCCACGCGCTATTGTGGTGGCTCGACGACCCCACCCTCCTTGCCCCGGCCGCCCGGGTCGCCATCAGCCAAGGCCAGAACGCGGTTTTCATCAGCGCGGCAGCCGCTTGGGAAATCGCCATCAAAAAGGCGCTGGGCCGACTGAAGGCACCGGACAACCTCGAAGAGGTCTTGGCGGAAGAGCGCTTTCAACCACTGCCCATCACCCTAGCGCACGCCTTGGCCGTGGTCTCCTTGCCCCCGATCCATCAGGACCCCTTTGATCGCATCCAAGCGGCGCAGGCGAAATTGGAGAATTTAACCCTAGTGACGCGGGACGCACGCCTCAAGCAGTACGGCATCCCCTGTATCGACGCCTGAACCTCCTTGATGGGCACGGCGCACTCCGCGGCTAGGGTGCTTGACAAAGCGCCTTTTTGGCGGGTATCTAGGGCGCTATCAATGACCTATTTTGGAGAGGAACCATGGACAATTTGACTAAATGCACCTTGGGCCGCACAGGGCTCGAGGTCACGCAACTCGGCTTTGGCGCGGCTGAGCGCGGCCTGCCGGATGAAGCGGAATACGACGATCAGGCCGGCAGCGTATTAAATGCGGCCCTCGATGCGGGGATCAATCTCGTTGACACGGCCCCGGATTACGGCGCGAGCGAGGGGCGGGTCGGCAAATATCTCGGCCATCGCCGCGACGAGTTTTTCCTGGCTACCAAGTGTGGCTGCAACATTGACGAGGAGGGCAACAGACTGGAGCCGGGCCACCTGTGGACGGCCGAGCGCCTGCGCACCAACATCGACCAGAGCCTGCGCCGCCTGGAGACCGACTGCGTAGATCTGCTACAGATGCACAATCCCACTGTGGAAGATGTTGAGTTGGGAGGGCTGGTCGAAGTACTTGAGGATATTCGACAGGCGGGAAAGACCCGTTTCATCGGCGTGTCTTCGACGCTGCCGCACTTGGCCGCGTTTGTGGAGTCGGGTGCGTTTGATGTGTTTCAGATTCCCTATTCGGCTCTTGAGCGCCAGCACGAAAGGATTATTCAGCAAGCGGCCGACGCCGGCGCTGGCATTCTCATTCGCGGTGGCATTAGCTTGGGCCACCGAGCCAATGAGGAGCGCCAGTCGAAGTGGGAGCGGTCCGGCCTGGACGAACTTATCGGCGGGATGAGTCGGCACGAGTTTATCCTGCGCTTCACCCTCGCGCATCCAGCGTGTCACACGACGATCGTCGGCACGACGAACCTCGAACACATGAAGGCCAATGTCGCGGCGGCCTTGGCGGGGCCACTGCCCGCGGAGCTCTACGCGGAGACAAAGGCCAAGCTGGCGAGTATTGGCGAGGAGCCGGAATAGCTCTACCTAGTCCGGGAGCGGAGTCTCGTAAACCTATGCAGTGGAATTTCCTAGATAAGCTCGTCGAGGAGTGCGCTTTCTCCGGCGTCGTCCGTGTCCGGCGACATGGCCAGACGATATACGAGAGAGCTACGCGGTTCGCCGACCGCGCCAACTCCATCGCCAACACTGCAGAGACGCGCTTTGACATCGCTTCTGGAACGAAGCTGCTGACGGCATTGACCGTGGGTCGTCTCATCGACGCGGGTCGGCTGGTATTGACGACCCAAGTGCGCGACTGCATCTCAGTGGAACTGCCGGATTACTCAGCGGCCATCACCATCCAGCATCTGCTTACCCACACCTCTGGGATTCCCGACTATTACGACGAAGAGCTCATCGAGGATTTCGACAATTTCACCGTCGGCATCCCTTGGTACGAGCTAAGAGGTCCAAAGGACTATCTGCCGGTGTTCCCGCAACGGGAGATGAAGTTTGCACCGGGGGAAGGGTTTTCATACTGCAACAGCGGTTACATCCTGCTAGGTGTAGTAGTGGAAGAGATAACAGGAAAGCGCTTTCAGGAGGTCGTCGCCGAGGAGATCCTCGGGCCAGCAAGAATGGATCGCTCTGGATTCTTCGCCATGAACCAACTGCCGGAAGGCACGGCCCTTGGCTACATCGAAGACGGAGAGCGCTGGCGGACGAACATCTACAACCTGCCCATCGTCGGTGCTTCGGACGGCGGTTTGTTCTCGACGCTGGCAGACATCGCGGCGCTCTGGGACAGGTTCTGGAACGGCGAGATCGTCTCCGAGGAATTGGTGCGGACCTTCAGTGCACCTTTCTCCAATGCCAGCGGCGATTCGGGTCTCTACTACGGACACGGAATGTGGATTCGCAGACGCGCAGACGGAACGCTCCAGCACTATATCATGGGAGCGGATCCTGGTATCTCTTTCAAGTCTGCCATCGACTGTCAGCGGCAGTTAGACTACGCGATTCTTGCGAACACTTCCGAGGGCGCATGGCCGATTGCAAGGGCTATCGACGACGTTCTCGGAAAAGAGAAATGAAGCGATTGGGGCCCTAACTGATCATGGCGCGTTCTTCGTCGCTCATGTCGAGAATGTAATTGGGGATTTGCGTCTGATGATAGCCGGGCGCGTGGGCTTGGAAGGATGGACTGTACTTGTAGATTAGCGAGCGGCGCTGGTGTTCGCCCTGCCATACCAGCGTGCCGTGGGTCAGTGCTTCGGTGAAGATAATGGCGTCGCCGGCTTGGCTGTGGACCTCTTTGACGTACTCGCGATGTTCTTCGTACAGGGACAGCTTCTCGGGCAGGGGGTAATTGGCTTTGTGGGACCCGGGGATGACCGCTAGGCCGCCGTCGCCGGGGCCTTCGTCGGCTAGCTGAAATTCGACTGCGGTCAAGCCGCAGAACATCTGGCCGTATTTAAAGGTGTAGGTCTGCGAAAAGTCCTGGCGCTCAACGCCGCCGCCGTGGAGGTAGTGGCCGCCGTCGCCTTTGTCCATGGCAATGAGCAAGGGGCCGTGATCTAGGCGGTAGCCGCCGCCGAGCAGTTCGTTGAGGTAGGGTTGGATTTTGGCGTGGACGAGTAGGTCGCGAAAAGGCTCGCAGTGCGGCCGTTCCCATTCTAACATGCCCTCCATCCACTTTTGCTTGTTCTCGCCGCCGAGGACTTTGGAGTTTCCTTCGAGGGTGCGCTCGGTCTGGAAAAAGCGGTCGGCGTGGGCGTCTATGGCGGCGTTGCAGCGATCCACTTCCTCTTGGCTCAACACTCCCTTGAGGTGGACGAAGCCTTTGAGGTCGAAGAAGAATTTATCGTCGTTGTTCATAGGGCTTTGGGTTCTCTTTTAGTGTGGCGGCTGAAGGAGGGCTTGTTGCTCTGGCGTCATGTCTTGGACGTAGGGCGGATACGATACTTCGGAGATAGAGGGGACGCGGGTTTGGTAGCGCGGGCAGTAGGGATAGAGCAGGGCGCGGCGCTGATGGTCCGCGCGCCAGACTAGGGTGCCGTGGATGGTGGCTTCGGCGAAGATTACCACATCGCCGGTGCGCACGTTGACTTCGACGATTTCGTCGTGGAAAGCCTCGCAATCGCGCAGTGCTTCAGGGATCGGATAGTTGGCTTTATGGCCGCCGGGGACTACGGCCAAGCCGCCGTCGCCGGGGCCTTCGTCGGCCAGTGGGAATTCCACTAGAGTCAAGCTGTTGTAGATCTTGCCGAATTTCCAGTTATAGGTCAGCGAATAGGACAGCCGATCGAGTTGGCCGCCGTGGAGGTAGTGACCGGCGCAGCCTTTGTCCATCACAATGAGTCGCGGTCGCGTGGCCATGTGATAGTCGCCGATTATTTCGCGCAAGTAGGGTTTGAGGCGAGGGTGGACCATCAATTGGCGGAAGGGCTCGCAGTAGGGTCGCTCCCAAGCGACCATCTCGTCACTCCAGCGCTGTCGGACGTCGCTGGCTAGGGCCTTGGACTTGCCTTCAAAGCGGCGCTCGTGGACCTCGATTTGGTCGTCGTAGTAATCGATGGCCTCGTTGCAGCGGCGGATGGTGTCTGGATCGACGACATCTCTGAGGACGAGGTAGCCGTTGAGGTCGAAGAAATACTTTTCGTCGTCTGTCATGCTTTACTCCTAGAAGCCGTTGACGCACCCACTCTACAGCACCACACTGAAGAATAGAGGCAAAGCCGGTGCCTAACAAGGCCGTCCGGCGTTGACGGATGCACCAAAGTAGTATATCGTGAGATATATCATTTTCCCTAGGAGGTGAAAACGATGAGTAAAACACCGGATTACAAAGGCATCGCCAAGGTATTCTGGAGCGGTCGCAGTCAGGCCGTCCGCTTACCAGCACCATGTCGGTTTGAAACCTCTGAAGTCGAGATAATCAAGGAGGGCGACCAGCTCATCCTGCGTCCTCGTGGAAAGAACTGGCGCGAGTACTTCAGCTCTGACTCTCGCGGCTCCTTACCGGCACGACACCAGCCGCCGCTCGATGCGCGGGACGACATTCGCTGATGTACATGTTAGATACCAATATCTGCATCTACGTCATCAACGAGCGGGATGATGCCCTGCGCGTGCGTTTTGAAGCGCACTCCACCGAGATTTGCATCTCCTCAATCACATACGCGGAACTTTATTACGGGGTCGCCAATTCGGTACGCGTTGCGGAAAACACGCGTGAACTAGAGGCGTTTTGTCTCGATCTTGAAATCCTACCCTTCGGCGTGGATGCGGCCGCGCATTACGGCGAGATTCGCCACGCGCTCAGGCAGAGCGGTCAACCCATTGGCGCGAATGATCTCTTCATCGCGGCACATGCCCGCAGTCTTAACGCGACCCTCGTTACAAACAACCAAGGCGAATTCGGCCGCGTACCAGAACTACGGGTGGAGAACTGGTCTCAATCCTGACCTCCCGGCCCTTCCACTCGCGTCCTCCGACGACCGACTGGACGGATCACTTCGGCGCTGGTTTCAAGCCGATGACTTTGCCGAACTGGGTGTGGCGGTAGGCGTTCACAGCATCTGATCCTGCCAAGGCTTGATCCACAGGCCCGCCAGCTTGCCGTCCCGGTCGAGGACGACGCGCACTTCGGGTGATGCAGCCCCGTACCGGCCCTTGAAGCGGTGGGCCAGCAGGTGCGGTTGGCTCTCCATGAACCGGGTTTCGACGAAGTCCAGACCCTCAAAGGTGCCGAAGAGCTGCCGGTTTTTCTGGTGGAGGTGGCGTTGGACCTCCGCGGTGAAACCCTTGCGAACGCTCTCGGTAGCCTCCTCTGGTCCCAAGGCTTCAAAGCGGCCCTGCTCGTGGGCTTGGAGGAGCTGGGTGGCCAGTTGTTCGGCCAGATGGCGTTGTTCGGACTGGCCGGGTGCGAGCTGCTCAATGAGGGCATCGAGGCGGTTGCGCAGGGTGGGGTAGGAGACGCCATAGAGTTTGGCCATGTCCTTGAGATTGCCGCCGCTCTGGAGGAAGCGGAGCACAAAGGTCTGATCCTCTGGGGCAAGGTGGGCCAACGGCGGCAGGTCAAAACCGCCTAGCACGGACGTATCGCACTCGGTACAGTCTAGGCGGGCGACTTGTAGGGCCGCGGAACAAGCCGGGCAATGGGTGGGTAAACATGGATTTTGTATTGGGCCAGTGTGATTCATTTTTATTCAATCTAATTTTAAATAAGTTAAATTTATTTTTATTTTACACAAGATAAATTTTGAAATATACAATGAAATCCTTGCCACGAGGGTAGGTTGGGACGATTTTTGCCAAAATAAGCGTGCTGTCTTAAAGCTCTATTGCCAGACGAGGTCGATTATTAGTTTTTGTTTTTTCAAACTAGCCCACTACCCCTCTCTTAAGGATATCATGTCATGATTCTAATAAATTCCTTGAAGAATCAAGGCTTTGTGACCATGAGGAAGCTGGCGCTCGTTTTCGTTGCGGTGTCCATGTACGCGCCTTCTCTCCAGGCCCAAGATCAACGGCTCGAACTTCCAACCTATCACCTGACCGTTGATCCCGACGACCTAAGTGCCCTCTACCAGTCCCCCTTCAGCGATGTCCGCTATCCCGCCCAATTTTCCTTCGCGGGAGAGGTGCTCGAGTGCGAGGTGCGATTCCGGGGCGGGAAGGCGTCCCGCAGGTACCCAAAGAAAAGCTGGAAGGTCTGGTTTGAGGATTCATCCAATCCGGTTGGAGTCAGGGAGCTCAACCTCAAGGCGGAATACTCGGATCGCTCGTTGATGCGCAACGCGCTGGCCATGAGGTTGTATCAGTTCATCGGCCATCCAGCGCCGAATACCGAGCACATCAGCCTGATGGTCAACGATGACTTCATGGGCGTCTTCGTCCAAGTAGAGGAGCCTGATCAGTATCTTCTGCGGCGGTACGACTACGAGCCCGGAAGTCTCTACAAATCCGAGAATCACGGTGGGAATACAGCGCCATTGCTGGATTACGACACCTACCTTTCTTCGTGGAACAAGAAGGTGGGAGGCGAATCCGACTATATCAATGGGCAGCGGCTATTCAATCAGCTTCTCTATCTGACGTATGAGGATTTTGCAGAGCGGATTTCCCTGCTGGTGGATGTGGAGAATGTGCTGCAATACTTCGCGACCGCCTATGCGATCTCCAGTCTAGACGCCGTGACGAAGAATATGCTGCTCTATTTCGACCCGAGCGGGCGCTTGCAGCAAATTTTACCCTGGGACCACGACGCTTCTTTTGGCAATCACTGGACCGGAGAATACTGGCCCTACTTTGAAACGGTCTCCGCACACACCCATCTGAACCACCATCTTCTATTTCAGAGGTTGATGGAATACGACGCCTATCGCGAGTCGTTCTGGAGCAAGGTCCGCTTCGTCATCGAGCACGGATTCGCCGCGGTGGAGGCCGAGATCGATTCAACGTACGAGTTGATCAAGTCGGACGTTTATCTGGACAGAGCCAAGATTGGCACCAACGCCGAATTCGACAATGAGATCTCGCGTCTGAAAGGCTTTCTGGCGGCGAGGAGATCGTTCCTGATGGATTTTCCCTTTGTCGAAAAGAATCTGCTATCGGACTTGTACTGCTCCGATCCGTTTCCCTCGCCCGATGCTGATGATCGCGGCGTGGTGTTTCGAGCCACTTCGCGCAGCCCCCAGGCCGTCGTGGTCGAATACATCACGGATTTGTCGTCCTACGAGACACGGGGAGAAGAGATCACGGTCAAGCAACTCGCGCTGTTCGACGATGGGCGACACGATGATCTGCAGGCGGGGGACCTCGTCTATGGCAATCGTCTCGTGCTGCCCAAAAACTACACGGGCCTCGTGCCCTATTCTTTTAGGGCCGGAGGCTACACTTATCCTTCCAACGGGCTATACTACATCAATTACAGGGCCACGAAGACGTTCGCTTTGAATGTGAATCACGCCGGTATCGAGGGGTATCGACACTTGCAGATCGGAGACGTTCATCGGATACGCGATGAATATTTCATCGAGATCATCAATGCCAGTGAGTTAAATCTGAACCTTTCCTACTGTAGCTTTGAAGCCGGGGAGTATTTCAACCGCTTCATGTTCCCGCCCGGGACCAACATCGAGGCGGGCACCAGTCTGATCCTTTCCTCGAACAGAGATGCCGCTGGGGACCTGTTTCCGAACTCGCCCGTCTTCGGCAACCTTTTTTTCGATGTCTCGCTGGGCGATATGATGAAGCTGCTGACGCCCACACTGACGGTGATGACGGCTCGCGTCAACGAAACCTACAGCACTGTCGATCTTCCGATACCATCCATTGTGATCAACGAAATCAACTATCATTCAGCGGATGATCTGGATACGGGAGATTGGGTCGAGTTGTACAATCCCAACGATGCTTCCGTCGATCTTTCCGGTTGGAACTTTCAAGACGACGATGACGACCATTCCTTTGTGCTGCCCGGTGGGACGTTCATCGAGCCGCGCGGATTTTTGGTGTTGTGCCGAGATGGTGCGGCTCTCGAATCCCTCCTCGGGGTCTCTTGTGTCGGAGACTTCGATTTCGGATTGAGGAACAGTGGAGAGCTGGTTCGCCTCTTCGACAGCGATGGATTACTGGTCGATTCTTTCACCTACCTAGACGAAAGTCCGTGGCCGGTGGAGGCGGACGGCGACGGTCCTACGCTGGAGTTGCTTCACTATAGCCTGGACAATGCGGACCCCATGCACTGGCGGGCTTCCATCCCGATGGGGGGCACTCCGGGTCGGGCCAACAGCGTGTTCGCTCCACCTACATCTGTCGCGAGCGAGACGGACGAGGACACACCGCGGTCGTTCAACCTCTTGCAGAACTATCCCAATCCCTTCAATAGCAAAACCCACATCGCCTTTCACTTACCGCAAACGGAGCATCTTTCTCTGGAAATCTTCAGCTTGACCGGCCAATTGGTGGCCACCTTGGTGGAGGGCGTTTATCGAGCGGGCAGACACCGGATACCCTGGGACGGCCGGAACGATCGAGGAGAGTCCGCTGGTTCCGGGATATTCTTCTATCGGTTGACGACGGAAACCTCGCAGTCAACGCGAACCATGGTCCTCGTCAAGTGATGGGGGCGTGTCATTCCTTCCACGCCCGGCTTTCACCGGGCGATTAGCGTTGGACTTCTACTGCATATAGAAGGTTAGGGTCGCCCTTTCTCTTTTTCCACACCTCCTGAAGGGAACTCTTTGACCGAGGAGAACCGCCAGATACTTTGGCAATAGTCTGGAGAGAGGTACTTATGAACGAACTCGCATTGGCGGATGATTTCCAGTTCGACGCGCAGGGTTTTCTCATGCTGCGGAACGTCTTTGACGCCGAGCGCTGCCGGGGCTACCTCGAAGAGTTGGAGCGGCTGTTCGAGCGCCAGTACGATGACCCTTGGCTGCGCGATGGGGTGCGCGGGCAGACGACGGTGCAGCTCACCGAAGGCCAGCGGCGGATCAACGGTTTGCCGCTGTGGACGGAAGTGTTTGACGAGGTCATCAGCGTTGCGCCGGTGGTGGAGCGCCTGCGGCGCTGGATGCAGCATCCTCAGCTCGTCAACACTTGGGCTATCGAGAAGACAGAGGGCACGCCTTGGGGTGGGTGGCACCGGGGGTTAAATCCGGATGATTACACGGTGCGCCGAGGGCAGATCCGCACGCGCATGTTGAACTGTGTGTACTTCCTGACGGACAACGATGAAGACGACGGCTGCCTAACGGTGGTGCCTGGGGCGCACAAGTCGGAGATTGACCTGCCCATGGCCGAGTTCCGGGGCCGCGATTTGCCCGGGGCCGTGCGGGTCACCGGCAAGACGGGGGATATGGTCATGTTCTCGGAGACGCTGCTCCACACTGGCGCGGCAAAGAGTTCATCCCGCCAGCGCACGAACCTCTATTTCAACTATATCGACGCTACCTACAACCCGGCGATGCGGGAACTGCTGGCGGGGAATCAAGGCAATGTGAATCACTACGTGTTCCCGCCAGCGGTGCGCTCTCGCTTCGACGAGACTCAGCGCGAGCTTACCGAGTGGATGGAGTGGCAGCGCACGGCACCGGCGTCGAGCGGCTCTCAACGACCATCATCCGGCGGACTTGGGTCGCAGACGAAGACGAGGTTTTCTATCTCTATTTGACCGATCAAGAGGGGCTACTGAGTGGCTTGGTGCCGCTCAAGCGGTTGTTGTTGGCCTCGTCCGACGCCCCGGTTGGCACCTTGGCCAATCGCAGTCCAATCGCGGTGCGGAGCGATATGGACCAGGAAGAGATCGCCTATATCTTCGCCGAGTACGATTTGTTGGTATTGCCGGTGGTCGATGATTACGACGCTCAACGATGGGTTGTCGCTGCTGCTTTATTTTGGGATTGCGGCGTTTTTCTTGTAAATTCAGCGCGGAGGGCAAGTACCAATGAACGAAAATTCTACTGGCAAAAGGCGCGACCGGACGAATCTGAAGAGGCTGGATAGCCTCACCGACGAAGAGATTGAACAGGCGGCTCGGTCCGATGCCGATACCTTGCTGTTGGAAGAGTGCGATATGGCGTCCCTAGAAGTCGTGATGCCCGAGAGGAAACAGTCGATTTCTCTGCGCGTTGACTCGGATGTATTGGCCTATTTCAAGTCCTTTGGTAAAGGCTACCAAACGCGGATGAATGCTGTATTGCGCACCTATATGCAAGCCCAACAACGCCAAAAAGAGATCTGAGTATCAAGGCTGGGGCACATATTCCTCGCTTGTTTGCCTACGTCACCGTCGATAGCCGTTCGACCTTGATTTGGTCGGCCTTTTTCATCGCTTGGGCTAAGTCGTAGGCCACCTGTAACCGGTACCACGTATTCGCTCCGCCGCCAAATGCCTTGTCGAGACGGATCGCCATCTGCGGCGAGATCCCCGAATGACCATTCACGACATCGGATAACTGCTTCCGGCTGACCCCAAGTTTTTTTGCTGCTTCCGTCACGCTAAGTCCCAACGGCTCTAGGCAATCGTGACGGATGGACAGTCCCGGATGGGGTGGATTTTTCATCTGGAGATCGTTGTGTCGAAAGTTGTGTCGAAAGCGGACAATCATTCATAGAATGTAACTTGTCCGGCCCCGGGCGGTAGTGCTGGCGATTGATAGTTTTCACTCAAATCGGGATTTTCACTGTTTGATGAAAATGCCCATTTCAGTGAAATTTTGACTTTTTCAATGAGTTCAAGCCATCAGAAGAGTAAATAAATCATAGTGAAACTAATCGTCACCAACGACGACGGCATTGAAGCAGAGGGCCTGCAAACCTTAGGCCACCTAGCGTCGCGGTGGGGCGAGGTCGTCGTTGTCGCGCCGGCCGAGCCTCAGTCCGGCATTGGACATCAGTTGACGACTGATAGGCCCATTCGCGTGGATAAACTGACGGAAGCACGCTACCGGATATGGGGCACGCCGGCCGACTGTTCCCGTCTGGCGCTCAACTGCCTAGCGTCCGATGGGGACTGGGTGCTTTCCGGGATCAATCACGGAGGAAATCTCGGGGTGGATGTGTACGAATCCGGCACGGTAGCCGCCGCCAGAGAGGCTGCTATTCACGGTTGTAAGGCCGTCGCCCTGTCCCACTATACCGTAAAGGGTCGGTTGGTCGATTGGCCGCTGGCCGCCGAACGGCTGCGTCCGGTTTTGGATGACGTGCTGAACGGGACGCTGGAAGCTGGATATTTTTTGAACGTAAATCTGCCCCATCCCGAACACAGCCGGACATGCTTGGAGACCAAACACGCCCCGGTGGATACGAGTCCCCACAAAACCGCATTCTCGCAGACCGACGACGGCTTTCTATACACCGGAATTTATCAAGAGCGCTGGCGGCAACCCGGCAGCGATGTGGACCTCTGTTTTAAGGGGCATATTTCGCTGTCGAAAATCGCCGTTTGAATGGCTTCGACACCCGACGCTGGCGTTCTGGTCGGCCGCTTGGTACGCAGAGCAATGGGAGATGCAGCGCAATCAACCGGCTTGGTGAGGCATCAGGCCCAGCCGTGTCTTTGTCATGGCGCGTCAGGCGGGCAGTTCGCGCCGCTGCTCGGCGACGTGAAACTTCAGCTTCTTGCTTGGTTTCATCGACGGCAGCGGATCGAACCGGAGCTTGTAATTCGCGGGAAACACCTCAAGCGTAAAGTAATGCGCGATTATCAGCACGTTGACTGCCAGTTGCAGCTCCATCCACCGCGAGCCGAGACAGGTGTGCGTACCCAGCCCATACGGCGCATACCCGGGACTGCGGTGCTCATTGCGCGGAGGTAGATAGCGATCAATATCGAAGGTGAACGGGTCTGGGAAGACGTCGTCCATGTAATGCGAAGCGGTCTGGGCGATGGCGACCCGTGTCCCCACCGGTATTTCGTAGCCCTCGACCAAACACGCATTCATCACGTTTCGCAGAGACATCGGAACAATGGGGTACATGCGCAAGCACTCCATGAGGAAGCGGTGCGTGACGTCTATAGCAGATGGGGTGAAGGCCTCGCCATCCGGGTCGCCGTTGTCAAACAGGGCATCGGCTTCACGGCGGATTCTCTCGCAAAGCGCCGGCTGTGACGCCATGGCGTACACCGCGAAGCTAAGCGCATCACCAAGGTACACGCTGGCAATCAGCGCTGCTGATAGGGCGAAACGCAGATTCGACTCCGGCACCAATTGCGGATCGCTCGCGTGCAGGCTTAGCCAGTCATCCGCAAGGTTGCGCGGGCAACCGGCCCGCTGGGCGGGTGTATGGACACGCTGCACCCGTTCCAGCAACGTATCTACGGCTTTTGCCCGGCGTTTCATTCCCGGGGTATTCAGCAGGAATTTGGGCAGGATCTTTACGATGTGGGTGTTGAGTGCTCGCTCTTTGTAGGTCATTAGATCGTCGATGATATCCTGCGAATCAACGCTGACGGAGAGGGGCGAGATTTGCGAGTTAATCATCCGTCGGCACATGCGCTTTGCAGCGTATGAGTCACCAACTGTCCAGTTTGCCATATATTTACGGGCCTGATGGAAGACCTGGTCCATCTGACCTGCCAGTCTCCCGCGTGAATACGCTGGCCCCATAGCTTTGCGAAGCCGGAAGTGATCGGTGCCATCCATGGAGGGTAATACGCCATGCGCACCATAGACTTTTTCGAAGTCGGCAAAATAGTCTCCGGACCTCAGGTACATCCGCCCGTGTCGATGCGCCCAGTGATTTACCTGTGGTCCGGCGAGGCAGGTCAGGGGTTGTGCAAATGGCGGACGGATCTCGAACACCGGCCCATACTCTTGTGTAAGATCTGCAAATAGTGCGGGAATATTGCCATCGCGCACATGGGGATTGAGCAGCAACTGACGTAGCGGGACAGTCGGAATTTGCTTGGTTAGGTGGGAACGTTGCAGCAATGGGCCGGCTTGGTTGTGTACGACCGCAGCGGCTATGGAACGGCCGATCAAATCCATCTGGCAGATGGATTCAATGCGTTCCTCTGACTCGTCATCAAGTTGGAATATGAAGCGAAAAACGTCGCACGTATTGACGAGGCAAATAATGATGATGTCTCTCGGATTGGGTATCGCGTCGGTAAAGATATACCTCATAATACGCAACTTGATAAACTCACCTGCCGTATCTTCTATGGAGTTGCTGTACAGTTCCGTCTGCCAGCCAGTACGAGCCAGCGTATAGAACCCGCCGTCGTGGCAATCGAGGATCTTCAGGTTGACTAAGCGATCCAGCGTCAAATCAATGACCGACTCCGCACGGGAGGCGAGCCGTTCAATCCAGTACTGGGCGTTCCGTTGAACAGGTTCGCTGGCAATTTCTTGCAAAATGGGGTCTAGGGCGGGGTCGCCCGTTTCTGTCGGGTCAACAAGGAACAGAGATTCCATGTCCGTGTCGATGCGCGACAGAAGGGAAAGCTCCGCGAATACTGCACCGATGACAGCGCAGTTCAGATTCCAGCCGGGTACTTGATGAAAGTAGCCGTTCTCCTCGTTGAGCAGCATCAGGATGAGCTCTGCGGGCAAACTGAGCGGTTGGGTTGTCGAACGCTCTTTAACAGTCATAACTCTTGACCTCCCGGCATTATCTCGATCCCTGTATTAAATGTACATAACTCTTCGGCTTAGGGGGGCAAGTCTTATTCTGAACTCGAAGCAAGCAAACGTAGATGGACGGTGGAAAGAGCAGGAACGACCAGCATGAGTATAACCGTCGTAAAGAGAATGCCGAAACCGAGGGACGCGGCAAAGGGAACCAAGAACTGCGCCTGAATGGCACGTTCGAGAATTAGGGGTGTAAAGCCGAGGAAAGTCGTCACGGACGTGAGCATGATTGGACGAAAACGCCCTTTCGCGCCCTCGATGATCGCGGTCCGCGCAGAAGTACCTTCCCTGAGTTTCTGGTCGATAAAGTCGATCATGACTAGGGAATCGTTCACGACCACGCCGCTGAGGCCGAAAAAGCCCATGAAGGACTGTGCGCTCACCGCGATTCCCAAGATCAGATGACCCAAGATCACGCCGATGAACCCGAACGGAATGACGGCCATGATGATGAACGGTTTGGTATAGGAGCGCAGAGGGATGGCAAGCAGCGCGAAAATCATGAGCATGGCAATCGCAAACCCGCGATACAGCGCATCTAGGGACTCGAGTTGCTGTTGTTGTTCGCCCCCAAGCATGTACGTTAGGTTCGGGTTCGCGGCGGTGAGGTCCGCAAGGATCGAATTGACGAGGATGGCATTGGCTTCCCCGCCGGAAATCACCGCGGGATCTACATCCGCAGTGACTGTGACGACGCGTTGACCGTCCCGCCTCTGAATGGCGGGGGGCGACGTGCCCGAGTTCAGCGAGGCCACGCTAGTTAGGGGGACCTCGGCACCACTCGGCGTACGGAGCAGGTATCCTTCGACATCGGTGATGGATTCCCGTTCAGCGGAGGGCAGGCGCACATAGACCCGGACCTCCTCCCGACCCCGCTGTATTCGGACGGCCTCTGCGCCAAAGAATGCGGCTCGTGCCTGCCCGGCCAAGGCGTCGAGCGTGAGACCGAGGGTTCGCGCTTCCGGCCGCAGCTCGAGCTGAATTTCCGGGATGCCTAGGGTGTGATCCGAGCGTATGTCAAAGACGCCTCCCACTCTACGGAGACCATCAATCACAGAGTTTGCGCTCCGGGCGAGATGCTCCGGATCCGGATGTGACAGCACGGCTTCGACGGGATTGCCAAAGTCGATGATCTCGCCGCTGAAGATGATGCCGCGCACATAGGGCAGGACGCCCACCTCTTCGCGCCAGGCCTGCACGAGATCTCCGGTGGAGATATGTCTTTGCTGTGCGCCTAGGAGTTTGAATTCAATGGTAGCGATATTGGCTTCTGGATTCAGGGTTGCCGCAGGGTTTAGTCCTCCGCCCTGAATCCGCGGCCGCTGGCCGACAGTCACCATTACGCCAGACAGCAGCGGGGGCGCACCTTCAGGCCGGTCGTGCGCGAGCCGTTCGATGACCCGGTGGCCGGCCTCCTCCAGTTCCTGCGCTACTTCATACGTCCGCTGTGCGGTCGTCCCGTCCGGCATTTCCAGAGTGGCTGTTGCGAAATCTCCCTCAACCACACCAGCGAAATTAGTCGGGACAATACCCGCCGGTATCAGGGAGATGCTCAGTACGAGCAGTCCTAAAACTCCTGCCATCGTCACCAAGGGCTGATTCGTCGCAAACCGCAGCCCGCGATCCAACGGACCCTCGACGAACCTGTTCAGCAGCACATCTACGCGATTCTGGATCCGTGCGAAGAACCGATCCAAGGCGGTCGTTGGCACCCATTCCGGGCCGGGCAGATGGGACAGGTGGTTGGGCAGCACGAATAGCGATTCGACCAGAGAAATCAGCAGCATGGCGATGACGATGACGGGCAGTGCTGACCATACTTCCCCGATGCCTCCGGGGATGAACAGCAGCGGGACGAACGCCGCCACCGAAGTGAGGACCGCGAATGTCAACGGCACTCTTATCCGCTGTACGCCGCGGATCGCCGCCACCACCCCGGATGTTCCCCGCAGGCGCTCGTAGTGAATGTGCTCGGCTACGACGATCGCATCGTCAACGACGATGCCAATGGCGAGGACAAACGAGAACAGCGAGATGGTGTTGATAGCGAAGTCGAGCGCGAGCATGACCGCCAGAGCGCCGATTCCCGAAACGGCGAGACCGACGGCGACCCACAGGGCCAGCCGGAGCTGGAGAAACAGGCTCAGGGCGATCAACACCAGCAACAGACCCAGCATACCGTTCTTGAGCAGAAGATCGGCGCGTTCCTCGTAGTCTTGGGATTCGTCATTCCAGATGGTGATGCCTACCCCGTCTGGCAGAGCCGGGATTACCTCATTCGCCAAGTGCTGCCGAACGGTCGTGGCGACATCCATCACCTGCTCGCCATCGGCCCGATAGATCTCGACGAATACCGCGGGATGGTTCTGATGCCGGACAATCAGGTCGGTTTCCTGAAATCCGTCGCGAACCTCGGCGATGTCGCCGAGGCGCAAAACCGTACCGTCAATGCCTGTGAGAAGGACGATCTCTTCGAAATCTTGTTGGTCGTAGTTCTGGCCGAGGGTGCGGACCCGCACCTGGGATTCTCGGGTATCGATACTGCCGGCAGACAAATCGAGGGAACTGCGACGAATGGTGTTGGCGATGTCGGTGAGTGTAAGTCCAAGGGCTCTCAGCCGATGAAGCGGCACCTCGATAGAGATTTCGTATTTCCGCACTCCACTGACCTCGACTTGGGACACGGAGGGAAGCGTCGTGAGTTCATCCTCGATCTGGTGCGCCAATTCCTTCAGCGAGCGCTCGGATACATCGCCATAAACAATGAGCCGCATCATGCTCTGGCGGTTGGTCATCTCTCTGAATTGGGGGCGTTCGACTCTGGCGGGGAAAGACTGTATGCGATTGACGGCCGACTCGATATCGTCCAACGCCTGCGCCATGTCCGTGCCGGAGTCCATTTGAATGCGGACGGATGCTATACTTGGTGCCGCTACGGACTTGACCGCCTTTACGTCATCCAACCCGCTGACCTGGTCCTCGATCTTGACGACGATCGACTCTTCGATCTCCTCCGGTGTGGCACCGGGATAGACCATCGAGACTTCGACATGGTAGAAAGGGACCGTCGGCCACGCTTCCCGATCGAGACCGGTCAGCGACACCAGCCCGGCGGCGATGATTCCCCACATAAGCAAATTGGCGGCTACACTGTTGCCCGCCATGTAGGCGATTGGGCCGGACCGTTCTTGGTGATTGCCGTTGCTGGGACTCATGGCGTCGGGGCGGTTTCCGTTAGGACTCGCATGCCTTCGGTGGCAAACTGGATTCCGCCGGTGATGACGGCTTGGCCGCTTGCGAGAGCGCCGGTCACATATACCTCGTCGTTGGTGCGTTGTAGTACCTGTACTGGAACGATACTCACTACGCCGCCATCGTTGACGCCCCAAACCTCGTTGCCGGATTGCAGGGCCGCGCGCGGTATTTGGTAGTATCCTTCTAATTCAAGACCCTCTATTTCCACCTCGACGAATTTACCAACCAAGAGCGGAGGACTGCCGCCGAGAGGAACTGTTCCGGCTATTGGGCTGCCTGCATGAATTGGGTCTGGTAAGCGCATGATCACGTCGATGGTGCGCGTTTGCTTGTCAAGGGATGCCTCGCCACGGTCCACGTAACCTTCCCAAGCATAGGTCCCGTCGCCGTACCGAGCGACTACACGTGCAGCCACTGCCCGATTCCCGTCGCCCGCCTTGAGCTCCCACAGCCTTGGGATCAACGCGGCATCGGCGTCGGACAAGGGAACGACCACTTCTACGGCATCCGCGGCGAAAAGCCGACCGACGGTCTGGCCGGCGGCGACGATTTGTCCCACATCCACGGATTCTTCGCGCACAAAGCCAGCAAACGGAGCCGTTACCTTGGTTCTGGAGAGGGCGAGCTTGGCGGCAGCGAGCCGAGCCTCGTCGCGGCTCACCGCAGCCCGCGCTGCGTTCAATTGTGGCTCCCTCAGCGCGAGGGGATTGGCATCGGCATCGCCCTGACTAGCGGCGTAAAGCGCGTACTGGGCTTGGGCAAGCTCGGCTTTTTCCTCTTCCTCAAGCAGGGCCACGCGCTGGGCGGCGAGATCGGCCTCGGCTTCCTGCACCCGGTATAGAAAGTCCGCCTCTTCGATGCGAAAGAGCGTCTGGCCCGCTTGGACCCGTCCGCCGCTTTGAAACCCTGAAGCTACCCAGACGACCTTGCCGCCGACTTGCGGCGCAATGCCAATCTCGGCGCTTGGCCTTACGGTCCCGGAGCCAAATACCGGTATGGGGCCGGTCCCGGCGGTAACTAGACCAGTTTGCACGAACGGTACCTGGGGAGGCTGTTGGGTGCGGGTCGGTTCGGGTGCCAGTGAAATCAAAAAAGCAGCCAAAGCAACGGAAGCTATGAGAATAACGCCGGCAATTATAAAACTGGATATGCGAGACATGGCGATTTACTCCGTGGAGACCGCAGCAAGACGCACCGGGCCGAGCAAGTTCAGGCCTGGATCGCAGAACCATTGAGACAGCAATCCTAGACGGATGTCCCGCTAGGCTGACTCGGCAAGAATATAAGAAATCCGCGCCATTCAGTCAGAAGGCCGATAAAGGGCGAGGCGGTTCGACTTGTAGAAGAATCTCTGATTAAGTATCCTAAACAAATCCTCTTGGTGATTGCCTTTAAAAAGCTGGCTAAATTTAGGTTTATCGACGAAACGCAGCGGAGCAAAGCGATGAAAATAGCCGATGTTAGAGCGTTCCCATTGCGGATCAGCAAACGCGCCGAAGGAGCCGCGCGGCCACCGACGATTGCGGTCGGCGATTACTTTGTCGATCGGGCGGCGTTCACGACGATCTACTCACCCCATCACGAGACCACCGTTATCCGGGTTGAAACCGACGACGGGATCGTCGGCTGGGGCGAGGCGCAATCGCCGGTGTCGCCGAACACCACGGCGACGATCGTGCGCGAATTGGTGCGGCCGTTGGTAATCGGGCGCGATCCGTTCGACATTGAGGCGATTTGGACGCGCAACTACGGGGCGATGCGAGAGCGCGGCCACCTGACCGGTTTCTACATCGACGCGCTCGGCGGGACGGATATCGCGCTGTGGGACATCGTAGGTAAGGCCGTCGGAAAGCCGGTACACAAAATTGCAGGTGGGCGCTATCGAGATGAGATTTTGCTCTACGCCGGGATCGGCGGGGCGGATCCAGCGAAGGTTGCAGATGCGGCGGAAGAGCACGTGGGTTATGGGTACCAGGCGCTGAAGTTGCACTTGCTGTTGGAGGTGGAGGGCGTGGTGGAGATTTGCCGCGCCGTGCGGCAGCGCGTCGGGCCGGGCATCATGCTGATGGTCGATACGCACATGCGGCAGACGGTCGCCAGCTCGATACGGCTGGGCCGCGAGTTGGAGAAGCTGCATTTTACTTGGCTGGAAGCGCCGATCATACCAGACGATATTCCGGGGCAGGCCGAGATAACTCGGGCGTTGGATATGGCGGTGGCGATAGGGGAGTGGACGCGCACGCGCTACGAGATGCGCGAGCAGTTCGAGCGCCGAGCGTACGACATTTTGATGCACGACATCGCGCGGACGGGGATTACCGAAGGGCACCGGATTGCGACACTGGCCGACACCTACAACATTCCGGTCGCGCCGCATGTCGGAGGGGGTGGGATCCTGTCGGTGGCGGCGACTGTCGAATGGTCGGCGTCGTGTCCGAACTTCATGATTATGGAGCACAGCCACCACGCCAACGCAGTCAAGAGCCGCATTCTCAAGGAGCCGTACGAACCTGAAGACGGCTACTACAAGGTCACGGAGCGACCGGGTTTGGGGGTTGAGGTGGACGAGGCGGCGTTGGCAAGGTACGCGTTTCCGGATAGTTGACAGCATCCCGTTTCATGCTCCCGCCAGCGCTTGGTCCATGTGCGGGAGAGCAGCGAACCCGTAAAGAGGATAAATATGGAGCATTGGCGAGGAAGCGTTGCGACCGTTTTAGCGGTTGCTTTTGCATTCTGCGTTCTGCACGCCGTCCCTGGGCTGGCGCAGCCGGGCGATGCGGAAAGAAGGCTGTACGTCGGCACCATGGTGGCCGTTCCTTTTGCCCAAGACCTGCACCATCAAACGTCTTTTATCTTGCCAGCAACGTCTCCGGTCTTACCCGGTGCTGAGTTGTCTGCTGCCGGCGATATGGAAATAGGCTACGGCCTCGGGTTTGCGGCTATTTTGGGAAGAGAAATTTCCAATTATGCAGCACTTGAACTCACCGGCTCTTGGTCGAGGCAGCCAGCCGATCTCGTCGTTTCTTTGCCGACCATCTTGATGCAGGGGTTTTCTAACGGTGATCTCGAGCTTCCCACCGGTTTCAGTTTCGCGGGGAAAATAGTAATACTACAGTCGAAAATTGATCTGCTGATTTACCCCGCAAAGATGGCCACCGATTCTGGCGGCGCACAGCCATATTTGGGCGGTGGCGTGGGTATTGTGCGCTCGGATATAGACATGGATATCGAAAAGGATGTGCCGACGCAGGCCTTTATCGAGGAGTTAGCGGAGTTGGGCTTTGCCGAACTGCTGCCGCAAAAAATAGACGACACCGGAACGGATTTTCAGTTGGCTCTGCGCGCGGGCGTAAACATTCCTTTCAACAACATAGATTTGGATTTGGGCTGGCAGTTTTATCGCACGTACGTCGAAGGAGAAGACAACAATTCTCACGTGGCGGGCGGCATTCTGAAGTACTCGTTTTAAGCGGCTGCAATCCTTGACAGCAGCAGCGATGAAAGTTCCTTTTGAGGCAGCTTCTTATATAGCCCGATTGGCGATAGGATTAATTAAATGATGCAAAAAAATCAAACTACCATTAAAGATATTGCCCGGGAGTTGCAGATTTCGCATTCAACTGTATCGCGGGCGCTATCTGAGGATCGGAAGGTTTCGGCATTGGTAGCTGAGAAAACTCGGAAACGGGTGCAACAAAAAGCCGCCGAGCTAGAGTACAGTCCCAATTTGATGGCGCAGGGATTTGTAACGGGGAGGACAGGGACTTTGGGTTTGCTGACCTACGAGATTTTCCGCGAGACATTTGGTCGTCAGACCGATCAGATTTTGCAAGCGGCTGACAAACAGAAGTATCAGGTACTGATGGGCCTAGCCACGAACCGGCTCCAGGAGTTTCCATTGGAGAACCAGACTATGCAGGTCAATCAGCTACTTTCCCGGGGCATAGACGGCCTCTTGATTCATACGCGAGGCGACGACGAAGAGTCCGAGCGCATAGTGAACACCGTGCGAGGACGAGTGCCGGTGGTGACGTTTACCTCCCCGACTAAAAACCTGAGTGGAATCGTGGTGGACATGATAACGAGTTTTTGCGAGGCGACCGAGCATTTAATCCGCTTAGGGCACGAGCGGATCGGGTTTATCGGGACGGACTGGAATACGGACTTAGTGGGTGCAGCCAAGGGCAAAGGGTATTTGCTCGCAATGCAAAAGCACGGCTTGCCTCCCCAACGCATACCTAGCAAAACCTTTCCTACAAAAGCGCCATATCTCCTAGGGAAAACGCTCGGCGACCAGTTTACGGCTCTCGTGTGCCGAAGCGATTATACGGCCATAGGCGTTTGTCGCGGGCTACGCGAGGCCGGGATTCGCGTACCCGAAGATATGGCTGTGGTGGGATATGGCAATCTGGAGGTGGCGGCGTATGTGACACCACCACTGACGACCTTGGCTGCTCCTTACGAGTCGATTGCCGAGATGGCGATGGAGCTGATGCAGGAACAGCTTGAGGGGCAGGATATACCCCGGCAAATAACGTTGCGAACGTCGCTGATTGTGCGGAAATCCTGCGGAGCGCACAGACAGCAGCAAAACTAATCGAACAGTGCTTGACCTGAGGGCAAAGGAGGAATATATTTTCAGTTTTATGCAAACGTGTGAATAGCTTATCAAATACAAAACATGCGATAACGATAGAATACGACCTCACTTCTGATGTACCGGCACCTGTCGCCGCGACTTCCAGTTCCAAAATCTCTGTTTGTTAGGGCCTCTTAGTGCATTTGCTCGGACAGGTGCCTACAGACGCAGGTACTACTTTTGGCGCTGAATCGCAAGGGAAAATTGAGACGAATAAATGTTGCCCATAACAGCAAATCAATCACCGGAAAAACTATTTGCTTTTGCGAACACAGTTCAATAGGAACTCTTAACCGATAAGGATAGGCAGCGTGCAGCAATCTTACACTTTTCGCATAAGGAGTATGTCAATTTGACGACGCAATTGACAGATACTCTAGGCCTGCTGACTTACCAGATTTCCCGCGAGACGTTTGGCCGTCAGACCGATCAAATTCTGCGAGCGGCGTACAAGCAAAAGTATCAGCTCGTGATAAGTATGGCTCCTAGTCGGACGTCGCGGGATCCTCTAGACGACCAAACTAGGCAGATCAAGCAGTTGCTATCCCAAGGCATCGGCGGACTCTTGATTCATACGCGGGGTGACAGCAAAGAGCCCGAGTGCATAGTGAACACTGTGCAGGGACGAGTGCCGGTGGTGACGTTTCATCGGCCAACTGCCAATCTGAGCGGAGTTGTGCTAGACGATGCCGCGAGTTATTACGAGGCCACAAATCACTTAATCCGCCTAGGACACGAGCGGATTGGGTTTGTTGACCGAGACTGGAATGGAGCGATCCCGGCGTTAGCCAAGGCCAAGGGGTACTCACTAGCAATGCAAAGGCACGACCTAGTACGCGAATTTCCACCGGCCTTGGGCATCTATGCGAAAGGAGGGTATCTTCAGGGTAAAACGCTCGGCGACCGGTTTACGGCCCTTGTGTGCCGGGACGATTACACAGCGATCGGCGTTTGTCGCGGGCTGCGCGAAGCCGGGATTCGCGTACCCGAGGATGTGGCTGTGGTGGGGAACGGCGACATAGGCGTGGCAGCGCGTATGACCCCGGCTCTGACGACCTTGGCGACTCCCTACGAAGCGATTGCCCAAGCGGCGCTGGAACTGATGTTGGAACAGCTTGGAGGGAGGCAGGATGAGCCGCGGCAAATAACTTTGAGATCGCCGCTAATCGTGCGGGAATCCTGCGGAGCGACCAACGCGTATTGTCCCAAATGAGGAAGCGGTCTATATTGTGAGGACATCGAGCATCTAGCTTCCGTTGGGGGTGGCCCGGCTGCGGGCCTGAGATTAAGACCCTTCGAACCTGAACTGGATCGTGCCAGCGTAGGGAAACGGATGTCGTACAAACCGCGTACGCACCGCTGGCCTATCCGAGGCGAGCGGTTTTTTTCTGCCCCTCAACGGATCAACGGAGTTGAAACGAGGGAGCAGGGCTATGAAAATTTCACTACCGTCGGTCAGCTTGCTGGCCGGTTTATTGACGCTGTCGGCGCTGTCTTGGGCGCAGGCCGAGCAGGTGCCCGGCCAAGTGTTGGATGCGGCCACGGGTCGGCCTTTGGAAGGGGCCAATGTGCAGGCCGGGGATAGGGCTACCACTACGGATGCGCAGGGCCGCTTCAAGGTGGAGGTAGCCTTGGGAGATTCTCTCGACATTTCCTTTATCGGCTACCAGAGTGCGCGGGTAGCGGTCGTCTTGCCGCTGGTCGTGGCTTTGGAGCGCGCGATTTTGCAAGCACCGGAGGTGGTGGTGGAAGGCGGCTTGGTGCGCCAGCGGCTCGACCGCTTGGCCGCCAGCGTCACGGTGGTGGATGGGGATCATTCCCGGGCCAGCGGGGCTGGGCACTTGCAGGACGCGACCCATGCGGTGCCCAATTTGAATTGGGCCGGCGGCTCGTCCCGGCCGCGCTATTTCCAGATCCGGGGCATTGGCGAGCGCAGTCATTACGCCGGTGAAGGGCCGCCCAGTTTTTCGGTGGGATTCGTCATGGACGACGTTGACTTGAGTGGCATGGGCACGGCCGGGTTGCTCTTTGACGTCGATCAGGTCGAAGTCTTCAAAGGCCCTCAGTCAACCATTTTTGGACCCAACGCTTTAGCCGGCCTGATCAATTTGCGCTCGGCCGATCCCCAGCCGGGGTTGGCCGGAGCGGGCAGCGCCGAGGTGGGCAGCGATGGCTTAGGGCGTTTTTCCGGAGCGGTGAATTTGCCGGTCGGGAACGATTTGGCGCTGCGCGTGGGATACGAGAACGGCCGTTCCAACGGCTTTCGCAGCAACGTCTTTCTCGACGCCGAAGATACCAATAGCCGGCGCGAGCAGTTGTTGCGCACCAAGGTGAGCTGGACCCCAGCGGCTGGTCCCGAGGTGTTGGGCACTTTCTTTTGGGCCGATGCGGACAATGGGTACGACGCTTGGGTGCCCGACAACAACGAGGATTTGACCACGTACTCTGACAAGCCGGGCAAGGACCGCCAGCAGACGACCGGGGCCTCGCTCAAGAGCACTTGGGGGTTGGGCGCGAGCGGCGCTGAATTGGTCGCGATTACCGCGTTTTCGCGCAGCGAATTGGAGCACAGCTACGACGGCGATTGGGGTAACGACGAATACTGGCTAGCGGAGCATGGATTCGACCCAGATGTCGAGGGGTGGAGCTACGACTTTTTCGACCGCAATGTGCGCGACCGCACGGCTGTCAGCCAAGAGGCCCGGCTCTTGGCTGAGGAACTGGTGGTGGGAGCCTATTGGAAGCGGCTCGAAGAGGAAGACAATGCCGCGGGCTATTTGTTCGGCGGCGACGCCACGGACCTGAACGGGCGCTACGAGATCGACAATCTAGCTTTTTACGGTCAGTACGGGCTGGTCTTGGGCGAAAAATTGCGGCTGGAAATCAATGCGCGGCTCGACCGCAGCGACACGGCCTATGAAGGAACGACGACGAATTACGGGGCCGATAGCACGAGCACTGCGTTTGCTGTCGATCAATGGTTGGGCGGGGGCAAAGCGGCCCTTAGTTACAACTGGGGCTTGGGCCATACCTTATACGCTTCGGCCTCGCGCGGCTACCGCTCTGGCGGGGTCAACCAGCACCCGTACCTGGCCGCGGAAAACCGCCCCTACGACCCCGAGTACATCGTCAATTTCGAACTCGGCTGGCGGGTCCGCGGACCGCGCTCTTCTATCGGACTGACCCTGTTCCACGCTCTGCGCTCGGACCAGCAGGTCGAGTTGTCGAGCCAGCAGGATCCGGGCGACCCCAACAGCTTTTTCTACTTCACGGCCAATGCCGTCAAAGGCCGCAACTCCGGCTTGGAATGGGAGCAGACCGTCCGCCTCCTGCCCCAAGTCGAACTCTTCGGCTCGGTGGGGCTGCTCACTACTCACATTGATACCTATACCTTCCCCACGGAAGATGGGCCAGTAACGCTGGGCGACCGAGCCGCAGCTCATGCCCCCAACTACACCTTTAGCGTGGGCTGCGAATACCGCCATCAGTCGGGTCTGGGGGCGCGGCTGGCCCTGATCGGCATGGACCAATTCTTCTACTCCGATGGCCACGACCAAGTCTCAGAGTCTTATCGATTGGTCAACGCCCACATTGCCTACCAGTGGGAAGCATGGTCCGTGCAGCTATGGGGCCGCAACCTGCTCGACGAGCGCTATGGGGTGCGGGGCTTCTACTTTGGCCTAGAGCCGCCGGATTACGCCGACAAGCTGTATGAAACCTACGGCGACCCGCGCCAAGTCGGCGTGCGGCTGACGACGCAGTTTTCTTCCTTGGGAAACTGAAGCTGTGAGCGGTCAATCTGCGCTGATCGTCGGCAATGGCGAGCCGCCTTCCCGAGAATTGTTTGCCGCTTGCGCCCGGGAAGCCGAGCTGATCTTATGCGCCGATGGCGGAGCTAATACCGCCTCGGCGTACGGGTTCACGCCCGATTACGTCGTCGGCGACCTCGACTCGGTTAGCAGCCAAAGCAAGGCCGCCCTCGCCGCCGACCGCGTCGTCCTCGTTGACCCCGAGGGCAATGTGGGTACAGATGGCCAAAAAGTCCTCAACCACGCTGTCGCCTTGGGCGTTACTCAAGCCGTCCTGCTCGGTTTTACGGGCCGGCGTACCGATCACCTGCTGGGCAATTTGAGTCTGCTCAAGACGTTTGCCGACCGCCTCACCTTGCGAATAGTTGACGACTACTGCGACATCCGTCTCATCGACCACTGCATTCGCTTTTGCGCCGCTATTGGCCAGAAAATTTCTCTGTGCCCGCTCGACGGTGCGGCGGAAGGCATTACTACAGAGGGGCTGAAATGGGCCTTGCGGTCCGAGAGCCTCATTCCGGGCGTGCGCGACGGCATCTCCAATGAGGTAGTGGCCAACCCGGTCGAGATCAGGGTCGGTCGCGGCGATCTGTTGTTGTGCGTGCAGCGGGAAGGGGGTTGCGGCAAGATTGTATTAGAATGATTATATTCGCAAATATATTGTAAGTCACTCAGAGCAATAGCAATGACCGATACATGCGAGAGCCGTAAAACGACGGGAAGACATAAGCCGCTACCAGAGTTTGCAAGGCCGCCCGTTGTCGAAGTTGCTGTCTCGGTGCAGTTTGATGCGCCGGTCCTCGATGGCCCACTGATCGCGCTTAGATGGGGTCAGGTTCGAGACCGGTTTCCACTACGTGAAGAAACCTCCCCTCTAACCTCAGCAATTGAGACGTTCGGGGGGCCTCAAGAGCCGCGGATCGAAATTCAGTTCAGCGGTACTTCTCCCACCCAACGGTTTTTGATGCTGAGCAACTCTAAAACGAAACTATTGCAAATACAAAAAGATCTATTCGGGTACAGTTGGCGGAAGCTCCAACCACAACACGAGTATCCGCGCTACGAAAAAATACGAAGCGACTTCGAGTATGAACTTGCCGACTTCCAGACTTTTCTCTCCGCAGAAGAGCTCGGAACTCTCTCCCCGGTCCAGTGCGAAGTAACTTATGTCAACGTCATTTTGCCCGGAGGAGATGTCTGGAGCGGACATTCGGAGTTGGGAAGAGTAATTCCTTCGGCGATACCCCGCCTTACCGAAGGCTTTCTGCCACCGCCCGAGCAGACGAGATACGCCTCGCAATATGTCATTTCCAGCGAGGGAGATGTCCCTCAAGGCAGGCTATATGTAAGTGTCGAACCAACTCATCATATACCGGACAAGATGCCGATGTACCTGATGAAACTCACATTTCGAGGACCCCCCCAAGGGGATGGCACAGATGGTATCATCAAGGCTATGAACCTTGGGCATGAGTGGATCGTCCAAGGATTTGCGACGCTAACTTCGAGTGAGATGCACCGCGTTTGGAGGAGGACGAATTGACAACTATCGCACTTAGCCCTACCCCGAAGTCACAGGAGTGGCCCTTCTCAGACAGTGCTACTTTCGATGACTTTCTAGGAGATCCCCCTTTAGTGCCTACGAGTGAGACAATTTCCTCGCCCGACACTGAAATCTACGTCCATGACAACAAGGTAATTGACATCGAGGTACGGCTTACTAGGGGACAAAAACTACACGCGATGGAATGGTTCTATCCCACGCTTCGTGCGATGGCCGCTCTGCCGTGGTGGACAGACAATTGGAGTTCCGGTGCTACACGTACTCAAGGTGCGGCGATTGCCTACATGTTAGAGACATTGCTTGAGGTGCTTGACAGTCAGGCACCGCCTCCCTCTGTCGTGCCTACTTGGAATGGAGGAGTGCAAGTTGAATGGCATCGCAACGGCGTTGACCTTGAAATCGAAGTGGATCCAGAGGGAGATATAGACTATTTCTTTAAGAGTCCTGACGAAGAATGCGAAGGGCGAATCAGCGGCGATTTTAGTCAATTGTCTGAGTATGCGCGGGCAGTGATTGAAAGTTAGAACTCACTGCGCGAGTAAACGATGGAATTCGACGACGCCAGCATTAGCGACGATGAAGTCGTGCTCCGCCGCGTCGCTGAGAATTTCGTTGCTGACGATCAAAATCTCCAAAGGCTTCGGCCTTCGACTCAAGCGTTCAAGCAGGATGGCCCTGATGGACTCGTTTCCGTGTATCTGTCTTCGGAGACCGACCCAGCTACGGTTGCGGCTGAGGGTCCCGAAAAATACCTAGCGTCTATAAAAGTGGGGGTGCTACGCAAGTTGGGATTAGGCGTAGTTCGCGATCCCTCGGCGGGCGGTCCTGGGCACTGCGTTATCACTGGTAGGAAGACCAAGGGAAGGCTAAACCGGATCGTTTGCGAGGCTGAGTGGGTCAGCGGGTACGCACCGGAATAAGCTATTCCGCGACTCGCACCTTTTCATCCCGTGTCGTCGGGCCGAACCATCTGACAGCGCCTCCGATACTCTAAACCCACCAACACCACCGACTATCAGGCCGAGCAGCTAGCGCCTCCGAGGTCGACCGCGCCAATTCACACGCCGAGGTCGACGAAGAGACGGGCGAAGCCAGCGCGTAACTCATCTTCTTCGTCGCCCCAGAGCGTGCGGCCAGCGGCTGTGAGACGGAAGCCGCAATCGGAAACCCTCGATCATGGGTGCCCAAGAGCGCTCGCCGCACTCCGCCTCGTGCAAAATCTGCTTGTAGTGGTCAATGGAGACGCGAATCGTCAGTCGGTCGTCGTGTGCCTCGCGCAGCCGCAGCAGGCCGTCGGCGCACTTCATCATCGGCCGCATGGCATTGGTCAGCACCAAACTCTCAAAGCCCCGTTCCAGCGCGTCTCTGTGTGCGTACAGCGGGAGGGAGGCTCTGGCGAAATTCTGGTGGGATGAGTAGGTTGTCTGCTGCATAGAAAGGAGAACCACCATGAAGAAGCACACAGTAGCCATCATCGGCCTCGGCCGCATGGGCAGCACCATTGACGACGAAGGGCACGGCGATGTGCCCTATTCGGTCGCAGCTGCGACTAGGGCGAGCGAGCGGCTGGAGCTCGTGGCTGGAGCGGATCTCTTGCCGGATAAACGCGATGCGTTTCAAAGCCGCTGGGGGACAGCCGTGTACGAGGACTTCCGCGACATGATCGGCCGCGAAAAGCCAGACCTCGTCGCCATCTGCACGGCGGCCTGTTTGCCCAAGCCCGCCAGAGAAGCGCCAGACGCGAGCTTTCGCGGCGATTCGCACGCCGATCTAGCGGTGGCAGTGGCCGATATGGGCGTGCCGATGATCTACCTCGAAAAGGCCATGGCCAGCTCAATGGAGCGCGCTGACGAAATCCGCGATGCCGTAAAGCGCAACAACGCGCTCTTCAACACGGGCGTCCTGCGCCGCTTTGACAACCGCTACGACGTGGTCAAGGACGCGGTCGCCGCCGGTCAGGTCGGCGAGGTGCGGGCCGTGATTCACTACGCCGGTTCCAGCCTGATGCACGGGCACATCCATTCGATCGACACGGTGTCCTATCTCATCGGCGATCCGGCGATTGAAGCGGTGCGCGGCGAACTGTTGCCGCGCGGCTTGCAAGTCGAGGGCAATCACATTCCGTCCGATCCCTTGGCTACCTATCAACTGCGCTTTGCCAACGGCGTTGAGGCGTGGTCCATTCCCGCGGCCCCGTGGGAATTCGAAGTCATCGGCTCAGAGGGTGCGATACGCTCGTGCAACAATGGGGCCAACGTTTTACTGCGCCAGCCCGGCGCGGCGCAAGGACGGCGCGTCTCGTGGGCAGAGGTGCCCGTCGATCCGGTGACGCCGCGCAGTACGACGCAGTGTTGCTTGGAGGATTTGGTCGCGGCGCGCGAATCCGGCCAACCTACGCGCGGCCACATCGACGTGACGCACCACATCACAGAAGCTACCATCGCCGTCGCCGAGAGCCACCGCCAAGGCGGCGCTTGGGTGGAGTTGCCCCTGCCTATGCGCGACTTGTACATTTTTCACGTCTAGAGACAAAACGCTTACAAGGCACCCACGACAAAGGATACACATGTTATTAAAAGCAGGCATATTTCTCGACATGGAGAATCTCAATCGCTGCGGCGGCCACGGCATCCAGTTTCGCCAGATCAAGGCCCTCGTGGAGGCGCAGCAGGCGGTTGTGGTGCGGGCCAATGCCTATATGGCCGTTGACCGCGAGCGCGAAAGCATGGATCCAGAGTACCGCCAAAAGAGGGAAACGTATCGCAATCGAGCGCGGCGGGAAGGCTACCATATAATTCTCAAGGAAGTGCGGCGCTATCTCACCACCGAAGGTGAGACCGTCGTCAAGGCCGACGCCGATCTAGAACTGGCCATCGATGCTCTGTTGCAGTCGGAGAATTTGGATTACGTGTTGTTAGGCACGGGCGATGGCGATTTTGTGCGCTTGGTGCGCGCCCTGCAAAACCGGGGCAAGCGGGTCGATCTGCTGTCTTTTATGAACACCAGCACCCAACTGCGCCAAGAGGTAGATTACCACTTTTCTGGGTACTTGGTGCCCGGCATTCTGTTCCCTGAGCGCGGTCCAACCCAGCGCCTGCGCGGCATCCTCCACGCGGTCAACGAGGAGAAAGGCTACGGGTTCTTGACCGCGCAGATCGACTTGGGGTTGGACACCGTACGCGAGGATATTTTTCTCCACATTACCGACCTGCGCACGGCCAGAGGTGGGGTGGTGTCCAACGCGGACTTTGCCCAGTTGAGGATGCGGGGCGCGACTATCGAGTTTGAGATGGAGGACGACGGCGACCGGAAGAAGGCCGTCAATGCCATAGAATTCCGACCGGAGTTGCTGTGAGGCGATGACAATGAAGAAGGACTGGTGCGCCGAGGAATTTCGCTGCATGGTCGCCCTCGGCGAGAGCACCACGGCTGGCGGCTGGAGCACCGCTCCCGATCGCTGCTGGGTGCCTTTCCTGGGCGCGCTCATCAACGACTTTCAGACCACGCCTATGCGGGTCGTCAACTCTGGAATCGGTGCCAACCTCATCGCCAAGCGCAGCCCGGCGTATGAGGAGAGCGGCAAGCCGGCTGCCGACGAGCGCCTCGACAAACACGTCCTCTCCCACGACCCCGACCTGCTCGCGATTTCCTATGGCCTCAACGACGCCCGGGGCGGTACGCCATTGGCCCAGTTTTGCGAGGACCTCGCCCTGCTCGTGGGGCGCGTGCGCCAATTCGGGAATCCGCTCATCCTGTTGCTTGGACCCTACTTCATGACCGATTTCACCGTTGGGGGGAAGACTTGGAGCCACGCCGATCTGCCCCTATTCAGGCGCTTCAACGCGGCCACGGCCGAGGTGGCGGCACAACTCGACTGTCTGTACGTCGATCTGCTGGCCGCGAGCGGTGAAGCGCCTTGGATGGTCCACTACGACGGCGTGCACCAGAACGACCTCGGCCACCGGATCGTCGCCAACCGCATCTTCGAGGTGCTGGCCCAGCATTGTTCCTGCTTGGCGAAGCGAACTCGGCAGGCCGAGCAGACCAGTCCGAGGTGGAGGGACGAGTCGGTGTTGAAGTCCGACTACGGCTTCTGACCAAAAGGAGGTATGAGCGCCATGATTCGCGTCGCTATCGCCGGCTGCCATCGCCAGATTCTGCGCAAGCCGACGAGCCACAATTTCGCCTCTGCCTTCTGTGCCCATCCCGACGCGGAAGTCGTCGGCGTCTTCGATTATGGCGAGCGGGAGCGCACAGAATTCGTCGAGTGCTGGCGGGATGTGTGGGGAGAGGTGCCGACCTTTGACGACTACGAGCAGCTTCTCAAAGAGGTCACTCCCGACATCGTCTGCATCGCCACCCGACAGACGATGCACGCCGACCAGATCGAAAAGGCGGTGGCCGCCGGCGTCCGCGGGATTCTAAGTGACAAACCGCTGGCCACAACCCTCGCTGAAATGGATCGCATTGTCGCGGCTTGTGCAGAGATTCCCCTTGCCTTCGCCCTCGACCGGCGCTGGGATTCCGCCTATCGGGCGCTAAGCTCGGCTATTGCTGGCGGCCTGATCGGCGAGGCGACTAGCTTGGTGGCATACGGCATCCCAAATACAATCAATCACGGCTGTCACTGGTACGACGCCGTGCTCGCGCTGCTGGGAGATCCAGAGCCCGCATGGGTCAGCGGCTTTGTAGATCCCGGTGACTCCGCGGATGAGCGCCGCCGGATGGATCCGCCCTGCCGTGCGCAGATTGGGATGGACAACGGCGCTGTGGCCTATGTAACCTGCGACGGACCCAAAGGCCCCGCCTTTGAGGTTGCGGGCGATGGCGGACGGATTTCCGTATTCGCCGACGCGGGTACAGCCCGCATCTGGAGGGATGACTCTGAAGAGTTATTTCCCCTGCCGCCGAAGGCGGAGGGCTGGCCGGCTGGCATGGACATGGTGAACGACTTGGTCCGCGCTGTCAAAGAGGGTGGCCGCACCGCGTGCGACATCTACGAGGCCCGACGCGCAACTGAAATCGGATTCGCCATCTGCTCTTCCTCGGAGCGGGAAGGCGTCCGGGTTGTGCTGCCCGCAGCAGATCGCGCGCTCCGCGTCGAGTCGTATCCGTGGGGGAACGAAGCTCCGAATGCGCTCTAGCCCAATCCATGCGACAGGCCGGGTGAATCACCCCCGCGATGGCTCGGCGTTTTCCCGCCGATGGCGCTGATGCACCTCCGCCATCTTGAAGTCGTTGTCTATGACTTGCTGCAAATGCACCATGCGCTCTGGCCCCGCAGTGCGCAACATGGCCTCGCCGTGAATGCGGTCGATCCAGAACCGCCCCTCGTTGGCCAGTGCGTTCTGGAAGTCCTCTAGGCGCTCGTCGGGCACGTGTTCGTAGAAATTCATAGTGTACATGCGCCGCCGCTGCGAGCCGCCGAAAGCGGCGTGCTTGGTATTGTGCCAAAATACGACAATGTCGCCCGGCTGGGTCTCCACCACTTGGCACGGCACTTGGTTGGGTGCCACCCCCCAAGCTGCGTCGCTGTCGGGCAGAGCCTCTTGTAGGCCGTCGGCATAGGCATCGCCGCAGTGATGACTGCCCGGAATGACGCGCACCGCGCCCGTGTCCCGGGTTAGCGGATCTAGGTAAAAAGCGATCTTGATGCTGGGAATGCGCTCGCCGCTGTACCCATCCGAATGCCAACGCGTATCGCCGACGTAGAAATTGCCGTCGCCGCTGGTGTAGTTGAAATCGTCGCCCAAAATGCTGGCGACAATGTCGTGGATGCGCGGGTCGTCGAGCAAGCTGCTCAGGTATTCGCTCTGGTCGGGAAAGGGCACAATGCACGAGCGCGCCCGGCCTTCGTGCCCTTTGCCGTGATGCCCCCCGCCGTGTGCAGCCCACACGGCCTCGAATTCCTCGATAATGCGGTCGATGCAATCGGCCATGAGGCCGGGGAAGTACAGGTAGCCGAAGGTATTGAAATAATTGAGCTGTTGTTGGCTCAGGCGCGTGTCAGACATGTTCTCTCCTTTTCCTTGTCGGCGGCCTCTTCCTCGACGGCCCCCTCGTAGTTTGGATTATTCACAGTAAACGCGGACCTTGTCGTCCCCGTCTTGGATATTGACCTCGATCTCGCTTAGAGAGTCGATTAGCTGCTCTAGATCTTCGGTTCGCAGATTGTGAATATCGACGTCGATGTCGTTTTTTTTCATCTTCTTTTTGATTTTCTTCGTCGCCTTTTCTGGTAGCAGGGTGTGCAGCTTGACTCCGGCCTTGATCAGTGCCAGCGGCACCCGGACGTCGATGTGCTCATCCTCGTCCGAGTCGATAGTAACCCTCAGATACCGGGCTGCTCCCGTGGGTGGTGTCGGCTGCACCACTGTGATCGTCTCTGGCTGTTCATCGACGAGGGAGAGCAGGCGCTCGGCCTCAGCGACGGACACCTTGCCCTCGGATAGCATCTCGAGTACGCGTCTGCTGTTTTCGTTCATGGCTATTCTCCTGTTTGTGTTTGGCTACTGAATTGCAATGGAGCCGTTCGCGGTCTCGGCAATTAGCTCGGCCTCGCCCGCGCCCACCGTTCCCTTGAGTTCGTGGCGCTTGTCGACCGACGCGACGAAGCCCGGCACTTCGCAGTGGACTCGCCCGTTGACCGTCGTAGCCGTTAGCTCAAGGCTCGGCTCGGCGTCTAGGGCTATTTTGATGTTGCCGTTCGTGGTGGATAGTCTGCTGCCGTTGCCGGGCGCGATGCGGCCCTGAAACTTTATCGTCCCATTGGTCGTCCGCACCTCGCAGCGGCCGTGGGCGTCTTCGAGGGACACGCGGCCGTTCGAGGTAGAAAGCTCGGCCGAGCCTGAGAGCGCCTTGACTGTGATGGGGGCGTTATTGGTGGTCGCGCTTAGGTCGCCTTTGCATTGCTCGACCCTTATGCGCCCGTTATTGGTCTGCACGGTCCCACCGCCCTCGGTTCCTTGGATCTCTACCGGCCCGTTGCTAGTCGCCAAGTCAACGCTAGTTGCGACGGGCACAGTAACCTCAATGTTTGCTCCAGCGTGCTGGCGAGAGAATCCGTGCCGGAATCCCTCGGCTTGCCGATCGGCCTTGGCCACGACCGTGACGAGGTCGCCTTCCTGCTCGGCGCTGTACTTGATTCCGCGAGGTTTTTTCAGCCTTGCCCGCACGCGAATTGAGCCGGGTTCGCCGGCGAGGACCCGGATGCGGCCATTGAAGCCGCGCACCACGAGACGCGGGCTGTCGCCCACGGCGAACGCGTCGTCGCGCATGGAGGTTTTGCCGTCCTCGTCGCGGGAGTCGTTATCGCTATCTGACTCGGAGAGGGACTCTTCGAGTCCTTCGAGGGTGTCTTGTAGCACTTCAACGCTAGGTATCGGAGATAGCGCCTCAACGCTAGGTATCGGAGATAGCGGAGCATCAATTCCGCGCCCCTTGCGGGTCTCGCGGTGGGTGCCTTGCAGCGCCTCTAGGAGACGCTCGGCCTCTTCTACAGTGACCTTCCCTGCCGAAAGCATGTCGAGGACTTTGCGTCGTTCTTCAGTCATCTTCTCCTCCTAGTCGATTGAAATGAACACGCGGTCCTCGCCAGAGGCCACGTCGCAGCGCAGGCCGCGCAGCGAGGCGAGCACGTATAGGAGCAAGGGGCCGGCCAGCAGGACGGAACGGCTCCGAGTGCGGTGCCCTGAGCGCGCCGCTACTAGTAATGCAACAGGCGTCCCCAGCAGCACGACGACTGCAATGACCGGCCATAGCAGTATGACCGGGACCCATAGCCGAATGCGTCGCTTGTCATTCTGGACCCGCACTCTCAGGAACATCGGTGGCAGCATCAGGAGAGCCTCCGCAGCGCCTCTTCGACATCGATCTCGCCGCTCTCTAGGCTGTCGAGTACCGCGGCCGATTGAGGGTTTGAGCGCGGTGTGCTAGCCGACTCTGTGGTTCGAGGCACCGTCTCGACGAACTGGAGCTGCTCGGCAATGGCATCGAGTCGGTTTTTGACCGTCGGGTAGCTGATGCCAAAGATGCGCTCCATTTCCTTGATTGAGCCGTGGACTTGGACGAAGGCCATTACGAATACTTGGTCCTCGGCGGAAAGACGCGCCAGAACGGGTGGATCGAATTGCCCTTCGATCGCGATGGCACTGTCTGGCAGGGAAACCCGCTCTACCACGATACGCGCCCCCTTCGTCAGATCAGTTAGCTCTTTCCAGTCTTTGATGGCAAAACCTCCAAATGATTAAATTTAGACGTAATTATAGCTTTATTTTTAAAAAAATCAATAATAAAATTGAAAAATTTAATTTTTAGGTTGAATAAAATCGAAAGAGTTTGGACGCTATTCCTCCACGGCCGCAGATACCGCGTTGGAAACCCGCCGCAACAGACTCCCGTTGGCGACCATTTGGTTGGTCAGCACCACGCAGCTTAGCTGGTGCTCTGCATCCGCCCACGCCACTGTGCCAGTGGCCCCGGTGTGGCCGAAGGTGTGCGGCGACACCAGATCGCCCCAAAAGGCCCACACCCGCGCCCCGCACACGCCCCACCCAAGGCCCCACGGCGCGTTGAGCGCACCGTTCTGATCCCGCGTCATCGCCGCAACCGCGGCCCGGCTGAAGATGCGCTGGTCGCCGTACGCGCCGCCATTGAGCATGGTTTGCAAGAGGATCGCCAAGTCGCGTCCGGTGCTGTGCATGCCGCCCCACGGTGCCCCGAAATCGCGCCAGTACGGGGAATTCCATCCCCAACTTCGCAATTCTTCGTCCTCTTCGGTGTCCGTCCCGCACCACACCGTATCTTCAAGCGGCCAATCGCCCATGCCCAACGCGCTGCGCTCCATGCCCAGCGGCGCGAAAATTTCCTCTCGTTCAAAGTCGCGCAACCGCTGGTCGCTGACGCGCTCGACGATCTCGGCTGCCAGCAGGATGCCCTTGCTTTGGTAGCGGAAATCGGTCGCTGGTTTGTAGAGCAGGGGCGTCTGCATGGCCCGCTCGACAAAGACCTCTACCGGCTCGTGCGCCCGCCGCAGGCTGGTATTCTCCGGCAGCATATCGGGCATACCCGATATGTGCGACAGCAGGTGGCGCACCTTGATGTCGGGCCGGTCGCCGCCTGTGAACTCGGGCAGGTAGTCGATGGCTGGGTCTTCGAGCGAGATTAGCCCACGGTCCACGAGGATCATCAGCGCGCAAGCAGTGACCGGCTTGGTGATCGACGCGAGGAGAAAGATCGAGTCCGCATCAACCGGCTGGCTTGTGCCGGGTTTGCGCTGGCCGGCCCCGCGTGCGAAGACTTCTTTGCCGTGCCGCGCCACGGTCAGCGAGGCCGCGCTGATCTGGCCCGCTTCAACAGCAGCCGTGAGCAGGCCAAAGGCCCGTTCGAGTTGTGCGGCCGACATGCCGACAGCCGCTGGGTCGCCCGTTTGCAAAACCGTTCCGTCCGTTGTCATCATGTTTCCTTTCTTTAGGACTGACGGTACGCAGCGTTTGTCATGCTGGCGCACGTAGGGGAGGTTTGCAAACCGCCCCTTACTGGATTCCCGCTTTTGCGGGAGTATCTGTGTTGTGTGTCAAGCCTTTTTTATCCTGCTTTGGCTTGGTGTTGCACCCAAGGGGTTCGTCGATGGGCAATGGCGTTGAGCAGCAGGAGCAGCTTGCGCATCACCGCGACCA
>JAJDUT010000099.1 GCA_022826515.1 Candidatus Latescibacterota bacterium
CCCCGGCACGAGTTTTATGCACCAAAGCCATACCAAACTCCGAAAGAATCTGAATTCTCTGCAAGACCTTTCCTCTCGGCTTGGGTCGAAGCGAAAGTAGAAAGTCCCTGACCGGCTTTTGTTCGTTTTGGTTTTGATAAAATTCAACAGAATACATACGAGAAGACCTATAATAGCTGTCTCACTTCAGCAAGACAAGAGAAACAGAGGGGTGCCCGCGCACAGACGCCGTATTAGGCTTGCTTGTAGTTCCCCCAAATTGACCTATCTTCTCAAGGATGTTCAACACTGAAATCCGAGTGTGTTCATGCAGGTAACGCTTGAACCGCAGACCATAGAAACCCTTGTACGCGGCGAATGCGCCGATGTGTTCTCAGCCTTGGGTATGCACCCTTTAGACGAGGGATGCGTCGTGCGCGCGTTCTTGCCCCAAGCAGCGCGTGTGCGAGTCGTGGAGCGCGGGGGGCAAAACGCGAGCTTTCCCGCGGCCAAAATCCATGCCGACGGGCTGTTCGAGGCGCGGATCACCGGTCGCAGTACACCCTTTGCCTACCATCTGGAAATAACCGACGCGCAAGGCGAGGTCCGCTACTGCCGCGATCCGTACTCGTTCTGGCCGCAACTCGCGCCCCACGACCAATACCTCTTCAACGAAGGAACGCACTACCGCGCCTACGAGATGCTGGGGGCGCATCCGCGTTGCATCGACGGGACTGAAGGCACGTATTTCGCAGTGTGGGCGCCGAGTGCCCGCCGGGTCAGCGTGGTCGGCGATTTCAACGGCTGGGACGGTCGGCGGCACTGTATGCGCTCGCTGGGCGAGTCTGGGATCTGGGAGCTGTTCGTCCCCGAGGTGGGCGCAGGCGCACTCTACAAGTACGAAATCCTCAGCCGCGCCGGCGACGTGCTGCTCAAAAGCGATCCCTTTGCCTTTGCGGCCGAGCCGCCGCCCCGCACCGCTTCCGCAGTCTGCCGGAGCGATGCGTTCGCTTGGAGCGACGACGCGTGGATGGCCGCGCGACGGGAGCGCAACTGGGTGGAAGCGCCCCTCGCCATCTACGAGGTGCACCTCGGCTCGTGGCGTCGCAACGGCGATGCCTATCTCGACTATCGCACGCTGGCTCACCAATTGGTTCCCCACGTAGCTGAGCTGGGCTTTACCCACATCGAGCTGATGCCAGTAGCCGAGCATCCCTTCGATGGCTCGTGGGGGTATCAAGGAACGGGGTATTTCGCCCCGAGCGCGCGCTTTGGCACGCCCGAGGATTTCGCCTATTTCATCGACTATTGCCACCGCCACGAGATCGGCGTGATTCTCGACTGGGTGCCCGCGCACTTCCCCGGCGACGCCCACGGCTTGGCCCAGTTCGACGGCACCAGCCTCTACGAGCACCGCGACCCGCGCCAAGGGCGGCATCCCGATTGGCAAACCTGCATATTCAACTACGGCCGCGCCGAAGTCCGCTCCTTTCTCATTTCCAACGCCCTGTTTTGGCTCGAACGCTTTCACCTCGACGGCCTGCGGGTCGATGCCGTGGCCTCCATGCTCTACCTCGACTACTCGCGCTTAGAAGGGGAATGGGTGCCCAACGCCTATGGCGGGCGCGAAAACCTCGAAGCCATCGACTTCCTCAAACAGCTCAATACGACCGTCGGCGAGCACTATCCCGGTGCCTTGATGATCGCCGAGGAATCAACGGCTTGGCCGGATGTTTCCCGCCCCGCCGACTCCGATGGCCTCGGCTTTGACTTCAAGTGGAATATGGGCTGGATGAACGACATGCTGCGCTACATGCAGCGCGATCCGATCCATCGCCGCCATCACCAAGCCGACCTGACCTTTGGCTTGCTCTACGCCTATGCCGAAAACTTCGTATTGCCGCTGTCGCACGACGAGGTGGTACACGGCAAGCGTTCGCTGTTGAGCAAGATGCCCGGCGACGCTTGGCAGCAACTGGCCAACTTGCGCTTGCTCTACGGCTTTATGTACGGGCACCCGGGCAAGAAGCTGCTGTTTATGGGGGCCGAACTGGCACAGTGGGAAGAATGGAATCACCAAAGCGAACTGCACTGGTGCCTGCTCGACGACGAGAGTCATCGCGGCGTCTATCGCTGGCTCTGCGATCTCAACCAGCTCTATCGCCGCTGCGCGGCCTTGCACCGCACCGATGCACACCCCGATGGTTTTGAGTGGATCGACTGCTCGGACTCTGCGCAGAGCATCGCGGCTTTTGCGCGCCGCGCCGAGGGCGAAAAATCCCTGATATTCGTCTGCAATTTCACTCCAGTTCCCCGAGATGACTACCGGCTCGGCTTGCCAGCCGCCGGACCGTACCGCGAGGTGCTCAACAGCGACGCCGAAATCTACGGCGGCAGCGGCGTGGGTCACGGCGGCTGGGTGCATACCGAGAAAGTCACCTGCCACGGCCGGCCGCATTCGGCGCGGTTGCGCCTGCCGCCGCTGGGCGTGTTAGTTCTAGAGCCGAAGTAGAGCGATGCTAATTTGCCATGCTTGCCAAACGCGCCCAATGCCGGAGTTCGGCTAGAACCACTCCAAATGCTTGAGATACTTTCACACGTCGCTAGCGAACTGCGGCGGCTCGGCAAACAGCGTCTCGCGCTGATCGGCGGCGGGGTCTTGGCGAGTGCGGGTCTAGTCGCGCTGCTGGCACCGCTGTTGGCCCCGTACGATCCACTGGCGCAAAACCTCTACGCGCGCTTGCAGCCGCCGTCGGCCAGCCACTGGCTGGGGACGGACGACTTTGGCCGCGACATCTTCAGCCGCATCGTGTACGGTGCCCGTATCTCGCTGCGGATCGGACTAGTCGCCATCGCGTTAGCCGCTTCCACCGGCACCTTGCTCGGCCTCGTGGCCGGGTATCGCGGCGGGGTTGCCGACATGCTCATCATGCGGCTGATGGACCTGATGCTGGCCTTCCCCAGCATCCTGTTGGCCATTGCCATCGTCGCCGTCATCGGGCCGAGCATCGACAATACCATTCTCGCCGTCAGCATCGTGTTAGTGCCACAATTTGCCCGCCTCATGCGCTCGTCCGTGTTGACCGTGCGCGAGGCCACGTACGTCGAGGCCGCGCGCGCACTGGGGGCGAGCGAATCGCGGCTGCTATTCTACAGCATCTTGCCCAACTGCACAGTCCCGCTCATCGTGCAAGCCACACTCAGCTTGGGCACGGCTATCCTCGACGCGGCCGGGTTGAGCTTTTTGGGCTTGGGAGCCCAGCCGCCGACTCCCGAGTGGGGAGCCATGCTATCCGGCGGGCGCGAACTGCTCCTGCAAGCGCCGTGGGTCATGGCCTTTCCCGGACTAGCCATCTTCGTGGTCGTCCTCGCGCTCAACCTCTTTGGCGACGGGCTTAGAGACGCCTTGGATCCAAAAATCACCTGATGGGGAGTTGAGAACTATGAAAAATACCCTCCCCCTGCTCTGCGCCCTCGCCCTGTCAGTGGGCGGCTGCGCGGGTCTGCGAGGCCATAAAGCACCCGCCGAGCCGCCGGGCCCCGACCAAGCCATGCAGTACTTCGTCAAGGCCAAGGTCTTTGAAGCCCAACACAACTATCTCGGCGCCATAGTCGCCCTGCGCAACGCGGCCGACCTCGACCCGACTTCGCCCACCATCTACGCCCGCCTCGCTTACAATTACCAACGCATCGACGACCCCCACATGGCCGTCCACTTTGCGCGCAAGGGCTTGGCATTGGACGGCAGTCAGGTGGGGTTGCGCCGCCTGCTGATTCGCATCTTAGAGAGCGAAGGCGAGCGCGAGAGTGCCATCGATCACATTGAAGAGTTGCTGCGCTACGAGCCAGACAATTGGCTGCTCTACCGCCACTTGGCCTATCTCTACTTTGAAACGGGCCAACCCGAGCGCGTCGCCCCGCTCTTCAAGGAGGTGCTCGTCCAAGAGCACATACCACCGGGGGTCAAGGTGGATATAGCCGGCATTTTTTCGCGCATCAACCAGCAAAAAGAGGCCGAGCGCATCTATCGCCGCGTCCTCGCGGCCGACCCTATGGTCGAGGACGCTTGGCTGGGGCTGGCTGAACTCAAACTGGCGCAGGGATACCGCCACGAGGCCATTGCCATCTACCGCGAGGCCGCCGGCCACCTGCCCGACAGCAGCATCCCTTACCACTTGGCGCGGCTGATGGACACCGAGCACGACCTAGAGGACATCCTCGCCGAAGAGGGTGCCGAAGTGCTCTACCACTTGGGAGTAGCCCTGTCCGAGGCCGGCCAGTACGACCAAGCGACGTTGATCTTTAAGCGCATCGTCGAGATGCAGCCCCAAACGGTTGAGCAGTGGACCGACCTAGCGCGCTACTACATCTACTTGGAGGACTACGATTCGGCCACCGCGGTCCTCAGCCAAGCGGCCGAGGCCATGCCCGACAGCAGCGAGATCTACCTGTACTGGGGGACGGCCCTCGAAAGCACTGAGCGCTACGACGAGGCCATCGCCGTGTACCAGCGCGGCCTTGAGCGCCTGCCCGACGCGGTTGATCTGTATCTGTACTGGGGGCTGGCGCTAGAGCAACAAGACGCTTGGGCAGCGGCGATAGAAGTCTATCGCCAAGCCCTTGCAGCATCCCCGGGCCATGCCGCCCTGCACGTGCGGTGGGGCATCAGCCTCGGGCGGCAGGGACAGTGGGAAGACGCGCTGGCCCAATACGAAACAGCGGCCTCACTCGACCCTGCGTACAGCTCAACCTTTCTGCACTGGGGCATCGCGCTCGAGGAGCTAGCGCACTGGGAAGCGGCCCTTGAGAAGCTGAATCAGGCCGTTGCCCTCGCCAACGACAAGAGCCGCGTGCTCTTTTACCTCGGTGCCTGCTACGAACAGGCCTCGCGCAAACTGGGCCGCGACGAGTACTTCGACCGCGCTGTAGAGACCTTCCAACGCCTGTTGGAAATCGAGCCAAACGATGCGTACGCGCTCAATTACCTCGGCTACATGTACGCGGACAAGGGCGTGCGGCTGACAGAAGCGGTTGCGCTCTTGGAGAAGGCGATCGCGCTCGAACCGGACAACAGCGCGTTCCTCGACAGCATCGGCTGGGCCTATTTCCGCCTCGGCGAACTGGCACAAGCCGAACAATACCTGCAACAAGCCTTAGAGTATATGGACGAGGGCGATCCCGAGGAGCAGGCCGTGATCTTCGACCACGCCGGCGACATTGCCAACGCCCTCGGTAAAATGGACGAGGCGCGCGTGCATTGGCAAAAAGTGCTGGAACTCGCGCCGGACAACGAAGAGGTCCAGCGCAAGCTGCTCCCGTGATGCATACTTCGCGCTCGGGGCACCCCCGAAATTTCCAGACAGCTTACAAATGGTTCGCGCTCTGCGCCCTCGCGCTCGCTTGCGCGCCACCGCCAGTGGTGCGGGAAGGCTGGGATGCGACTCAAGGTCCGGCTGCCCTGCTCGCTGCTTCGACGTCCCTCGCCCAGTTCAAGGACCTAACGGCGGAAGCGGCCATTGAACTGCGGCGCGGCAAGATGCGCGATCGGGGGACAGCCCTCGTGCAGCTAGTCAACCCAGATCTATTCCGCGTCGAAGTGCGCGGCCCCTTTTTCACGCACATTTTTACGGCGCTGCTCGAAGGCGATAGCCTGACTGTGTACGGCCGAGGCATGGATCGGCCCTTAAAAGGATCAGTGCATGGCCGCTTGCTAACCACGTTGACCGGGTTGGATTTCGGCGAGTGCGACCTGCGCTACGCCTTGCTCGGCTTTGTCGAGCCGGGTGCCATCGTCGAGCCAGTTGAGTATCCGCATGCCGACCACGCGGTGGTCGCACTCGCGGGAGGACGGCGGGCTTGGCTAGACCTACGCCGGGGCTTGGTGTTGCGCGAGAGCATCCCCCTGCCCGAGGGCGAAGTCCTGCTCCGCGAGCTAGGAGAATATCGGCGGGAACAAACACTCTATCTGCCGCGTCGGGTGGAACTACGTCAGCGCGATGTCCTGCTGGCGTTGTCCTATAAAAACTACGCTTTCAACCGCGGGCTGGACGCCGAACAGTTGCGCCGGGGTGTGCCTTAGAATGGGGTGTGGTGACCGGCCTCCCTCTTAGCAGCCAAACGGAGCAAAAGACGAGTGAACCCTAGCTTGAGACATTTACTGATCGCTTGCTGCCTTGCCATCGGCGCAGTCTCCACGCTCGGAGCACAGGCATTTCTCTGCGCCGGACACGCGGCGGACGAGCCGCGCCCCGCCGCCAAAATCGCCAGCGATGTGCGGCTACCCGTGCTGCCGGCTAGCGGCTCAATCTACGTCCTGACAATCTTCGCCCGTTTCGCCGATGAAGCACCTACACCCGTGCCCGCGTGGGCTGACCAGCTCTTTGACGCCGAGCACGAGGGGAGCTTTGCCCACTTCTATCACGCGATGTCCTTTGGTCAACTCGCAATCGCCGGCGAGGTCCTGCCGCGCCGCTTGGCCGCCTCACAAGCAGCATCCGCCTATTTAGCCGATGCCCCGGGCCAGCGCGGTCGCTACGGAGATTTCGCGCGCGAGATCCTCGCCCAAGTCGATGCCCAAATCGACTTGGCGCGCTTTGACAACGACGGCCCCGACGGCGTTCCTAACTCCGGCGACGACGATGGCTGGGTCGATTATATCTTCATCAACATGCAGTCGGTGCCCAACGGCTTTTTGTTTGGCTCGGCGACCGGGTTGGTGGGCTTGGGCTTGGCAGAAAAACCTTTTGTATCCCGGGCGCTTGGCCCCGACGGCAGCCCTATTCGCGTCAGCGGTTTGCCGCCGCAGGGAGCGATTCAGGAAACGGGTAACTCCGCCCAGACCGTGGGGGTGATGGCCCATGAGTTTGGGCACAGCCTAGGACTACCCGATTTTTTCGATACCTCCTTTCTCAAAGACCCCACCCAAGATCCAGCCGAAGACAGCGCCGGTATTGGCCGCTGGGGCTTGATGGGTTGGGGAGCGCATGGCTGGGACGGCATGAGCGGTCCAGTGGCCTTCAGCGCCCGCAGTCTAGAGCAATTGGGTTGGATCGGCGCGAAAAACGAGCGACTGATCTTGGTCGAGCGCGACCGTTGGGATCTGCGGGTGCGCGATTTGTACTCCGGCGGCGCGATATACAAAATTCCGTTGCGCAGTGAGACGCCGAATAACAACACCCTGTGGACGGAATATCTGCTGCTGGAATATCGCGGTCGGGAAAACTACTACCACCGAGGCGGGCCTGCCTCTGGGCTGCTGGTCTGGCACGTCCGGCCCCAAGTCTTCGACAACGACGACGAACGACTCAAGCACCTCGATCTAGTTGCCGCTGACGGTCAATATGCCGACGCCGGCTTTCCCATCGGCCAGACGGCCGACCGCTTCGCTGGCCGCGACAATCTCGACTTCTGGGCACACGACGCTTCTTACGCCCGTGCCCGGGGCGGCAATCTCGGCGACGCCAGCGATCTATTCGATGGAGTGCGCTATCGCCATCTCGCCGTCGAGACCAATCCCTCGACACTGGCTACGCCGACGCTCAGCCACGCGACCACGGGCCTAGCTCTGCAAAATATGCGGCCGGACGGCGACGGATTGGCGCTAGATGTGGTGATGCCGCGCTGGGGCGGGGTATTGCGCGAGGAGGTGCATTGGGCGGGCGAGGTGCTGATTGATGGCGATCTGACGGTTGCGCCCGCCGGCCGACTCGTGGTTTTCCGCAATACCCAGATCAGGGTGGCTGGATCGGACCGCTTGCAGACGGGGTTGGATCCTGAACGGACCGAACTCCACATACGCGGCGACTTCGTCATCCGCTCGGCTGCCGTCTCGCAGATTGCCAATACCCTGCACGTCCATCCCGATACCACGCGCTTTCTAGCCGCAGTTCCGGGCGAGCAATGGGCCGGGATTTTTATCGCGCCAAATCCGACGAGCGAACTGACCTTTCCCATTGGCAGCTACGAGATTGTTGACGCAGTGCGCGGCCTAGTGGTCAAAGGAGTACCTGTGGCAGAAAATTTGGTCATTCACGGCTTTCTCTCCGCCCAAGCCGAAGGAGCCACCTTTGCGCCAGGGGCGCGCATCCCGCTAGCCTTGAAGGTCGAAAATCACTCGCCGCTCACCTTTCTCGCCAATGTGCGCACTTTTATCGAGTGGAATAACCCGCTACTGCATCCGTCCAGCGGTGCTGCCCGTTCGCGCACTGTTTCCTTTCCGCCGGGCGAAAAGAACGTCTTCTTCTTCGGCCCAGACCCGACCCTGATTGAAGAGGCCACGCCCGGAACGGAAGTGGAATTTGCCATGCGCGTCGAAAAAGACGGTGCCCCGATATGGCGAGATACCTTTGCGATCGTTGTGGCGGACGCGCCGACCGCCTTGCCGGACGACTTCGCGCTGTTGCACAATTTCCCCAACCCCTTCAACGCAGAGACGCAAATTGCCTACCGCTTGCCGCGAGAGGCGCGGGTGCGGCTGACTGTATTCAACGCCATCGGCCAGCCGGTGCGCCAACTGGTCCATGCTAGGCAGGCGGCGGGGACGCATTCGGTGACTTGGGATGGCCAAGACGACCGGGGTAGCCCGGTGGCGACGGGTATTTATTTTTATCGGTTCGCGGCTGGTTCCTTCTATCAAGTGCGGCCGATGGTTCTACTCAAATAACACTGAATCGTTTGACAGTTTTAGGTCCTCATGCGTACTTATGAAGAGGGTATTTCAATCATATTGGGGAGGAAATTTCATGAGCAAACTCAGAGTAGGCATGATCGGCGGTGGCGGCCCGGATTCCTTTTTCGGCATGGTCCACAACCGCGCCATCGCGCTCGATGCCAGCCGCGAATTGGTCGCTGGTGCGCTGCGCTCCAATCCAGAGGCGGCACTGCGCGCAGCCGACGACTACGGTATCGAGGGCTATCCCACCTATCAGGCGCTGTTAGAGGCGGTGCAAAACGGCGAGCAAGCCCTCGATTACGTCACCATCGTCACGCCCAACTTCGCCCACTACGAGCCGGCCAAAGCCTTTTTGCAGGCCGGCATCCCAGTGCTCTGCGAAAAGCCCATCACCATGACAGTGGCCGAAGCCTGCGACTTGGCCCAGATCGTCGAGCGCCAGCAGGTGCCCTTTGTGCTGGCCCATACCTACACGGGCCATCCCATGATGATGTTGGCCAAGGAAATGATCCACCGCGGCGAGATCGGCCAAGTCCGCAAGGTGGTTTCTTGGTACAATCAGGGCTGGCTGGCCACGGCCCTAGAACAGACCGGCCAGCAGCAGGCGTCTTGGCGCACCGATCCCGCGCGCACGGGCATTTCCAACTGCGGCGGCGACATTGGCACGCACGCTTTTATCGCCGCGACTTGGGCAACCGGGCTGGCCGTCGAGCGGCTCTCGGCGCGGCTCAACACCTTTGTCGAAGGCCGCGTACTCGACGACGACTTCAACGTGATCGGCGAACTGGAAAACGGCGGCACCGCGCTAATCACGGCCACGCAAATCGCGGTTGGCTACCGCAACGACAACGGCTTCCGCGTCTTCGGTACCAAAGGCTCCATCGAATGGCATCAGGAGCGGGCCGAATGCCTGCTAGTGCGCCACGGCGATGGCCGCGACATTACCTACTGGATTGGCGCTGAATTCGACCTCCCCGCGTCGGTCGCCTCGTATTTGCGGGTACCCTCGGGGCACCACGAGGACTTCTTCCCAGCCTTGGCCAATCTCCACACTACCATTGAGCGGCTCATCCGCGCACGCCGTGGCGAACAGGACGTGCCCGCGGCCTTTCCGCATCCGGGCGTGCAGGAGGGTGTAGCAGGTATGAAATTCGTCGCAGCCGCCGTAGAATCGTCCAACAACAGCGGCGCGTGGACGCAGGTTTAGCGCGGCGCACCGCTTTTTAAAACTATGTAGGCTCCATTAGGAGTTCTAATAGCTAGAGCTTCATAAACCCTTTTCAGGAGAATTTTCCATGAAACTGTTTTACGCTGTCTGCATTGGGGCCGTCTTGTTCGCCGCCTGTGCCGACAAAGATCCCCTGTCCTCGACCGCGGACAGAGCAGGTAAGCCAACGGTCTCTTCAGAGCCGGTCGCTGGCTTGCCTGAACCTCGCAATCCAGCGGACTTCACAGTGCGGATCGAAAACATCGGTGCGCTCCTCGCTCCCGGTGCATGGGTCGTGCAGCGCGGGGGGGCCCCCATCTTCCGAGCCGGCCAGCCCGACCGCGGCGCGGGTCTCGAAGCCCTCGCCGAGGACGGCAATCCAACGATGTTGGCCGCGAACTTTCCCAGAAACAGCGGGATTTTCGACACGCCAGTGGGAGCCGAAAGCCCTGGTCTGCTGACGCCTCTTATGGATATGGCTATGGACGTGGGCAACGCCTATGAGTTCAGCTTCACGGCCCGACCAGGCGACCGGCTGTCTTTTGCCACCATGTACGTGCAGTCCAACGACCTATTCTTAGCACCGGGCGAAATCGGCATTCCACTGTTCACCGACGACGGCCAGCCGATAAGCGACGACGTCACTACTCTGATCGGGCTGTGGGATGCTGGTACGGAAGTCAACGAAGAGCCGGGCGTGGGTGAAAACCAAGCGCCGCGGCAAGCTGGCCCCAACACCGGTGCAGATGAAGGCGGTGCGGTGCGCTTAGTCGATGACGGATACACCTATCCGGCCGTAGCTGAGATGGTAATTGTCACCATCACCTCCGAAGGCGGCGTACCCCTCAGCGACATGGACGACGGAGACATGGACGGTGAGACCGACGGCGATGGTGAAACCGACGGCGATGGCGATGGCGACGGCGATGGCGACGGCGATGGCGATGCCGACGGAGGCATGGACGATGAGGTTGATGGTGTGATAACCCCCGATATCCTTATCCTGACCAATGCACTGATAGGCTACTTTCAGGACGCCCTCTTGGTCGCGCTCATCTCGGATGAGACGACGATTGACGGAGCCAGCGGTGGCACGTTGGCCATCGCGGGCAACGAGTGGGTGCTAACGGATTATTCGCCAGACGGAACGCTGGTGCTCAACGGCACTCTGAACGTGGGCGAAGATCAGCTCCCGAGCATTCCCGTGACTGGAGAGATAACCGCTTCTGGTGTGTTCAATGGTACGGTATCGTTAGACCTTCTGGTCGATGTGTCTGGAGCTGAGCCATCTGTGGCCGGCACTATTACCGTTGGGGTACCGTACGACATCGTTGATATTATCGCCGCGGCTGAGGCCGGCGGCATGGACAGCGATACCGATGGCGACACCGATGCGGACGGCGACATGGATGGCGACACCGATATGGACGGCGAAGACAGCGATATGGATCACGCCATAACAGCCGCCGATGTCGTCGATCGGGAGACGTTAAAGGCATTTGTCTTGCGCGCTAAGGAGATGTTGGAAGCACTCACCGCGGAAGAGATCTTGGCGGCTCTTGAGACCTTCCGTTCTGAGGGCGAGTGGAAAAGCGGCTCGATCTATCTATTCGTCTCCGACTTGCAAGGCAACATGATTTTTCACGGGGAAGATCAAAGCCTCGAAGGCCAAAACCTGATCGATCTCGAAGACCTCAATGGGGTCAAGATCACCCAAGAGCTCCTCGCGCAGGTAGCCAATGGCGGCGGTTTTGTCGAGTACCTGTGGGATGATCCACTCATAGAAGGCGACGAAGACCGCAGCTCGCCGAAGGTGGGCTACGCCGCTCCGCTCAGTATCTTGGGGCAGGAGTTCGGCATTGCATCGGGCTTTTATCCGAACACGGTCGGCATGGACGGCGATGGTGATGCAGACGAAGAAGAGGGCTTTGAGGGTACTATCACTTCCCCCCGGACCTTCTCTGACGATCCGGTGGCTGGCTTGGCCGAACGGCGCACTCCAGCGCAATTCACCGTGCGGATTGAAAACATCGGCACCGTCCTCGCGCCCGGCGCGTGGGTCGCCCAGCGCGGCGGAACGCCCCTGTTCACCGCTGGCCGGCCCGACCGCGGTCACGGACTTGAAGCACTCGCCGAAGACGGCAGTCCTGCCGAGCTAGCCGCGAACCTACCGAGAAACAGCGGCACGTTCACCACGCCGGTGGGGGCCGGCGGCCCCGGTCCGCTGACCCCGGGCAACGCCTATGAGTTCACCTTCGTGGCTCGTCCCGGCGACCGGCTGTCTTTCGCCACCATGTACGTACAATCCAACGACCTGTTCTTGGCACCCGGCGACACCGGCATTGCCCTGTTCACCGATGACCAGCCCATAAGCGGCGACATCACTGATCAGATCGACCTGTGGGATGCTGGTACGGAAGTCAACGAGGAGCCGGGCGTGGGCGCGAATCAAGCACCGCGGCAGGCCGCTGCCAACACGGGAGCGGACGAAGGCGGTACGGTGCGCTTAGTCGATGATGGCTTCACCTATCCAGCCGTAAGCGACATCGTAAGCATCACCATCTCCTCCTCTGGCGGCTGAGAGGACGCAGTGCCAGCGACATAGGCACTGTTAAACATGCACAAGCGGCGGTAATGGGCAAGCCCATTACCGCCGCTTTTTTCGTAGGGGAGACCGGCCGGTCTCCCCTACTCTGCAGCAGACTGAACCTATTCCTCGTCGTAGCGGATACGGGGGTCCAGCCAAGCGTAGAGTATGTCGGCGATGAGGTTGGCCAGCACGAAGACCGTGGCCAGCAGCAAAACCCCGCCCTGCACGGCGCGGAAGTCGCGCGCCTGCACCGCTAAAAAGAGCCAGCGTCCAACCCCCGGCCAAGCGAAGATAGTCTCCGTTATAACCGCGCCCCCGAGCAGGTAGCCAAATTGAAGGGCAATGACCGTAAGCGTGGGTATGAAGGCGTTTTTCAGGGCGTGGCGCACAATCACTACCCGCTGCCGCAGGCCCTTGGCCCACGCCGTGCGAATGTAGTCCTCGCCGAGAACGTCGAGCAGGCTGGCGCGGGTCATGCGCGCAATGACGGCCATGGGAATGGTACCCAAAGTCAGGGCCGGCAGAAAAAGATGCCACAACACGTCGCCGCAGGCCGCGAAATCGCCCTGCGCGAGGGTGTCGATTACGTAGAAATAAGTGATCGGCTCAAAATAGATATGCGTGCTCAAGCGGCCGGACACCGGAAAGAGCGGCACGTAAAAGGCCAACAGCAACACCAGCATCAGAGCCAGCCAAAACACGGGAATGGAAATGCCGGCCGTGGCCAAAATCATGCTGAGCAGATCGGCGATCTTGCCCCGCCGGACTGCGGCCCACAGTCCGGCCGAGATGCCGACCGTCATGGCTAGCAGCATACTGGCCAAGGTTAGCTCACAGGTGGCCGGGAAGCGCTGGACGAGTTCAGTGGTAATTTTCTCGTGAGTGCGAATCGAGCGACCGAGGTCGCCGCTCAACAGGCCGGTGAAGAAGCGATAAAACTGCACGTGGAAGGGCTGGTCGAGGCCCATGGTCGCGCGCAACTCGGCCAAGCTCTCGGCATTGGCGCGCTCCCCGAGCATGACTTGGGCGGGGTCGCCCGGCACCAAGTAGAGCATCAGAAAAACTAAAAGCGAAATCCCCGCCAGCGTCGGCAAGAGCGCGATGAGCCGCCGGAGGACGAAGCGGTGCATGGCTCAAGGGGCCAACGCGGTGCTATGGAACCACTTGCTGCCCGTGGGATGCAGCTTGAAGCCAGTGACGCGGCGCTGGAAAACCACTGTCTGCGTCGCGTGTACTAGCGGTACCCAAGGCGCGTCGCGGTGGACAATTTCCTGCGCCTGGGCGTAGAGCCGCGTGCGCACGTCGCGATCAGTGGAGCGACGGGCCGCCACAAGCGCGTCGTGCAGCTCGGCGCTGCGGTAGAACGAAATATTCTGGGCGGGTTTGATGGCCGCGGTGGAGTCGAGGAGCACGTAGAGGAAGTTGTCCGGGTCGCCATTGTCGCCGGTCCAGCCCAACAAAGCCATCTGGTGCTGGCCATCGAACACCTTGTCCAAATACGTCCCCCACTCCCAAGACACAATGCGAGCGCGGATGCCCACCTTTTCCAAGTCAGCCTGAATCGCCTCGGCGATCTTGCTAGGCTGTGGCATATAGGGGCGCGGCACCGGCATGGCCCACAGCTCGGTTTCAAAGCCGTCGGCATAACCAGCTTCCGCCAGCAAGGCCCGCGCTTTGGCCGGATCATAGCCATAGCCCGCAATGGTGTCGTTGTAACTCCACAAAGTCGGCGGGATGGGGTTTTTGGCTGGCATGGCCAAGCCCTCGTAGAAATTATCCACGAGGGCCTGCTTATCCACGGCGTGGTTTATGGCGCGGCGCACCCGCACATCGTCGAAAGGCTCCTTGTCCATGTTCATGGCCAAGTAGCCGGTATTCATGCCCGCCTGCGTCAAGAGCTGGAGGTTGGGGTCGGCGCGGATCGGCTCAATGTACTCAGGGCTGAGGTTGTCGAAGCCGTGAATCGTGCCCTGCGAAAGCTCCAAGAAGCGCACCGAGGATTCCTGAATAGGCTTGAAAATTAGGCGGTCAAGCTGCGGCTCTGGCCCCCAGTAATCGGGATTGCGCTCCAAGACGACGCGCTCGTCCTTGCGCCATTCGACCAAGCGGAAAGGGCCGGTGCCGACCGGGTTTTTGAAGTAATCGCGACCGTAACGGGCCACCGCAGTGGGGCTGACGGCCGCGCAGAAGTTCATCGCCAAGTTCGCCAAGAAGGGGGCATGAGGCTCTTTGAGGCGAATGACAAAAGTCGAGTCGTCCGGGGCTTCTAACGCGGCGACGATGTCGTCCATACCCATAGCCTGCCAGTATTTGAACGCGCCGGCGACCTTGTGGAAGGGATGGTCTTTGTCAAACTGTCGCCCGAGCGAAAACAGCATGGCCTCGGCATTAAAGAGGGTGCCGTCGTGGAAGCGGACCCCCGTGCGCAAGTAGAAGGTCCACGTGAGCTGATCGTCCGCGATGTCCCAAGAATGCGCCAACTGCGGCACCACGGTCGTGCCCTCGCTGTCGTAGGTCACCAACGTCTCGTAGATGTTGTCGCAGACCTTGAACGATTCGCCGTCGTTTTCAATTCCCGGATCTAGCCCGATCGAATCCGAGCCACGGCCAAAGACCAACGTCTGCTGCGCCCGTTCCTCTTGGCCGCAGGCGACGAGCAGGGCAACAACTATAGCAATCCTGAATGATCGAACAATTCGCGCTACGGACCGTCTTGTTTCTACTACTCTGCGTCCATCTGCGTCCATCTGCGGATCGTCTTGAAAACGCTGCAACGCTAGTCCTCAAACGCCGCGTCAAAGGCAATGTCCGAAGGCGGGAAATCGACCTGCTTGACGAAGGCGGCCGCTTCTGTTGCGCCGTGGACGCGATCCATGCCGCTGTCTTCCCATTCGACCGACAGCGGCCCTTGGTAGTTGATGCGGTTGAGGGCGCGGATGATTTCCTCAAAGTCGATATTGCCGCGGCCCAACGAGCGGAAATCCCAATAGCGCCGGCGGTCGCCGAACTCGGTGTGCCCGCCGAAGACACCGGCATCGGTCGGCGTTGCGGACCAGCCTACGTCCTTCATGTGGACGTGGAAGATGCGGTCGCTGAATCGGTAGATGAACTCGACGTAGTCCACGCCCTGGTAGCCGAGGTGGCTGGGATCGTAGTTGAAGCCAAAGGCCGGGTGGCCGTCGAGTGCTTGAATGGCGCGCTCGGCCGAGGCGATATCAAAGGCGATTTCAGTGGGGTGAACCTCGAGCGCGAATTTGACGCCGAGTGCTTGGTATTGGTCGAGTATCGGTTTCCAGCGCGCGGCAAAATCCGCGTAGCCTGCCTCGATCATGTCGGGGGATACCGGCGGAAATGAATAGAGCAGGTGCCAGATCGACGAGCCGGTAAAGCCGTTGACCACGTCAACCCCGAGCCGGGCGGCTGCTTGACCGGTGGCGATCATTTCTTCGGCTGCGCGCTGGCGCACGCCCTCTGGGTCGCCGTCGCCGAAGATGCGCGGAGGCAGGATAGCCTCGTGGCGACTGTCAATCGCGTCGCACACGGCTTGGCCGACGAGGTGATTGGAAATGGAAAACAGCGCTAGATCGTATTTTGCGAGCAGTTCGCGCTTGGCCTGGCAATAGGCATCTGTGGCTTGGTCAACCTCAAAGTGGTCTCCCCAGCAGGCCAGCTCCAAACCGTCGTAGCCAAACTCAACGGCCTGTTGACAGAGGGTCTCAATAGGCAGGTCGGCCCACTGGCCAGTGAAGAGGGTGACGGGTCGCATTGCAATCGCTCCTTGTTGGTGTTTGGATGAGAGGGAGTATATACGCCGGTCGTTGCCCGAATGTCAAGGCTGGGCCGCTAGCGGCCTAGCGACTTTTCCCGCCGCAGGTCAATGTCAAAGATGCGCAGGTAGCGGCCCTGAAACTCGCCGATAACTTCGGGGATCTGGTCTTCGTCGAGATCGAGCAGTCCCATGCGCTCGCCAAAAGGCTGGGGCGACTTCCACTCCAAGTCGAAGAAGCGGGCGTCGAACACGTAGCCATCGTTGAGCACAATTTCGTCTTCATCGTCCCCATCGACGTCGCCGATGAGAATCTGATGGGCCGTCAAGTCGGTCTGGTCGCTGCGCCACTGCTCGTACTGGTCGCGGCCATCGTACACGACTAAACGACCATCGGCGCAAAACACGAGTTCGGGCTGGGGGTCGTCGTCAATGTCGCCGATCGTCAGGCTGGTAATGCGTTCGTATTCATTAGGCGAGTTGCTCCACAGCAGCGTGTAGTCCTGAGAGTCGAAGTAATACACGCGGCCCTGGTCGGTATAGGCGACGATCTCGTCGAGTTGGTCGTCGTTGATGTCGAGGACGAACACGCCGGCCACGGCCCCTTCGAGATAGTCGCTGTCCCACACCTCAGTATAGGTGCGGTCGCGCTCCTCATAGACGTGCAGTCGGCCATCGTTGTCGCCGAGCACGAGGCGGTCTGGGCCTTCGCCCGCCGGCAGGCGCTGGATATTGTCGAATTCGTCTAGGTCTCCCCTATAAGCCGGCCATTCCGCCGCTTGCCCCGTGCTGGACACGGGGGAAACCAGCCATAACGCGCATAAAATCAATCGCAACATAATGGTCATTACTCCTTGATGGCGGCCGCCCGAGCGGCCTCATATACGGCGAGCAAGGGCACTTGGTGCTGTTGGGCTAGCCGCGCGCAGTCCTCGTATTCAGGAGCGGTGCGGCGACGTCCGTCTAGATAGCTAAACTTGACGTTGACCTCCCCGTACGGCGTGGCAACGGCGCGGATCTGGCGTTCCAAGACGCGGCGTTCCACCCCGTAGTAGCGGAGGCCGATGGTTGTCGTTTCTTGCAGCACGATCGCAGCTAGCTCGTCCAAGCGACCCGCCGGAGCGAGGACGCTGAGAACGTTGCCCGGACGGCCCTTTTTCATCAGGACCGGCGTGGCGTACACGTCGTACGCGCCCTGCGCTAGCAGCCGGTCAAAGAGATAGCCGTACACCTCTGGGTTCATATCGTCGATGTTGGCTTCGATCAGCAGGACGCGCTCGCTGGCCGGGACGCGCTCGCCCAAGCGCAGGCGTAATAGATTGGGGATGGCCTCTAAGTCGCGGCGGCCCGCACCATAGCCGACAGCCTGTTGGCAAAAGGGCGGCTGCGGCCCAAAGGAACTAGCTAAAGTAGTGATGATCGCCGCCCCGGTCGGGGTGACGAGTTCGGCGCGGATATCGGTCTGCTCGGTCGGCACGTCGCGGCAGAGGGCCAAGACCCCAGGCACCGGCACCGGATAGCACCCGTGCGCGCAGCGCACAAAACCCGTGCCAAAGCGCAGGGGTGAAGCGCAGACCTCTTCTACCTCCAAGAGTTGGAGGCCGGCCACGGCCCCCACTACGTCTATCAGGGCATCGAGGGCACCCACTTCGTGCAGGGCGACTTCCGCGGGCGCGGCGTTGTGCACCTCGGCTTCGGCTGCACATAGGCGCTCGAAAACGCGGATGGAGCGTTCCTTGACGACGTCGTCTAAGCGGCTGTCGGCAATGCGGTTGGTTATATCTTTGAGGTGGGCGTGGGGGTGATCGTGCGTAGGCTCGCCAGACAGGTCGAGATGGTGCTCAGCGTCGGCCAACGGCGCGCCGGCCACGCAGACTTTGGCGCGGGTGGCAGCAATGGCGTGCCGGGCGGTGGCTTCGCGCTCAATGGCGACGTCCTGGACGCCCAGCTTGGCAATTTCTCGGTTGAGGTACTCTAGCGGGAGACCCGCGTCGAGCAGGGCACCCAAAATCATGTCGCCGCTGATACCAGAAAAGCAGTCGAAGTAAGCGATCTTCATCTTCGCCTCCCGCGCTCAGGGCAGGCGCTTGAGATCGGCCTTGCGCTTCTTCCAGTCAAACTCCTCGGCAAAATCGTACACATCGACGAAGTCTTCAATCCGGTCCTCGGCTGTCTTGCGCAGCAAATTTGCATCGACCAAGTTGAAGACAATCTCGCCAAAATCGCGCGTTTGCTCAATGCCCCAGTGGGCAAAGACCGAGCGGGTGAGCGGTCCGAATTGATCGGCGCTGTACTCGCTGATGCCAAAAAGGAGATCCCGACCGGAAATGTGTCGCTTCTCTTCGCTCAAGGTATCATTGTTCTTGCCGAGCTTTTGCACCGTGTATCCTAGCGCATCGTACACAAAAAGATACGCATCGCTCTTATAGCGCCCGTCGCGCTCGGCCAGATTTTCGATTTCTTGCAGCGCTTTTGGTTCCATCAAAGAAGGTCGATACGGCCAATAAAACTAGAGCGGTGCGGATGTCAAGGTCGAGGCATAACGCCAAGTGCGCGGGCCGAGCGCGAGGACGTGCAAGAGCGCGTCGCGCCGATGGACAAAGTCGGGCAACAGATCGTCGGCGAGCGTTGGGACGGCATGGCCTTCGTTGATGAGTTCGGGATTGATGTGGTGGCCGTCCTTGATGATTTCATAGTGCAGATGAGAGGCGGTCGCCAGTCCGGTGGCACCGACCTTGCCGATGATCTCTTTTTGCTCTACGCGCTGCCCCTTGCGAACCAATATCTTGCTCAGGTGCGCGTAGCGGGTGCGATAGCCATTGGCATGGACGATTTCGACCAACTTGCCGTAGCCGCTTTGCCAACCAGCGAACGCGACCTGTCCACGGGCCGTCGTCCACACCAAGGTACCCGTCGGCGCACCGTAGTCCGTCCCTAGGTGGGGACGCTGCTTTTTGAGAATGGGATGGAAGCGTTGGTGGCTGAAGTGTGAGGTGATGCGATTGACGCCGAGGGGCTTGAGTACGAACATCCGGCCGAGGGAGCGGCCGCTGGCGTTGTAATAGGCATCCTCCCCCTCGATGGCAGCATAGCGGACCGCCAACTCGGTCCCTTGTTCGCCTTCGTAGCGTGCCAACAGGACATCGCCGTAGCGGACGAAGTGCTCGTCGATGTAGAGCTTTTCAAAGACAACTCCTAGCCGATCACCGCGGCGCGGGTCCCGCTGGAAGTCAATGACGGCACCAAATATGTCATCGGCGAGCACATCGCTGAGTGCCATGCTTTCTCCGGCTGCGCTGATGGCATTGGAGAGGTTGTCCTCAATGCGCACTTCGAGCCGCTCGACCCGCCGCTCCAGCGGTAGCTGCAATTGGCGAGCAACAAACTGACCGCCGTGTAATTTCACTTCAATCGGGCGATCCGGGGTGCGATGAGGCGTGTAGCGAAAGCGGCGAATGGCGTCGCTGGTGTCGATTGCGACCTCGTAGTAATCGCCCGGCTTGACTTGCCTAAAATCAAAAACCGCGTCCAGCGCTTCGTACAGCCGTTCCAATTGGCTGCTGGGGACGCGGTACTGCTTGAGCGAGCGGTCAAGGGAATCCCCGGAGCGCAGTTCGGCGGCAATCGTCCGCGTGGGATCGTCGGGTGGGGGCGGAATCGGAGGACCGACAAAAGGGGGCCCCCAAACGGTAGCCGCCGCGGCCGGAACAAAGGCCACTTCCTCGAAGTGGACGGCTGTGGTCGTCGAGTGCTGAGCGGACATCCCCAAGCGCAGCGCCATAAGCGCAAAACTGCTCCATAGGATGCCCCAGAACTTGATGGGAAATCCGAATCGCATATCCAGAATCTACATGTATGGGGAGCAAAACAAAGGAACTGACAACGGGGGGAAACCGTTGACCAGTCTCAACAAACTTTTAACATATAATAACTTTGACATTTAATAGTCAAGGATTTTTACGGTGACCAGTCAACCCTACGACCTAAAAGCCATGCTACCTGACGAACTCGACCAGTTCGTCGGCGAGCTCGACGAACCAGCGTACCGCACCCGTCAGATTTTCGCTTGGCTCTACGCCAAGGGCGTGCGCGACGTCTGCGAGATGACCAATCTCTCCAAAATGTTGCGGCAAAAGCTCGCCAAGCAGACGCGCATTACTTGCCTGAACCTCGTCATGCGTCAAGAGTCGGCCACGGGCGAGGCCGTCAAATTCCTCTTTGAGCTACCCACCGGGCAGCGCATCGAGTCCGTGCTGATCGTCGATGGCACCCGGCGCACAGCCTGCTTGTCGTCGCAAGTGGGCTGTCCGCTCGACTGCAAGTTCTGCGCCACTGGGCGGATGGGGATGATAGCCAACCTCGAAGCCGGGCAGATCGTCGATCAACTCTTGCAGGTCAATCAGTTTGCCCGCGAGCGGGACGAGCGGGTGACCAATGTGGTGATGATGGGAATGGGCGAGCCGCTGCTCAATTACTCGGCCGTCACGCGCGCCCTAAAGCTAATGCGCCTAAAAGAGGGCATTGGGCTGGGAGGGCGGAAAATCACGGTATCTACCGCAGGGTACATCCCGGGCATCCGCCGGCTCATAGCCGAAGATCTCAACGTAGGGTTGGCCATTTCGCTCAACGCCACGACCGACGAGGTGCGCGAACAGCTCATGCCGATCAACCGCAAGTACAAAATCGCCGACCTCTTGGCGGTCGCGCGCGAGTTTTTCGCCTGTCGCGGCTATGGCGTTACCTTTGAGTATGTGCTCATGGCCGGGTTGACCGATGCGGATGCCGACGCACAGCGGCTAGCCGAACTGACCCGCGACATTCCCTGCAAGATCAACCTCATACCCTACAACGAAACAACAGACCTCCGCTTCCGCCGACCAGCCCGTCAGCGTCTAGCGCAGTTCTACCAAGTGCTCAAAGGCTGCAACGTCGAGTTTACCGTGCGCCACAGCCGCGGGCGGGACATCGACGCAGCCTGCGGCCAACTCTACCACCAACAAAAAAAATGAGTTGGCGATCGTGAACTTCAAAGGCCATGTCTTGGGCGGGGTCGTCACGGGAACCGGAGTGGCGCTAGGCGCGGTTTCCTCCGGCGCTGTCGCACCCGACGACCTAGCTACTCAAGCCGCTGTCGTCGGCACTGCGCTGTTTTTCTCTCTCTTCCCCGACTTGGACACAGCTTCGGTCGCACAGCGGTGGTTTTTCCGCGGCGTCTTCTGCGTCTTGCTCTATCTGGGCTGGACCGAGCACTACGAATTGGCGACCATAGTAGGCCTCTTGTGCGTCCTTCCGCTTTTGGACCACCACCGCGGCTGGACGCACTGGAAGATCAGCCCGTTCATCACCGTAGGGGTGCTGGGCACGAGCTACGAATACTGGCGGGCGCGGCAGGCTTTTCTGGGAGAATTCACCTGGGACAACGTACACGCTCTGCTGGAAGGGCACTTGGTTTTCTTTGTAGCCTGCATCGTCGGTTGGTACACCCACCTGTTGCTAGACGGGTGCTTCAAGGTGTTCCCCACCAGCCAAGACCACCACTGAGGCAACTCAGTCGCTCTCGGCCTCGGCCTCGGCGTCTTTCTCTTTGTTCTTGCTGACGAACTTCTTGATCTTGGCGACGGCTTCGGGCACCAGCGCGATGATCTGACTCCAACCGGCCTCCTGGTCGCCGATGGACGCCACCTGTACCCGGCCATCGGCATCGACGATGAGGAAGGCGATAGGTTCGATGTTCGCGCCGCCGCCCGTCCCGCTCTGCCCCTTGCCCTCTAGCCCGCCACCGGCCCCAAAGCCAAACGATATTTTCGATACCGGAATAATGGTCAAGTCGCCGGCCTGAAACGGCTGCCCGATGACGGTTTCGGTTTGCACGATGCGGTGCAACTCGCCCAAGACGCGCTCGACTAGGGATTCTACGGACGATGCCATGAAAAGCTCCTCGACTTAGATCGGGGTACGGAAGCGCGCGGCCAACAAGCGGTATGCCACCTGCAAGCCAAAGCGCCCTAAAAGCAAAATTAACAAGCCCAAGTGCAAATGAGCGACCAAGTCCAAGCGGCCAAAGGCCCCCGCACGCACGAAATCCGGGCTGACGTTTATTTGCACTTTTCCCTTGCGTGCGGCAACCGCCTGTAAATAGCCATAAACCCGCCCAGTTTGGGCCGGGTCGGCCAATCCCAAACGGCCCTGGGCCCGCAGCTTTTTGAGTCGAATGATGCGCGGCAGGCTCGCCAACAGCCCAAGACTGGGCTTGATCAGCAGGCGCACGAGCGTGCGCAGGTTCCGTTCACTGGCTTTAGGCGCGGCCTCTCGCTTGGCTCTTCGCCGTGCTCTTCGCCGGCGCTTTGCTTGGGTCCGCAGCGGCAGGTAGGGGTACGGCAGGAGTTGCCCCAAGAGCACGGGCGCGATGCGCAGGCCCTTGGGGCCCCATCGCAGCCCAAGCCCTAGCCCTCCCCAGAAAAAGGACAGCCGCACTCCCCATTCCCAAGACTCTGGAAGCCCCTCGCGCCGACAGCGCAAGGCAAAAGTCATAGGGGCGCACAGTGCACCGAGGCCGAGCACGCCCAACGCACCCAATGCGGGTAATAGCCAGTCTAGCATGAAGAGGAGTGCGGCTTTTTATGCCACACCGCGTTCCAATCCACGCGTCTGGTGCGATGCACGACGGCGAACAAGAGGACAATGCACAAAGGGTCGTATAGCCTTGAAAAAGTGGACATACACAACGCGAAATAGACGAATTTCCACCCAAACCAAGCGCATCCCAGAAAGGCTCGCTTGCTCAAGATCAGCGCATCTAACGTTCCTCGCGCTGGTTTGTACAACCTAGCGGCGCACGCGGGTTCAGTCAAGCCTTTCTACGGATGCGGCTAGGGGCTAAACTGCCTTGACAGCACCCACGCCGTACGTTAGGCTTGAATTAGACGTAAGTTACAGTTAAAAAGTAAGTTAGGCTTTCTTGGCCAAGGGGCCGACACACGGTAATAGCGACGAAGGGCGAACCGAATGGCAACCCAAAAGACAGTAGGAAGGCGCGTCCTTCAAGGCAGAGATTATGGAAGTTATTGGCGCGGACTATGGGTGGTCATCGCGCTGTGGGCGGCCGTGGTGCCGGTAAGCGCCCGCTCGACGCTCAGTGCGCGCTTAGACCAACCGGCGATTGCCGGGCCGGCGTTGGATCAGCAGTCCATCCTCTACTTGCACTACTTCCCCGGCGATGGCGAAGCCATAGTCAGCGCAGATCTACGGTGTCTCGGCAACGCGCATTTGCAGAGCGTCCGCTCGGCATTAGGCAAGGCGCAGCTAGAGGCAGCATCAATCAGTATAGACTATGCAGCGCGGCCTTTGGCCGGAGAACACATCGACACCCTCTACATCGACCTAGCCGCCGCTGAGCTGGGAACAATCGGCTGGACCGCGACAATTCACTCCTCGCTCGACCCACAGGGCGCTCCGGCCCACCAGACCGAATTCGACCTAGCAGTTCGCCCGCCGCCAGCCATTTCGTGGTCCATTGAGCCACAGCGGGTCTATCAGGGCGAGCGCTTTGACTTGCGCGCGATTGTGCGCTTCGACGATGCATCGGGGCCACCCTTAGAAGAACTGAATTGGAACTGGCCGCCGGAACTGAACTGGCCGGAGGGCGACGCCCCACAGCGCTGGGAGGGTAGCTTGGCCCCTGGGCAGGCCGATACGCTCTCTTGGATAGTACAAGTGGCTCCGACTCACCTCGGCCCCCTACCCTTGGCGGCCGCTGCACAGGTCTCCGGCCAGAGTCCAGTGGACTTGGCGACCCAGCACTTGCAGGTGGACCCGCTGCCCGCGATGGCCTTGGAGCCTGGATTTATGATGGCGTTGGAAGCTGGATTTATGGAGGTGGGCAAGCGCGGGCCAATCACCTGTATATGGCGCAACGAAAGCGCCAGCCCCATCGGCCTAGCGGCCCTGCGCCTGCAAGTTGCGCCAGCGTTCTCGGATGTCTCCTTGGTGGAAGGGCCGCCGGGCGCGGCTCTCGTACGAAGCGACGAGGAAGCTGCACCGAGCCTGCTGGTGAGCGACTTGGATAGCTTGGACGCGGGCGCAGCGATTCGGGTGACGCTCGAAGCTGTGCCGCAGCGCCCAGGGCCTTTTACTTGGCAGAGTGCCTGTAAGCCCGTGGGGCGGGATCACTTTATTCCCCTGCACGGCGCGAACACGGTGCGCGTGGTATGGCCAGGAACGGCCCAAGCCCGAGGCGGCGCACAGCAAACGCCCACGGACTTGCAGTTGATCAATCAAGCCTTTGTCCGCGCCCTAGACCACCAAATGGATGCCCTCCCTCTATCCCCGGGTACGCGACTTTTCCTCCAAGCCGAAGACGAAAAGAACGAGGCCAATTGGGTCGTTGAGGACGCCCTGATCGAGACCTTGCAGCAGCGAGGCTATCAGGTGCTGGTGCGCCAGCCGGAAGAAGCGCCAGCCGACGTGGTTTACTATCGGCTGGTCAGGGCGCGCGTGGTGTACTCGCCAGCACCCCGGCGGCTACTTTTTTGGGGCAACGAACAACGGCGCGAGGCATACGGCGACCTCTTTCTCAGAATAGAAACAGCCGCCGACCACATCGTGCGCTGGGACCGCCGCGTCCAAGCCTATAGCGGGGATTTGGTATCGAAGGGATTAAGTGGGGTCTTAGGTGGGGATGACATGGTCGAACAAACGGTACTCAAACCAGAAAACAAAGCCATCGTGCGCGGCCTATCGGCCGGCATTCTCGGCGGGCTATTCTACATCTTTTTCGTTTTGTAGTCTTCAAAACCGCTGGATGCGCCTAGGGGCCTGCTCTTGGGGCCGCCCATGTAGAGGGCACGTGCCCGGCAGGACTTCGCCAGCGATGAAGAGCTCCACTCGCTGATCGGGACAAAAGCGAGTGGCGATCTTGTTGGATTCATTGCAGACTGCGCGGCGCACGACGAGGTCCGCTGGGTACTCAAACCCGCGGTTTCTCAGGCTGCGATAAGGCTCCACGCTCGCATACACCTCCTTCATAAACTCCGCCCACAACGGCAGGGCCGCCGCCGAGCCGGCCTGCCTCGGCCAGAGACGCAGGCTGGGGTCGTCTATCCCGACCCAGACCCCAGCTACGAGATGGGGCGTAAAGCCGATAAACCACGCATCCGTGTAGTCATTGGTCGTGCCGGTTTTACCGGCTGCTTGGGGCCGAAAATCGTACTTTGTGCGGATGCCGTATCCAGTGCCGCCAGCTTCATCGACGACCGAGCGCAGCATGTCCGCGACAATTACGGCCACGGCCGGCCGCAGCACCTCCTGCTTGCGCCCGCTTTCCTTCGTAAAAAAGACATCGCCGTCCTTGCGTTCCAAGCGGCTGATCGCCATCGGCTCGACATGGATGCCTTTGTTGGGAAAGACCGCGTATGCCGCCACCAAGTCGAGGAGTAACACCTCGCTGGTGCCGACACCGATGGAGGGAATGGCTTGGATGGGCGTGGATATGCCCATGTTGCGGGCATAACTCCCAATCAGGGCCGGGCCGAGTTCGTCGGCCAACTTAATGGCGATGAGGTTGCGCGACTGTTTCAGCCCTTCGCGCAGCGTCATCGGCCCCTTGAATTTCTTGTCGTAGTTTTCGGGATCCCAAAACTGCTCGCGTCTGTGGTCCCACAGCGTAAAGGCATTGTCGTCGAGCACATCTACCACAAAGCGATTGTTGTCGATGGCAGCCGTGTACACGAAGGGTTTGAACGCGGACCCAGGCTGCCGCTTGGCTTGGGTGGCGCGGTTGAATTTGCTGTGGCTGAAGTCGCGGCCCCCAATCATGGCCAAGATGTGCCCAGTAGCCGGATCCATAGCCACGAAGGCGGCTTGGACTACGGCTGAGTCGCGCACACTCCGGGACGCGCCTACATTTTTTAAGTACTGATCCACCTTTTCCTGCACCTTGCCTATTTCAGTATCAAAGTGCTTTTCGGCGATCTGCTGCAAGCGAGAGTCGAGCGTAGTGTGGACCACAAAGCCCTCGCGATAGGTTGCCATGCCAAACTCGCGCTGCATTTGCTGACGGACGTGCTCGACAAAGTACGGGGCTATGCCATAGGTCTCCTCGTGGCTACCCCGGCGAGTGGCGATAGGTTCGTTGCGCAGGGAATCGCGCTCGGCGGAAGTAATCGCGCCATTGTCGGCCATGCTGTACAGCACCAGATTGCGTTGCCTGCGGGCGCGTTCGGGATGGCGCAGAGGAGTAAAACTATTTGGCCTCGGAAGCAACCCGACGAGCAAGGCACTCTCTTCGAGCGTGAGCTGATCGACTTCGCAGTCAAAGTACAGGCGCGCCGCAGACTTAATCCCGTAGGCACCGTGGCCGAAATAGACTGTATTGAGGTACATAGTCATTATCTCGGGCTTGGTGTACAGGCGCTCGATTAAGACGGCGGTAATCTGTTCGCGGATTTTACGTGCGTATGTGGCCGCCACATCCGCAAAGGAAGCGCTGCTGCGCTGCGTGCCAACTTCGGCGAAGATATTGCGGGCGAGCTGTTGGGTAAGCGTGCTGGCCCCTTGGCCGACGAGGCGCCGGTCTTTGAGATTGGCCAGCAGCGATCCGGGGATGCGGTATATATCGATACCCCAATGAGAGAAGAAGCGCCGGTCCTCAGCCGAGAGGAGGGCGGCCTGCATAGACGCCGGGATTTCCTCATAAGTGACGATTTCGCGGTTTTCCTCAAGAAAGTCCTGCAAGTGGCGGCCATCGGCCGAATACACGTTGGTGACTCGCTTGGGTTGAAAGCTCCATGCGTCGAAGTCGGGCAAGTTGTCGTTGAAAATCAGATAGCCACTCACGCCGGCAATGGAGTACAAGACGAGGAAGCAAGCGGTGTAGAGTAGCAGCCTCTTGAGCAGTGAGAGCGTAATCGCACCTTTTACCCCTTCTATCACCCTGCCTAGACGCTCTTTATTAAAATAGAGCAGTAGGAGGCGAATCGCGCGTTTCGCCTCTTCTATTACCCTGCCCAGAAGCTCTCTATTCATAGTAGCCCTTGACCCAGCGCGTATTGTATTCCTGCACGTACTCTAGGTGCGCGCTAGTTTGCGGATAGTGCTCGCTCGCGGGGTACGGATAGCCAGACATCCCGTGAAAGGGCAGCGGCCCGACCGTTAGCGAGTGCGCCGAGTGCAGGTCCATGTCCTTGCCGAAGCCATCGGCGTACAGCAGGAACGAGCGCACGAGACCAGTCGAGGGCGGCGGCAAGGCGGCGAATTCAACGGTCAGCTCGTCGCCGTGGAACATGATGACAAAGCGGTCGTCAATGTCCTCGACCAACTCCTCCACCGGACCGAAGCGGGTGAAGGCCCCAGCGTGGGTGCCCCAAGGCGCTTCTAACTCCAATTGATCGTAGTGATAGCGAAAAGCAAAGGTGCCCTTGATGGACGTATGAGCTGGGTAGCCGCGCCAGTGGAGGTCGCTTTGTGCCGGTTGCAGGCGGTGGACCTCAAGGGGAACGTCCGCAGCGTCGCCCACCAGCAATTGATCCCAGTAGAGCGCGGTATTGGTCTCGATCCGCAGCCGGTAGTCGTCAGACGGGAACAGACCCGCCAAGTCGAAGAGCGCGTGTTTGGGCAGGCCCGCCGGGCAACCCATATCTGCGCTGACTTCGATCCAGCCTCCCTCGCCATCGGCGACGGACAAACGCGGCGGATACAGCGACAAGCCGCGCTGCGCTGCGCTCCAATTCGAGGTCGAATGCGCGTAATCGACCCACCCGTAGCCGAGCAAGACCGGATGGGCGAATTCGGACAGGTCGCCCAAATTCAGCTCTAGCGCATAGTCTTCGGCATAGCCGTGTATGTCGAGTCGGTCAAACCCGTCGTACCAATCGTCGTCGATCTCTTTCAGGGTAGCCAACACGTCCAGCCCCCGGTGATCGCTGGCGGCTACCGGCGGACGCAGACCCCGTAGGGGATACAGTTTGAACTCCGGGTAAGGAGGCTGGGAAAGCAGGCGCTCATTGGGATATACGTCAAACCCGGGCGGATGATCGACCACCACTAGTTCGAGAGCATCAACGTAAATGATCTCCTCTAGCTGGTTAGTCAATTGCAAGACGTAGTGACCGTCCTTGGGGGCCAGCGGCCCCAACCGAACGTACTCGTCAGTGTCGGGCTGATAGTACTGACCCGGGGCGGTCAAATAGCCAATAATGGCCCCCCCTAAAATGTCGGTGACAAAGCGATAGCGCTCGCCGTCCCAAGCGTAGAGGATCGGGCACGAGGTCCCCTTGCGGTCGAGTTCCGTCAACTCCAGCCGCTGTCCGGCTCCAGTGGCCAACTCGGTCTGACGCACGCCGCCGGGCCAGAGGATGCGGATGAATTCGACCGAATCGCTCTGCGCCAAGCCAAAGTGGAGCACGCCCGCGTACCCCTCGCTGCGAATCTCGCGCTTCTGGAGGCGGTGGGTGGTTTTCACCTCCACCTTGGCCCCGACGCCGTCGCGGTTGCTGTTAAGCCCTTGGGCGGCGACCTCGATCCAGTGCCCCCCCTCACTTTGGTTGTGCAGCACCCGGCCACCGGTCCAAATATCCACGCGGCCATCGCCGTTGAAATCGGCCACGAGCGCAGCCCCGCCCGGCTCGTCAAGCGGAGATTGCGGCTGGAACTGACCGTCGTTATAAGCGAGCGGTTGCAGCCGCTCGTCCTCGCAGGCGAGCAAATCGAGGTCGCCGTCGTTGTCGAAATCGGCGGGAAGCAGCGCCTGCCCGCCGGACGCAGCCGACGCTTCAGCCCGGACGAAGGTGCGGCCAGCTTGGTTTATATGCGTTTCCACGGTACCGTTGGCCACGACCGCCAAATCCATATAGCCATCTTGGTTGAAATCCTCGACGGCCAAGCCCGCGCCCTGCACGGCACCCAAGCCCAAAGCTTCAGCGATTTCCGCAAACGTGCCGTCGCGATTGTTGGTTTGCACTTGCAGGCCCTCGGCCGAAAGCAGGACTATATCCACGTCGCGGTCGTTGTCGAGGTCGGAGAATGCAGCCCGATCCGCCGCGACCGGATCGGCGGGTTGGCCCGTAGCAGCAAAGCGGGCCTCCCCGTCGTTGGCCAGCAGCGAGACGTGCGGGCCGAGCACTAGCACATCGAGGTCGCCGTCGTGGTCGGCATCGCCCAGCGCCACACCAGTCGAAGCCGCAGGCAAGTCTTCTCCGTCAGCCCACCCGCCGTCAGCCGCTCGATAGAGCAAGGTTCCGCCCGCGCCGCTGAGGACCAAGTCCGCGGTCCCATCGTTGTCGAGATCACCGGAGATCGCTCCAGTCGCCCCAAAGCCATCGGGAAGCGTCGGAGCAGCGAGCATTTCCCCGGTGCCGCCAGCGTACACCTGCAAGCTCTCGGCCTTTCGGCTGAGCTCAAGTCGAAGCCCGGCCAAGACATCCACCCGGCCATCCGCGTCAAAGTCGCCCAAAGCGGTAAAGCGCACCGAGTCAGTCGCCGGACCAGCCTCCGCAAATGCAAAAGGCCCAGCCACATCGTCCTGACTCGGATCGCCGCCACCAGCGTCGGCAACGGCCTCGGCGTATTTGCCCTGTCCCTGATAGGACGAAGAGACGCCTTGGTGCCCGGCTTGGCTGAGCTGGTTGAAGTGCTCCAAGGTGCTTTTCCACTCTTCCTCGCGCCCGAGCCGCCGATAGAGATTGGCCAGTCCGTAGTACGCCGACACATTGTAGGGATCGAGACGGATGGCATCCTTGAAGTCGGCGATGGCGGCCTCGCCCTCGTTTAGCTTGGCCCGCATCTGCCCCATGTAGTAGCGCACGTGGGGGTCGTCGCGGTCGGCAGCCGCGACCTTTTGCAAAGCGGCGAGCGCCTTGTCGTGCTCCCGACCTTGGGCATTGTAGATCAGACCCAGCGCGTAGTTGGCGTGGAGGAGATCGGGATCGATGGAGAGGGCGGTTTGCAGAGCCGTGGCGGCGCTGTCGTACTTGCCGAGGGCGTAGTACGCAATGCCTAAATTGGCCTGTGCACTAGCGTAGTCTGGAGCCAAGGCGAGGGCGCGGGCAAACTCCTCCCGACCGCGCGTGTAGTTGTGCTGATCCATATAGACCACGCCCTGATTGTTGTACCAACGCGCCTTGGGGGGCCAAGCCGGCGACTCCTCGGGCGGCCCCTGTTCACAGGCCACTCCCAAGAGGGCCGCGACGAGAGGTAACAGAGCTTGGCGCATCTTGACGCTTATACGGGGCATGGTTATATTTTTCCCTTCTATAACGAGTGATTTTCGAGCGAGAGTAGCTCAGTTGGTAGAGCTCCACGTTGCCAACGTGGTTGTCGCGGGTTCGAGTCCCGTCTCTCGCTCCATTTTTTTGCCTCAACCTCCATTTCAATATAGCCAAAACCCCCATTGAGAAAAGGCAGGCCCGGTCTTGCGTCGGGTCGAGTTATAGGGAGTCCACGCTCAATTTCCAGAGGCATTCGCGGAGTCGGCAAAGCAGTTGAGTTCCAAAGCGGCGGCCAAGCCAAAAATCTCCGCCCCTACAATGCCGACGCGCATGGCTGCCAAAGTTAGAGCTTCTCAGCGCGGCGTTCGCGGATTTGCAGCAGGGCCGGCAGCAGCGTGACGGACGTGATAAAACAGGACCCCAAGCCCACCAGCGAGAGCACGCCAATCGACGTGAGCGCCGGGTGGATAGCCGGCACCAATCCCGAAAAGCCGACCATCGTCGTCAGCGACGTACCCAACAGCGCGAGCCCGGTCGTGCGCAACACTAAACGCAGCGAGCCGCGGCCGACTTCTTGGTAGCGGTGGAAGATGTGGACGCTGTTATCAACGCCCATGCCAATGATCGTCGGAAAGGCGACCATGTTGTAGAGATTGAGCTTGATGTCAAACGCATACATGAAGCCCACGACCCACACCAAGGCGTTCAAGAGCGGCGTGAGCACCAGCAGGGTATCGACGAAACTCCGCAGGTCGATGAGCAGCACTACCGCCACGACCGCGAGCGTGAGGATCACGGCGAGGGAGCTATCTTCGAGCATGACCTTGAGCATCTCGGCGACGATGATGTGCGAGCTAGAGGCTATGTAGGTCTTGCCCGTCGGCGTTTCAATGTGGCTGATTTCCTCGGCAAAGCGGATGGCGTCTTTCCCGTCCTTGAGCTCGACTGCGGCATTGATCGCCACAAAGTTGAGGATGTTGCCCTCCTTGTCCTTGAACTCATTGGTCAAGTCCGCGGGCAGGTCGTAGAGCGTGAGCTTCTCCACGTCGAGGTACGGGCGCAGCGAGTCCAGTTTAGCCCGCTCGCTCTCGCTGAACAGGCCCTCTTCCCGGTCGAGCAAGGCGCGGATATCGGCGATGAGTGCTAGCTTGGCGTCTTGGTCTTGCGGCAGCGCCGAGTACACGCTCTTGACGCTGAGGACCGTGGAGGAGTCGCCGTTAGTAGCCTTAATAGCCTCGACCGTGCGAACCACCTCCATGGCCTCGTCGTAGCTTTCGGTCAAGACGATGGCCGGCGAGCGGCCTTCCTTCAGGCTCTGGGGCAGGCTGCCCTTGTTGATGTTGGGCGGCGGCGCGGGCTTGAGCTTGCTGAAGTCGTACTCAAATTCCAAATCGCCGAGGTGGTACAGCGAGTACCCGGTGATCACTGTGCCTATCAGCAAGGTGGCCCAAGGCTTGGGATAGCGACCGGTGCGCCACAGGACGCTTCTTTTGCGGATCGGGATGACCAACCGCAGGCGCTCGGCGAGGACGATAAAGGCCGGGCATATCGCAACCATGGCCACCAGCGAGAACAGGATACCAGTGCCGACGATAAAGCCGAACTCCGAGAACCCCTTAAAATCCGTCAACAGCAGTGAATAGAAGGCAATCGAGGTAGTAACCGCCGTCGTCGCCAGGGCCTTACCCGTGTACCGAACGGTCACGGTCAGGGCCTGTTCGATGTCCATGCCTCGGCGGTGGGCTTCGCGGTAGCGAGCGAAGATGTGGATGCCAAAATCAATGCCCAGCCCAAAGAGGATGGCGAACAGCCCCACGGTGATCATATTGAGGCTACCGATGGCCAAGTAGGTGACGCCAAAAGTCCAAGTTAGGCTCATCATCAACGGCAAGGTGATGAAGAGCGAGCCAACTACTTGGCGGAAGAACAGGGTGATGAGCAGCAGCACGCCGACGATGCTGTACAAGGCCGTTGACTTGAGGTCGCGGATAATGATCGTGAATTGGTTGGCGCTGTTTTGGAAACTGCCCTTATACACGCATTCGATGCTGGGGTGGAAGCGCTCCGGGCCGATGGCGGCAATGGTCTGGTCGAGATGATCGATTAGAGCGTGTGAAAAGGAGACATCCGTGGTAAGCCCAGCCGGGTAGAGCCGGAGGATGACGCCATTGCCCTCCTGCGTGATGAAGTATTGGCGATATTGCTCTGGAACCTCCGCGCCATCCTGCTGATATTTGGCCTCGATATCCGCAAAGTCGAGCACCTGCTCTTCCTCGTCGTCAAAGGCGAAGTAGAGCGGCGACTGCTTGAGCTTTTGCAACTCTACGTGCTCGTCGAGGCGGCGGTTGATTTCTTGTAGGTCCTCTAAGTCCATATAGAGGAGCTGGTTTCTTTCGAGCAGATCCTTTTTGCTGTCGAGGAGGCTCACCGAACTAATCAGCGGACTGTGTTCGAGCGAATCGGCCAAGACCTGCATGAAGGAAACGGCCGCGTCCAAGTCGTCGCTGGTAATGACGACCATCAGCGGGCCGATGCCGCCGATTCGGGCCTTGATGCGGTTGAGTTCCCTGACGCTGACGTAGTCGTCGGACAGCAGGTCGGCGAAGTCGGTCTTGATGTTTTGGGCCAGCTTGGCAGCGAAGAACCCGGCAAATACCGACAGGATAGTGGCCAGCGCAATTATGCCGATGTAGTGGTGGTAGATGTAGCGAACCAGGCGCTGGTGGCTTATGGGCATGGCGGAGGGTTAATCCTCGGTTGCACCGCCTGCAGGCGGCGAGAGCACCGTTTCCCGCAGACGGGCCAACTGCTTGTCGAGCTGGACGATCAGCTTCTCGTAGCCATTTTTCTCAATGTAGCGGGCATAGCGCCGCCTGTTGCCCTCAGCCGTGCTAACGCCGTCAATGACCAAATCGTATATCCGCCACACGCCCTCCACCCGATGGAGCTTGTATTCGATCTCTATTTCCTCATCCCGCACAGGTGCCAGCGCTTGGACGACAGCTGTGTCTCCTTGCACCTCGGCCGACTCGTAGCGGATTTCGCCCTCGCGGTAGTAGCGAGAGAAACTGTCGAAATTCTGCTCGCGGATGATGCTGCTGAAGGTCTCGACGAAGTGGTCTCGCTCGGCCGGGGAGCGTTCTTCCCAGTGATCTCCCAAGGCGAGGCGGCTCAATTCCCGGAAGTCAAAGGCCGCATTGATGTGCTTCTTGATCTGTTCCCGCACGGCCGGAGGCAGCGAGTCAGCCGGTGCCTCGGCGAGGATGGCCTGCACCTCGGCGTCGTGGCTTTTGAGGAAGGCAATGGGATCGTCGGCCGCGCTGACCACTGTGGCGCAAAAGACAGCCCACACACCGCACCATACGGCTCGACGACTCGACTGAGCTCGCCGAAGTCTGAGCTCGCCGAAGTCCTTTTTCATTGTAGATCCTCCTCTGCGTACGCGCCGTTGGGAGCGGGGAGTCCGCCGCAGTAGTTGACAACGCGCCCGCCGTCAAAAGCCTCGCGCGTCCACACGCGCAAATCTGCGTAGTACGCCTCAGCGTACGAACGAGTCGAGTTGGCGTCTGTGAGCAGCCCCAAGCCGATGGTGCGCTTAGCCGGCCGGCCACCCAACTTTTCCCGATGGTGCTTTTCCAAGTCAACGACCTCAAAAGTCCATCTGTTCAAATTGGTCGCGCCGCTTTCGACGACGAAAAACCAAGGCCGGAATATCTTGTCGCGCCGGCCCACTGTGCCTTCGAGCAAGGTCGTGCTCCACACGTATTTGAGCTGTTTGGGAACCCCCAACCAATTCTTGGAGAATATAACGTACAAACCAGCCGCGCTGTCGTTGGCGTCGTCGAGAAACTCGTTGCCTCCCTGCGGCAAGGCTGCGGCACGCCAGCACCAAGTCATAATCGGGTACTGGCGCGGATTCCAGTGGACGAATTTTCCCAAGATGACCGAATGGCTCGAATCGCGCGCCGCCATGTAGCGCCGGGGACGCCCCTCTACGTGGTAGAGCACCGGTTTGTGCCGATCCTGTTTCTTCCACGGCCCCCACTCCATCGGCTGCGACCCATCCCAAGTAGCGGCAAAGTCCTCGAGGACGACGTACTCGCGCTCGGCAAGCTGGGCCTCCAGCACCGGCGGCGAATGGCCACCGTCGATCAGCGACTGATAGCGACGCCTGTAGTGGCTGGAGACGGGCCGACCGTCGATCTTTAGCTCGGCGATTTTCCAAGTTCCGTCTGCGAGAATCAAGTCGGCCTCCACGCCGAGCGAGCGCGTAGCCAATAACGCACGAAGCTGCGCCCGGCCCCGCTGACCATTCACTTCGAGGCTGTCCAAGCGCAAGCCGCGCCAATCCGGGGAAGCAAGCTGGACGGCCAAGTCGGCGCTGAGACGATGCTGATAGGCTCTAACCAGTCGGCTGCGATAGTGCTCGACGAGGTGTGCAAAACGCAGATCGGATAGCAAGTCCCGGTATGCGTCCAGCGACTTTTCGAGATAGTCGCCAAAGGTCGTCGCAGTAAACTCGCCCACAGCCAAGTGCTCGCGCACTAAGCGGTCGGCCTCGTCGGTGCGCTCTCGGTTGGGAGCCTCTAGCAGCGCGTTCAGCCGCGCCACGGTTGCCGTCGCCCAAGCCGCGTCGGCCCAGCCGTCGCTTGGGCTAGCCAAAGCCAACAACAGGACCGTGCTAAGGAGTCGCATCGCGTCGAATCAGTTCGAGACCGCCCGTGGCCTTTTCGAGGCGGGCAACGCTGAGGTTGAAGTCGTACAGGGCTTCGCCATAGCCTTGTTCGCGGCGAGCCCAAGTCTCAAAGGCGGCGATCAAGTCGCCGATGGTCTGCGGGTCAAACTCAAAATCGTCGCGGGCCTCCCGCAGCCACTGCCGGGCCAATCGCCGACTCTTACGCATGTCTTGTAAATCGCGGTCGGCGCGGCCATAGTCCAAATAGGCGCGGTGGACATCCAAGCGGATCCCCTCCTGCGCACCCGCTACGCGCACTTCGAGCGCACGGTATTCAGCGCGTGCCCTATCTACATCCGCTGCCAACAAGTGCCATTCCAACGATTGCCGCACTCCGATGAAGACGCCGCCGTTAAAAAAGTTGAACTCATCTTTGACAAATGGGTTCCGCTGGTCGGTGCGGCCAGGGGCCACGGCGTAGCGCAAACCACCGCCGATGAACACTTGGGGCTGGTACGCGGCGCGGGCCGCTTGTGTGAGGGCTTGTTTGGCTGCGAGGCCCGCTTGCAGCTTGCGCCATTCCGGTCGCAAGTCGAGGGCTCGTGCGACCAATTCGTCTAAGGGCGGGACTAAAGCGGCCACCGGCGCGAGCCGCTCGGCCCGGAGCATAAGCGGCGCATCGCTGGGCAGGCCCGTGCGCCAAGCTAACGCCGCCCGCGCCAAGGCCAATTGATCGCCAACCTCGCGCTGCTGCACGGCCAAATCGAGCTGAGCCAGCCGCAGCTTATAGCGGTCGGACGACGAGAGCGAGGGGTCGTCGTCCAGTTCCTCAGCTCTGCTAGCCAACTCATTGCTCACGCGCTGCGACAAGGAGTTCAAGTCTTGCGCCAACAGCAGCCCGTAGTACAGCTCCTTGACGGCAAAGGCCACATCCAACCGAGTCTGCGACAAATCGGACTGCTCCACAGCGACTCCTCGGGTCGCGGCCTCGTCCAAGTGGCGAGCAAGGCTGATGGGATAGAGTGGCTGCACAAATTGCAGTTCGGCGCGCGCAAAAGGCCCCAAGGATCGGAACCCCGTGGTATCAGAGGGCGGGTTGAATACGCTGCCCATAGCATCTGGGACTAGGCCGCTTTCGCTATCTATGCGCAGGCGGGGAAGGATTTTAGCGGCCGCGGCTTGACGGCGGCGGGCGTCAGCCGACTCGACCTTCCAGCGGCCACTCGCAACCTCGCCATCGCGGTCCAAGGCGCGGTCGATAAGCTCAGTCAGCGTCCAGCGCTTGTCGGGCATTTGGGCGCGGGCCGGGAGGGTGGGCAAGCATATAGCAAGGCCCCAAATCCCTAGCCATAAGGGAGCGCAAATTTGCATGCCAGTGGGAAATCTCAGCGGTGGAAGAGGCGGAATTCGCGGTGATAGCGCGAGTCCGTCATTTTTATAAGTTGTTAAAAATAGTTAAGTTAATATACAGACTAAGCAATTTAGCGTCAATGTGAACGCCGGTCTGCTTCTTGGATTGTACAACACCCAACCCCTATGTTTTATGCACCTATGTTTTGCTTAAAATGCGCGAATAGGCAGGCACCATGCAGCCGACTTTAATCGTCCGGGAGACCGCATCCTCTTGCAATAGCGGCCTCCGACCACCGCCTCACGCCCGTTCCACCTCAAAGGCGACCACGTTGCGCTTCTCCCGACTGAACTCTACCCCAATCAGGTGAATCGCCGCGCCCCGACCGCGATACTTGGCCGCGTAGTCCCGCTCCTGCAACTGCCGCAGCGCCGCCCCCTCCGCCGCCCGTTCCACCACCTTGAACTCGAACAGGTACACCTGCCCATTGAACTCCACCGCCATGTCCAAGCGACCAGCACTGCTGCTGTCCTCCACTGTGACCGACAGCCCCAGCGACGCGAAGTACGAGTAAAATACGCTGGCGTAATACCCCTCGTAGTCGGCAATCTCGTTGTTGGTGTGCCACTGATACGGAATGCTGGCAAAAAACGACGCGAACAGCGTCTCCAAGCCGTCGAAGTCGTTGACCAGCAGCAGGTCGTACAGCCGGGCGCTGTGCTCGACCCGACGTGCGGGGTTGCCCGTCAGGTGATTCAGCAGGCTCTTGTTCAGGCTCTGCTGCACCTCCCGATTCGGGTAGCCCAGCCGATAGTATATTTCCCCGCCGCGCGACTCGGTGCGGCGAATGGTCAAGTAGCCGGTCTGGAACAGCAGGGCCTCAGTCGCAATGTGATCCACGTCAAACGTCGATAGCAATTCGTCGCTGCCGAGCATGTCGTCCAAGGCAAGAGAATTGACTCCGCGCTCCAACAACATATCGAGCAGAAACGTCGGCGTACCCGTCTCAAACCAGTAAGCCCCGAACTGGCGACGGTCAAAGAGCAGAAGGACATCGAAGGGGTTGTACACCTGTTCCTCACCCAGCCAGTTGTACCCGTTGTACCAGCGCCGGATTTCCTCTCGGTCTAAGCCGGGCAGTTCCGGGGTGAACACCGCGTCCAAGTCCTCCTCGGTATAGCCGCAAATGGCCGAGTAGCGCGGGTCTAAGGTAATGTCCTTGAGGTTGTTGAGGCCGGAGAACAGGCTGACTTTGGAGAACTTGCTCACGCCGGTGAGGAAAGTAAACGCAATGTGTGCGTCGCCAAACTTGATCGTCGAATACAGCCCGCGCAGCAAGTCGCGGTTGGCTCGCGCCACCTCCGGCACCTCCAGCGCGTCTAAAATCGGTTTGTCGTACTCGTCAATTAGCACTGCTACCCGCTGGCCGCTGCGCTCGTGCAACGCTTCCATCAGATGGCTAAAGCGCGCTGGCGCACCAGCGTAGTCCGAACCGACACCCTCCCGCCTTTCTATGGCGTCTAGTTGCGCCATTACGTCCTCTTGTAGCTGGCCCGGCTCCTTGAAGTTGCCCCTGCTAAAGTCGAGCCGCAGCACCGGATAGCGCACCGACCAGTCCCATCGCTCGTGGATGGCCAACCCCTCGAACAACGGCTCGTTGCCCTCGAATAGCTCCTTCAGGGTATCGAGAAACAGGCTCTTGCCAAACCGACGGGGGCGCGACAGGAAGTAGTGGGTGCCCTCGTCAACCAACCGCGCTATGTAGGGGGTCTTATCGACGTAGTAGCAGTTCTCCTCGCGGATTTTGCGGAAGGTCTGAATGCCGATGGGTAGCTTGCGCTTGGCTGTCCGTGACGAATCGGGTTCCATCTGTATCATGGGCTTGCTCCACAGTCTGGCCGCCGTCAACGTTGGCCGGGGCAAGGATGAGACTTACAATAGACAAGATAGACTACAGGGCAACCCATGCAAAGAAAAACGCCCCTAGGATTGGGGCATAGAGGGACCTTGGCCTTGTAGGGTCAAAAGTGCAGTGTAGCAGAGGCGGAGAGGCCGCCGTTGAGGGTGGGTGATAAACCGAAGGAGACCCGGCGGGATTCAGGAGACTGGCGCGACCTTTCAGACCAAGCGGTCGCCATGGCGACAGGTCCGACAAAAAGGGATGGCCAAAGCGTACCTTTACTGGCAGCCGTCAACCAGATGCCCCCGAGTAATCCCACTACGCTACCTCCTAGGGACGCGATGAATCTATCGTGTGGATCAACCCGGCTCACGCCAACCGCCGTTCCGGCTGGATAGCTAATTAACCCTGCTAATATCCCGTACACTGCGCTTTTGAAACCACAACAAGAAGAGTAATATCCGCAAAAAGGACCCTCGTTGTTATCGTAACCAGAATCCTCACAAGTGCTCGAGATAGCGAGGCTCACGCCGAGGCCCATCACAGACCCTATACCTAAACCCGCTAAAGCACCAGAGGCTAATTTGGTGGCAACCCGTTTGCCGCTCCCCATGTGGACCAGCTTCCGAGCTCGCGCCTCTGATGATGGCTCGACAGATTGTACATAGGGTAAGTTCCAAAAGGCTCCGTCAATGGCGGCCACATCCGCATCAGGAGGGAACGTCAGCCGAAATCGATACCCATAAAAACCGGAATATCTCCTACCCTTACGATATATCCCTATCAGGCCATAAGTGGCAGAAAGGGAATCAAAATCAGCTATCCCTGTAACCGGTGTCCCCTCGTCAACCGCATCTAACAGAGCCGCCGCCACCGCCTTGTGCCCTCCACGGATGTAAATCGTGATTTCTGCTGGCTCTGTTTTCTGCTGCGTGACGGCCAGTCGCTCGGCCGCCGTCTCCGCATCGGCATCCGCTGCCATGAGAGCAACGAACAAGGTAAGTGCAACAAGCATAAGGGACATAGTGGGGCTTTCTCGCGTGGAATGGTCAAAAGCGCAGTGTGGCAATAGCGGAGAGGCCGCCGTTGAGGGTAGGTGATAAACCGAAGGAGACGCGGCGGGATTCAGGAGACTGGCGCGATACCTCCGACATAGCGATTGAAACAATAGGAGGAGCGGCAAATGAGACCATGACCCCTAAGTGAGCAAGAGCTTCAGATCGAGTCATCACGGCGACCGCTAAAATGCCTAATCCTCCCAATCCAGCCACACCGCTACCGAGTAGTGTCTTGCCGAGAGAATCATGAGGATCAACCTTGCTCACGCCAAGAGGGAATCCGACCAGATTGCCGACATACAAGGATGCAAAAAGCAGTCCGTACCCTTCAAGACCGTCATCGGAGTAGGAATCGTCGCTTAATGCGTGACCCACAACTCCAAATCCTATGGCTGTAAAAGCGACACTTGAAGCAGTCCCAGCGGCCGCCTTTGCGAGAAAGCGTAGGGCCTTGTTTTCTATATCAAAAGGGCGAGACCTCCCTTTCACCGTCAACGAATCCTCCTGCACGACTGGGGTTTGAGCTTGCACCGACCGTACCAGCAGTCCGCACAGGGCAAGAACGATCAACAAGCGCAGGTTCATCATAGACTTCCTTGGGTAGGGCTGCCGTCGCCTAACCCTTCGGTATAGGCCAATTCAGCCCTTTCTCCGGCGTGGATAGGCTGGCAAGCGCAGATGAAACATAACATACCTCATTTGGTTTTCGCCCATGATACAACGGACAGAAGCCACGAGTAACCGCCGGTATATCGAATCGTTTAAGTTATGCAGGATTGCTATACAACACCCGCACTCTATGTTTTATGCACCTATGTTTTCCTTAAAATGCGCGAATAGGCGGCCACCATGCAGCCGACTTTAGTCGTCCGGGAAGCCTGCGAACACAATCTGCGCGCCGTCTCCTTAGACCTGCCCCACGAATCCCTCGTGGCCGTCAGCGGCCCATCAGGGTCGGGCAAGACTTCCCTCGTATTGGACACGATTTACGCCGAGGCGCGCCGGCGCTTTCTCGCGGCGCTGGACCAAGGAGGCGGCTGGCGCACATTGCGCGTGCCCAAGGCCCGCCGCATCGACGGCCTAGCCCCCGCTCTCGCGCTAGCCGGAGGAACTGGCCGTCAGAGTCCACGAGCCACAGTGGCGACCCTATCCGGCCTGTACGACCTGTTGCGCTTGCTCTTCGCCCGCGTCGGTCAACCTAGCTGCCTCCACTGCGGCGGACGGGTGCAGACGCACCGCTTTGAAGAAGCAAACGAAGCGGCTGCGAGCCTGCCAGAGGACACTCGCCTGATGATCCTCGCGCCGCGCCGACAGCGTGAGGACGAGACGCCCGAGCAGGTACTCACCGCGATTGACCGCGCCGGCTACCGCCATGTCCGCCTCGACGGACGAGACCTGCTGCTAGAGGACATCGCGCCCGAACACGTCACTCACGCCCAGCACCTGTCCGTGGTCGTCGATCGCCTCGTCGTCAAAAAGGGCATCGCGCGTCGCCTGCAAGGGTCACTGCAAGCGGCCTTGGAGGCCGGCGACGGCCAAGTGGTGCTTTCTACGCCGGACGCAGGCAGCGATCTGGTTTTCGCCGTGCGACCGGCATGTTCTACCTGCGGCGCACCCTTCCCTCCCTTAGAACCCGCGCTCTTTTCCTTTAATAGCACAGTCGGAGCCTGCCCGTCGTGTCGGGGTCTCGGAGTCCAGAGCGGCTTGAGCAGCGAACAAGTCTTCGCCAGTGGACGGGCCACACTCGAAGGGGCCTTGGGTCCCTTGTGGCACGACTTTGGCCACGGCGATTTGCGCGACCGTCTGCAAACCTTTTGCAAGCGTCATCAAGTCGATCCCGAACAGCCCGTGGGCGACTGGCTGGGCCAAGCGGCCGACCGGCTGTGGCACGGCGAGGGCCGCCGATTCATCGGGCTGGCGCGCTGGCTAGAGCGCATCGGTGCCAAAGCCGAAGGCGAGGAATTGGCCTATCTGGAGGAACGCCTCGACGACGCACCGTGTCCTAGCTGCGGGGGAGCGCGCTTGCGGCCCGAATCCCTCGCCGTGCAATTGGGCGGGGCGTCGATTGCCTCAGTCGGCGAGTGCGCGGTTGTCGCGGCGACCGAGTGGCTCGAAAACCTCGACTTTCCCGCAGCTACAGCCCCCGTCGGCGAGGCCATCCGCGTCCAGATCAGCCGCCGACTGAACCTGCTGCAAGAGTTGGGACTAGAATACCTGCAACTGAATCGCCGCGCCGACACCCTGTCGAGCGGAGAATTCCAACGGCTGCGCCTCGGGTCCGCCCTGTCGTCGGGCACCACGCAAATGCTCTACGTGCTCGACGAACCTAGCGCCGGTTTGCACGCGCGCGACGCCGCCCAACTCCTAGACGCGCTCAGGGCACTCCGCGACGCTGGGAATTCCGTGTTCCTAATAGAACACGACGCTGCGCTTTTGCGCGGGGCCGACTGGCTGGTCGATATGGGGCCGGGCGCGGGGACCGCCGGAGGACAGGTCGTGGCCGAGGGCACGCCGAGCGAGGTAGCCGCAGCCGAGTCTTTGACCGGACGCTATCTGCGCGGTGCCCTGCAATTGCCGCACACCCAAGCGCGCCAGCCACAGGGGTGGTTGGTCCTATCCGGTGCCCGCGGCCACAACTTGCGCCAACTCGACGTGCAATGGCCGTTGGGAACCCTGATATGCGTGACCGGAGTTTCCGGGTCAGGCAAAAGCTCGCTGGTCAGCCACACCCTGCATCCGCTCTTGGCGGCCAAACTCCACGGTGCCCAGCGTCGTCCCCTGCCCTACGACTCTTGCACCGGAATCGAGCAGGTGGCACGCGTCGTCGCGGTCGATCAGCGGCCCATCGGCCTCAGCGCGCGCTCGAACGCGGCCACCTACACGGGGTTGCTAGCGCCGATTCGCCGCCTGTTTGCCGACTTGCCCGAAGCTCGCCTGCGGGGCTACCGACCCGGGCACTTCAGCTTTAACGCCCCAGAGGGAGCCTGCGACCTGTGCAAGGGCCGGGGGGTACACAGCACGCGTCGGGGTGCCTTTGACGATCTCGAAGTCGTCTGCCCTTCTTGCAGTGGACGGCGCTACCGCGCCGAGGTCTTGGACGTGCGCTTCCACCAGCACCACATCGCCGAAGTGCTGGAAATGAGCGTAGCCGCAGCGAGCGAGCTTTTTGCGGCCGTGCCCCAAGTCGCGCAGCGGCTAGAGACCCTCGCAGAAGTGGGCTTGGGGTATTTGCACCTCGGCCAGCCGGCGACCAGTTTTTCCGGCGGCGAGGCGCAGCGGGTTAAGCTGGCGACCGAACTGGGTCGCTCGCGCCAAGATCACGCGCTCTACATCCTCGACGAGCCGACTGTAGGCTTGCACTTGGAGGATGTGCGCTTGCTGCTGGCGCTGTTGCAGCGCTTAGTTGACGAAGGCAATACCGTAGTGGTAGTTGAACACCACATCGAATTCATCGCGGCCGCTGATTGGATCATCGACTTGGGGCCAGAAGGCGGGGAAGCTGGCGGGGCAATCACCGCTTGCGGCCGCCCCGAGGAAGTAGCCGGCGCGGCCGGCTCCCACACGGGCGCGTACTTGCAGAAGTTATTTGACGCGCAGTAGGGGCGACCGAGCGGTCGCCCCTACTAACCGAGGAGACGTTCATTGGACCTACAAAAAATACAAGCCTACATGCAGCAAGAAGGGATCGGCGCTTGGCTGGTGTACGATTTTCGCGGCGGCAATCCGGTCTTGTGGCAGTTGTTGGGCCAGCGGCGGCAGACGACCCGGCGCGTCTTTCTCATCGTGCCAGCGGCGGGCGCGCCGCGCTTGCTCGGCTCAGCGGTCGAGCCGGAGGCCCTCGCCGGGCTAGGCGTGGAGATTGCCCATTACGCTAGCTGGGAACAACTCCATGCCCTGTTGCGCGATGCAGTCGAGGGTCTGCCCCAAGTAGCTATGGAATACTGGCCCGGGGGCACACTACCCACGGTGTCCTGGGTCGATGGCGGCACCTTAGACCTAGTGCGATCCCTCGGCCCCGAGGTAGTGTCTTCGGCCGATCTGTGCCAAGTCGCCTTGGCCACCTGGAGCGCGGACGCGCTCGCCTCGCACCGCGACGCCTGCCGCCAAGTGGCCGAAGTCAAGGACGCGGCCTTTGAATACATACGCAGCCAGCTCCACACCAGCCTCACCGAATTCGACGTCCAATCTTTCATCGTCACCGAGCTGGAACGACGCGGCCTCGACAGCGGGCACCCGCCGATCGTCGGCACCAATGGCAACAGCGGCAATCCGCACTACGAGCCGCGCGCGGACACAGCCGCCCCCATTGAGCCGGGCGCTTGGATCCTCATCGACCTGTGGGCGCGCCACCCCGGCGAGCAGCACGTGTTTGGCGACATAACTTGGGTCGCCTTTGCTGGCCCGCACGTGCCAGCGGCCCACGCCGAGGTCTTTGCCGCGGTGCGCGAAGCGCGCGATCAAGTGCTGGCGCGGCTTGACGCCGCTTGGCGCGACGACGAAGTGCTACAGGGCTGGCAACTCGACCGCGTGGCGCGCCAAGTCCTGACAACGCACGGCTTGGGCGAACAATTCGTCCACCGCACAGGGCACAGCCTCGGCCCGGGACCGAGCATCCACGCACTCGGCGTAAACCTCGACGACTTGGAGACCCACGACGCGCGGTCAATCCTACCGGGCACGGGCTTTTCCGTCGAACCGGGCGCGTACCTGCCGGAGTTCGGCGTGCGGCTCGAAGTCAATGTGTACGTGGATCCAGAGACCGGCCCGGAAGTTACAACCCCCATCCAAAACGAAGTCATCCTCTTGCTTTGAGCCTCGGAATCGTCCTCGTCAGCGGTGGGCTCGACTCCTGCGTCACCGCCGCCATTGCCGCCCGCCGCGGCCCCTTGGCCTTTCTCCACTTGCGCTATCGCCAGCGCACCGAGGAACGCGAATTCGCGGCGTTCTCCGCCCTCGCAGATCACTTCCAAGTGGAGACCCGCCTCGTAGTGGATGTCGATTACATGCGCCAGATCGGCGGCTCCAGCTTGGTCGATACAACCCAGCCCATCCCCGAAAATGACGCCACAGCCTGCCTGCCCACGACCTACGTTCCCTTCCGCAACGCCAACCTCCTCGGCGTGGCCGTGGCTTGGGCCGAGGTCATCGGCGCAACCGACATCTACATCGGCGCCCACGAAGCAGAGAGCCACTACCCAGACTGCCGACGGGAGTTTTTCACCGCCTACGAGCGCATGGTCGCCACTGGCACCGGCCCACAAACCCAAATCCGCATCCAAACCCCGCTCATAGACTGGGACAAAGCCGCCATCATCCGCTGCGGCCTAGCGCTTGCCGCCCCCCTGCATCTGACCTGGTCCTGCTATCAGCGCGAAGACCTCGCATGCGGCCGCTGCGAGAGCTGCCGCATGCGCCTAGCGGGCTTTCGCCGTGCCGGTGCTAGCGACCCCTTACCCTACGCCTCTATTCCATGCTAATCGGCTACGTCAGCGACGAACGCTACATCGCCCTGCACGACGTGCAGTTCGAAATCGCCAATGAAAACCTGCACGTCGAAACCCGCTCGCGGGCAGGCATCAGCCTACTGTGACTGTCGATTCGCAGGAGGGGCAACTCCTCCAACTATCACTTTTTTCACCGTCGGCAACCGCCAAGCCTACAGGGAAAGACTTATGTGTCTACCCCATATCGGTCACGCGGACGGAACGGCGGACACCCCAAACGGAAGAGGAATTGAAATGGCCAGACGCAAGCCGTATACAACAGTGAAAAAAGAGAATCCGATTCGAGCTGCGCATGTCCGTGGCATGGGCGACATCGTCTTCAAGGGGTTCCAGTGTCTGAATAGTGAGTGTCAGGAATTTATCTTCGTCCGCCAAGATGAGCTCGGCGACGACTTTGAACTCGTCTGCCCAAGCTGCAAACTACCTATGCGCTCAGGAGACGAGAGTCAGTTTTACGAGTACGAGCTGATAGACCAGAGAGACGACTCTATCATCGAAGAAGGCACGTTTGCCATTCTGCACGACGACTACATCGCGGAAGCGCAAAAATACAAATACTGCATTATCTGCAATACGATTAAACCGCTCGATTTATTTGACCACCACCGCTCTCGCAAGTCAGGACGTCAGGGCGAATGCAGGCTGTGCAAAAAGGAGTACAATTCGATAAAAAACAAAACCCGATTGACGGATCAACACCGTGAAGCAGCGCAAAAGCGACGAATGTACCTAGATCTGGCTCCAACTAAGATCAATAGCGAGGAGATCTACAAACGATTTAGCTATCGCTGTTTCAAGTGCCAAAAAGATCTGCGGAAAGCCGATGCCAAAGAACGGCCTCTCGATCATACATTGCCCCTTTTCTATTTGTGGCCTCTAACAACTAAAAATGCGACGCTTCTATGTCGCGAACACAATAGCGAAAAATCGAGCCGATGGCCTTCAACCTATTACTCGAACGACGAGCTGAAAAGACTCGCAATCTTAACAGGTATTCAGTATGAGATACTCGCCGGTCCAGCCCATTATAATCCTACAGCAATTAAAGGCCTCAAGACCGCTGAACAAGTCGATCTCCTACTGGATAAATACTCAGCCTATATGTCGGAAATTATCGATCTACGAAATCGGATTTTGGAGAGCGAATGCTTTGACTTTTTCACTTATTCCCAAAATATTTCGCCTGATTGGATTTCCCGCGCCAATCAAGAATACAAACAAAGGAGAACTAGTACAAAACTAAATACTGATGCGACGTAACCGTTCCCTTGTCACGGATGCCATGCGATTCGCAATGGGCGACGCTCTCGTCAAAAAAATCCGCCGAACGAAACCACCGTTTACCTAGCTTACATAAGTGAGCTGCCATATCACATTTAATGCTTTTGCCTAAGTGCAAAACGAAAACACCATTTGCTTTAAGTCGCTCTCTTGCCTGACGCAAAATCGGGATGTATACGTCAAAACTTCGCTTCTGTTGTTCGTCAATAAAAATAGCTGGGCAGGTGGCAAAGTCGTGCGCAGACCAACCAGCGAACCACAAACGCAACCAGTTAGCGAGATAAAAGCGGGTGCTATCGAAGAAAGGCGGCGATGTAATGACGGCATCTAGCTGGTCAATTTCCTGCGGCCACCAACCTGTAGCATCTTGGAATAATACCTTGCCGGGTCGAAAGGCAGAGGGCAAATCTTCTTTTAAACTCCGCTGCACCTTTGCACGTAGACGGTCAACTAGCCCTCGGTATTCATAGGGACCAGTGGGTTTGTAGGGCGTCAGCGGGTGTGAGCGACGACTAAGAGCATAGGGGCGATTGCCGTGCAAAATGTGTAGCAGCGAGGCAAACACAAAGTGCTCATCAGGTGTACGCGGCGGCTGGATGTGGAAATAGCGACGGGCCAAAATGATTTCGTGCAAGGTCCGCACTTCGTAATAGTCGGCAATTTTGCCATTGAATCCAAGCTGCTTGACTTCAGCGATTTCTCGCTCAGTAACCACGTTATCGACAATAAAATTTTGCACTGTTTCTACAACTGTCTCACAACCCTTTTCGCTGGGACGTTGCACCTTCGCGCTCGCAATGGCAAAAGCAGCCGGGCTGATCTCAAAACCGTAGGCTAGCTTGTCGGCCAACGCTGCTTCAAATGGAATAGTACCAACGCCTGCAAAAGGATCCAATACGCGCCCCCCGGCCGGAACAAATGTCTGCACCAAATGATGGGCGATAGCCGGTTTTAGCTTTCCCGGATACGAGCACAGAGAATGCCAAGTGTGCCCCCAGTTGCGTTTTGTAAAGGGTGCTTGCTGATGTGGCAGGTTTTGCTTGCAGCGCTCCCATTCGGTACGCCAAGTAGGAATCCGTTCTCTTGCTTTTGTATTGTGGTTCCTTAGCCACGAATGACACTTAAAAACGAGCAAGGATTGTTTTAACAACATCCCGCCTCTCGATTTGCGTCGTCGCAAAGTCACATCATCCGTTTGCACAAATCCCAAGTCTTGCAAACACGCGGATAACAACTGATCTACGGGGACGTGGATGCCAGCGTAACACGAGTCGCCAATATCGATTGCTACCGTTGCTTCTGGGGTTAAATGCGAGCGAATTGCCTGAAAAATATTGGTCATCTCGCTAAAATAACAGGCGATCATGCGGGGAATGCGAGCGTCGTAACCCTCCTGGGCGAGCAGCGCGACAACTTTCTCCACGTCTGGATGCGACGAAACCGGAGCTTTTGCAACGGTAACATCGTTGATTCCTGCCGTCAAAGAAGCTGCGCGAAATCTCGCTAGATCCCCTTTTTCCTTTAAACAACGCAAGAACCATAACTCTATCTTTGTGTTGCGAAAGTAATTTGTTCCGTTTACATAAGGTGGGCTAGTTATAACAGTATCGATACCAAGCGGTGGCACCTCACCCAATGATCGTGCATTTTCACAGATTAGCAGCGGCTCCGTTTGTAGACCGCGTACATCTTCGCGAATATCGTGCGCGATGTGGCTGATATTCTGGCAGATACCTTCGACCAATGGAACCGTTTGCCGCGCAAGTTCCTTGGGTGTCTTACAACGCAAATCACCCGCTCGTTTCATCCGAGACGCAGGGACGAGTGCCGCTAAAATCGCAATCGCAATTAAATCCGCTAACATCTGATCCTCAAGGGCGACTTCATCAACCCACGATCTCGCGCACAGAACTTGCTCGTAAGTCGACTCCGCAAAAAATAGACTGTCGCCAAAGACCTGCGCGTATGCTTGCTGCAATTCGTGATCTCGCGGAAATTTCTCCAAGTGCGTCAGCACGTCCTTTGCCTGCATAAGCGCACGTGCCAAGGCCAGCCGCTGAGTTGCTCTCAACCGCCGAACCCGAATTTTAGTCATGCTGATAAATTGCAAGACCGGATTTACCTCACAAAAATAGGCTGTTTTGTCGAGTTCGGCGGCGGTGAAAAACGTAGTTCCCGTTCCAGCAAAGGGATCGAGAATTACCCGTGCATCCGGGGCGTATTTTTGCAAAATAGATGCCACAAATTGCGTCGAATATCCTTCTAAGTACGGATACCAGCGAGCAAACGGTTCTCGGCGTCCACCCTTGAAAGTCACAGTCACTGGATCAAATAATTTAGCGTCGACATCCATATTCGGTAGCGAAAGCTGGACGGCGCGTTCTCGGACGAGATGTATCGATTGCTTTAACTGGCGCAAGCAATACGTGTTTAACGGCAGATCACTCGTTTCCGCTTTCGCCACGAGCTCTCGATAATCACCTCCCAACAACTGACGCATTTCCGCACTGGAGAAGTCCTTGACACATTCGTATAATTCCTGCGTCTTCTTGCCAAACGCCAAAGTCAACGACCGTTCCTTTGAAGTGGGAGCCGGGAGATTGGGGAAGTAAACAGCCTTGTATTTTTGACTCATGGATTTCGTTCTCCTTTTTTCTGAATAAGTACAAGCTATCATATTATGGTAGCTTTGTCAAAAAATTAATTCATTATTATTATAAGAAAATCCAAGCCCAATACCTCATGCTCAACGCCACTTCCCGATCTACTCTCGTCGTCCGTGTAGTCTGCCAGTACACCTGTGCGCCATTGCACATCAATGCGGCGGGCGGCCTAGCGCTCACCGCCCCCCTGCACCTGACCTGGTCCTGCTATCAGCGCGACGACCTCGCCTGTGGCCGCTGCACAAGCTGCCGCATGCGCTTGGCAGGCTTTCGCCGTGCCGGTGCTAGCGACCCCTTACCCTACGCCTCTATTCCAAGGAGCTAACCCATGCTAATCGGCTACGTCAGCGACGAACGCTACATCGCCCTGCACGACGTGCAGTTCGAAATCGCCAACGAAAACCTGCACATCGAAACCCGCTCGCGGGCCACCGGCGAAGTCTTCGCCGACATCCCGCCCGGCCCCTACACCGTGACCTTGCAAAAGGACGGCTTCGGCCCCAAGCGCGGACAGATCAACCTCCACCCGGACCGGCCGCACCACTTCCGCTTGCTCGCGCATCAGTTGCTCGGCTACGCTTGGCCCAAGTGGGTCCAATCGGGCGAACAATCCGAGTTCCGCGTCCACGCGCTCGAAGCCTACCGCCTCGATTTGTGGCGCTACGGCTGGCAAAAAGAACACATCCGCCCGCTGGGCTGGTTCGACGAGCACGGCCCGCGCGCCACCATGCAGATCACCCCGGATGGCGACTACACCCAGACCGGGGTAATGTGGAACAAGTTTGGCTACACCAGCCCCTCTCACAAACAGTTCGTCACCGCGCCGGAACGCTCTGGCCTGTACTACTTCCACGCCAAAGGCGAGTCCGGCGCGTTCTTTTCCTTCCCTTGGATCGTCGCCCCAGCCGCCCCCAGCGCGGACATCGCAGTCCTCGCTGCCAACATCAACTGGAATGCGTACAACAACTTCGGCGGGCGCTCCAACTACATCCACCCCGACTGCTTTCCGCCCACGCCGACGATCAATGCCCGCTTGGAACTCAAGCGCTACACTGATCCCGAACACATCAACTACGACGCCGAGGACTATGCTCCCCTGTCCTTCGACCGGCCCGAGCCGATCAACCACATTCCCGAACACGTCGAGATCACCGACCCCATCGCGGGACGCGCGGCTTGCCATGTCGCCCCAGCCGAGTGGCGCTTCCTCGGCTGGTTAGAGCGCGAGGGTTATGCTTACGACCTGTACGCCGAGACCCAATTTCACTTTGGCCAACTCGACCTCGACCAGTACAAAATCCTCATCACCACCACCCACCCCGAGTACTGGTCGCGCAAGATGTACTACGACGTCAAGGCGTGGGTGCGCGAGCGCGGCGGCAAATTCATGTACTTGGGCGGCAACGGCCTCAACTGCGAGGTGGAACTACTCGACGAGCAGACGATGAAAGTCAAAAACGGCGACGGGCGCGTCCAGCGAGCCGAGGGCCACGATAGCCGCTTTCACCAGTACAACGAGTCCGAGGCCAACCTGCTTGGCGTGGTCTTTACCCATCCGGGCATTATGACGGCCGCACCGTACCAAGTCCTCGCCGCCGACCACTGGATTTTTGCCAACACGGGCGTCAAAAACGGCGATACCTTCGGCGAGGCCAGCCTGCACGAACGGATCCCCGGCGGAGCCTCCGGCCACGAGACCGACAAAACCTCGCCCTTTTCGCCCCCCGGCACCAAAATCGTCGCTCGCGGCCTCAACCCCGACCAAGGCGGCGCAGAAATCGTCCACTACGAGACGGCCAGCGGCGGCGCGGTTTTTTCCGTCGGCTCCATCACCTATCCCGCCTCAATTCTCGTAGATGAGACCGTCTCGCGCATTACCGCAAACGTCATCGAGCGCTTTGGTGCGGCATAGCCAAAGCACCCGTTTGGTTTTATTCTAAGATGCTTTAACCACCCGTAGGGAATCTCAATGACGACTAGCAACGCGACGACAAACAACACCGACCTAAACTGGATCGCCAACTACATCTGGGGCATCGCCGACGATGTCTTGCGCGACCTGTACGTGCGCGGCAAGTACCGCGACGTGATCCTCCCGATGACCGTACTAAGGGCGACGTGCGAGACATGAATCAGGCAACAGCGTACCGATGAGTGCATCCACTTCATTAGCGGAACTTGATAGAGAAAGAGCAGCCACAATGACAGAAAAAGCAGCCACTAGGATCGAGCCAATCGCAAAGACCGTCCTACCCGCTCTTGAGGAAGTCGAACGGCGGTGCCTACAGCAGAAACGGGAGCGTCAGGTGCCCTCCATTAGCCGACCTAGTAATGATCAGGAGGCGGCGCTATTCATTGCCACAGCCGGGATGTCCCGGATCATATCATCGGAGTTGATCCAGCTCGCGAAGGAACCCTTTGTGGCATATGTCAGGCTTAGCCACAATGGCACGGAGAAAATCTTCCTCATCTGTCGCAACTACACCCCGACAGGAGTAGAACTGCAGGACATGGAGTTTGCCAGTCGCAATGCCCCAATCGGCAGAGCATCCGCAGTCGATGTTGGTGAGAATTTTACCTTCACGACGGGCCGCGGTGAGCACATAGTCGAAGTCATCGAGCGTCATACGTTCCGTCCAGTAAAGCGCAAGAATTGGGACGCGACAGACAACGAATTCTTCATGGATATCGGCGAGTTCTCCGTACCATCGCTTGCCGCCTGGATGGACCAGCATTCAGAGGTGGCATCTGATGTGGATGTCCGTGAGGAACTACGTCAGGCCGAACAGGACGAGCTCCGCCAGTTACAAGAGCGGGGGAGGATACGGGAAGGCCGCAGTCGTCAGATAATTCAAACGATGCAGCTAAGAGACCAAGCAATCCTCGACTCAGTTCAGGACGCGGTCTTTCGGTTGCCGATAAATTCAAGATTTGTCCTGACGGGTGGCCCTGGCACCGGAAAGACCACGGTGCTCATACGAAGGATCTCACTGAAGACCAAACCAGAGTTCCTTACAGACGAGGAAAAGGCCACTGCTGCAAAGGTTGGCCTTAGTGGTGACAGGATTAATGAACTGCTACAAGGCCTAAGGGGGTGGTTGCTGTTCACTCCCTCGGACCTTCTAAAGGTCTATCTGAAGGAGGCACTGAACCGCGAGGCTATTCCTGCAGCCGATGAGAGGATCCAGACGTGGGGCACTTACCAGCGCAGTCTCGCCCGACCCGAATGTTTTGGTCTGCTAAGGGTTGGGAATCGACGCGGTCCGTTCCGATACACGGAGGAGCGGTTGCTGACCGCGAAGACAAATAAGGAGCTACTGGCCTTCGGTGAAGGGTTCAGGGTTTTTCTCCAGGCAGACGTGGTCGCCAGTCTAGAAGCCAGTGTAGCAGCAACAAGGGGTAACGATCCTTCCTTTGCCAATGCCCTCAGCTCAGCCTTCAACGCAATTAGGGGGGTGAAGATAGCTGACTTTGAGCCTGAATTGGTGCGTGTGCTCCGTCGATTGGCCATCTACAGGGAAGTGTGTGCCACCGAAAGATCGGTTTTGAGGAGTGAGCTAGAAGAAATTGCGGAAACTGTACTAACAGGCTCGGAAGTGGTAGCCAGTGTGAACGAGATCGCGGATAAGGCGGAGGCTGAGGGTAGTGCGGAGCGAGGGATACGCTCTTCCATGGAAGAGGAAGACGAAAGCGAAGAGGATGACCCGTTCGAAGATGACGAACAGATCAGGCCGGGTGATCTGGCAGAAATAACAAGCGATGGAGGTGACAGTGTCGTCAGAGCGAAGCGTCACGTTGTTTCAGCCATAAGGGCACACGCTCGAGCCCTGGCCACCGGAAGACGCCCGAGACCACTACATCAGGAAATCATCCAAAAAATTGAAGCCCACATCCCCCGTGATGTGGCGCTGCAGCACCTTGGGGAGCGGGTGGTGGAACAGGGTCATGCCCAGCGATGGACGCGTGGAATAGACTTCCTGCTATCTCATGTTCCCCAAGCCTACAAGCGATACCGGCGGGGGCTCATAGGAAAAGATTCAGCCGGCCAACTGGAAGGGCACAAGGAAGATCTGATACGGAGTGGTCGTATTTGTGCAGATGAGATCGACCTCCTGCTCTACATCATTACGCGATTTGGTAGGATCGCTCTATCAATGGGGCAGAGGGCCCTCCAGACAAACACCGGAAGTAGGCTACTCGAGCGCATGAAGGAGCATCTGTTCGGCCAGATCGTTATCGACGAGGTAACAGATTTCTCAAGTTACCAAATCGGCTGTATGTATGGCCTCACCCATCCCGACCTTGGGGCGCTGTCCATGGCGGGTGATCTCATGCAACGCGTTGCACCGCGTGGTCTACAGGCTTGGGATCAGCTAGAAGGCATCATTCCAGAGGTAGCTGTCAGAGAACTGAAGAGGACCTACCGGCAGAGCAGCCGATTGTTGGAGATCGCAAAGAAACTGTCGAGGTCTGCGACTGGTGAACAACCGGCTTTAGAATCAGCGTATCGTAGCGAGGAGATTATGCCTGCTCCACTGTTATTCCAACACGAGGGCGATTCGGAGCTGCATGGTGGTTGGATCGTCGAGAGAATCCTTGAGATCTATGCCGTCGGCAACTCACTCCCGTCCATCGCGGTGTGCGTACCGAATGAACGCGAGATCGACCAAGCTTATGATCTGATTGCTGTCCGTCTATCGGAACATGGAATCCAAGCCGAGAAGTGTCCTGAAGGGAAGATCGGAGATGGTCAGCGTGTTCGTGTCTTCAGTGTCGACTACCTGAAGGGCTTGGAGTTCGAGGGTGTCTTCCTCCTCGATATCGACATGATCGAGACAGAACGTCCCGACCTAGTCGACAAGTTCCTATACGTAGCCATAACGCGTGCAGCTCTCTTCCTCGGAGTTACCACCAGAAAGCGACTCCCAAAGTGTCTCCTCTCTGTAGAGGAGGCGTTCGAAAGAGCTACCTGGGCAGACTACGCTGCTTGAAGGCTAATGCACCTCGACCTGTACCCGACGACCCGACGGCAGCCCCAAAGCTGATGCGATACGTGCCTTGGTTAGCGAAGGAGTGAGCCGCACCGGTACTTGATGATATGTCACCCACGTAAGTGAGTCGATCTTGTATTATACTCGTAAGAATCATATTATCAATGAGTTATGTAAATTGTTTTTACTTGACGGGTACTTGACGGATGACTACAGACACCACCGAACGCGGCCTTGGACGCCTCATCTGCACACCCCTAGCTGACCATCCCTGTGACCCGTCGTGAAATCGATCACTTGCGCGAGTACTTGACCCGCCTAATCGCCGATGTCGTCACCGGCAAGCTCGACGTACGCGAGGCGGTGGCTGAACTGCCGGAAGTGGACCCGCTTGCGGAAGACGACTTGGACGGTACAATCCATGATAGGGAGAATTCAAATCTCGGAGAACTCGACGTCGAGGAATCGGCAGAAGAGTACACAATTAAAAAGGAGATGCCCTTATGACGGACTGGAACAAGTGCCCTGGGGTGGAGCAAATCCCGGGTAAGGTCAGCGGCGCTTGGCTTTTCACCGACAGCAGACTGCCCGTATCCGCCCTGTTCGAGAATCTGGAGGCCGGCGCCACCGTCGAGGAATTCATGGAGTGGTTCGCGCCCGTGGACGAATGGAAGGTGAGAGCCGTTTTACAATACGTGGCCGACTCTCTGAAGGCCATGCCGGTGAGCAGTCTTGAAGATACTGTTTGATCACGGTACACCGAGGCCCCTCAGGCGGGAACTCCCCGGACACTCGGTCGATACAGCGGCAGATAAGGGATGGGACCGGTTGGCCAACGGAGACCTGATCAACAGTGCCGAACAGGATGGCTACGAGATTCTGATTACGACCGACCAGAGCATGAGGCATCAGCAGAACCTTGCAGGCAGGCGGTTGGCCATCATCGTACTACTCTCCGGGGCTTGGCCTTACACTGAGTCGAGGATCGAAGACATTCGAGCCGCTGTCGCTGAGACGCAGCCTGGGGAGTTGAGGGAGGTCGCCATCCCGGTTAGAGACGAGGGCTAGCGTGAGTACCGAAACCAGCGAGAGGGACCTTGAGTGCCTGATATGTGAGGCGCTTGCCGGCCAGCCTGGAACCCAGACGCCGAGAAATCGGCAGCAGAGTACACAATCGCAAAGGAGGTGACCGTATGACAGACTGGAGCAAGTGCCCGGCGGTGGAAAGCGTGCCCGGTCGGGTCAGCGGGGCCTGGGTTTTCACGGGCACCCGGCTGCCCGTGTCGGCCCTTTTCGGCAACTTGGCGGAGGGCGCGACTGTCCACGACTTCATTGAGTGGTTCGGCGGGGTGGACGAAGCACAGGTGCGGGCTGTATTGGAATTCGTAGTGCAAGACCTTGACTCCAAGGTTGCCAAGGTCCCGCATGCGAATCCTGTTTGACCACAACGCGCCTCGTGTGCCACACAAAACCTGTTAGGCTGTGCCCATGAGAAACATCACCGTACCCGTTGACGAAGAAATCTATCGGCTCGCCCGAATCCGAGCGGCAGAATTGGACACCTCGGTGTCAGCCTTGGTGCGGGACTACCTGAAGAGCCTAGTCGAGGATGGCACTGGCGGGACGGCGTCCGGTAGCAGAGACGCGGAGAAAGAAGCCGAGTGTCGCCGTGAGCTGATGCGGCAGGTCTTCCAGGATTTCGAGGCCCGTGGCATCGGCCTGAGGATGTCCGACAATCTCACCCGCGAAGAGCTATACGACCGGACCAGAGCCAGGGCCGAGGCTCAGGCAGCGGCCGCCGCCGAAGACGAGGACAAACGTGGGTGAGCGCCATGCGCTTTGTCGATACTAACTAGATGACCACCGACACCTCCGAACGCGGCCTCGAACGCCTCATCTGCACAGCCCTAACCGGCCATCCCTGCGACCCACCTTTAGGTCCCACCGTGGGCGAGCTACCTGCCAGCTACGGCGGAGTCGGTTGGGCCAGCGGCAACTTTCACGATTACGACCGCGAATACTGCGTCGATCTTGCGCAATTCTCCGCCTTCCTCCGCGCCACCCAGCCCGAAGTTGCGGAGGCCGTTGGCATGACATCCACCGATGTAGAGGCGACCGGCCGGTCGCCCTTTGGCGCGGCATAGCCAAAGCACCCGTTTGGCCTTACTTTATAAGTGCTTTAGGCTGTTAGGAGACGAAATTTTCATGGCTACCGAGCCGAGCAAAAACCTAGCTGTTTTTGCCAATCCCTATCCGGACCGCGACTATACAATCGAATTCTCGTGTCCGGAATTCACTTCGATATGTCCCGTAACTGGGCAACCTGATTTCGGCACCATCCACATCCGCTACGTGCCCGACCAACAGTGCATTGAGCTCAAATCGCTCAAGCTCTACCTGTGGTCCTTTCGCCAAGAAGGCGCTTACTACGAAGCGGTCACCAACACCATCCTCAACGATTTGGTGGCCGCCTGCGCGCCTCGGCGCATGACCGTAGTGGGAGAATTCAATGTGCGTGGGGGCATTTCCGCCGTTGTGACGGCTGAATTTGCCCCGCAGCCCTAAACCCGGAGACATATCAACTTACCGAATGGAGATTTACAATGGAAGAAGTACGCCAAGACGCCGCTGAGACGGCAGCAGAAGAAGGATCGGAGGAAAACAGCAGCCGGCAGGACCGGGCGTGGTTTCCCTACATCACCAAGGTGCAGTTCGAGCGGTTCCTCTCGCGGCTGGAGACCAAGATCCCCGATCAAATCGACCGCGACTACGTGCGGCCTATTATTCGCACCCCATCGATGATCCACCGCTTTTTGCGCGGCATCGAATCCATGAACCTGACCGACCGCGACCAAAAGCCCACGGACCTGCTATTGCGAATCGTCCCCAAGGAGACGCGCAAATTCGCGTTCGCCGACGTGGTCCGCGACCTGTACAAAGATCTGCTGCCGGAGTGGGAACAAAACAACGGCAACATGAGTGACGACGCGATTGTCGATTACTTCCGCAACCGCACCGGCATGGGGCGCGATTCGGCCAACAAGATGAAGATGTTTTTCAAGTACCTCGTCGCCGAAGCCGATTTTGGCGACCCTTCCGACGCGCAGCAGGAAGCGGCCGCCGAACCCGTACCCCAAGAAGAACCGCCCGAAACACCCGAACCCACGCCCCGAGAGAGTCGCAGCCGTCGCGAACCTGCCCCCAAGGAGCGCTCCGGGCGCGACGGACGGACCAAGCGCACCACCTCCGAGCGACAAGAGCGACAAGAACGCCCGGAACGTTCAGACCGCCAAGAACGCCCCCTAACCGAGACGCAGCGAGCCTATCTAGAAACCCTCCAGTCCATGGTCCAGATCAAAATCGACGGCGACTGGGACGAAGACATGATCCGCCTCGCCTTCGACCGCCTAGAGCGGCTCTTCGACCGCCTGCGGCGCGCCTAATTCAAAATAGAGTTCGCGCCTACGATTGCCTCGTAGGCGCGAACGATGAGACATCTTATGAACAACTACCGCATTGCGATTATCGGTCTCGGCGGCATGGGCGGGCATCACGCGGAGGCCGTGCAGTTAGAGGCGAACTGCGAACTAGTCGCCGGAGCGGAAATCGACCCGGAGCGGGCGGCAGCATGGGGAGAGCGCTTTGGTGTCAAAGCGCTCTATGACGACTACGAGAAGATGCTCGATGAACAACTGCCCGACCTCGTCATCGTCCCAACGCAAGCACCCATGCACCACCAGCCAACGATTGCCGCAGCCCAGCGCGGCATCCACGTGTTCTGCGAAAAGCCGATTGCCCTGAACCTCATCGAAGCCGACGAGATGGTTGCAACCTGCGACCAGCACGGCGTCAAGTTTGCCATCAACCACATCAAACGCGCCAGCCCGTACAATCGCCATGCCCTCGCGCTGATCGACCACGGCGCAATCGGCCAAGTGGTGTTGCTGCAGGCAACCGACAAAGGGGGCCGCAAGGTGGGCAACTCGCTGATGGAGATGGGCACCCATCTCTACGATTGGGTGCGTCTGTTTGGCGGCGATGTCGAGTGGACGCACGCGCACCTCGTGCAGATGGATGGACGCGAGTCAACCGTTGACGACATCAAACACACCCAAGAGGTACACCCGAAAGACCGCGATGCAGGGATTGTGCTTGGCGAGCGCGGGCACGCCTCGTTTCGCTTTGCCAACGGCATTCATGCGGACGTGCAGTTCCTCGCCCAGCCGCAGACCAACGACAATGGCTACGGCATTGACATCATCGGTACCGAAGGGCGCATCGCCGTGCGGGAGAGCGTGGGCACGACGATGTTTATCCACAAAGGACAACACAAGACGCCAGCCGAGGCGTGGGAACCCGTGTATCTGCCCGCCGAAAACCTCGACGAGCAAGGCAATCCACGCGATAGGACATCCGTACGCTTGCTCTTGCAGCGCCTCATGCTGCGCGACCTCATCGCCGCCATTGAAGAAGACCGGGATCCGTTTGCAAGCGGCAGAGACGGTCGGGATTGTCTCGAAATGATTCAGGCGACGTGGGAGTCACATCGGCGCAAGGCGCGAGTGTCCATGCCGCTAACGCCGCGCGAACACCCACTTGAGCGGTGGCGGAGAGAAGCGCACGCCGACGCGGTCAATTGATAGTACTTCGCTAGGCGCAGCGGAGTTGCAGCACCTCTTAGAGAACCCTACTCCCCAAAGCGGGCCATCGCCGTGAACTTGTCCAGCCGCTGGGCCACTAGCGCCTCTGGCGTGAGTCGCCGAAGCTCGGCTAAGGCATCTTGCACGTGGCGTTTGAGCATGGCGGCAGCCGCATCCCAGTCGTGGTGCGCACCGCCCAACGGCTCGGACACGATGCGGTCGATGATCCCCTGCTGCTGCAGGTCTTTAGCCGTCAGCTTGAGGGCCTCGGCCGCCTCCTCTCGGCGCTCGCGCACCTTGAACAGGATCGTCGAGCAACTCTCTGGCACAATCACCGAATAACAGGCGTGCTCCAGCATCAGAATCCGGTCTCCAACCGTAATGCCAATGGCACCGCCGCTGAAGGCTTGGCCAATGATGGCCACGACGATGGGCACCGGCAGATGCGACATCTCGTAAAGATTGCGGGCGATGGCCTCGGCTTGGCCCCGCTCCTCGGCCTCAATCCCGGGATAGGCACCCGAGGTATCGACCAAAGTCAAGACCGGCAATTTGAACTTGGCCGCCATCTGCATCAGGCGGCGGGCCTTGCGATACCCTTCTGGATGCGGCATACCGAAGTTGCGCTTTTGCCGCTCTTCGAGGTTGCGCCCGCTCTGGATGCCGACGACCATGACTGATTCGTCGTTCAGCCGCGCCGGCCCGCCGATGACGGAAGGGTCGTCGGCAAAAAGGCGATCGCCGTGTAACTCGGTAAAGTCGGACAGCATCCGCTCGACGTAATCGAGCGCGTACGGGCGGTTTGGGTGCCGCGCGATCTGCACCCGCTGCCAAGGGCTGAGATTGGCGTAGATTTCTCTGCGCTTCTTCGCAGCCTGCGCTTCGAGCTTGCGCACGCCCTCATCCAAATTCAAGCCATCGGCCTCGGCTTGGCTTTTTAGCTCGTCGATTTTCTTTTGTAGCTCGACGAGGTCGCGTTCAAAATCGAGGTAAAATCCACTGTTATTCACCGGACAAACCTCCTAGGTTACAATTGGGAATTACGAATTACGAATTACCCCACCCCAATTCGTAATTCCTAATGGCTTTGGTGCATAAAACTCGTGCCGGGGTGTTGGCTTCTTGTGTGTGTAGTTTAGGCTTTCTCGGTTAGGGGATAGGATTCGGGTTTAGCCAAATGCAGTAGCCGGTTGAGTATGGCACATCCCACCCGTGTTTCGG
>JAJDUT010000093.1 GCA_022826515.1 Candidatus Latescibacterota bacterium
CACTTGGCTATGCACATCCGACACAGGTGGCCAGTCCTCCTTGAGAAACGGCAGTTTCCCAAGCTGGTCATACATGCTTAGAGACTCACCGCGATCCTGATAGGCTTGCACTCGGTCGCACAGAAAGGTATTGTAAAGACGACGACATGCTTCCAGATGCTCAGCCAACACACGCCGCTGTTGACGAGACGGATACAGTCGATATTTGAACGCTTTGTGCATAGATTATATACCAGCACAAAGAATACCCTTGTCAAGATGTTTCCCGCTCACGGGCACTACGTGCCCATCACTCAAAAGCGCTTTACATCTGCCAGCTAAAGCAGGCAGTCTTACGGCGATTCTGATAAGCCAAACAGATTCCGCTAGCCATCGGCCCGCACCCCCAAGCCGTGGACATAGACCAATTCACTGCCGCAGTAGCCCGTCCACAAGACCAAGCCGCCGATCAGGACGCCGAGCCCGATCCACGCATAGAGCGGCCATCCTTCAAGCCGCCCCTTGAGATGCAACGGCAAGCGCCCGAGAACGGCTCCCAATCCCAACAGTAAGGTCCAAGTGGCGAGGGATTCGTGGGTGGCTAACGGCTCGGCGGCTGGTCCCTCCCAAGCCTCGGTCGCGGCTGCGTTGCCGCTGAGGACGGCAGCGGTCGCCGCTAGTACTCCCAACACCAGCAAGCCGTACGCTAGGTGGTGCCCGGCGCGGCGACCTAGCCACAGTGCGCCTAGATCGCACAGCGGACTCAGCGACAAGAGTGCGATGGGGTAGTGGACGATGAAGGGATGCCAATCCATATTGTTTGTTTGTATGTAGGGGCGACCGATCGGTCGCCCCTACGATGAATTCTCAATTCCCATAACCGGAGCAATGCCCCATGGCCACGGACCTGCGCCAACACATCGAAGATACGCTGCTAATCGACACGCACGAGCATCTTCGCAAGGAGCGCGATTGGGTCGAGAACGGCCCGGACATTTTGCAAGACCTTTTTGGCAACTACGTGCCCGCCGACCTGATCGCCGCCGGCGCTGCTCCCGAGGACCTGCACAAGCTCAACGACGCCTCCGATCCAGACTTGGGCGCGCGCTTTGACGGCATCCGCTCGGCCTTTGCGGCCATCCGCTTCACTGGCTACGGCGAGGCCGTGCGCATTCTCGCGCACGAGATCTATGGCATGGCCGATTTTAGCGAAGACGAGCTGTACAAGGCGCAAGAAAAGCTCAACGCTTGGCGTCAACCCGGCGGGCGGCACGAGTTACTCAGTCAAATTGGCCGACTGGATCACGTGCAGACCGACGACTTTTCTTGGCCCTGTCTGCCCGACGAGTCCGGCGTAGATTTCTTCCTTTACGACTTGTCGTGGGCTGCCTTCTGCAACGGCCAAATCGACGCCGAGGCCATTGAGCGCGAAACCGGCGTGGCCGTCACCGACCTAGCTAGTCTCAAGCAGGGCATGGAAGCCATCTTCGCCCAGCACGGCCCCCATGCCATCGCGGTCAAGGCCCAGCACGCGTACAACCGCACGCTGCGCTGGGAAGAGCGCGCCGACGCCGACGCCGAGCGCGTGCTCCAACGCCTGCTCCAAGGCATAGAGCTCGACGAGCCGAGCCGGTTGCTGTTGGGCGACTGGTGCTGGGCGCGGGGCACCGAGCTGGCGATCGAATACGAGTTGCCGTTCAAGATCCACACTGGCTACTACGCTGGCAACGACCGCATGCCCGTTGACCGCATCAAAAGCGGCAACCTCTGTCCCTTGCTGGCCCGCTACCTCGATTGCCGCTTTGTGCTGATGCACATTGCCTATCCCTATTCCAACGAACTGGTCGCGCTGACCAAGCACTACCGCAATGTGTACGCCGACCTCTGCTGGGCGTGGTCGATTGACCCGTACAGCTCGTGCGACTTTGTGCGCCGCTTTATCCACGCGGCTCCCGCGTCCAAGCTCTTCGCCTTTGGCGGCGATACTGGCTGGCCGACTAGTTCGGTGGCCTACGCGATTCAGGCGCGCCGCTGGCTCACCCGCGCCCTGCAAGGCGAGATAGACGACGGCCTGCTGACCGAGGCCGAAGCCATAGAGCTGGCGACCCGCTTCATGCGCGGCAACCAAGAGGCCTGTTTCGACTTGGCTGGGACGCGGCAGGCGCTGCGCCGGTCGCTTTCAGCCGCTTAGGTTGCGCTAGGGTAGATGTCGCTTTGTATGACCGCTTACTTGTCTCGTTTTTCCCATTTATAAGTAATTGTTTTGCAACAGGAGCGACAACGGTTTGGTTTCAAAATGGGAAATTCGCCCAGGATACCCGAGACATGCGGGATTGCGGGCGCGACGAACTACAGTATCGCTGGTTCTTTCATTTGTCTGTAGAAGGGCCAACAGAAGAAACCTGGCGTCATGGAGAACATGCGGAGGACGGAAAGGAACATGAAGATAGCGATCCTGACAGATGTCCACGGCAATTTGCCTGCACTTCAGGTCGCCTTGAGAGCAATTCGGCGTGAGGGTGCCGATGCGATTTTTCACACGGGCGACGCCATAGGCATCGGCCCCTTTCCGGCAGAATGCTTGGAACTGCTGCTGAACACGTCTGGCATGAATCTGATTTGCGGTAACCATGACGCCTGGTTTTCGACCGGGCTTCCAGAACCACAACCGCCGTGGATGAGCGACGGCGAGTTAAAACATCATCACTGGGTACATTCCTGCCTTGATCCGTCACTGCGCCCTACAGTGAGAGAATGGCCCTACCTGATTCAAGATGTGTATGAAGGTGTTCGAATATCGTTCCTTCACTATGGCCTCACAGAGTCGCAGGTTGACTTCAAGCCCATCATCCATAATCCTCGTCCCGCCGACTTGGATAAAGTCTTCGCAGATACAAAATCCGATCTCGTATTCTATGGCCACAAACATTCACCTTCAGATTTAGTGGGGACGGCCAGGTACGTAAATCCCGGTTCCTTGGGCTGCCATTCAGAACCCATTGCGCGATTTGCCATCCTAAAGTGCGCGAGCAGGAGCTACGAATTGAAAATGCGTTCCGTTCCGTACGATGATAGTGCCCTCTTCCAACAGTTTGAAAGGCGCGATGTGCCCGACCGACATTTCATCTATAAAGCATGCTTCGGTGGAAGGAGTTGAGTTCGGCTCCCTCCCGCTCCGTCTGGGGTCATTCCCGCGCAAGCGGGAATCCAGCCTTGCACCCGATGCGGACTTCAGCGAGACTACGGCGTACTCAGTCGAAGCGTCGGAGGGGCTTCTGGATGCCTGCTTGCGGAGCACAGGCATGATAAAACTGCGTATCCACCAATGAAAATCACGACACTGGAGGTTCTATGTCCGAATGGTTTGAAAACGAAGACTTCTGGACGGAAATGTATCCCTATATGTTCCCAGAGGAGAGATTTGAATCTGCGGAAGATCAAGTCGCCAAGATTCTTTCGCTGGTGGAGTTCAGCGGGACACATATCCTCGATCTGTGCTGCGGCCCCGGCCGACATGCCACGCTCCTGGCCGAGCGAGGATTTTCCGTAACGGGCGTTGATGCTACCGCGTTCCTATTGCAAAAAGCTAGAGCGCGAGCAAACGAGCAGAAATTAGACGTTGAGTTTGTGCAGGAAGACATGCGTCGTTTTGTGCGGCCCTCCTCATACGACTTGGTGCTCAACATGTTCACGTCCTTCGGCTATTTCGATGACAAGGACGAGGACCTGCGAGTACTCAGCAATATTTACGAGAGTCTCAGACCTGGGGGAGTCCTCGTAATGGATCTGATTGGTAAAGAGTGGTTGGCCAAGGTATTTGCCGCGACCTCCTCGGAAGTGCGTCCCGACGGGACATTGATCGTTCAACGTCGCGAGATCTTCGACGATTGGACGAGGATTCACAACGAGTGGCTCCTGATCCGGGATGAGCGTGTAAAATCGTTTAAGTTTCACCACACGCTGTACTCTGGCCAAGAACTGAAGGATCGTCTCTTGCAAGTTGGGTTTAGCAATACGCAACTATATGGAGATTTGGCAGGCAGTGCGTATGGGACTAGCTCAAAGCGGCTGATTGTTCTGGCGCGCAAAGAGGCATCGTGAACTATCCTCCTCTTTAGGGGGGCAGAGTACAGGGGGACATCGTGATCGAACTCCGAGGTGAGCATGTGGTCCTACGGGCATTGGAGCGGGAACATTGTCGTACGCTGTGGGAGATGACGGAAATGAAACCATGAGCATCCATGAATTAATGGAATCTGAATATGACAAGGCCGGCGATTTCTATGTCAACTGGCTCGACAAGAACGTGCCTGACAGGGATACACATATCCAGCCATCGACAGAAATCATGCTTGCTATGCTGGGCGATGCCCAAGGGACCAACGTTTGTGACTTGGGGTGTGGTGAAGGATATCTGTCCCGTATCCTTGCAGGTCGTGGGGCACTCGTTACAGGCGTTGATACCTCCCGGATTCTGCTGCGGCATGCAAGGGAGCATTCAAATCAGCACGGCATCACCTATTTTCTAGACGATGCCCAATCGATGAACCAAGTATCCGACGCCAGCATGGATGCGGTGATTTGCAACATGGCCCTAATGGATATCCCGGACCTAACGGCAACATTTTCCAGTGTCCGTCGGGTGCTGGTTGACGGAGGCACGTTCGTCTTCTCAATTCTTCACCCGTGCTTTTTCACCCCATTCAATGCAGAGAATCCACCGGAAGATCTTGACGAAGAAGGAAATTTCAAGGCATTGCGCGTGACGCGGTACGGCCTTGAGGGCAAATGGTTCTCGGATGGGGTCGGGATGTGTGGCACGCTTGGCAGCCACCACCGAACCCTATCAACGTACCTCAATACCTTGTCCGCCAGTGGATTCCAACTTGAGGATATCTCTGAACCGCTTGCTCCTGTTATAGACGCGGCCGAGAAGTGCCGAGAGAGCATCGTGCCTACGCTCTTAATCGCCAAGTCAATTACCCGAACCAACCGTTTGGGTATAAGCAGTTAGATGATCTCGATCAAAGTTCTGTCCGGGATTTATTCAATTTTAAAGGTCAAAGACAGTCCCGGATTGCCAGAGATAGTTAATAGAACTGGAGATGGTTTTTTCTCCTTAACGCGCCTAGCAGGAGAGTGGACGATCATTTGTGAAAGTGGGGGAATGCCCGAGGACTCTCTGGTGGTCGACAGTTCACACGGATGGCGGGTTTTTCTTATCGACGAGCCTTTGACGTTCGACATGATCGGGGTGATATATAGGATCACCGAGATTCTCAAAGACGCCGGCATAAGTGTCATGGCAATTTCCGCATTCACTACCGATGCTTTCTTGGTTCGTGAAGATGACTTACAACCTTCACTAAGAGCACTGCAAGCTAGGGGATTTTCAGTACCTGATTTATCGTAGTCCTTCTGAATGTACACAAGAAAATTTTGACAAACTGAGTCTGAGTAACAATAGGCACCGAAAGGAACCCCAGCCACAATGGCAGACTTTTACACAATTGAGCAGCGGGACGGGCGTTGGTGGTTCATCACTCCGGACGGCGCACCGTTCTGGTCCATCGGCATGAACCATATCGACTCGGCTGCGTTGCGGTATGTAGAGTCGGACGGCGTGTGGGAGCGCGAGTTCGGCAATAGTCATGAACGTTGGCTGCGCGCCGTCGCCGATGATCTGCGCGACTGGGGCTTTAACACGATTGGCTGGACCCAGGAAGTCGTAATTATCACCGAAGGCTACCACCGCCATTCGCGGCCCTTCACCTATGAGGAATACCAATGGGCGGACATGCCTTACTGTCACCTGCTACCTTTCACCGAGGCCCATCAGTGGCAAGTTGAGGTCCGTATGCCCGATCTGATGAACTCCGACTTCGAGGAGTGGTGCGATTACGTCGCCCGCGATGAGTGCGTTCGCCTGCGCGACGATCCCAAGCTTATCGGCTACTTCTACTGCGATTGTCCTCAGTGGGTACACACCTCGCCTGCCACGAAGTGGCGTGGGTCGCTAGTCGATCCAGACCTGCTCGAATCGGAGGTAGGACGCCGCGAGCTCTCGGCCATTGCCGAACGCTACTACCAAGTCACCCACGACAGTATCCGCCGCTACGACCCGAACCACCTTATTCTGGGCGACCGATGGGAAGCAAACGTAGCGCTACCCGAGGAAGTGGTCCGTGCGGCACTGCCCTACGTCGATGTACTCAGTTTTCAATGTTTTGGGACCGCGGAGAATATCGCCACGAAGATGCGGCACTGGGCCAACTTCGCAGACCAACCGGTGCTGCTGGCCGACGCGGCGGGGCATATACGCGCCCACGGCGACACCAGTTGGCCGCCGACGGCGGACCGCTTGCACGATACAGACCACTATCGCCAGGTGATGGACGCGCTGTGGAATATTCCGCAATGCGTCGGATACCACCTATGTGGAGCCTACCTTAAGAACAACGCACGCAAGTACGGACTGCGCGACCGGGCAAACAATCAGATTAACGAGACAGTGGCTGGTATTCGCGCCGTTAACACCGAAATGCAGCGGAGACAAAACCCATGACAATCGCTGAAATTGCTGAAAAAAGATGACGTGGGCTAGACGGGTTTGCCCGAGGACATGAAAGCCGTTCTCTTTGATCTGTATGAGACGCTGGTAACTGAATACAATCCAAATCGGCGTCGCGAGCAGCGTGGTGCTCGCTTGGGTCTCGCTGAGGACTATTTTGACCGCGAATGGGGGGCGCGGCACGACCAGCGGATGCGAGGAGAGTTCCCTGACTACCACTCGGTGGTTCGGGACATTTGCGAGGCGGCCAAGGTGAAACCCAACGAGCGCGTCATCGAAGAGTTGTATCAAGAGCGATTGGAGGAAAAGTCCTTCGGCTTTCGGCGACTAGATCCTGGAGTCGTCAGCATGATCACCCAACTACGCGAGTTGGGATATCTGATCACGGTCGTGAGCAATACCACGCACGATGAGGTCGATTCCTGGAGTTCGTGCCAATTAGGCCAACTCATCGACGACCCCATCTTTTCGTTTGCAGTTGGATCTATGAAGCCCGAACCGGCGATCTACTTGGAAGCACTCAGGCGACTCGGGTGCGTTGCTTCGGAGGCCGTTTTTGTCGGCGATGGCGGCAGTTCGGAGTTGGCCGGTGCTAGAAGGATTGGTCTCCAACCCATATGGGCGACTTGGTTCTTAGAGCGGTGGCCGAGCTGGCGAATGTCAGAAGTCGAGCCAGCAGCGGCGACCTGCAAGCGGTGCCGAGAGCCAAGCGACTTGGTTCGATTCATTCAAGAGATCGACTACATAGAAAGAGAGGATTCCAAGGATGACAAAGAGTAGTCTTAGCCTTTTGGCTTTGTTGTGCGGCCTGTTGTGGAGCGTCCACCCCTGCGATGCCCAGTCCGCAGAAAGACAGGTTCCACAGACTCTGGTGCGTACCATTGAGATGCAGTATCTGCTGTATTTGCCATCTGCTTATGGCAAAGGCGAAGAGCAATGGCCGTTGCTGTTGTTCTTGCACGGCGCGGGCGAGCGTGGAGACGACCTTGAGCTAGTGAAAGTCCACGGTCCACCGAAAATGATAGCGGAGGGGAGAGACTTTCCCTTCGTGGTCGTCTCGCCGCAGTGTCCAAAGGACGAGTGGTGGTCCATAGAAGCGCTGCATGACCTCATAAACGAGATCGTTGAGACCCATCGCATCGATACGGCTAGGATCTACGTGACCGGCCTGAGCATGGGGGGATATGCGACGTGGGGACTAGCCTGTACCTATCCCGAGCGGTTCGCGGCCGTCGTTCCCATCTGTGGTGGTGGGGATCCAGAAAAAGCGCCCTTAATGAAGGAAATCCCAACTTGGGTTTTCCACGGCGCGAAAGACGAGGCCGTGCCGTTGCAAAAATCACAGGAAATGGTTGATGCGCTCAAGGCGGCCGGAAGAGATGTCCGCTTTACCGTGTACCCCGAAGGGGGCCACGTAGAGGCGTGGCAAAATGCATACGGCGATCCTGCCCTGTGGGAGTGGTTGGCAAAGCAGCGACAGGCCAAGTAAAGACACTAAACCCCCGATTAGTAATGCTGCCGAAATCCCCTCAAAACACTCACCCTGTCACCTCGCGGACTCAGGTGCAACTGAAGGATATCAAGAAAAGATTCCCATTCCGAGTCCTTACGTCTCAGGATTGGGAACACTGGACTACTAAAGGTTATATCATTATCAGACAAGCCGTGCTGACAGCGAATGTGAAACGCCTTGTCGAGCTCTTGTGGGAATTTGATGAGAAAGACCCGAATAATCCCACGACTTGGTACGCTCCACAACGGCGAGAACACAAAATGAAGGAACTCAACAATACCGGCATGCTGGAGATCTACAATCACCAGTATCTCTGGGATAATCGACAGGAACCACGTGTGTACGATGCTTTTGTCGATATCTGGGACCGGGAGGATCTCTGGGTCGCCATCGACCGCGCCAATCTCAAGCCTCCAGAACAGGTCCGCGGCAACTCAGACGGCTTCATTCATTGGGACGTGGATACATCGGTACGACCTCTACCGATCGGTGTGCAAGGCGTTTTAAGCCTACAGCAGCAGGATGGGGATGTCGGGGGATTCCAGTGCGTTCCAGGCCTGTTTGAAAAGTTCGAGGAATGGGTCGAGACCCAGCCTGCGGACCGCGATCCCATGCATCCCGATATAACCGGATTATCCGTCGTGAATATCGAGATGGAAGCGGGCGATTTGCTCATTTTTAATAGCCTGCTCGCCCATGGCGTGCGCCCTAATCACTCGAAGGACCGAATCCGCATGGCCCAGTATATTTCAATGCATCCAGCCGAAGAGGATAATGAAGTAGAGCGGCAGGAACGCATCCGTCTCTGGCGTGAACAGGACCATCCTCAGCGCGATGCTTTTCCTGGTGACCCGCGCGAATGGGAGAGGAAACATGCTGAGACCGCAACGCTCACCGAGCTTGGTGAGAAACTGCTCGGTTTGAAAAGCTGGCACTGAATCAGGGCAATATGGCTTCTATTGTTACTTCGCCCTCGTCCCAAATCACCGTGCCCGCGCCCATCTCAGCTAGCTCGACCACATCGCCGGGCACCTCCAATCTCAACGAAGTCATCTCGATGCCGCTATAGGCGGCAACATACCTTTTGCCCCCGGGGCAGGCACAGAGCCATATCGGGCCCTTGTCACAAGTGAGCGTGGCACCGCCGATGGAGACCTGTCCGGAAGCGCTCTGTCGGGCGTAGGGCGACTCGTGCATGGGCCAGTTTAGGGAGCCGTCCTGGGTCCAACGCCGCTTTAGCGACCACTCATACAGATCGACTTCGATGCCGAGTATGCGGTCGTCGCGCGCGTACTCCACGCGGAGCGTGCGCTCGCTACCCGCGGTATAGGTGGCGGGCGGGGCTGCCTCGTCAACGAGCGTACCGGACGCTACCTCGGCGGCAAAATCGGCACCGCTGGCGTAGGAAGTGCGCTCGGCCAGTTCGGCGTAGAAACCGCAGCGGGGCTGGCCTTGGTAAAAGGAGCCGGGTTTGGCCATTTCCCAAAACGTCTTGGCCGGTCCCGTATAGTTGTACATCTCCAGAGCCAGATGACCGTCTAGTTCGACCAGGCGGATGGGGGCACCGCCGCCCAGATCGGTCAGTTCGAGCGGCTGGACGGCCGTCCACAGGGCACCGCTGCCGACGACGACGACCTCGCCTGGGGGCACTGCCGCCGGTAGAGAATCTACTTTGTGCAGGCCGATCCAGATCTCATCGACCTGCGCGATCTCGGTCCACACGAGCACGGCTTTGGCGCTGGTGCGCCGCGTCCAGGCGTTTAGGCCGCGCGGGGCGTAGAGGCCGATGGCGCGACCCCGCTCATGCACGCCGTAGAAGTGGCCCTCTTCGGGAACGACCTGTCCGGGCGCACGCGACGGCGTCGTCTGGAAGCTGAGCCACTGGTCGTCGAGTATATAACGCGAAAAGAGCACGCCGCAGCGGTCGCCATCCGGGCGCTGGTACTGCGCGTGAAATACGCTGGACTGCAGGGCGATAAAGATGACTTCCTGGGTCTTCAGTTCGCAGGAGGCCACGCCTAGCGAGAACGAGGGACTGTGATAGGTGCTCAACGCCACAGGCTCTTCGCCGTGGGCTGTTTCGTCTATTTGCTGCGGCACGTTGGGGCGCTGCAGCAAGTCGCCGATCCAGGTGGGTACCTGCCCGCCATCCAACCACGCGCGCACGTCATCGGCGTTAAAGGCGTTGGCGTTAAAGACGGCATGGCTATAGGCGCGGCTGAACGGGCCAGCCCAGCAGCCGATGCCGGGGTGTACGTGTAACGCCGCGGAAAGGCCAAGGCGAGCGAGCACGGTGCGGGCGCGGATGCGGGTGTGTTCGTCCTCGGTCAGTTCGGCTAGGCGGCCCAGCACGCGCACGGCGACAGAGGCGTAGTTGGGGCTATTGTACTCGGCCGGCAGGCCGTAGGTATCTACGTGCGCCATCCAGCGCACCAGTTTTTCCCGACCGCGCTGGCCGATGGTATTATCGCCCAACAACTGGCCGCCAAGGCAGGAGTTGGTGATGTCCTTGAGGACGATGTTGGTATAGGCCAAGGCCACGTCAATGCGCGCGATTTCCTCCAAGCCCAGTGCGACGGCGCGGCGCATAGCCGCGACCAAGTCCGGGGGCAGGGCGTCTGATGCTTTGCACAGCACGGGAACGCAGTAAAAGAGCACGAACTGCACGGCATTGAGATCTTCTACTACTTCATCTTCCAGCTCCCAGCGAAAATTGCCTCGGTGCGGGTCTGTCTCCCGCACTTCTTGGCAGGTTAGCACGGCGCGAAAGATGGCGGCGGCTTCAGCGATGTCGGAGGGTGCACCGCTGGCCATTAGCTCTGAGGCCAGTTGCGCCGAGGGTATGGTGGAGTGAAAGATGCGCCCGCGCACCTGATGGGTTATCATGTGTGCTTGGGCGTCGTAATTTTCGGGCAGGACCGGCGGTGATGGCAAGGTGGATTCCTCGATGAAATTGTGAGAATGGAAAGGAAGATGAAGTGAATGTCAAAAAAAGCGATTTGCTGATTGGGGGACAAATGTGTTCCCCTGCATCTGGACAGTACTATCCTCTGTATAGCCCCGTAGATGGCACATTAGTCGCCGAAGTCGCCGATGCCAGTCGGGCCGACGTGGAGCGGGCCGCGGCTGCTGCGCGCGAAGCATTTTATGCCGAGTGGAAGTTCTGCGGCATTGAGCGCAAGCGCGCTTTATTTGCCAAACTGAAAGAGGTGCTCTCTGCCATGGCCGACGAACTGGCGGCCGCCAAGGTCCAGCCCCAAGGAGGGCCGGGCATCCCGCCGCTGGTAGAGCGCGTCATCGATTACTACGTGAGTAAACTAGACGACGGGGCGGGCACACTTATCGAGCACGGCGACCAAGGCACTAATTATGTATATAGGGAACCGCTAGGCGTCGTTGCTATCTTTGCCCCTTTCAACGGGCCGATGCTGGCTTCTCTTTTATCGGCCGTGCCAGCCCTCGTAGCTGGCAATACGGTCGTGCTTAAAGCGCCCGATCAGGAAGCACCACAGGCGCTCAAGACCATGCAGGCATTCCACGAAGCCGGTTTCCCCGCTGGAGTGGTCAACGCGCTCAGCGGCAAGGGGCCTGAGGTCGGTCAGGCGCTCGTCGCGCACCCAGGTACGCGGCTGATCAGTTTTACCGGCAGCACGGCAACGGGCAAAAAGATCATGGCCGCGGCCGCCGAAGACCTCAAGCGAGTGCAGCTAAATCTAGGCAACAAAACAGCGCAGATCGTCTTGCCCGACGCCGACCTCGAAGCAGCGGCGACAGCGACCGTGGGATCGGCTTTCCCCGGGCAGGCGTGCTCGGCCATAAGTCGAGTTTTGCTGCACGAATCGCTGCGCGACGAATTTATCGCTCTGCTAAAAGAAAAGGCGCAGGCCGCAGGGCCCAGCATGTTGATCGACCAAGCGGCGGTAGAGCGCGTGGAGCGCTACGTCGAGATGGGCAAAGCACAGGGAGATCTGCTGTTTGGTGGTGCACGTCCGCCGGGAGAAGAGTACGCCAAGGGTTGCTATTTTGAGCCTACAGCTTTTGCCTTTGCAGATCAGTCCAACCCAGTTTGCCGCGACGAAATTTTCGGCCCGGTTGTATCCGTGCTGACGTTTGCCAGCGACGACGAGGCGCTGGCGTTGGCCAACGATACGGACTACGGACTGCTCGTTTCGCTCTGGACGCAAAATTCTGAGCGGCAACGCTATTTTGTCCGGCGCTTGGAAGTGGGGATTGTCGCCATTAATAGCGCCAGTATGCTGAGCCATCGCACACCCTGGGGTGGTTTTAAGCAGAGCGGCATTGGCCGGCGCTACGGCGAGATGGGTCTGGAGCCTTTTTTTGAATACAAAACAGTGTGGATCTCTTGAAGAGGAATTGATTTGGCGGAACGACCGAATTTTGTCTGGATAAATACACACGATGTGAGTGCGAGGAACTTAGGGTGTTATGGCGATGATTACGCCACAACCCCTCATCTCGATACGCTGGCTGAAGAAGGCGTTCGCTATGCGAATGCTTTCGCCTGTGGGCCTATTTGTTCACCCGCGCGCACGAGTATTTTTACCGGAATGCATCAAACGACGGTGGGTACGCATCATCATCGAAGTTTTGCCAGACGCCCTGACTTTGTGCAAATGTTGCCGCATTACCTGATGGCAGCAGGGTATAATTGCTCGGCGATCAATACTGATTTAAACACCGACATTGACCCTGACGAATGGGCGGCGTATCAGAGTAATGATGCGCTTTTGGCACAAGCGGATGAGAAGCCTTTTTTTGCCATCTATAGTTTTGGTGAGTCCCACGCCAGTGTATTTAAGCTAACGCCAGAGCAAGCGCGAAAACAGCGATCGAGCTTGTTGACGGATGAAGAATTGCACGATCCTGCCAAAGCACCACTTCCTGTCTTTATGCCTGATACACCGCTTGCGCGAGAACGCACCGCTCTTTTTTACGATGGCTTGATGCAGGTTGATCGGCACGTGGGTGAAGTGCTAGAAAATTTGGTATCCGCGGGTGTGCTGGACAATACGATTGTTTTCTTTTGGTCTGATCACGGCACAGGTTTTCCAAGGGGCAAGACGCACGTTTATGACGATGGTTTGCGGGTGCCGTTGATTATTCGCTTTCCCGAGAAATACCAATATCTGGCGTCAGGACCGCGGGGAACGGTGGTGGATGATCTAGTGATGACGATGGATATGGGCGCGTCTGTTTTGAGCATGATGAAGGTACAGATTCCCAAACACTTTCAAGGACGAGCCTTTCTGGGTAACCAAAAAGAACCGCATCGCGATTATGTTTGTGGGGCGCGGGATCGCCTCGACAATTGCAATGAGATGATTCGCACGATTCGGAACGAGAGATACCGCTACATTCGCAACTTTTTGCCTCACCGTCCCTATGCTTCGTTTTGGCCAGATGGTGGTTTTTTTGCGACGCCTCCTGAAAAGGGAACACCTGAGCATGATTTCTGGGATACGTCCTGTTTGCCCGGAGAGCAGAAAGTACACGATCCCGATGGTGTGTTTTTGCTGCCGATTCCCGAGGCGTATTCTGAATATTTGACCTGGCAGGCGAAGAAACCATTTGAAGAACTGTATGACGTTGAAAATGACCCGGAAGAAATTGCCAATCTAACTGATGATCCCGAATACAGCGATCTCAAAGATCAGATGCGAGCGCAGTTGTTTGCGTGGATGATTGAGACGCGAGATCTGGGGTTAATTGATGAAACTGAGATGATCGTGCGAGCGACTGAGTATGATGGTGTGAATTATGAAGTGGGCGCACATTGCGAACACTATGCGCATATTCTGGAGACAGCCGATTTTCCGCGATTAGGTGAAGCGGGCAGAGCTAAGTTAATAGACCGACTTGATGATCCCGATAGTGCTGTGCGTTATTGGGCGATTACCGGGTTGATGTCGTATGAGCTGGAGGATACGGTGCTGCAAAAGATCGGCCCACTTGTTCGGGATGAATCGCTCAGTGTGAGTCTGGCGGCGGCGGACTTGCTTTGTCAAAACAACCGTCCAGCAGGCGCGATGCCGGCATTGGAACGCGCGTTGCAAAGTGATCTGCTTTGGGTGCGGTTTCGCGCGGGTGCAAATTTGTCTTTTTATCGCAGAGAGGTCCTAGCGCAGATGAAGGCGTTGATCCCCACTTTGCAAGCTGCGCTGGATAACCCGGTTTGTTACGGCCCTTTTGAACCCGATTGGGATACGTTGATTCCGCCTGTTCAGACCATGTATCGCGCGCAAAAAAATACGATCGTCGGCGAGTGGGTTTTGCAACGCGTGATAAAGCGCATTGAACTGGCGTAATTAGAGGAGTCTTGCGAATGGTAGATCTAGAGGTTCGGCGCTTGGGGCGCACAGAGATGAAACCGAAGGCGTTAGGATTGGGCGGCGGATATCTGGGCCTTCCCGAACTGATGTCAAAGGAGGAAGCCACGGCGACGATTCGGGCGGCCATTGAGCGAGGCATCAATTTTATCGATACGGCTCCGCCATACGGCGGTGGCGAGAGCGAGCGCTGCATCGGTTTGGCCTTGGCGGGTGGATGGCGCGAGAAAGTGTATCTCCAAACCAAGGTGGGGTCTCATCCGCGCTTTTTTCACGATTTTTCAAAAGAAGCGACCTCGTGGAGTTTGGCAAACAGCTTCAAGCAGCTTCAGACGGACTATGTGGATTCCGTGTTGATTCACGGCCCGCGCTACGACATGGAACCCCTGTTGGCACCGGGGGCCTGTTTGGATGTGTTACTCGATTGGAAAGCGCAGGGACGCATCGGTCACCTTGGCATTGCTGTGCGCCAGCATGAATTTCATCAGCAGGCGATTGAAACAGGTGCCATAGACATTGTGTTGTCGTTTTTGGATTACAGCTTGCTGAACCAGTCTCTCGCCAAAACGACCATTCCTCTAGCGCTGGAACGCGATGTAGGAATCATTATGGGCAGAGTGTTGGTCGGCTCACTGCTGGCCGGCCCAGAACCCCAGCGCGTGAAAGAAGAGCTGTCCCTAGATCAAGACGGGAATCTCATACCGGCGGCCATCGGTGGGCCGGACGACCCCGAGGTGGTGCCGCGCGCACACCAGATGTGGCAATGGTGCCAAGAACGGGGATTGAACATCCGAGATCTGGCCATGCAGTTTGCGCTCAATGCGCCGGTTGCAGGCAATGGCATAATCCTCGTCGGCCCCTCCAATCGCCGGGAATTAGCCGAGGTATATGCTAGCGCCACGACCGAGGTACCCGAAGCAGTATGGCAGGACTTTGCGGCTGAGTTTGGGATAAGGGTCTAACGACTTTAATCCCACGCCGCGCGCAGCAAGCGGACCCAGTTGCCGTGCATGATGTCGGCAACATCGGTCTGCGAGTACCCGCGTTTTTCGAGGATGGCGGGAATCTTCCGCAGGTCGGCGATGGTGTCGAGATCAGAGGGGCACTGCTCCTTGCCGTAGCCGCCGTCCAAGTCGGTGCCGATGGCGGCGTGGTGGGAGCTCCCGGTCAACTGGCAAATGTGATCGATGTGGTCCACCACGGTCTCCAGCGTGATCCCTGTGTTGTCCATCGCGATTCGGTCCCACAAGGGGGAGACCATCCAGATGTCCATGGCGGTGCCAATGACGCCGCCGCGCTGGGCCAGCGCTTTGATCTGTTGATCGTCGAGCTGGCGGTCGTGGTCGCACAGGGCACGGCAGCAGTTGTGCGTGGCCAGCACGGGACCGGTGAAAATCTCCATCGCTTCCCAGAATGCCTGCTCGGCTAGGTGGCTCACATCGAGGATTATACCAGCCGCCTCCAAGGCTTCGAGCATGGGGCCGCCTCTGGCCGTCAGGCCGCCGGGAGCCTGGGTTCCGTGCGAGTAGGAACTGACTCCGTAGTGACACAGACTCACGACCCGCAGGCCTTCATCCCACCACTCGGCCACCTGTTCGGGTGCCACAATGCCGTCCGCCCCTTCCAAGCTGAGGACAAACCCCAGCGGGGTCGCCTGCGGATCGTCGTCCCACTCGGCCAGATGGGCGTCGAGTTCGGCGCGGCCGCGTATCTGGCGCAAGACGCCCTTGGCCTCCATCAGGCGGTAGTAGGCCAACTCGCCCTTGCACTTGGCGTAGGCAATGTCTTGGGTGCGCACCCCGGAAAAGCGCTTGCCCATCGAAGCGAGTCGGCAGCCCATCGTGACGAAGAACAGGCCGATCCCGCCGCGCCGCAGTTCGGCGAAATTTACCACGTTCAGGCCGCGGCCTTTCTGCGCCATGCCAGCTTCGGCCTCGCGTATTTGGGCGATGGGCTGGAGCAAGTCCCGGTCCCATTCGAGCGCGTTGTAGGCGATATCCAAGTGGGAATCGACGATCAGCATGAAGGTTCTCCTGTCAATATATTTAAAAGCTAGTTCGGTCCGTTCTGGCTCTGGAAAAATAAATCAGGGCGGCGACCGCGAACAAGTAGGGAAGGGGCAAGACGGCCCACCGCTTGACCAGTTCTCCTCAAAGGCCCTTTATAATTTCTATCCATCTCATTGCCCAGACACCACTGGAGTAGCTTGCATGACCACCGAAGGCCTGAAGCAACGCCTGTTCGCCGAGATCGACCGCAGACTGCCGGAGTTCCAAGGCGTGCTGCGGGACGTCGTCGCCATCCCCACCGATAACCCGCCCGGCGACACCAGCGCCTGTGTCGCCTACCTATCCCGCTACCTGAAGTCGAAGGGGCTGCCGGCCGACGTGTACGAGCCGCAGCCGACGGTGCAGAGCCTAGTCTCCTATATGGAGGGCCGCCAAACCGGCCGCAACCTCGTCCTCAACGGCCACCTGGATCAATTCCCGGCCGGCGACCCGGAGGCCTGGTCCTTTGATCCCTACTCCGGTGAGTGCCGGGACGGCCGCATCCTCGGCCGCGGCGTCGGTGACATGAAGGCCGGATCGGTGGCCTCCCTGCTGTCGTTGGTGCTGCTCCACGAACTCGACGTCCCGATCAGGGGGCAGCTAACGCTGACCTTGGTGGGCGACGAGGAGACTGGCGGGGCCTGGGGCTCAGAGTGGCTGCTGAAGCACGTGCCGATGACGCGCGGCGACGCCTGCCTGAACAGCGAGCCCACCGGGATGGACCAGGTGCTGATCGGGCACAAGGGCAAGTACACGCTGCGCATCGGGACCCGACACGGCGGCGGACTGGCGGCGGTGCCGGTCGAGGACGACGCCATCGCCCGGGCCATGGCCGTGACCGAGGCACTGATGAGGCTGAAGGGCTGGCGTCTCGAGACGCCGCCCGACGTGGCCGACGCCGTCGCCCGGGGCCGGGAACGGGCCGTGCGCGGCGGTGAACTGGCGGGCACGGGCTGGGTGGCGGACTCGACCACGGTCAACGTGGGCGTGATTCAGGGCGGCGTACAGAGCAACACGATCCCCACGGCCTGCCGCATGGAGATCGACCTGCGCACGCCGGTCGGCGTGTCCACGCAGGACCTGCAGGAGAAGGTGGAGGAGGTGCTGGCCGGCACGGGCCTCGACCGCGGGGAAATCGATGTGGAGTGGGTGGTGTGTCTGGAGTCGGCCTATTCGGCCCCCGACGAGGAGATCGTGCAGGCCGTGGCCGCCAACGCGCGACGGATCACGGGGCGTGAGATCGAGGCCAACGTCAGCTACGGCTCCACGGATACCCGCTTCTGGTGGCGCCGGGGCATTCCTGCGGCGATCTACGGCACGGACCTGGAGAACATCGCCGTTCCCGACGAGCAGATCCGCGAGTCGGAGTTCGGGCAGGTGCTAAAGGTCCACGCCGCCACCTGCGTCGACTACCTGTGTTGATGCGTAAACTCATTAAACCACCAAAACTTATTTCTGGCGACACAGTCGGTATCGTATCGCCTGCGTCTGCGTTTTTTCCGATTAACGAGTCTGCTTTTCAGCGCAGCATCGCGTATTTAGAAAAGACCGGATTGCACATTCAGATTGCACCCCATACACGTGATCAGCGGAAGCACTTGAATCCACCAGCACAACACCGTGCCGACGATTTAAATCAGATGTTCGCTGATCCAAATATTAAAGCCATTTTCTCTCTATCTGGCGGCAGTGGGGCCAATGCGATATTACCGCTGCTGGACTGGCATCAGGTTCAGGTGTCCCCGAAAATTGTGATGGGATATAGTGCGGTTACTGCTCTTTTGAACGGCCTATATGCAAAGGTGGGTTTAGTTACATTTCACGGTCCGATGACCCTCAACGGTTTCAGCGAGTACCCGCAACCTTTTGCCTATACATGCCATCATGTTGAACGGATATTGTTCAATGCAGAACCAGTGGGTAAACTCGAGCCATCGGCACAATGGACGGATGCCTATCCAAGCGAAGATCAACCACGAACGATGAAAACAAATTCAGGTTGGCATTGGTTGAGGGATGGAAACGCGAGCGGTCCGTTGGTTGGCGGAAATTTAAGGACGCTGTTGACTTTAGCAGGGACTCCGTATTGGCCAGTGTCGCAAGACACAATCTTGTGTATTGAGGAGGTCAACTTTGGCGATAGTCAACTACTACGCAACGTTGACGAATCGCTCAACCAATGTCAACAAATAGGAGTGTTCGACCAGATTGCGGGCTTAATTGTCAGTAAGATTAATGAACTCACTGAGGAGGAGAAGAAACTTTTTGAACTCTTAATCCTTGAATACACAACAGATCGGCAATTCCCGATCTTGTCAGGTGTTGATTTCGGTCATACCGCGCCTCAATTAACGCTTCCTATCGGTATTCAAGCCTCTCTTGATTCAGAACGGGACTTATTTAGTTTGGATGAAGGTGCTGTTGTGTCCAATTAATTTGCTGCGTCGCGCTTCGCTCCGGAAAGCTGTTCTCCGTGCGAGGTACCGGCAAACAGCGCTCCCCGGTCGGCTTGTGCGCCTTCGGCGGCGAGAGTATGTTGCCCCCCTTGTGGAGCTCGACCAGCCACCGAATCAGGATCACCGCTGTGGACACTTTCCTAGTGGCAGGCAACTGCTGTTTCGTGAAGATCAGCACCAACGAGGGGATCACGGGCTGAGCGAGGGCTCGATCAGCGACAACAAATTGCGCCCCGCACGGATCCGGTACTTCACCCGTACCTGGTACTCACTCTCCTGATCTCTGAGAGATGATCCCCTTCTGCATCAACCATTGGTCAACCATCCTATAGATATCCTCTATTTCTTCGTCAGAATGTCCATGTGCATGCATCCATTCTTCAAAGGGACGTTCACCTGCTACTATGCGGCTAAGAATATCTTGGAAGTCCTGTTCTGGCAGGCCGTAGATCTCGAACTGCTCCTGCCTTGTAGTAGGGACAATACCATCGGCCATCAAGTCCAGAAGCGTACCTCGGTTCTCTCGCACCAACTTCGTTGACTGCCGATTTTCGGGATGAGGGAAAACGACGAATTTCCATCTGCTTGTTGAGATGTGTCCGAACTCGGGCGACTCCACCCGCAGTAAGCCAACTCTTCAGGTCGTCCACAGAACTACCGACGGGTCTGAAGCGATCATTCTTCAAGACCTCGAGTGCATACCGGAAACTATCCCGAAAAAATTTCTCCCAGCCTTCATGTTCCAGATTCTCGATCAGAGCCATATGCCTCTCCTGTGCTATTAGCTCAGCACTTCCTCCCGGCTAGGCGCGCAGCTTCTCGTGCTCCTGACGGCGCGCCCGGCCGACGGCCTCGTTCATCAGACGCAGGACCTTGGAATTTGTCGAAGAGGAGATACTCCTCCGTTACGAGCACCCGCTGAGATTACGCTAGGTCGAAGCGATCGAGATTCATCACCTTGTCCCACGCGGCCACGAAGTCGCGCACGAACGCCTCCTGCGCATCGTCACATCCATAGACTTCCGCGTAGGCCCGGAGCTCGGAGTTTGAACCGAAGACGAGGTCCACCCGGGTGCCGGTCCACTTGCGCTCACCGGTCTGGCTGTCGCGTCCCTCGAACACGTCCTGCGCTGCGGAGGTCGCGTTCCACTCGGTGTTCATGTCGAGCAGATTCACGAAGAAGTCATTGGTCAACGTCCCTGGTCGGTCGGTGAACACTCCGTGCGCAGACTGCCCGGTGTTCGCATTCAAGACGCGCATGCCGCCAACGAGCGCCGTCATCTCAGGGGCGGTAAGCGTCAGCAGGCAGGCTCGTTCCACCAGCAGGTCTTCCGCTTTACCTTCTTGCCCTGCCTGGAGGTAGTTGCGGAACCCGTCTGCGGTGGGTTCGAGCACGGCAAACGACTCCTCGTCAGTCCACTCCTGCGCCGCGTCCGTGCGCCCCGGTGCAAAGGGAACCTGCACGCTGTGACCGGCGTTCTGGGCAGCCTGCTCGACGCCCGCGCAGCCGGCCAAGACGATCAGGTCGGCGAGGGAGACCCTCTTGCCACCGTCCTGCGAGTTGTTGAAATCCGCCTGGATCTGCTCCAGCGTCTGCAGCACCGTGCTGAGCGCACCCGGATCGTTCACTTCCCAGTCCTTTTGCGGCGCAAGGCGGATGCGCGCTCCATTCGCTCCACCGCGTTTGTCGGTGCCGCGGAACGATGCCGCCGCCGACCAAGCGGTCGAGACCAGTTGGGAAACGGACAGGCCGGATGCGAGTACCTTCGCTTTGAGGTCGGCAACATCCTGCTCCCCGACCAACTCGTGATCCACGGCGGGGACGGGGTCTTGCCACAACTGCGGCTCTGTGGGAACTAAGGGTCCGACATACCGACTAAGGGGTCCCATGTCGCGGTGGAGCAGCTTGAACCACGCCTTGGCAAAGGCGTCTTCGAGGTCCGCGGGGTTTTCGAGGAAGCGCTTGGAAATCGGCGCGTAGTCCGGGTCCTCCTTCAGTGAGAGGTCCGTGGTGAGCATCATGGGGGCGTGCTTCTTTGAAGGACAGTGTGCGTCCGGCACGGTGGCTACTTCATCGGCATTCTTGGGAGCATATTGCGATTTGCCAGCAGGGCTCTTCGTCAGCTCCCACTCGTGGCCGTGCAGGTTCTCCATGAAGTTGTTGTCCCACTTCACCGGGTTATTGGTCCAGGCACCTTCTAGGCCGCTGGTGATCGTGTCACCGGCCTTGCCGCTACCGTGGCGGTTCTGCCAGCCAAAGCCTTGTTCCTCCATGCTGGCCCCCTCTGGTTCGGGACCGACATTATTCTCAGCGGCCGCGCCATGTGCTTTGCCGAACGTGTGGCCGCCGGCAATAAGCGCAACCGTCTCCTCGTCGTTCATCGCCATGCGTTTGAACGTCTGGCGAATGTATTTTGCTGCGGCGCACGGATCCGGGTTGCCGTTCGGCCCCTCCGGGTTCACGTAAATCAGGCCCATGTGGTCGGCGCCGAGCGGTCCCTGAAGCTCGCCGTCGCCATCGTGGCGCTCATCGTCGAGCCACGTCGTCTCGTCGCCCCAGTCCGTCTCGTCCGCCTCCCAGACATCCGGGCGTCCAAAGGCAAAACCAAAGGTCTTGAACCCCATTGACTCCAGCGCGCAGTTGCCGGCGAAGATGAGCAGGTCGGCCCACGAGAGCTGCCGGCCGTACTTCTGCTTGATCGGCCAGAGCAAGCGGCGCGCCTTGTCCAAGCTCGCGTTGTCGGGCCAGCTATTGAGGGGCGCAAAGCGTTGGTGGCCGGAGCCGCCACCGCCGCGGCCGTCGCTGATGCGGTACGTGCCGGCGGCGTGCCACGTCATGCGGATGAAGAGCGGCCCATAGTGGCCGTAGTCGGCTGGCCACCAGTCTTGCGAGGTCGTCATCACCTCTTCGACGTCCTTTTTCAGCGCATCGACGTCGAGGGTCTTAACCGCCTCGGCGTAGTCGAAATCCTTGTCCATCGGATCGGACAGGGGAGAATTCTGGCGGAGAGCCTTCAGGCTCAGTTGATCTGGCCACCAGTCTTGATTGGAAGTCATTTTGTCCTCCTGTGAAATGTTCTGAGTGTGGCGCAACCTTATAGAAGCGTTGCAAGTCTGCGGATCAAGAGGAATAATAAAATGCGTTCTCACGCCCTCAGGCAAGGGCATCTGGCTCGGATAATGGCGTCCACCCGTCCGCACTCGCCCGAACGATTCTGGGCGACGACGAGCACTGCTGGTCCCTTGCGTCCATTTTTAGCGAACTGCATATTACCGATGTTAGTGTCTTATTTTTCATATAGATAGGTTAATCTATATGTGTTATATGTGTATAGAATACGCCGCGAAATCAGGGTCCTATTCCCAATCCGATTCCCTTCCATGACGCGATTCGTTGCGACAGCCGCCCTCATGGCTGCCACCCTTGCGGGTGCCCAAGAACCGGTCGGCATGATCGAATGGCCGTATGTTGGCTCCGAGCAGGCGCACACCAAGTACTCGGCGGCTAAGGAAATCACGCCCGCGAATGTCGGCGAACTGGAGATCGTCTGGCAATGGGAGCCGAACGAGACGCCCCTCGCCGAATATGGCACCCAACCGGGCGCATTCCAAGCAACGCCCATCATGCTCGGCAACGTCCTCTACCTCTCCACCATGTACATGCGCGTGGTGGCTCTCGACGCCGAGACCGGCACGGAACTGTGGAACTTCGATCCCAAGGCTTACGAAGGGGGCCCCAAAGGGGTGCCGCCGACTGGCTTCAAGCACCGGGGAATCGCCTACTGGAGTGATGGGAGCGACACCCGCGTTTTCCTCAACAGCCGAGACCGGCTGTACGCAATCGACGCCGAGACCGGCGAACTGGACACGGGCTTCGGCGAGCGCGGGAGCGTTGTGCTGACCGAGGGCCATGGTCGCCCGGTGACCCGCTACGAATTCGACCAGACCTCGCCGCCGGTGGTGTTCGACGATCTGGTGATCGTAGGCAGCCGCATTCCCGACCGGGTGCAGCGCAAGTTCGATCCGCCCGGGACGGTGCAGGCGTTCGATGTGCGCACGGGCGAGCACCGCTGGGTGTTCTTCACTATCCCGCAATCGAACGACGACTTCGGCGCGGACACTTGGGAGGACGAGTCGTGGCGCTACACCGGCCACGCCAATGCGTGGGGGCTGATGTCGCTCGACGCCGAGCGGGGGCTGCTATACGTGCCGACGAGTACGCCAAGCAGTGACTACTATGGCGGCCGCCGGGTGGGGGCCAACCTGTTCGCCGAGTCGCTGGTGTGCCTCGATGCCCGCACCGGCGAGCGTCGCTGGCACTTCCAGACGGTACATCACGGCGTGTGGGACTACGATCTGGCCGCAGCGCCCAATCTGGTGCCGATCGCGGTGGACGGGCGCGAGCTCGACGCAGTGGCGCAAGTCTCGAAGCAGGGTTTCACGTACGTGTTCGATCGGGCGACAGGCGAGCCGGTGTGGCCGATTGAGGAGCGTGCAGTGGAGACCACGACGGACGTGCCGGGCGAGGTGCTGTATCCGACGCAGCCGTTCCCGACCAAGCCGCCGCCGTTCAGTAGGCAGGGGGTGTCGCTCGAGGACGCCAACGACCTGACGCCGGAGATTCACGCGCTTGCGGTGGAGGAGATGCGAAGGTTTCGCCTCGGACCGCTTTTCACGCCGCCGAGCCTTCAGGGAACGCTCCAGCTCCCAGGCGCTCGCGGCGGAGCGAGCTGGGGTGGGGCGGCATTCGACCCCGAAACCGGGCTTTTTTACGTGCGGGCATCTGAAGAGATCGAAACGAACCAAGTGTGCCGGAACGCGGGTGACGATCCGGAGATCGACGTCGAGTACAGCAACAACTGCCCCTATGGCGCGTCGCTCATCATGTTTCGGGAGGCGGGCGGATCCAGGGCCGTCCAGACTCCACCGAGCAAGCTCGGTCCGATTCCGCTCACCAAGCCGCCGTATGCACACCTAGTGGCAATTGACCTCAACGTGGGCGAGATTGCGTGGAAGATACCGTTCGGTGAGGGCAGCCCCGAGGTGCGCGAGCACCCGCTGCTGCGCGGCGTCGAGCTGCCAGATCGGCTGGGCACACGCGGCAACTCCGGCCCGCTGGTGACGAAGGGTGGGTTGGTGTTCCTCGGCGGAGGCGCTCCGTACCTATACGCGTTCGACAAGGCGACGGGCACCGAGGTCTGGCGTGGCGCGACGCCGTTTCCAACGCACGCGAACCCAATGACCTACCGCGCACAGTCAGGGCAGCAGTTCGTCGTCATCGCGACGGGCAGCGGGCCGGACGCCGCACTCGTCGCCTTCGCACGACCGAGCAGGAGCCATCGCTGAGAGTTCAAAAATAAGGAGAGGTTTTTATGCTGACTGACGAACAGGTGCGGCAGTTTCGCGAAGAGGGCTATCTCGTTTTTGCAGCCCTGATTCAAGGCGAGCGATTGGCCTATTACAAGCAGGTGTTTGATGAACTAGTCGCAGAGGGGTGCAAATTGACCGAGCAGGTGCCGCACTGGTCGCTTGAGTTGGACGAGCGCGGTGAACCCCAAGCGGGTTTGTTGCACAAAGTGCAGGGGGTTTGCGTGGTCGATGCCCGCGTGTTGGAGCTGGCGCGTGAACCGGCGATTTTAGACCGCGTGGCAGTTTTGCTTGGTGAAAATATCGATGTGTTTGGCACCAAGTTTTTTCCCAAGTTGCCCAATGGCGGCACGTCAACAGGCTGGCATCAGGACAACTTTTATTTTGGCACCGATACGGATCGCATTATCAGTTGCGGTATTTATCTGGAAGATTCAGATGTGGAGAATGGGTGTTTGCGGGTGGTGCCCGGCAGCCACCGGATGGGCGAGATTGTCGAGCACCGCAGAGATCCAAGCAGGCATGGCAGCTGGACAGAGATCGATGAATCGCAGGCGGTGGATGTGGTCATTCCCGCTGGTACGGTTGTGCTGTTTTCCGCCAATCTCCTACACGGTGCTTATGACAACCACAGCAATCGCACGCGCTATAGCACGGCATGGCATTATATGCCCGAAGAACTCAATCCAGAGAGGTTTCCAAAGGGAATATACGA
>JAJDUT010000060.1 GCA_022826515.1 Candidatus Latescibacterota bacterium
CAAAAGATGCACCTGTCGCCCGGTTAGGTCGAAAATGGCCACTCGCACTATGCGCGGGTCCAGCACTTTGAGCAGATTGAATTCGAGGACGAGCCGATCGCCAACGCCGTCGCCGTTGGGAGTCAGCACTTGGGTTGAGAGGGTTAGATTATCGAGCAGAATGGTGTTCGCGGGTAGGGCTACGGACACTGTCTCACTCGTCACGGTCTCGCTGGCATTTCCCGCGTCAACCTGTTGCACTTGGCCCTCCAGACTGCTGTTGAAGAGCAACGCGTCAAAACGAGTCTGATTGAGGTAGAGCGTACTCTCGAAATCGATCTCCAGAAGCCCCGAGCGTCGCACGGTGCGGTCGAGGACGAGCAGGATCCCGTCGTCCCGCTCCTCGATTTGGACGGAGGCTTCTTCCCCGTTGATACGCAAGGTCTTGAAGTGCACCGCGGCCGACGAACTCAGCAGGATTTGGTCGAATCCCCGGTTGGCCGAAGTTGCGGTAGAACGGAGGAAATAGGTGAAATTTTGCGGCGCGCCCGGCTCGACCTCGGCCGGGTAGATTTCCGCCAGCGTCTGTTGCACCAGCGGCGGGTGGAAGTGCAGGGTCAGCGTTTCCAGTGCTGGGGCGCTGAACGGGTCTTCGCTCAAAAGCTGCACCTCGATTTGGGCGAACTGCCGAGGTCCTGGCGACAAAAACCCCTGGCCAGAAACCTCGTAGGCCGGACTCCAGTTGCTCCAGTCCGAACCTATTGTGCGCACCGTGTCGATCCGTCCGCGAAAAGACGGAATGAGTTTGTCGTATTTCCTTGCGGAGACTTCTTTGCCGTTCTTGTCGTAAAAAGAGTAATCTTCGTCGAGCAGATTGCCGGTGCGGCTGCGAATTTCTAGGCGAGTAGCGGGCGGCACTTGGGCTCGCCAATCGAGCGCCGAGATCGTCTTTTGCCCGCCCAAGTCGAAAATCGGTGAGAGCGCCGTCAAGGCGGCGGGGAACCCTTCGCCAAAGACTTGAAACTCCGCGGTCGTGCCCGAGAGCGCGCCAGAGGTCATGCCAAAGAGGAGCCGGATGTAGCGCAACTTAGTCGGGGGAAAGCGCTCCTCAAAATGGACGATGTCGCGGCGGTTGCGCAGCGATTCGGGCAATTCCCCCAACGAGATCCAGCGCAGCGACCCGTCCGGGGCCAGCGATCCGTCCGACCCCGACATTTTGTACCACAGGTAATTGATGGACCCAAAGCGAGTGCGAGCCCTCTCGCCGGTCGTCGGCAGTCCGGTGAAATCCCCTAACAACCGCACTCGGTCCACCCAAAAGAGCACGCCCAAGTCGAGGACGAAGAGCCCCACCGGCGTCACCCCGCGCCCCTCCTTGCGACCCCAGTACGAGGTGATATCTCCGTCAATTAGGTTGCGGCTGATCAAGGGGTTCTCATGGCGCTCATCCCGGCCCGAGCCGACTAGGCTATGCACGTCGATCTGACCGCCGCGTTCTCGCGCACCGAGGGACAGGTTGTCGCCCACGCTTTCTACCGACAACTCGCTGAGCTGGGCACCAAGCGTCTTCTTGTCGGCTTGGATGCGAATGTGCTTTAGAGGTTTGAGGCCAAAGTCGATCTCGATGACCCGGTCTTGGTTAAAGCTGTATAGGCGGCGCTTGTTGTAGCGCAGGGTGCCCTCAATGGCCACGCCGGCGTTGGTGAAGAAAGGCTCGCCGTCGGAAGTGAAAACCTTGAAGAATTCGAGCGGCTCGCCATCCTCGGCAAAGTGCAGGCGTATGGTGCGCGCCGAGACCACTCGTCCTAGATCGACCTCTATCCACCAGTCCTCCAGCGGCGCTTCTGCGGCAGGTGCCCAGGCTGTCTCTGCGTCTCCGTCTATCAGCAGGGGAGCACGACCCAGCGCTGTACCAGCGTCGCGGATGCCGCCGCCAAAAGTCTCGGCGTTTTGCACCGCGTCGATATTCTGGCGCACGAACGCGGGCTTGAGCACGCCGTCTGCGACATCAACCGCGTCGCCGGGCAGCGTCCACTCGCTCCAGCCGCCTGGGCCGCCGAGGCGCAGTTCCTCGGCTCCGAGGGCTTGGGCGACGAGCAGGAGCGCGCCCAGTATCGACAAATACGCTACTCGGCCTCGCCGGTAGGAGATTCTTCGACTCCGCTGCGCTTCGCTCAGAATGACAGAGCAATATATCACAAAACGTAGCTTCACCGCCTACCTGCTTAATGAATGACGTTACGCATTCCCTGCCTTCGCCGGAGCCGATTGTGAACCGGCCACTTCGACGACTCGACTGAGCTCGCCGAAGTCAAGCCCAGTGGCCTACTTCGACAGGTTCTGTGCCCGAAGTGGCTTTACGAATTTAACTCGCGTACACGGCCTCGCGCAGCCCCTTGATATAGCCGATGGCGAACAAGCGCCCGATTGACGAATAGCCCGGCTGGTCGTTGCGGTCGCCCTCCATCGTCGGCACGTGGTCGGGACGCAGGACGCCCTCAAAGCCAATGTCGCGGTAGGCTTCCATGCAGGCGCGCATGTCGGTCGGGCCTTCGTCGTGGAAGGTCTCGACGAATTTTTCGGGTGTGCCGCGCACATCGCGGAAGTGGACGAAGTAGATGCGGTCGCCAAAGTGGCGGATGACTTCGGGCAAGTCGTCGGTCATCAGGGTGAAGTTGCCTTGGCACAGGCAGATGCCGTTGGCCGGGCTGGGCACTAGGTCGATGAGCCTCTGGTAGTTTTCGATGCTGCGCATGATTCGCCCCATGCCGCGCAGGGGCGACAGCGGCGGGTCGTCGGGGTGCATGGCGAGTTTGACGCCGGCTTCCTCGGCGACCGGCACGACCTTTTCGAGGAAGTACTTCAGGTTATCCCAAAGCTGCTCTTCGGTGACGACACCGGCGTCGGTCAGCGGCGCGTTTTGCATCAGCTCGTTGTCAAAGCCGGTGACCATGGCGCCGCCGCGTCCGGGTGCCGCCATTGAGGTGCGGGTCCAGTTGAGCACGGGCATCCACTCGGGGCACCAGACCGGAATGCCGACCTTGCCCATGTTGCGAATCAGCTCGCAGGCGTATTCGATCTCCTCGTCGCGGTCTGAAAGGCCGAGCTTGGCCTTGTTGAGCGGCGGACGAGCCTCGATGACGTCGAGGGAGAAGCCGCCGTCGTTGAACGCGGTTTTCATCCGCACGAGGTTGGTGAAACTCCAGGGCCGTTGATCGGGGTGAATGTCGGCGGGATCACCGGGAGTATTAAAGCCGCCGACCACGTGGTCAACGCCGCATTGCTTGACCATCCGCCACAGCGGCGTGGGGTGATCGGGCAGGACTTCGGCAATTTTGATCATATTGTTCCTTTTCTTAGGTGAAGGTTGGGACGAGCGAAAAAGAAATATAGCGATCTGAAATTCTTCTTGTGAATCCTAGTCTGCGTCCATCTGCGTCCATCTGCGTCCATCTGCGTCCATCTGCGGATCATCTTATGTTGGGCAAGGTGAGGTCAATATTAGCGAATAAACGGGTACACTAAGCCGGTCAGCGCGTCTTCGATGCGGATGCGGTGCGAGAGCAAGGTCTGTGCAGGCAGAGCATCAGCGGCAAAGTAGCCGATGTTTGTACTCTCTGAGGAGATCCGCAATGCACCGGCGACGGGTTCGCAGATAAAGACGTGGGTGACGTAGTGGACGATGGTGCCGTCGGGATAGCGCATGAATGGATAGCTCTCCGGCTCGGAGTAAATCCCGATCAGCCGTTCGACGCGCACCTCCAAGCCCGTTTCCTCAAACACTTCGCGCACCACGGTCTGCTCGACGGATTCGCCGAGTTCGACATTGCCGCCGGGCATGCCCCAAAAGCCGTTGTCCGTGCGCTGTTGCAGCAGGATTTTGCCGGTCTTGTCGCGGATAAAGCCATTGGCCGCCACGCCGAGCCGGTCGGGCATTTTCGCAAGCGGTGCGCCCGTGCTGTCGCACCATTGGGTATAGTCGAATTCCTCTGCGTTCATGGCTATTCTGCTTTGGGAAGACATTCAGATTAGCCAAACGGGCCATAGGGCGCAATCGCCGCTTCGGGAATAAGGCGTATATATGGCTTGCGGCAGGGTGCGCGAAATTTTCTCTTGACAATCCGTTTAGCGCTTCCTTTTCTCAGCCACTAGGCTACTATCTCTCAAGCTCCATCAAGAGCTGGATAATCGCTGTGCTGACGCTCGGCGAGCTATTCGGTGCCGAGTTGGTAGTAGTCTGTACAGTTCTGTTGCCTCAGCACTGTATGCCTTGGGAGCCGCAGCGGCCGCCAGTGTGCCAAGATGTAGAGTTGCTCGAAGGCTTCAACTGTGGGATCTTTCCTCATATAAAAGGAACCCTAAATGGCGCGTGTTTGGGGCTTTGTTTGCATCACACGGAGTTAGGATATGCTATTTCTAATTGCTGAATCCCAAGTGCTATCGCAAAATGATCGCTCCTCGGCTTTTAGTTTCGACTGTCTCTGGGGAGAGTCTACGGGACGGGCTTCCGTTATCTGGATTATATTAAATTTTCAGTGCAGCCTAGTCAGTTATGGTTCTCGTTTACCTTACAGAGTCATTAGAAAAGCTAGGTTTGTTGAACCGGCAGGACCGCAAGTGGGAGGATGAAACTAACGTTGTGCAACGTGGTTTTCTTCTGTTGTTCTCTGCTCTATTAGTTAGCTGGCTATTGATTAGCTGTGGTGAGATTGGAGGAAAGGTTATCGTTATGTGGGACAGCTTACGCCAAGTATTTAGTAGTACCCAAGATGAACTATCGAATTATCGCTTATATATAGATACTACCTATCGCGATGGTAAACTAATCGGTCGTCCATTCCCGATCATAGATATTGAGACAGGTCGTGGCAATACCATCCAAGTCGATTTTTCTAAAAAAAAGGGAGGACTAGTTATGCTCTCTGATATTACATCTTGCCAACCATGTGCGGAAATGCTCTTGAATACTCTAAACTATATATATAAAAACATAGAAGATCCCATGGAATTTCCTATATACGGAATTGCTATAAATACTTCACAGAATACGATAGCTGAATACAAACGGTCCTTCAAGATCGAATATACGTTAGGGGTGCTAATACAAGAAGGTGTGCTATCGCCGCAGCTTACCGAGAACACCCCTATAATCTTCTTGGTAGGCCCCAATAACACGATACTACACTGCCATAACCCAACTTTTGGAAAGGAACAATTCTCGGCCCTCTTCTTCTATGATTTGGTATTTAATCGTCTCTCTTTTCTGGATGTAAATACAAAGGATTTTGAGAGGTCCGCGCTGATAAAACTAGATGATAAACCTGTACTAGAAATAATCAAGGGAAACTACGACCGATCCAGTCTTTCATGGTGAATATGGTATGTAAAAAGCATATAGAAAATTTGAATCAGAAGTATAATGAACCGAACCATTCATCATAGTCTTATACAATTATCTTTATTGATACTGATTAGCTGTATATTAATGGCATGTAACGAATTCGGAGGAAACTTAGCTCTTATGTGGGATCGAATCAGACAGATATTACGAATAGCTCATAGCCAAGTTGACTTGTTGGATGAGCACTCTATTCCGGAGATACCAGTGGAGTACCGGGGAAGAATAAGTCTTGAGTTAAAGGGGACGATCGAGCTGGCCTTTGAAGAGAATACTCCAGGTGTCGGTAGCGTAGATCGACTGATTTTCACATCCGATCAGTCATTTATTTTATCTGATGTAATTTCTGGAGAGGTACATGAGTTTGGCTTGGAGGATGGTCATTATATTCGATCGTTTGGACGCCGGGGTAGAGGCCCCGGTGAATATGGAAAAGTGAGCGATATATGGATATGTCCGAATGGCTATGTGTATGCTCATGATCACATTTTTGCCCAAGTTTTCCGCTATAATCGACAAGGCGTTTATATTGGCAAACTTAATACAAGGAGAGCTATATCCATACTGGCGGATCAAGATTGCAATATGCTTATCGCATCGAGTCGTTTACCTGATCATATAGTAGAATTTAAAAAGGTCAATCCAGAGAACGGACAGGTACAATACAATGTGGGCCTTTCCACCAAAAAAAACGACATTAATGTCTATGCTATAGGACGACTTGTTTATCATAGAACATTGAATCACTTATATCATTTTGACTCGACTGGCTATAGTATAAAAGAAATTGATGTATCCACCGGTAAGGTGCTTAGTCGCTTTGGTTGGAGGGTATCCGAATTTGTTCCACTCGACCAGAAATACAACATTGATGATATAGAGCAGGTTTCTAAAGTTCTATCGTCTTGTTCGAGACTGAATAAAGCATCTTTACTGAATGAACGATACCTCATAGTCTGTTATGCGATTCCATCTGGACTTTTTGGGGCTGTTTACGACATCATAGCATCTGATGTGATCCCAGTGTATTCCTTTGATGAAAAAGCCGTAAAATTTATCTTGGAGGCCACCGAACTTGCAACTCATAAAAATTACCTATACCTATACAAAACACCTACTATGGAAAAGGCTAATGTCTCAAATGGCCAGTTAGACTACTATACTTTGTCTTTACCTTGAATATAGAATATGTCAGATCAAGATCTCAGTCGTTCACACTCACTGAAAGGGGGCTGTCATGAGGCAGCTTACTAAAAGAGTCTCTCATAGGCTCAACAGAGAGAAATGTCATCTGATCTTGGCTTATGCCAATGAAAATGATGGCTACTGGAAAACGGTAAGCGAGAAATGGAATCATGCAGGTTGGTGGGACATAACTGAGTCATGCCGCCTATATGGTTCTGCTTGCAAGGTAGGGACTGCAGATCGTCAGAGAACTAGACGTACACCGCGGTAAGTAGTCGCGAGTAAGTAGCATAAACCAGACTGAGATCTTGATCTGACAGTTGTTCACGTGAAGAATATGCCAGTGTTCCCAATAAGCTTTCTTAGAGTCCGTCTGAAAACCAGGGTTTCGGTTCCAGGTGTTTGGAGCCAAGTGAGAGGCCGAAACTTCGCAGTGAGTCTTGCGCGGTTGAGTATCCTTGCTATCGACTTTCTATGGTACTGCTTATCGGACAGGATTTATACCAACATAAGCCGATGCCGGTCTGGCTGATTGGTGGCGTGTAATTAGCAATGAGTGTCTACATAACAGCTAGAGCCGCAGTAAGTTGTTTTGCCAAATTCTTAACCCCTTACTGGTTTAAGGGAATTATCGTACTGATCTTTTTGTTACTTGTAACGATTAGTTCTCTGGCTCCTCCATACATTATAAAGATCATCATTGATGATGTGTTACTATCCAAGCACCTCGATTTGCTTATTACAGCTATTACTATACTATTGAGTATCATTCTGACTAATCTAATTCTATCTTTTGTGCCCGATTATCTATATGCAAGGATAAGCAATCTTGTAGTACGGGATATACGGATCGAGTTATTTCAGCATCTTATACAACTACCTTTAGATTTCCACAATAGACAAAATACCGGCGACCTTATCTTTCGTTTGGACAACGATGTAGAGCGAATCGAGTCTTTTCTTACGTCAAGTACGCTGCGTTTCCTACATGATACCTTGACCCTGATTGGTCTTATAGGGGTACTATGCTGGCTGAATTTCAACTTATTTCTTTTATCGATCATTGTCATCCCCTTTTTTGTGGCGAACTTGATCTACTTTCAGCCTAAAATTAAAAGGGTCATCGAATCCATTCAGCAAAAATGGTCCTATATTTTTAGCTATGCTATTGAACGGTTTAATAATGTTCCGCTAATCCAACTATCTAACAGCAATAGTCATGAAACTCGTCACTTCCTCTCGACCCTCAATGACTTGATCACATCCATTATGCGCAATGTCGTGTACTCACTTTCCATGGGCACCATCTCTTCGGGCTTGATAGCCGTAACACCAGTGTTCATCATGGGCTGGGGCGGCTATCAGGTAATACAGGGTGCAATGACTGTTGGAACACTCATCGCCTTTCTCCAGTACACTTCGCGCCTGTTTAATCCAGTCGGCGGACTACACGATTTGTACATGGATTTAGTGCGGGGCTTGGTCTCCATGCGCCGGGTGTTAGAATTCATGCAGTTGCCCACTCAAGAGGCGACGCACAATGGACACAAGCCCTTCGGCTATCAGCACACCATCGAACTACAAGATGTCCACTTCCACTTCGCTGACAAACCTGTTTTGCGAGGTGTGAACCTGAAGCTAATTAAGGGCAAGAGCTACGCCTTAGTTGGTATGAGTGGCAGTGGCAAGACGACCCTCGCCAATATGTTGTGTGGGTTCTACCAGCCCTACCGAGGTCGTATTCTCATAGATGACACACCGATTGAGGATATAAACCTGTATGACCTGAGGGAGCATATCGGACTCGTCAGTCAGCATGTTTATTTATTTAACGACACGATAGAAAACAACATCCGCTACGGTAACTTCGAGTGTGAGGCGACCAAAGTCGAACAAGTGATTGATCAGGTGGGACTAAATGGCTTGGACATGCAGGCGGAAATCGGCGAGCAGGGTATCCAACTTTCCGGCGGCCAGCTTCAGCGTATCGTCTTAGCTCGTACTCTGTTGCAGCCAGTAGATTTGTTAATTTTGGACGAAGCTACCGCAGCACTAGACGCCGAAAGTGAAGAGGCTATTTTTCAGCGGATCCGTCATCTATACAGTAACCAAACGGTTCTTTTAGTCAGCCATCGGCTCAGTGCGGTACAAGGCGTAGATGAGATAATCTACTTAGCTAACGGTCAAGTGGTTGAGCAAGGGCCGCCGGAGGTACTGCGCCAAAAGCAGGGCTACTACCAGCGGTTTGTGCTGCATCAGCAAAAGGCTGCACAGGAGCAGGTCAGGTTATGAAATTACAGATCTGGGGAGGCATTATACTTTTTGCGGTTCTAGCCGGCGGAGTGTACGCGATCTGGTTCTATGACGAGCAGCACTCCTTGTGGGTAGATGTGCTGGGGAACGATGTAATTTTTGGTTCCTCCACAATGCAAGGCATCCACCGACTAGCCGTGCCCGCGGCCAAGCAGGCTCTTGACCAAGGGAATGCCGTGTTTGTTGATGTACGCTCAGCATACGCGTATGAGGCCGGTCATATCCCTGGTGCCTTGCACTTGCCTCTCCAAACTGGAACAGACCGCCTGCGTCGGGAATTGGCGACTCATCCGACTGATATCCGAATTATCACGTACTGTTCAGGAGGCGGATGCCGAAGTAGCTACACGCTCGCAAAGCGTCTCGTTAAAGAGTTGATCCGTAGCGAAATCTATGTTATGACGGGCGGCTGGCCGGCTTGGCGGGCGGCTGGCTTTCCGATCACCGTGGGCGTGGAGACAGGTCAGTGAAGCACTATGGGCTTTCCTTTTGCGGATCAGACCGACACACGTCAAGGTCGTCTATACTACCTGCGCAGGATGCGAGTACATCTCCCAACCACCTAAAGCATCTACCATGCCCATAACCCCCGAAGAGATCGGTCGCCGCTTGAGTTTGGCCCGTAAAAGTCGGCACATAAGCCAACAGACCGCTGGGGCGGAGATTGGCCGCGATCAACCCGTGATCAGCCGCATTGAATCGGGAGCTCGGCCCGTGTCCACGCTAGAGTTGCTGCGGCTGGCGGCTCTGTATGGCCAACCGGCCGAATGGTTTATCGATCCGACATTTTCGCTCGGACCGGAAGAATCGAGTACTTCACCAGATGAGAATTCGGCGGTCCTGAGCTTGGTCAGACAATGCTCTTGACGAACCTCCCTAAAACGAATCATCCCGTCCGCGTCGCCATTATCGACTCGGGTATTGACCCGACGCACGAAAAGATCGGCGCGGTTCACGAGGTGCTCTTGGATTCGGTGCCTCGGCAAGCGGTTGTTGGTGCTGGTCACGGTACGGCTTGCGCGGGCATCATCCGCCAGATCGCGCCGACCGCAGCCCTGTACGATGTCCGCATCTTTGACGAGTCCTTGACGGCCGATGGCTCCGCCTTGCTCGCAGCGATCCGCTGGACGATTGAGCAGCGGATGGATGTGGTCAACCTCAGCTTGGGCACGACGGATGTTGCCTTCCGCGACAGGCTCGCCGAGATCTGCCGCCAAGCCCGTGATGCCGGGGTCATACTCGTCTCCGCCGAGCACAACGATGGACGCGAGAGCTATCCGGCGGTCTTGCCGGACGTCGTCGGTGTTACCGGCGGTAAGGTGCGCGGTCACTATGGGTACTACTATCGGCCGGGACACGCGATTGAATGCGTTGCCCGCGGCGATGCCCAGCGAGTCTGCTGGATCGACCCGCCGTATGTGATGGTATCGGGAACTAGCTTTGCCGCGCCCCACATTACCGGCATTGTCGCCTTGATCCGTCAAGCGCATCCGGGGGCGTCGTTGGAACAAGTGCGCGAGTTGTTGCAGGCCAACGCGCTGCAAGGAACCCCGGAGTTGCTCCCCAATATACCCCCACGCTCGGTAGCCTCGCCTGAGCCTCCAACTGATATCTCGGACTTCACTTGGATTCAGAAGGCCGCGCTCTACCCGTTCAATAAGGAGATGCACGCCTTGGTCCGGGCGCGAGACCTGCTCGCCTTTGCGATTACGGGCATCGCCGATCCAGTGGGCAAGGGGCTGGTTGGTAAAGATGCAGGCAAGGCGCTGGGCTTGTCCTCCATCGGAGTGCGTATCCGGCCCCGACTCGCCGATGCCCTCAAGGAGGCCGACACGCTCATCCTCGGCTATGTCGATCAATTAGGTCGGATTGGCAAGAAAGACGTACTACGCACGGCCGTTGAGACGGCACTGGAGCACAACTGCCACGTCTTCAGTTTCCTCTCCGTGCCCCAAGACGAGTATGGCGATCTGTACGATCTCGCCCGTAAGAAGGGGCTGCATCTGACCTTTCCTTCGGTCTCTTCTGACGACGTGCAGCAAGTCCTCCAAGCCGAGTCGTCCTACAGTCCGGTCGATGTGCCGGTACTCGGCGTGTTTGGCACCAGTTCCCAACAGGGCAAGTTCACCCTGCAACTGATCCTGCGCCGCAACCTTTTGCGCCTCGGCTACAGGGTTGGTCAGATTGGCACTGAGCACCATGCGGCCTTGTTTGGCATGGACTTAGCCTTTCCTATGGGGTACGCCTCCAATGTGTCGCTGCCGTTGCAATACTACGTGCCCTATCTGGACTACAAACTGCGACAACTCAGTCATCAGAAACGACCTGATATCATCTTGGTTGGCTCGCAGTCGGGCACCATTCCCTACGATGTGCATGAACACCATACCCATTCTTTGACCTCGACGGCCTTTCTGCTGGGGAGTAAGCCGGATGCGTGTATCCTCGTGGTCAACAGCATAGACGCTGACGAGTATATCCAAGATACCATCGACGGTCTTCGCGCTCTGGCCAAAGTGCCGACGCTGCTGTTGGCGATGAGTGACCAAGAAAAGCACATCCGCGCCGCTTACGGGCGTACCTTCATCAAGCCGCGTCCGATGACTGCGGAGCACATCGAACGAACCTTGGGTCGGCTCGAAGACCGCTTTGGCTTGCCAGTGGTATCCATCCTCTCGGAGGAGGGCCAACAGCGGATGGTGGATACAGTGGTCAACCATTTCGCCGAGGAGTCGGCACCGTGTCAGCGTACCTGAAAGAGCAGATCAAGTGCTTGATCGTCACCGCGCTTGAGTTGGAGGTGAACCCCACTGAGATTTCCGACGACGAGGCACTATTCGGCGGAGGCATGGACTTGGATTCAATGGCCACCTTAGAGATCGTCGCCGCTATAGAGGAGGCATTCGGCATCACGGTCGAAGACGACGAATTGACCGCCGAGCTGTTTGACTCCGTAGATACGCTGGCTGCATACGTCGCCGGCAAGCAGAGCGTGTAATCGCAAAACGGGATAACCATCAAACGAATGATTGGGCGGCAAGCGCGGAACTATCCCCTTTGGCAAGGTTGGATAAAATAGGAACGAGAGACCTATCCGCCTTGCCGCCCTCTGATATTATCAAAAAAGCAATGTACGTGCCAGATTTCCAAAGTTTACTTTCAAGCGGATGTACTACTGAAAAACTGGTGGTCAGCCGGTTTATGCTGGAAAGGAACCTGATATAAAAGAATGCCCTTGCCGGGTGTATTGTTTGCCGTAATGGACGTGCATGTAGGGGCAATCCTCGTAGCTGCCCGCGCTCCCAAGGTTGCCCCCATCCTAGCAGCAAGGGCACCGGGGGTGCCCCTACTTACGCGCTAGGAAAGCCAATCCAAGACGCTACAGGAATTGAACATTCATCACTAGGTTCCATCATGCGCTGTACTCTGCCGCTGCACACCCCACCCATTCGTTCCTACCTATTCAACTCGTACCCACTGTCCATCCTCGCCCAAGCGGACGCCTACCTGCCGTGGCTGTACAGCACCCACATCCAACTGTTCAATTTCCCCGGCGAAGAACTGAAGTTCTACACCCAGCCTTTCAGCACCCGCCACGAGGTGCGCCATGTGTACTTTTCCACCTGTCCCTTCCTCGACATCCAGACCATCGACCGCCAAGCGTTAGGGCTAACCACCGCCGACCTTGTCCCGTGGATAGTCTCGTGTATTGACCGGGGCTACTACGTCCAGACAGATGTCGATTTCTTCTATCTGCCCGACCGACCGCACTATCAGCGGCACCACTTTATCCACGAGGTGCTCGTGTCCGGCTACGACACCGAAGAGTGCACGTTAGTGCTCTCGGGCTTCGACGAACAGGGCGGATATGCGGTCTCTAACGCGCCATTTGACGTGGTAGAACAGGCGTGTTCGTTTACCCGTGAAGGCCATATTCAACAGGCGTTGCAAGCAGGCCGTCCGCGGCCGTCGTGGTTCCTTCAGGCGATGGCAGATCGGCCCCGAGTCTTTCTCTACAAATATCTGCCCGATCAGCCGTATGCTTTCGACCCGTGCGCGGTGGCCGAACAGTTAGCCGACTATCTATCCGCCGCCGATACGTCGCAGCGCTACCGGCTGCTGGCTGCGCCGCGAGAAGGAGGCTTCTGGGGCACGGGCGTTTATCCGTTCCTCCAACGAGAACTGGAAAACCCGGCTGCCTACCGCGACATCCCTTGGCGCATCCTGTGGGAGCACAAAACGTGTATGCAGGCGCGGTTGGAGTACATGGAAGAGCAGGGTTATCTCGATCCGGTGGAGCAGCTTGGGATGCGCTTTGGTGTGGTCGAGCGAAAGACGCGCAGTTTGCGCTTAGTGCTATTGCGCTGGAAAACGCACCAGCGACCCAACACCCTCACGCGGGCTGGCGGGATGCTCGACGCGATAGCTACCGAGGAGCGGCCCTTGCTGGAGCGCGTCTTGGAGACCCTGAATCGATGAACACGGTGTGGCTCATGCGTCATGGAGAAAATCGCGCCAATCTCACCGGCGAGTTTTCCCACCGGATCATCGACTATCCGCTCACGCTGTTAGGCTGGCGACAGGCCCGCTGCACGGCTACGTATCTCGCATCGTTTCCCATCGCAGCGGTCTATGCCTCGCCCCTGCAGCGGGCAAAGCAGACCGCCGCTTGCATCGCCGAGCCACACCAACTCCCGGTCCAGATTATCGAAGCCTTCCGCGAAGTCGATGTCGGCCGCTTGGAACGAGAGCCGCCCACCAAAGCGGCGTGGGTGCTCCACGACCGCATCTTCGCGGCTTGGTACGCAGGCGACCACGCCGTCGCCTTCCCCGAAGGTGAAAATTACCACACTCTATGGGGCCGGATGCAGGCCGGCCTACGGCAGGCCACGGCGAATCGCTGTGGCGAACACATCGTTATTGTCGGCCACGGCGGTCTATTCAATACCACCATCAAAGACTTGTGCCCTCAAGCCGACCTCGCGGCCCTATTGGCCGCCGACTTTCCCAATGGGGCCGTCAGCCAAATCGAATTGCATGGCGGAGCCGGCGGATTGCAAGGTGTACTTAAATACTGGGCCTATCGCGCTCATTTGGACGCACTAACCGATTCTAACTTGGAGCCCTAAGTGGTGGAATCTGTAATACCCAACAATGACAAGGTGGTACTGATCGCCCCGTACCTGTACGAACTAGAAGGGGGTGCGGAGAAAATAATCCGGTCGATAGGCGACTATTTGCTGAAGAGACACCAAAAGGTGCGCTGTATAACCAATGCGGACTTGATTCGCGGCCAGCTCGACTACCGATTCAGTTCACAAGAATGTGAATTGCCGGTGAATCTACGGCGAGACCTCCAAGAGGCCGATATCGTGTTTGCATTTGGGTTCGCCGCATTGCAGCTAGTCGTCAAGGAACAGGTAGCCGCCGATACGGTGCTGGTTACATTCGAGACGGTCTTGGAACTACCACCGGAAACAAAGGCGCGCTGCATACACGTACTACACGAGGCCAACGTGCTGGGCGTGGTAGTCTTTGCTCGGTTCTTCCAGCAATTCTTGCGACGCCACTTTGGATTGGATTCGATCTGGGTGCGCTACAACCTGCCTACCGAAGCCGCAGATGAAATCCGCCATGGAACATGGAATCTGGCGGTTGAGGGAATAGAGCGTCCCTTCGTCTTTTGCCCGACGAGAATATCGCCGAGAAAGAACCTCGATAAGGTTATACATTTAGCCCGCCGCTTGCGCTCCGATAGCATCGACGTCCGTATCTCCGGGGGCCTTGACGCTTCGCTGTACCCCGCATATATGAGGGAACTCGTGCGAGCCAATGAACTAGCCGGACGACCCCTGAAGCTCAACCGAACATCCCTGTCTGATGCTGAAATGAGGAAACAGTTCGCGGCGTGTCTTTGCGTGATCTCGACCGCAGACGTGGAGGCGTTTGGCATTTTTGCTTTAGAAGCGATCCATCATGGTAAGCCGGTCGTTTCCTTCGATTCAATCGGGATCCGGGAACTGGCCGAATTCGACCAGATGCGCTCCATCAGGCTAGTCGGCACCGTAGAAGAGATGGCCGCTGAGATCGTGCGGATGAACGCAGTTCCAACATATTACAAAGAGACGTTGAGCTTGGTTGATGCCTATCGTCGGCGCTACAATCGCTTGGTTGACTTTGACCGCTTGTTGCAAGACGCCATGGAAAAGCTATATAGCAAGCGGGAACAATAGTCGAAATCCTCAGTACTCATGGCGTATTACGCAAGCGTCCCATAGGCGCTGAGAGCTGAGTCGTGGAAGAGCGCCCGGCGCTCGTCGTCTGAAAAGTCGGTGCTCCATTCGAGGAATTTGGCGTAGAGATAGCCGATGCTAATGCCCCGCAGTTTATCGACGGGATAGTTGCTGGCAAACATGCAGCGGCTACAGCCAAAGCGTTCGATTAGCTCATGGACGACCGCGGCGATTTTGGCCTCTTTGGCCGCATCTTCGTGGAAGGCGTCTCGCGCAAACCACGCCATAGACAGCTTCATATAGATGTTGGGCAATGCGGCCAGCTCGGCCATGCCTTCGCGCCAGAGGTCCTCGTGCGCTTGATCTTCGCCGTCGTGGAGGAAGCCGAGGTGGTTGGTGACGACGCGGAGGTTGGGGAAGTCGCGGAAAACCGCGACCGCATCGGCTACTTGGTGGGGATTGCAGGAGAGGTCGAAGGCGAGGTTGTGGCGTTCTAAGAGCGCCAAGCCATCGCGGAAGCGGCTGCTCTGCAACACGCCGTCTTCTACTTGCGGCCAGGTCAGGTCGGGATTGTCGGGATGGTGATTGAGGATCATGCGCACGCCGCACAGACGGCCTCCAGAGGCTGCTAGGTGTTGTTCAATGGTGCGCTCGGCCGCGGCGATGTCGCGCTCCAGATGCACGTACGCGACGATGCCAAAGGGTTGTTCGGCCGCGCTCGGTTCGAGTTGGTCGCGCACCCAGCGGGTTTCTTCTACGGTATCGACGGGGATGCCGCTGGGCACTTGGCCGACGACGGTTTCGACGTGGACGCCGCTGACCCGCTGCAACTCAGGAGGCAGTTCGCTCATGTCCTGGGCGTAGTCGGCGGCTCGGTACGCTGGCATGACATCGCCGAGGTTGGGATTGGGCCGCTCGGCTAGGTCCCAGAGGTGGAAGTGAGGGTCGCACAGGGGAATGGGAGCCTGCATGGGGAAAAGCCTTTCGGTGATGTGTAGGGGCGACTCTTGTAGTCGCCCATCTAAGCAAACGCCGCCTTCACGGCTTCGGGCAGCGGACAATGGGCACCCGGGTGCTGCACCGCGCTGGCACCGGCGGCGCACGCTAGGTCTAGGGCCTGTTGCGGGTCGGTGCCGAGCAGGGCGCTGGCGGCCAGAACCCCGCTAAAGGCATCGCCAGCCCCGACCGCATCGACGACGGACGCGGGCGCGGGCCGCGCGGCGAACGAGGCCCCCGGAATGTGGAGCTGAGCGCCGTCGCCGCCAAAGGTAATCGCTAGGCAATCCAGCGCGTAGCGGGCGATTAAGTCGTCGGGTGCGGCGACCTCGGCAATGTCCCGCACGGCCTCCCATTCCTCGTCGTTGAGCTTGACAATAGTCGCCGCTTCGAGGCCAAAGAGCACGGTTTCTGGCGTATAGCAGTCCTTGCGCAGATTGACGTCGAAAAGCCGATGCCGGGGATTGGCGGCCAGTAAGTGTTCTAATCCCGGGCGATTGGCTGGGCTGCGCTGCGCTGCTGTGCCATAGTAGATCAAATCGGGGGGCTGGTCTAACGCCGGCTTAGTTTCGATATAGTCCCAAGCTACGCCGGCGCGGATGGTGTAGGAGGGCTGGCCATCGTCGAGTAATACATCGACCGTGCCCGTAGGTTCGGGCCGATCGGCGACCCATTGCTGATCGATGTCGGCGCGCTGGAGGAAGTCCCGCGCCTGTTGTCCCAGTTCGTCCCGCCCCACCGCGCTGATCATGGCTACGGGAAAGCCGAGCTGGCGCAGATTCCAAGCGAAGTTCAGGGAAGCACCTCCCAAGCAGGTGCGGTCTGGGAAGCAGTCGTAGAGGATCTCGCCGAAGACGATGGAAGTGAAGTTCGCTTTGTCCATAGTGCTAAGTACACGATAGTAGAGTGGTATGGGATGCTTCGCTTCGCTCAGCATGACAGCACGGGGCGTCAGTACCAGTCATGCTGAGCGGAGCAAAGCGGAGTCGAAGCATATCATACCTAAACATCCATTGGATTACTGTCATGTATTAAACCATAGTGTAGTTACAGCGGCGGAAAGAGCACGTAGCCTACGGCGCTGCGCTCCAACCAGATTTTGCAGAATTCCGCTAGGTCGTACGCTCGGGCGACCTCGTTGTTCGCGGCTGGATCGTTGACCAGTACCGTATCTCCCGCGCAGCCCCGGACGACGAGCAAGTGTCCAGACGTCCGCTCAATAGCCGCTCGGCTCAACTCGCCCACCTCGTAGCGGACAGAGGCAACAATGGGAAAGCCCGCGTCGAGCAGTGCGCGCGCTGCCTCCCAAGAGGGAAAGTGCAGTAGATAGCCCAAGAGGCCCCGGCGAGCGGCCGCGTGGATGTTGGCCGGCCATACGCCGTACAGCCCGCTGGGCTGGTGGCGAGCCTCTGAGATCACGTCGTAGATGTCTGCGCTATGGCCGTAGTACGCGAGGAGCATGGCGACGCTGGTCGGCGAGCAGACGTGGGAAGCCAACTCGGGCCGCAGAACCATCTGGCTTTGCGACGGCACGGCGAGGGCCGTATCTCGGCTGGCGAGGGTCGGAGCGGGCACTGCGCCTTTGCGGCGCACCGAGACCGAGAGCAAGGCTGGGGCCGTGGGGACGATGCCTTGGACGCGCAGGTGTAGGGTGGCCATTTGCAAAGGGGTGTGGATGCGCAAGAGGTCGATTTCCGCAGCGACCGCTTCGTTTGTCGCGCTCACTTCAGGACTGACAAATGGGCCAATTGGGTCGAGGACGGCCCGGCTGCTATGGCCAGCTTTGGTTTCGCATTCTAGCGCGAACTGATAGCCCCACTCGCCGTCGTGGACGACCGAGAGGCACGGCAGGATTTCTAGCGCGCCTGCTAGCGCTGCGGGTGGCAAGTCGAACGAGAACTCGTTGCCACGCGACTCGACTGAGCTCGCCGAAGTCCATGCCAACGGCTCGATTTGCTTTGGCCGGATGGACGGCGGGACGGCGCGTTGCAGCGCGGCCTCATCTAGCCCTTGGGCAAACAATAGAAATGCGTTGCTCATTAGGTTCGTTTGGGAAGAACTAAGTACGCGACAGTAATCGAGTGGACGTTAGGCATGGGAGTGCTGAGATGCTTCGACTCCGCTTTGCTCCGCTCAGCATGACAGGTGATGACGCCCATGGTGTCATGCTGAGCGAAGCGAAGCATCCCATGCCGCTCTACTATCGTGTACTTAGGGGAAGAATACATTCAATCGCTACCTGCGTCCAGCAGGTAACGCCCGCAGAGTCTGCTGGCCTATCCCCAGAGTTGAGGATGGGGCGGATGGAGTAGGCTGGCTTCGTAACGCAGCCCGTGCTCCCGATCTTTTTGCAGGAGCAGGGGGCCGTCGAGATCGACGAAGCGGGCTTGTTGCGCCAGCAGGACCGCCGGTGCCATGGCCAGCGAGGTGGCGATCATGCAGCCGACCATCAAATCCAATCCGCACGCGCGCGCCTCGGCGGCCAAGCGCAGGCCCTCGCTGAGGCCACCGGTCTTGTCGAGCTTGAGGTTGACGCATTCGTAGCGGGAGGCCAGTTCTGCGATATCGGCGGCAGTGTGGCAGGATTCGTCGGCGCAGAAGGGTACCGGATGTTCCAACTCGGCGAGCAGGGCGTCTTGGGCGGCGGGCAGGGGTTGTTCGATGAGTGCGACGCCCAAGCGAGCTAGTTCGGCTGAGAGCGGCTCGACTTGGTCGGCGGACCAGCCTTCGTTGGCATCGACGATCAGGATCGAGTCTGGGGCATTGGCGCGGATTGCGGCGACGCGGTCGAGGTCGTCGCGACCGGCGAGTTTGATCTTGAGCAGCGGTCGATCGGCGTGCTGGACAGCGGCTCGGCCCATGGTTTCTGGGTCGTCGAGCGAGAGGGTGTAGGCCGTCGATATTGGACGCGGTGTTGCTAATCCGGCCAGTTCATAGGCAGGGCGGCCGCTGAGTTTAGCTTCCAGATCCCAGAGCGCACAGTCCAAGGCGTTGCGGGCCGCGCCGGGCGGCAGAGCGCGTTGCAATGCCGCTTGGTCGAGGCCGACTTCTACCTGTGGGCGCAGCGATTCTAGCGCGTCTATGGTTCCGGCCACGCTTTCGTTGTAGCGGGGGTAAGGGACGCACTCGCCGCGGCCAACACGGCCATCGCGGCTCAACTCGACGACGACGACATCGGCGGTGGTTTTGGTGCCGCGCGAGATGGTGAAGGTCTGGGCGAGGGGGAAGCTCTCGCTGCGAACGGAGAAGTGGGTCACAGGGCATCGACCAAGCGCGCGGCCCCTTGGCGCAGCGGATCGACTGCGGGCAGGCCAGCTTGGCTCTCTATGGTTTTGAGCAGTTCGGCGGCGCGGTCTTCCGGCAAGTGCGAGGTGTTGACTGCAATGCCAACGGTGCGGCAGGCCGGATTGGTGAGCCGGCCGCACTGCTCGTTGAGGTGAATGCAGTCGAGCAGATCGGGCAGTTGGTATTCGGGCAGACCGCGCATGTGAGGGCGGTTGGGATCGTGGCAGAGGACGAGCGCGTCGGGTTGGGCACCGTGCATGAGGCCCAGCGACACGCCGGCGTAGGAAGCGTGGAACAGCGAACCTTGGCCTTCGACTAGGTCCCAGTGCTCGGGGTGGTTGGCTGGGGTCAGGACCTCGACGGAGCCGGCGAGGAAGTCGGAAACCACGGCGTCAACGGCAACGCCGGTCCCGGCGATGAAGATGCCGGTTTGGCCGGTGGCGCGGAAGGTGCAGGCCATGCCTCGTGCCTGCATCTCGCGCTCAATGGCCAGCGCGGTGAACATCTTGCCGACCGAGCAGTCGGTGCCGACGGTGAGCAGGCGTTTGCCCGGGCGTTTGACGCCGGTTGCAATGGGAAAAGCGCGGTCGGAAAAACGCGCATCTACGAGGCGAGTGCCCTTTGCGCGGGCGCGGTCGGCCACGCCGGGGATGGTGCCAAGGCGCGTGTGCAGGCCGCTGGCGAGATCGTAGCCGAGGTCGATGGCCTGCAAGAAGGTCTCGCGCCAGAGGTCGGAGATGGTGCCGCCGCGATTGGCGACGCCGATGATGAGGGTGCGGGCACCGGCGGCGCGCGCTTCGGCGAGGGTTTGGTCGGGCAGTCCGAGGTCGGCGTGGCAGGCGGGCAGGCGGAGTTGGCCAATGCACTCTTCGGGCCGCCACTGGGCGACGCCAACGGCCGTTTTGGCGGCTAGTTGGTCGGCGGCGTCGCCGAGGAACAATAGGTATGGGGGCGCGAGTTGGATCACGGGGCGACCGGCATGTCTTCGGCGAGCTCAGCCGAGTCGTCGAGGCGGCGACGGCGCTGCTGCCAGTGCCACTTGTCGCTGCCGGCAATGAGCGGCTTGAGGGGTTCGGGCGTTTGGGCGATGAATTCAGCGCTCGGCTCTTGGCCGTTCCAGGCTTGGAACATCGGCGGGGTATAGCCGCCGATGACGATGACGCGCTCGCGGTCGGAGCGGATTTGGCCGGTGGCGTGGATCAGGGCCTCGCCAAAGAGCAGGGTTGATCCCGCGGGCGCGACCACTTGGTGGATCAGCGTGGGGTCTTCGTAGGCCGCGGCGATGATGGTCTCGCGGTCGCATTTGACCTTGTGGCTACCGGCGATGACCACGGTGCCGCCGTCGTCCGGGCCTAGCTCTGTGAGGTTAGTCAGCGTCTTGACAAAGGTGCAGTGGTAGAGGCCGTTTTCGACGTACGTGCCCACGTCTGGGCTGGTGCCGGTGTGGAAGCCGTAGCGCGGCGCGGCAGCGAGATCGATTTCCGGGTCGCGCTCGTTGACGGCGGCCTCGGATTCTTCGAGGCGCACACTGCCGCCGACGAGTTCCTCGGCCATGCCGACTAGGCGCGGATGAGTTAGGTATGCGAAAATCGCGGGATCGGCTTCGAGGATGTGGGCAAAGTGCAGGTAGTGAGGCCGATAGGAGGAGAGACGGCAGTTGCGGACGCTGGCCTTGGCCGGGTCTGGGGCGGACAGGAGGTCGCGTTTGAGCCGGAGCATGGCCTCCAGCAGGCGCTCGGTCAGGTCTTGCTCGATTGCGTTTTCAACCACCACATAGCCATAGACTTCGAGGTGATAGCGCTGGGCGGAGGTGAGCGCGGGAAAGGGCCGGATGAATTCGCCGTCGGACATGGGCGGAAATATAAGCGAGGGAAAAGGGAATGCCAACGGGGAAACAAATGCGCTGTTATTGCCTGAGTTAGTGCTATCTAGGTATGAAATGTTTCGACTCCGCTGCGCTTCGCTTAGCATGACATTGGACAGCAGGGCGCGAGCATCTTTCATGCTGAGCGTAGTACTCCACCGCGACCTTATACTGCGGACGTTAGGCGCGAATTACGTCAAAAAAACGACTCGTATCCAAGCAGATCGCAGCCGGCATCTCGTCGCGTCTGATTGAAAATTTAGCTTTGCATAAAAGTACTCTTTTTAGTACCGTTAAATGTACGCATAATTGCGTACCTTTTTCGAGGATCTCATATATAGAGTATTATCAATAGGTTATTCATTGACAATTTCCACGCTCTTGCAGATTCACGGAGAAATTCTACAATTATGGGTTTTCCAAATCGTCTCCAAAAGTACTTAATTTAGTACTATATACAGTACAAGAGAGGAAATATGCTCCAATCCATGCCCATCGCCGAAGCCCGCAAAGTCCTGAATCAATTGCCCGACCGCTTCGCCGCTGAACCCGAAGCGAGTGCCCTCGCCGTAACGCGCCGCGGCCAGCCGGTACTCGCGCTGATGCCGTGGTCGCTTTACCAGGGCATTGTCGAAACCTTAGAGGTGCTCGGCGACGAGGCCGAATGCGCCGCGCTACGCGAAGGCATCCGCCAGATTGAGGCGGGCGAGCGCGCCGTTTGGGAGGGGCAATGACGTTGCGCGTCGTCTTAGCGCCGCGCGCCTTAGAGTCGCGGCAAGGCCTGCTCAACCGGCGGATTGCCGAGCAAGTGGACCAGTATATCACAGGGTTGGCAATCGATCCCGAGGAACAGGGGTGGCCTTTGGTCGGCGAGTTAAAGGGCTACCGCTGCCTGCGTCCGCCGGGCGGCTGGTTCCGCATCGTCTATCGGATGGGGGTCGGGGAGGTCGAGGTGGTGTTGGTGTCGGTGGGGCAGACCCATTTGGCTGGTGAGCGAGACGTGCGCGCGCTGGCGCGGACGCTGTTTAGCGAGCGGCTGCTGCGCTAAGCGATTCAGTTGTTAGCTGAGTCCGCGCCGATATAGACGAAGCCCTGTTCTACCTTTACTGAATAGATATTGATACTGTACTCCTCGCCGGCGAGGTTGCTGCCGTCGATCAGCGAGAACGTCTTCTTGTGTTGGGGGCAGGCGACTTTGGGCGTGCCTTCTTGATCGCCGATCAAGCCACGAGAGAGGACCATGTCGCGCTTGTGGGGGCACATGTTCTGGCAGGCGTACCAATCGCGGTGCGAGGCAAAATTGAATACTGCGATCTGCTCGTCTCCCAGCTTGACGCAAGCTCCAGCATTGCTGGGGAAGTCCTCGACTCGGGCAACTCGCACCCACTGCTCTACTGCTATGGCTTCGCTCATGCTACGATCTCCCAGTTGACGGGCCGCTTTTGCTCCCGTTCGTGTGTCCACTGCAAATTGTCGTCCGCGTCGTCGCTGTTGACGAAGTGGCGGAAGCGCTTGCGGCGCTCCGGGTCTTCGACGACCGCCTTCCACTCGCATTGATAGGTCGCCACTAAGTGGGCCATATCCTCCTCTAACTGCGCGCAGATCCCGAGGTGATCTTCGATGATTACGCGGCGCAGATATTCGATGCCGCCTTCGAGCTGGTTGAACCAAGTGGCGGTGCGGGTCAGCTTGTCAGCGGTGTGGATGTAATACATGAGGAAGCGGTCGATGTATTGGATGCAGGTCTCCTCGTCGAGGTCTGCAGCGAGCAGGACCCCGTGCTGGGGTTTGGCACCGCCGTTGCCACAAACGTGGAGATTCCAGCCCTTTTCAGTGGCGACTAAGCCGAAGTCTTTGCCTTGGGCCTCGGCGCACTCGCGCACGCAGCCCGAGCAGGCGGCCTTGATTTTGTGGGGAGCGCGGATGCCTCGGTAGCGCTCTTCGATGCGGATGGCGAAGCCGGTAGAGTCCTGCACGGCGTAGCGGCACCAAGTGGTGCCGACGCAGCTTTTGACCGTGCGCAGGGCCTTGCCATAGGCGTGCCCGCTCTCAAAGCCCGCGGCGATTAGCTCCTCCCAAATGAAGGGTAGCTGATCGACCCGTGCGCCGAGCAAATCGACGCGCTGGCCGCCGGTGATTTTGCAGTAGAGGTCGTACTTTTGCGCGACTTGGCCGAGAACGATCAGCTTGGCGGGCGTAATCTCGCCGCCCGGCACCCGGGGAATGACCGAATACGTGCCGCCGCGCTGAATGTTGGCGAGGAAGCGGTCGTTGGTGTCCTGCAGTTCCTCCTGTTCGAGGATGGGGTCGTTCCAGGTACTAGCTAAGATAGAGGCGACTGCGGGTTTGCAGATCTCGCAGCCGTGTCCCTGGCCATAGCAGGCCAGCAAGTCGTCGTAGCGCTTGACGCGGTTGATTTTGACGATCTGGAACAGCTCCTGCCGCGAATAGGCGAAGTGCTCGCAGAGGTGGGTATTGACTTCTAGGCCTTGGGCTGTGAGTTCGGCGTTGAGGATGTCGGTTACCAAGGGTATGCAGCCGCCGCAGCCCGTGCCGGCGCGCGTCGCGTCCTTGAGCGGGCCGAGTTGGGTATAACCTTCGGCTACAGCGCGGACGAGTGCGCCCTTGGCGACGTTGTTGCACGAGCAGATTTGCGCGTCGTCGGGCAGGTCGTGTGGATTGAAGCCGACCGCCTTGCCGTTGGATGCGCCGAGCAGCAGTTCGTGGGGATCGCCGGGCAAGGGGGTCTTGTTTTTGACCATCTGCAAGAAGTGGTTGTACTCCGAGGCGTCGCCGACCAGCATGCCGCCAAGCAGGTGTTCCCCGCTAACGGTCAGACGTTTGTACACGCGGGCGACATCGCTGTGGAAGTAGATAACCCGGCTGCCGGGCGTTTCGCCAAAGGCGTCGCCGAAATTGGCTACATCGACGCCCATGAGCTTGAGCTTGGTCGAGAAGTCGCCCGAGGTAAAGACGGGGTTTTCCGGCCCGCAGAGGCGCTCGGCGAGAATGGCGGCCATGTCGTAGCCTGGAGCCACTAAGCCATAGATAATGCCGCGATGCAGGGCCACTTCGCCAATGGCGTAGATGTGTGGGTCGCTGGTGGTGAGCGCATCGTTTACGACCACGCCGCCGCGCTCGCCGGTTGCTAGCTCGCACTCGCGCGCCAGCTCGTCGCGCGGGCGGATGCCGGTGGAGATGACGACCATGTCGAAGGCTCGCTCCTCGTCGCCGCCAAAGGAGACGGCTGTGACTTTGTCGTCGCCAAGAAAGCGCTGGGCACCTTTGCCGAGCAGGACTTCGACCCCGAGGGCCTCCATTTCCTCAACCAGCAACGATGAAGCCGCGTCGTCGATCTGGCGGGGCATCAGCCGGGTGTTGAATTCGACGACGGTAGTCTCCAGCCCCATATCGACGAGGGCCTTGGCCGCTTCAAGGCCCAGCAGCCCACCGCCTAGCACGAGCGCGCGCCGTGCCTTTTGGCCATAGGCGGCAATGGCTTCTAGATCTTCGATCGTGCGATAGACGAATACGCCTTCTTTGGCGACGCCGTCGATGGGTGGGACGAAAGGGGCGGATCCAGTGGCCAGTACGAGGCGGTCGTACTCTATGGCCTCGCCGCGCTGGGAGGTGACGATGCCTTGCTCGCGCTGGATGGCCGTGGCCCGGTCGCCAATATGGGTTTCAATCCCGTGCTCTTGGTACCATTCAATCTTCCCGAGCATCAGGTCGGCGACCGGGGTGCCCGAGAAGTATTTGCTGAGGCCGACGCGGTCGTAGGCCAAGCGCGGCTCTTCGCAGAAGACGTGGATGCGAAACTGCTGCTGGCCGTCGCGCGCGACCATTTCCTCGCAAAAGCGGTGCCCCACCATGCCGTTGCCAACGACGACTAAGTGGGGCCGATTAGGTGCTATCATCGGTTTTCTCCTGTAAACATAGCTTGAGTCCAATAAGCAAAACACAGGCCAGCTTGCGGATACAGGAGTTCGAAGAATCGCTGTATTTATATGTTTATCAACTGTTTAGGTATTATTTAATTATATTTCACTCTGCCGCTATGGAGCGCACATTTTTGCAGAAAACCGACAAAAATGTCCTAATTATCACAAATATGTGTTCTCCAACACCTCGTGGTGGCAAAGTCGAAATTTGATCGGGCAGAAAGCACTCGTGTGGCGATCCAAGAAATACAAAAATGGAGTTTATTGACGGCAAATAATACAATTTTTGTAGTTTTTGGACAGTTTCCCAAGGTCGAATCACCTTGCAAAAAAACCATTTTTTTATGCGGTAAGTATATTTTTATCAATAGCTTGAGACACAATCACACCGTCTTTCTCTCCATTCTTGGCACTACTCTTGCTTAAAGTCTGTAGCTCAATCATTTGCGTCCCAACAGAATCATGGATAATGGATATAATAGAAAAGCCCGACCTACCCGGTTTTCGCACGGACAATCGCTCGACCCAGACGCGCTTCCACTTCCACATGGATCTCTGCGTCGGCTGCCACGCCTGCGAGGTGGCCTGTAGCGAACAGAATGGCCTGCCCGTAGATACCCAGTGGCGGCGCGTCGGCGAGGTCGAGGGCGGCGAGTATCCCGACACATTGCGCTTCTTCCTTTCTAGCGGCTGCAACCACTGCTTGGATGCCCCTTGCGCCAAGGGCTGTCCGGTTGATGCCTACAAGGTTGACGAGAGCGGCATCGTCATTCACCAAGCCGATGTCTGCATTGGCTGCCAGTACTGCACTTGGAACTGCCCTTATAGCGTGCCGAGCTTCCAGCCAGAGCGCGGCGTGGTCTCCAAGTGCGACATGTGCGTCAATCGGCTCGAAGAAGGCCGCGAGCCCGCTTGCGCCCAGGCGTGCCCGGCCGGGGCGATTGAGATTGAGACCGTGCCGCTTGAGGAGGTATTGGCAACCTACGAGGACGCTGGTGCCGCCCCGGGCATGCCCGCGCCAGAAATCTCCATGCCTTCGACGAAAATCACCTTGCCCGAGGGCGTCGATCCCAGCAGTCTGCACCCAGTCACCGGCGATTTTGTCGAGCCGGAGGAGCCGCATTCGCCGCTGATCTTTATGACGGTGCTGACCCAGATCGGCTTGGGCGGCTTTGCGGCGATATACGCGGTGGATTTGCTGCGTTCGCTCAGCGGCGCAGTGCAGCTAGCCGGTACCGCGCTCGGCACGCTGGCCGCCGTGCTGATGGGGCTGATCGGTCTTTCGCTCACCGCATCGACTTTGCATCTGGGGCGACCGGCCTTTGCCTTCCGCGCGATTCGCAACTGGCGCACCTCCTGGCTGTCGCGCGAAGTGCTGGCGCTATCGCTTTTTGCCAAAGTCGCCTTTGCCTATGCGGCGTTCCTGTTGGCGACCGAAGGGTTGGGGTGGGTGAGTGCGGAAGCCTTGGGTGGAATCGGGGCGCGGCTGTCGTTGGGGGCGGTAGCGGTCACGGCGGGCATCATCGGCATTTACGCCAGCGCCCGGCTCTATCGGGTGCCCGCTCGTCCGGCGTGGAATTTCCGCAAGACCACGGTCGATTTCTTTGCCGTGGCATGGATCGTCGGTCCGGCGGTACTGGCGCTAGCACTGGTATTGGGTGGGGAAGCGGGCTGGAGCGTGCAGGCGTCGGCTTTGGCGTCGGCGCTGGCGCTGCTAGCCTACGCGAAGTTGCACTCGGACTTCGTCTGTCACTTGGCGGAGAGCGAGACCTTTGAGCTCAAGGCCAGCGCCGAACTCTACCGCGATCACTTCGCCCGCTTGCGGATGTACAAAAATGGTGCGGCCCTGTTGGCGCTGATGGGACTTTTGGCCTTGGGCGTTGGTGCGGTCTCGATCGCCGCGGCGACCGTGGGCGTCGCCGGCTTGGTGGCCTATGTATTCTTGCAGCGCTACCTGTTTTTCACCACGGTCGTCGGCACCAATATCGCGGGCAATTTCATCGTCGAAGCCCACCGCTCGGTAGCGCACCGGGGCTAGCGATGACACTCGGACAGAAAATCAAGGAATCTCTCGGCTTTGACATTAAGGCGGACGAGTACGCCTTTGGTCGCGACCCTCAGTACGGATATCTGGCGCAAAAGAAAATTCCCGAGCGTTGGGTCAAGACCACCTGCGGTTACTGCTCGGTCGGTTGCGGCATGGTCGTAGGAGTCAAAGGCGATGAAATCGTCTCGGTGCGCGGCGATGAGGAGCACCCTGTCAACGAGGGCAGCCTCTGTCCGAAAGGCTTGAGCGAGCACTTGCCACTGAAAAGCCCCAACCGCGCCCACGCCCCGCTGTGGCACGGCCAACCCATCTCTTGGGAACGGGCTTACGAGGAGATGGTGGGACGGGTGCGCCAAGTTCAGGAGCAGTACGGCAAAGAGAGTTTTGCCGTGCTGTCAACCGGCCAGCTCGTCACCGAGGAGTTCTACGCGCTAGGCAAACTAGTGCAACTGGGCTTTGGCACGAGCAATTACGACGGCAATACCACGCTGTGCATGAGCTCGGCAGTGGCTGGTTACAAACAGAGCTTTGGCTCGGACGGCCCGCCGGGATCGTATCGCGGTTTGCGCGAGGCCGACACGGTCTTTTTGATCGGTGCGAATATCGCCGACAATCACCCCATTCTCTGGCATCATCTCAACCAGAACGGAGATTACAAACTGGTCGTCTGCGACCCGCGCAAGACCAAGACGGCGATGTTTGCCGACCTCTATCTGCCGATCCGGCCGCGCGGCGATGTATATCTGCTCAACGGCCTGATCAACTTGGTGATTGAGCACGGCTATGTGGACCGAGACTTCGTCGATGCCCATACCACTGGTTTTGAGGCACTGGCCGAACACGCTAGTCATTATTCCATTGAGGTCGTGTCCGAGCACACGGGTTTGAGCACCGAAGCGATCTGGGCGGCCTTTGAGGCCATCGCCAAGGCCGAGAACGTCCTCTTCGCGTGGACGATGGGCGTCAATCACTCGACGCAAGGGACGGATACCGTCAGCTTGATCAACACCCTCGCGCTGATTACCGGCAATATCGGCCGCACGGGTGCTGCGCCGTTGTCCATCACCGGCCAGTGCAATGCTATGGGCACCCGCGAGTTTGGCTTTGCCTCATCGCTGCCGGGCTACCGCAAATTTGCAAGCCAAGCAGACCGCGAGGAACTAGCGGCATTGTGGGAGTTGGACGCGGAACGCCTGCCGAAAAAGCGCGGCTTGGCCTATCCCGACATCATCGACGCCATCATAGCAGGCCGCATCAAGGCCCTGTGGGTGATTGCCACCAATCCGCTGGCCAGCTTTCCCGATCAGGAGCGGTTGCGCCAAGCGCTCGCAAACCTCGATCTGCTCGTAGTGCAAGACGGTTTCCACCCGACGCCTACTACCGAACTGGCCGACTTGGTCTGGCCGACGGCTGTGTGGGGCGAGAAGAGCGGCAGTTACACCAACAGCGAGCGCCGCGCCAGCCGGGTGCAGCAAGCCGTGTCGCCGCCGGGGGAAGCCAAGGCCGATTTCGACATTTTCATGGATTTGGCCCGAGTGCTCGGGGTCAGCGAAGAACTCTTTCCCGCATGGCGCGGCCCGGCCGATGCGTTCGCGGAAATGCGCCGAATATCCAAGGGACAGCTCTGCGATTACAGCGGCATGAGCTATGAGAAGATGGACGCCTTGGGCGGGATTCAGTGGCCCTGCAACGACGCGCATCCCGAAGGCGCTGACAGCCTGTACACCGACGGCCGCTTCCCCACCGAGGACGGCCGGGCGCGGTTGTTGTACACTGCGCCGCTGCCGCTACCCGAGCCGCCGGACGACGAATACCCCATTCTGCTCAACACCGGACGCACGGTAGAGCACTGGCACACGCGGACCAAGACCCGCGACGTGCCGATGCTGGAAAAGCTCTCGCCCGAGCCTTGGGTCGAGATCCATCCGCAAACCGCGCGGCGCTTCCGCCTCGGCCCGCGAGATCGCGTCTCTCTGGTGTCCAGACGCGGACGCGTCGAGGGCTTGCTGCTGCGGATTACCGAGACGATCCATCCAGACCAAGTCTTCGTGCCCTTTCACTTTGCCGAGCAGTGCGTCAACCAACTCACCCTCCCGGCGTTTTGCCCGAAGTCGCGCGAGCCTAACTACAAGCAGTGCGCTGTGCGCATCGAAAAAACCACCGCTAAATGAGGAGATTATGAAAGCAATTATCGCAGCCATTGCCTTGGCCATCTTGTCCTGCGCCGAGGGAATCGGCGCTAGGGAACTAGACCTGGAAAAAGACGAACTCAAGTTTGGTTTCATCAAGCTGACCGATTGCGCGCCCTTGGTCATTGCCAAGGAGCAGTTCTTCTTCGAGGACGAGGGGCTTTTCGTCACCTTGGAGGCGCAGGCCAATTGGAAGGTGTTGCTCGACCGCGTCATCGACGGCGAACTCGACGGGGCGCACATGCTGGCCGGGCAGCCGATTGGCGCGACCATTGGCTTCGGCACTCAAGCCCACATTATTACCGCCTGCAGCATGGATCTCAACGGCAATGGCATCACGGTTTCCAACGAGGTCTGGGAGCAAATGAAGTCCCACGTGCCCAAGCGCGCAGACGGCAAGCCGACCCACCCGATCAAGGCAGACGCGCTCAAGCCGATTGTGGAAGCCTACCGAGACGAGGGCCGCCAGTTCAAGATGGGCATGGTCTTTCCGGTTTCGACGCACAACTACGAGTTGCGCTACTGGCTGGCCGCCGCCGGCATTAGTCCGGGTTACTACACTAGCGAGGACATAACCGGCATGACCGATGCCGATGTGCTGCTGTCGGTGACGCCGCCGCCGCAGATGCCGGCGATCTTGGAAGCGGGCACCATCTACGGGTACTGCGTGGGCGAGCCGTGGAATCAACAGGCCGTGTTCAAGGGCATTGGCGTGCCGGTGACGACCAATCACGACCTGTGGAAGAACAACCCGGAAAAGGTCTTTGGCGTCAGCAAGGCTTGGGCCGACAAGCACCCCAATACGCACAAAGCGGTCGTCAAGGCGCTAATTCGCGCTGGCAAGTGGCTCGACGAGGAAGGCGAAAATGGCGAGCCAAAAAACCGCGTTGAAGCGGCGCGGATCCTGTCCCGCTCGGAGTATGTCGGCGCTGACTTTGAGGTCATCGCCAACAGCATGACCGGCACCTTTGAGTTTGAAAAGGGCGACAAGCGCGCCATGCCCGACTTCAATGTGTTCTACCGCTACGACGCCACGTACCCTTTCTACAGCGACGGCATTTGGTTCTTGACCCAGATGCGGCGCTGGGGCCAGATCGACGCTCCCAAATCCGACTCTTGGTATCACGCGACGATTAAGGAGATCTATCGGCCCGACATCTGGCGCGAGGCCGCGGCCCTGCTCGTAGAGGATGGCTACCTGACAGCCGACGAGATTCCCCAAACCGACGGCTATAAGGAGCCGACCAGCGACTTTATAGATGGAGTCGAGTACGATGGCCGCCAGCCCAACGCCTATCTGCACAAGTTTCGGGTGGGTATCAAGGATGACTACACCAAAACGTCGATGAAATAGGAGGCGGTAGATTGATAGTCGATAAGCTGAACAAAATCCTCATTTTCGTCGGGCTGACTTGGCTGACGCCGGTGGTCAAACTGGCCGCCGGAGAAAACCCCGGCCAGCAGGTCCGCGACATCTGGACCCTGATCGGCGTGCCTGTGAGTGCGTTCGTCGCCTTCCTGATGCTGTGGTCGCTGACCGCCGCCCAAATCGAGACCAGCTTGGGCAATATCCCCGGGCCGATGCAGGCCTACCAGCAGGCGGTAGTGCTGTGGGAGGAGCACGTGGGAGAGCGGGAAAAAGCGCAGGCGTTCTACGAGCGGCAGCAAAAGCGCAACGCCGAGAAATTGGCCGCAAACCCACAAGCCCAAGTCAAAATTCGCCAATACACCGGCAAGCCGACGTATCTGGACCAGATCGGCACTAGCCTGTACACGGTTTTCGCCGGCTTTGCGCTGGCCTCGCTGGTGGCCGTGCCACTCGGCCTGTTTTGCGGTATGAGCCGCACGATGATGAACGCGTTTAATCCATTGATCCAGATATTCAAACCCGTGTCGCCGCTGGCTTGGCTGCCGCTGGTGACGATGGTGGTCAGCGCCCTCTACACGACCAATGACGGGCTTTTTGCAAAGTCCTTTATCAATTCGGCGGTCACTGTGTCGCTGTGCTCGCTGTGGCCTGCGCTGATCAATACCGCCTTGGGCGTATCGTCGCTGAGTCAGGATTACGTCAATGTGGCGCGGGTGCTCAACCTCGGGGTCAAGGACCGGATTTTTAAGATCGTTCTGCCGGCCTCGCTGCCCTACATATTTACGGGCCTGCGCATCTCGCTCGGCGTCGGCTGGATGGTGCTGATCGCCGCGGAGATGCTGGCGCAAAACCCAGGCTTGGGCAAGTTCGTGTGGGACGAGTTTCAAAACGGCAGCAGTCACTCGCTGGCGCGAATTTTGGTGGCCGTGCTGACTATTGGCTTTATCGGCTTTATGCTCGACCGGGCGATGGTAATCCTGCACAAGTTAGTCAGCTTTGGCGACGAGCCGGTCGGCACCTGAGGGTATGACATGGCCTTTCTCGAATTGCGCAATGTCAGCAAAGCCTATGGCGAAGGTGCCGAGCGCACCGAGGTACTCGCGAACGTCAGCTTGGAAATCGAACGGGGCGAATTCGTGGCCATCGTCGGTTTTTCGGGCAGCGGCAAGACCACGTTGATCTCGCTGATCGCCGGTCTGATCGAGCCTGACGAGGGCGAAATCCTCATCGACGGCAAGCGGATCGCCGGTCCCGGTCCCGAGCGCGGCGTCATCTTCCAGAACTATTCGCTGCTACCGTGGCTGACCGTCTATGGCAACGTGGCCTTGGTGGTCAATCACCTGTTCCCCGCTTGGCCAGCGAAAAAGCGCCGCGCCCACGTCGAGCGCTACGTCGAGATGGTCCATCTGACGCCGGCATTGCAAAAGCGGCCGGCCGAGCTTTCAGGGGGCATGCGCCAGCGGGTAGCCGTTGCGCGTTCCTTGGCAATGGACCCGGAGATTTTGCTGATGGACGAGCCGCTCAGCGCCCTCGATGCGCTGACGCGAGGCACCTTGCAGGCCGAGATTGAGAGAATCTGGCGCGAGGAGCGCAAGACCGCAGTGCTGATTACCAACGACGTTGACGAGGGCCTAGTCCTCGCCGACCGCATCATCCCGCTCAAGCCCGGAGTCGCGTCGCAGGCCGCGACGCTGGGGCCTCATTTTCAGGTGGAATTGGACCGGCCCCGAGACCGCACCGAGCTTAATAGCGATGTCGGCTACAAAGTCGTCCGCAATGCCATCAACAGTTATTTGCTCGAAGTGCGGCCCGACCAAGGGTTGGCTCAGCACGCTGAGTTCAAGGAACTCGCGTTACCTAATCTAGAACCCATGGAGCTGTCTTAATGAATGCGCATATTGAATTCGCGGATCTCGCCAAGGTCTATCCGACGGTCGATGGGCCAGTGGCCGTGGTCAAGGGCTTTGATTTGCAGATTGACCAGGGAGAATTCGTCTCCATCATTGGCCACTCGGGCTGCGGCAAGTCAACGGTGCTGTCGATGATCGCCGGCCTCAACGAGATATCCGACGGGGCCATTTACATAGACGGACGTCGGGTTACAGGCCCGGGACCCGACCGCGGGGTGGTCTTCCAGTCGCCGAGTCTGTTTCCGTGGATGACGGCCATGGAGAATGTGCTGTTGGGAGTCGAACAGGTCTTTCCGCACGGCAGCAAGCGCGAGCGGCGGGAAATCGCCGAGTATTATCTCAATCGTGTGGGCTTGGTTGATGCGCTCGACAAGCGCGCGGCCGAGCTGTCGCAGGGGATGCGCCAGCGCGTGGGTATTGCCCGCGCCTTTGCGCTCAAGCCCAAGCTGCTGCTGCTCGACGAGCCATTTGGAATGCTCGATTCGCTGACCCGCACTGAGCTGCAAGACGTGCTGTTGGAAGTCTGGCGGCGGGACCGGATTACCGCAATCATGGTGACTCACGATGTGGATGAGGCGCTTTTTCTCTCCGACCGCGTAGTGATGATGACCAGCGGCCCGCAGGCCAAGGTCGGCGACGTTCTGCCGGTGGAATTCCCGCGGCCGAGGGATCGACGCACGGTGTGCGAGCACGAGCACTTCTACGATTTGCGCGGCCACCTGCTGCGCTTCCTCGACGGCCCGGCGTTGGTCGAACCGGGCGCAGCACCGGACGAGGAACAAGAAACGCTAGACGAAGCCGCCCAAAAGCAGGTAGCTTGACCGAGATTTGCGGTTTAACTTATCTACATCCATGCCATCTTTACGTTGGAGGGACACCGTGCGTGTTGCAATCTATTCCGCATTTTTTTTGAGCGTAGTTGCATCTAGCGCTAGTTACGCTAAAAAAGAGATCGTCTGGGGTGGCCAGATTCGGCCGCGCTACGAGTTCCGCGATCCGTTCGCAAACAACTACGACTCCTTTACCTCCATGCGGGTGCGGACTCAGATGGTGGCCGCGCTCGATAGCGATGTCGATCTGATGATCCAGCTTCAAGATGTGCGCTTGTGGGGCGAGGAAAAGAATACCCTGACGGATTACAGCGCCGATAAGTTTGACCTGCATCAGGGCTATGTCCACCTGAAGAAACTGGGCGACGGCGACCACTCGCTCAAAATTGGTCGTCAGATGGTAGCCCTTGGCGGGCAGCGGCTGATCGGCGCGGTCGAGTGGACTCAGCAAGGCCGGGTTTTCGACGGTCTGCAACTGCTGCTGGCACCCTCTTGGGGACAGGTGAATCTGACGGCGATTCAGGTGGCCGAGTCGGACTCGACCTCGGGGCAGTTTGCAGACGACGCCTATTTGACGGGCGCGTACGCGACCTTGGATCAGTTGCCGTCCGGCAGCTTGGACCTCTACGCGCTCTACAACAAGGACGGAGCCAAAGACACGGATCAGGTCACTATGGGGGCGCGTCTGGCGGGGAAGAAGACCTCGTATTCCTACCGTTTCGAGGGTTCGTTCCAGACGGGTCAGCGCAGCGCCCAAGACGTATCGGCTTTCATGTTCGGCGGGCGCATTGGCGGGTCTTTAGGCGGGCTGGACCTCACTTTGTGGTACGACTACCTGTCTGGCGACGACGATTTGGCCGATGACAAGACCAAGGTCTTTGACACGCTCTTTGCGACCAACCACAAGTACTATGGGTACGCCGATTTGTTTCTCAATATTCCGGTTCACACGGGCGGGCTAGGGCTGCAGGACTTGGCCCTCAAGGCGGCGTTGCCGCTAAGTGACCAAGTATCCCTCGGAGTCCACGGGCACTCTTTCCTCACAGCGCAAAAGGGCGACTTGGAGTCGAACCATTTGGGCGAGGAAGTCGATTTGACGCTTACGTACAAATACCGTCCCGGCTTTACCGTCGTCGCTGGCGTGTCGAGAGTGATGGCCGACGACAGCATGACTCGCGTTACTCGTTACAAGGATTCGATTGAGGACTGGAACGGGGATATGACCTTTACTTACCTTATGACCAACACAACCTTCTGACCTAAGCGTTTTTGATACGACATGCCGCGTCGCATTACAAAGCCGATCTCGCCGTCCGGACTACGGTCTTTTTTCCAACGTTTGGTTTTTCCTGGGTTCACTTCGTTGGGCATTGCCGACCGAGAAGTCGTCGAATACGTCGTTGATCTGTTGGTGAGCTTTGCGCGCACCGATCAGCTCTACCGCATCCGCGATCTGCGCGGCCAGCCACTCGAAACCATCGCCGAGATGCTGGTGGAACTCGGGCGTCAGCGCCAGCCAGAACGGCGTTGGTCCTTCGACCGCGAGATGGATATCCGCCGACACGTAGGCGACTACGCGCTTTTTACTACTGGGCTCTTCCGCACGTGGGTCGAGCGGCAGGGGCTTGGCGGCTACTACTTGGAGCAGGGCAGGAGGGCTTATGGGGCGGCAGCCGAATTGGCCCAGCTCGGCTTTGTGTCGCAAGCGCGGCTCTTCGGTGCCCTAGAGGAGCAGTTTGAGCATTTGTCCGGCGGGCTCGACTACGTGCGCAAGGTCTATATGTGGCCCGAACTACACGGTGGCTCGCACGGGGCGCTGATGCGCGAGCTAGGCATTTAGTAGCTCAGGCCGATGCTGCGGACCAAGGTGCGGGTGGTGGAGTCGCCAGCGATCTTCAAGCGAAAGAGGTAGAGGCCGGGCGGGGCCAGTGCGCCGGAGTCGCCGCGGCCGTCCCAAGTTAGCTGGTAGTGGCCGGCCACGCCGGCGGCGTCTCGCAGCGTGCGGACTAGCCGGCCGCGCAGGTCATAGACGCGGGCTTCAATGGGGCGGGCGTCTAGAACCTTGAGCACGTCGAAAGAGATGGCCAGCGCGTCGTTGACGCCGTCGCCGTTGGGAGTAAAAATTCCCGCGCCCATGTCTAGGCGCGAGAGTAAACTCTCGTCCACGGGCAGCGAGACCGCATCGCCCGCTCCCGCTAAATCGGGAACTGCATCGCCTGGATCGACCTGCTGACGCAGGGTGTCAAGCCCGCTTTCGCGCTCTAGAAAGGCGCGGAAGCGGGTATTGTTTTGGAAAACGGTGGCGGCAAAATCTAGCTCGACGCGCTCGGCGGCCGCGATGCGCTCGGGCAAGTGCAAGCGGAGGCCCGCATTCGTCTGTTCCACCTCGGCGTCGATTGCCGTGCCGTCGATTTGCAGGGCGCGAAAAGCGAGGGGCACCGAGGCTTCGAGGGCGATAGCTTCAAAGCCTTGACTGTCGCTGGCAAATTCTGGGCGGAGGAAGTACGTGAAGTCGGTTTGCTCACCCGGCGCAACGCGCGCGGGATGGACTTCGCCGACAGCGGTGTGCGCCAGAGGACGGGAGTAGATCAAGGCCAGCGCGTCGAGGGCAATGCCGGCCTGCGGGTCATCGGCGCGCAGCTCGGCCTCGAGCTGGACGTAGCGCCGGGGCGAAGGCGAGCGAAAGCGGGTGCCCGTGCGGAGGTATTCCTCGCTCCACACGCTCCAGCCATCGCCGGGTTGGAGCGTGGTTTCAATGGGGCCGCGAAACGAGGCGATCAGCTTTTCGTAGCGCCTTTTGGTAACCTCTTTGCCGTTTTTGTCGAAATAGCGCATCTCCTCGACGACGTGGTCGCCGGTGCGGCTGCGCAAGGAGAATTGGGCCCCGAGCTGTGCGTCAATTGCCCACTCAACCGCCGTGATATTCCAATTGGAGCCAAGGTCGATAACGGGCGAGCGCAGGATGACGCGGGCCGGATACCCCTCGCCGTACACTTGGAACTCGCTGACTAGCCCTAGTCCGTCCAAGCGGCCGGTGCTGTCAAAATCGCTGCCCGACAGGCCGCCGCCAATGATGTTGCCGCCTTGGCTAGTGGGATAGATCAAACGCAGGTAGCGGGCGGCGATTAGGGGAACATCGTGGCGAAAATTGCGCACGTCGAAGAAGTTGCGAGGGTCAGGGGGAATGGAGGCCAACGCCTGCCAAGCTAGCGATCCATCGGGAGCTAGCGATCCATCGGAGTACTGCAGCTTATAGGAGAGGAAGTTGGCGTAGGCCAGCCGCAGCCGCGGCGGAATGCCCAGCGGCTCGCCCAGTAGCCAAATCGAATCGATCCAGTAGGTGGCCCCTAGATCGATGCGATAGTCGCCGAAGGTCTCGCTGTCGCCGCTGGAGCCTTTGGCGAGGGGGTTGACGCGCCACATGGTCGAGAGGTCGCCGTCGAACATGACGGAAGGAACGCCAGCTACAGCGACGATGGCAGCCTCGACATCGACGGTGCCGCCGTTGGCGATCAGGTCAAAGGCGATATTGTCGCCAAAGGCTTTGATTTGGATTTCGGCGAGCGCGGGCGCACCAGTCATTTCGCGGGTGGCCTCGATGCGGAGAACTTGGACGAGTTCGTCGTTGAGGTCGATCACCACGTCGCGCCCTTCGTTGAAGGCAAAGCGCTCGCTGTGGCTGTAGAGTAGGGTGCCTTCGACGACGACGTTGGCGCTGTTGATAAAGCGCTCGCCCTTGGAGAGCGAGAGGTTGAAAAAGGGCAAAGGAGGCTCGCTGTCGGCAAAGCGCAGGCGAATCTGTTGGACGGGGAACACCTGCCCCAGGTCGATCTCGAGCCACCAGTCTTCTGTGTCTGTGCCCGGCGGTGGACTCCAACTCGTGGCGAGGTCGCCGTCAAAGGCGCGGGCCGCTGTAGATTGTGCCGCACCGGCCCCGCGGACCGTAGCCTCCGAGAGCGGGTCGATGTCTTTGCCGAGCCGCACTGGCCGCAACGAGCCGGCTTCGTCTAGGCGCAGGCCGCCAGGGGGATAGACCCAGTTTTCCCCGATATCCGCCGCAGTCATAACTAGGCGCTCGGCGCGAATAGAGCTGTATGGCACGAGCATGCACAGGGCTAAAGGCAAGAGGCGGAATGGCGACACGGGCGATCTGCTGTTTTTTAGAGAAAAGCACGGCTCAAGCGTTGGATATAAGATATATTGGATTAAGGGCTGATGCATCTTATAAGCGAAAACAGGCCGGTACGAGATGTTTAAGCGCAGCAACATTACCTTTATCATCGTTCCAGAAAAGGGTCGCAAGACCTTTGAGTTTAAGACCTCCACTACACTCGTGTGGTTGCTAGGGTTGTGTTGCATTGCCGTGCTCGTAATCTTGTCCTTGGGGATTGGTTCCTATTTCGACAAGCGCGAGCTAACGCAGAAGGCAGCCCAGCTTGAGCAGGACAAGGCCCTGCTCTTGGAGCAAGTAAGCCAGATAGAGCAGCTCGAAGAAACGCTGGTCCGGCTCACGCGCGGCAACGATCAGTTGCGCGCGGTCTTGGGCAGACCCGAGGCATTAGGCGAGGCGGCGGCGCAGCCCAGCGAGGAGACTCCTTATATCTCCTTCATGCAGCGGCTGTGTTGGGGCCACGTGCAGACCGTCCCCACCTTGTGGCCGTTGCGCGGGCCCGTGATCAGGCCCTTTAGCGAGGAGTATCCCTCGGTTGTTATTGCCGCGGCTGCGGGCAGCTTGGTGCAGGCTAGTGCTGCGGGCCAGGTGCTGCAAGTGGGCTATGACGCGGACCTCGGCTACGTGGTAACGCTCGACCACGGCAACGGTCTGCTGACCCAATACGGATACAACGCGCACCTGCTCGTCGATGTGGGGGACTACGTGCTCAAGGGGCAGTCTATTGCGCTGTTAGATGAGGGACGCGGATCTCGGAGGCCGGGGTTGCACTATGCCGTCCAAGAAGAGGGGCAGTTCCGCGACCCCTCGCGCTACAGATTGTGGATGTAAAAAAGGCTCGCTGCTTCTTTGGCAGCGAGCCTTTTTTTGTTTGCGACAGAGGGATGTTACATGCCCATCCCGCCGCCGTACATGTCGCCGCCAGGAGGGCCGGCCGGGGCCGGAGCGGATTTTTCGGGCAGCTCGGCGATCAGTGCTTCGGTGGTTAGCAGCAGCGACGCGATGCTAGCGCCGTTTTCGAGTGCGGTACGCGAGACCTTGGCCGGGTCCACGACACCGGCTTCGACGAGATCCTCGTATTCCTCGGTGCGGGCGTTAAAGCCAAAGGCTCCACTCTCATCGGCGACCTTGCGGACGACAATGGCCCCTTCGACCCCCGCGTTAGAGGCGATCATCCGCAGCGGCTCTTCGAGGGCGCGGCGAATGATGTTGACGCCCACGGCCTCGTCGCCTGCGGCTTCGGTCTGGTCGAGCGCCGCTTGAGCCCGGAGGAAGACGACGCCCCCACCGGCGACGACGCCTTCTTCGACGGCGGCGCGGGTGGCGTGCAGCGCGTCTTCGACGCGGGCCTTCTTTTCCTTCATTTCGGTCTCGGTCGGTGCGCCGACATTGATCACGGCGACGCCGCCAGCGAGCTTGGCCAACCGCTCCTGCAACTTCTCGCGGTCGTAGTCTGAGGTCGTTTCTTCGATCTGGCGGCGGATTTGGGCGACGCGGCCTTGGATGTCCGTAGCCTGACCCGCGCCTTCGACGATGGTGGTGTTGTCCTTGTCGAGGACGACGCGCTTGGCTTGGCCCAAGTCGTCGAGGGTGACGCCTTCGAGCTTGAGCCCTGCTTCTTCAGAGATGACCCGGCCGCCGGTGAGGGTGGCGATGTCTTCGAGCATGGCCGTGCGGCGGTCGCCGAAGCCCGGAGCCTTGACAGCGGCGACCCGGATGGTGCCGCGAATTTTGTTGACAACCAGCGTCGCTAGGGCTTCGCCTTCGACATCCTCGGCGATAATCAGCAGAGGTTTGCTGAGTTGGGCGGTCTTTTCGAGGACCGGGACCAGATCGCGCATGGAGGAGATTTTCTTGTCGTGGATCAGGATGTAGCTGTCTTCGAGTTCGGCGGTCATTGACTCCTGATCGGTGACGAAGTAGGGCGAGAGGTAGCCGCGGTCGAACTGCATGCCCTCGACCACATCCAAGTTGGTGTCGGTGCCTTTGGCCTCTTCGACGGTGATGACGCCGTCCTTGCCGACCTTTTCCATGGCGTCGGCGATCAGCTCGCCGATGGCCGAGTCGTTGTTGGCTGAGATGGTGCCGACTTGGGCGATTTCCTCGCGAGACTTGACTTCCTTGCTGGACTTGCGAATCTCGTCCACAACGACTGCAACGGCTTTGTCGATGCCGCGTTTGAGGTCCATGGGGTTGGCACCGGCGGTTACGTTTTTGAGGCCCTCGCGGAAGATGGTCTGAGCAAAGACTGTGGCGGTGGTGGTGCCGTCGCCGGCGACATCGCTGGTTTTGGAAGCGACTTCCTTGACCATCTGCGCACCCATGTTTTCATAGGCGTCTTTGAGTTCGATTTCCTTGGCTACGGTGACGCCGTCTTTGGTGACGGTCGGCGACCCGAACTTCTTGTCTAGCACGACGTTGCGGCCTTTTGGCCCCAGCGTCACCTTGACGGCATCGGCCAACTGATCGACGCCTCGCTGCAGCGCGTCGCGCGCCGCCATATCAAATTCTAGCTGCTTGGCAGCCATAGTATATACCTCCTAGTGTGGTGGGTGGATGGAAAAATTCGTTTTTATAAGAGGTTGGCACTCAAAAAAAGGGAGTGCTAAAAAACAAAGCTGAGCAAATAAATATAGAAATTATGTCGTTTTTGTGCAAGAATAGCTCTTTGTCTGGACTGTGCATTCCGAATGTACGCAGGGATAAGCTGCCGACTGTCGGGGTTCTGCTCTGGAATGCTAATCGAGCAAGCTCTGAAGCTCGGGCGGCAAGCCTTGGCGCAAGGAGTCGGGAAAGTTGTCGCGGTACTTGGTTCGGCGCACTAGTTCGATTAGGCGGGCCGCTGAGGGGTGATAGAACGAGGTGAAATATACGTAGCGGGGCCGATCCGTCCGGTTGGGAGAACTGGCGTGGTAACACAGGGGGTTGAAGACGATGAGATCGCCATCGTTGGCGCAAATTTCAATGCCGTCGTCGTCATTGGCGTCGGGGACTGAGGCGGTGTGATTCTGGATGGGTCCCCGTCCCTCCGCTTGCTCTGCCTTACCGCTGGCTTCGAGGGACAACTTGTGTGAGCCGGGCACGATCATAAACGCGGCCCCTCCGGTGGAAACCGTACTACAGCAATGCAGCATCTGGTAATAGACCTGTCTCGGCCTAGCTTCAAACTCTTCGCGGCAAAAGGCCGCGTCGATGTGCCATTGCGGAGCTTGGTACGGCGGCGGCGAGGGATCGCTGCGGATGAAAACTTGCTCGCGCAGGCGAAGATCGCGCGACCCGATCAATGTTGCAGCAAGTTCGAGCGTCGCGGGATTGTTCACTAAGCGGGCCATAATGGCCCCTGGAATGGGATGCCGCAGGTCGCGTCTGGCGGTGTGATCGCCGGGCACAATGGGGCCGACGAGGCTGTCGATATGAGCGCGAATGGCGGCGGTAGTGTCGCGGTCGAGATACTCGGGGAACACAGTGTACCCTTGGCTCTCCAGCTCCTGCAACCGGATGTTGAGATCAGCTAGCTCGGGATAGGCGTCGTTTTCCATGGTCAGCTTCTCCATATCCCTTTTGAATATGTCGAATACCTCCTGTACATTTTCACTCAAAGGTCCTAGACGTTCAGCTTGTAAATCCATGGCGTAAGCATGGACAAAGAAGTGTCGAAACGCCAAGTATGGTTTCAATGCGTCAGCAGTAGAAGACGCGATTAAGCCGGAAGAAACCGCCAGATTCACTAGGTCGCGGTGCCAAGAAGGACCGTCTGGAACAGTCAATCCTCTATCCTGCACGACATGTTTCAGGATGTTTTCAATACCGTTGTAGAAATTGTGTAGGAGGGTAGATACACCTGCCAGTTCGAGGGTGGACAAATCGGTGTACAACCGATTCTGGGGAAATTCCGTCAAGACCCGTTCGATCTGTTCAAACTCAGCTTCAACGTGTTTTCTGAGTTGCCTCATACAGAGGAAGTCCTTCTTTGCGGATTTGGCGGGTCAGCTTTGAGTTTTGCGAAAGATCAATGAGGTCAACGGGCTTAGAGACACTGAAGAGTAGATCGCCGTAGAAGCGAAAAAAGTCCTGTGGAGGCAGGCCTTCTACGGCCAAGTCAATGTCGCGGCCTTCGCGGGTGGGGTCAATGCTAGAGCCAAAGAGGAGTAGGCGCGTGATTGAATAGTGCTCGGCGAGGCGGGTGATGGCTTCTCGGTCTTGATCCAGAATCATTTTAGGGATGCGTCTTTTTTAGGCATTCCGTGATGGGGCACAAGGAGCGCGTAGGGCATGAGCGGTTCCTTGGCGAAAAAGGTACATTGTTAAAGGCGGTTGGGGCAAGTGGCTTTACGCGGCATATTTCTAACCCAGATTCTGACTCTAGGCCAGTCCTCTATAGTCGGCGTTCAATAAAAAAGAAACTACCCATGAATAAAACGCGCGTTTGCCGAGTCGGGCGGATCGATTTTGCTCGGGCTTGGGCTTGGCAGGAGTCGCTGCGCCAATTGCGGCGAGCCGAACAAATTCCAGACACCCTGATGCTGGTCGAACATCCGCCCACCTATACCGGCGGACGGGCGACGCTGCCCGAGCATCTCCTAACCCAAGGGATAGATGTGGTCGAGATTGACCGCGGGGGCAGCGTGACGTTTCACGGGCCGGGCCAGATCGTGGCCTATCCGATTGTCGATCTGCGCCAGCGCGGTCGGGATGTACACCAGTACTTGCGCGATTTGGAGGCCGTGCTGATCCGCACGTTGGCTGCCTATGGCTTGGAGGGAGAGGCTCGGGGCGGCTTGACGGGCGCTTGGGTCGGCTCGTCCAAGGTGGCGTCGATCGGCGTGAACGTGCGGCACTGGATCACGACTCATGGTCTGGCCCTGAATGTGGCTACCGACCTGAGCCACTTTGCGGCAATCAAGCCCTGCGGCTTGGGCAGCGAGGAGATAACTACGATGGCCGCACTCTTGGGCCGCGCGTTGGACCGGCGCGAGGTCGAATCCGAACTCCTGCGCGCCTATGCCGATGTATTCGCCTGCGAGTTGATTGAGGTCGAACGCAGTGTCTTGGCGGCTTGCATTGGCCGTCTTGAGCGAAAGTCTTAAATTCAAAGGCTGCGACAGATAGGCCCCCGACCACAGCAGTCGAACCGGGCCGATTATTCCATAAACAAAAGACGAGGAGTTTTACACTATGGCCGATTGGCAGCCCAAGGTCCCCGCAAACGGCGAAAAAATAACTTTAGTAGATGGCACGCTCAGCGTTCCAGATCAGCCCATCATCCCCTTTATCGAAGGCGACGGCACCGGGCCGGATATCTGGGCGGCGGCCGTGCGCGTCTTTGACGCAGCCGTCGAGAAGGCTTATGGCGGTCAGCGAAAAATCGCCTGGATGGAGGTTTTGGCCGGTGGGAAGGCCTTCGAACAGACCGCTAGCTGGCTGCCCGACGCCACAGTGGAGGCCTTCAACACCTACCTAGTTGGCATCAAGGGGCCGCTGACGACGCCGGTCGGCGGTGGGATCCGTAGCCTCAACGTGGCGTTGCGCCAGATCCTCGATCTCTATGTGTGTCTGCGCCCCGTGCGCTACTTCAGCGGCGTGCCCTCGCCGGTGCGGCAACCCGAGCTGGTGGATATGGTCATCTTCCGCGAGAACACCGAGGACATCTACGCCGGGATCGAGTTTGAGGAAGGCACGGACGACAACGCGCGTTTTAAGGCGCTGCTTGCAGAGCACTTTGCCGATCGCTACGGCAAAATCCGCTTTCCAGATACCGCTGGCTTGGGCGTCAAGCCGATCTCACAAGAGGGCACCGAGCGGCTGGTTCGCGCCGCTATTGACTACGCCGCCGCCCAGGGACGCGATAGCGTGACCCTGGTCCACAAAGGCAACATCATGAAATTCACCGAAGGAGCCTTCCGCGACTGGGGCTACGAGGTGGCGCAAAAGGCTTATGGCGGCGAAGAAATCGACGGCGGCCCTTGGACTAGCATCGTCGTCAACGGCACCGAGATTACCGTCAAGGACGCGATCGCCGACGCCTTTTTGCAGCAGATCCTCACGCGCCCGGCCGAGTACTCGGTCATCGCCACGATGAACCTCAACGGCGATTACATCAGCGACGCGCTGGCCGCTTGCGTCGGCGGTATCGGCATTGCTCCAGGCGGCAACATCAACTACACCACGGGCCACGCCATCTTTGAGGCCACCCACGGCACCGCGCCCAAATACGCCGACCAAGACAAGGTCAACCCCGGTTCGGTGATCCTGTCCGGCGACATGATGCTCCGCCACTTGGGCTGGAACGAGGCGGCGGACCTGATCGTCAAGGGGCTGGAGCAGACGATTGCGAACCGAGTAGTTACCTACGACTTTGCGCGGCTGATGGACGAGCCGACCGAGGTCAAGTGCTCGGAGTTCGGCACGGCAATTATCGAGAACATGTAGTGGCCGACGCGCTTACTCACCTCGACGAGCAGGGCCGCCTCAAGATGGTCGATATAGGCGGCAAGGAGCCGACGGCGCGGCTGGCGCGGGTGCGCGGCGAGATCCGCATGGACCGCGCGACGGCGCGGCTGATCGCCGAGAATAAAGTCGCCAAGGGTAGCGTCCTAGAAGCGGCGCGGCTGGCCGGGATCATGGCCGCCAAGCGCACGGGCGAGTTAATCCCCTTGTGCCATCCGCTCAACCTCACGGCGGTCCGCGTGGATTTGCACGTCGGCGAGGATCGGGTAGAGGTCGAGGCTGAAGCCAAAATCGATGACCGTACGGGCGTGGAAATGGAAGCCTTGGTGGCGGCGAGCACGGCGCTTTTGACCATTTACGACATGTGCAAGGGCGTCGATCGCGGGATGGTGATTTCCGAGTTGCGGCTGATGGAGAAGCGGGGAGGGCGGAGCGGGACGTGGGTACGGGAAGAGGAGTAGGTTTAGAAAACCTTCACGGAGGTCAGCGCGGATCCTTGCTATCGGGGTAAATCTCATTCCAAGGCATTAGCCAGCTTGAGCAGCACGGCCTTCTGGCTGTGCAGGCGGTTTTCAGCTTGGGTGAAAATCAGCGAACGCTCGTCGTGCAAGAGCGCGCCTTCGATCTCATAGCCGTGATGAGCGGGGAGGCAGTGCAGGATTTTCAGGTCTAGATCGGCGAGCAATTCGCGGTTGAGCTGATAGGGCTGAAAGGTCTGGACCCGACGCTCCTTTTCGCGGGCGAACTTGGGATCAGTGAAAAACTCCATGTCGATCCAAGTGTCGGTGTACACGGCGTCAGACTTGGCCAGCGCCGGATGCAGTTCCTCCGCGTGCTCGTAGAGTCCCAAGCGCTTGGCTTCGGCGTAGAGCTCGTCGTCGCGCGCGGCGTCGTTGATTTCGGGGCAGACGCATGTGACGTGCATGCCCACTTTGACGCCAGCGGCAATGAGTGAGTTGGCGACGTTGTTGAGTACCCCGACGTATGTCAGCCGCACTCCTTCGAGCCGCCCCAAAGCCTCCTGTAGGGTCATCAAGTCGGCCAATGCCTGCAAGGGGTGGTAGCGGTTGCAGCAGCCGTTTATCAGCGGCACCTGCGCGGCGGCGGCCGCGCGGCGCACATCGGCGTGTTCGAGCAGGCGGGCGACGATGAAGTCGGAGTAGCCGGAGAGTACGCGGAACTCATCGCCTAAGTCGGCTAGCCCAAAATTGGTGTCCTGCCAGTTCAAGTAGAGAGCGTGCCCGCCTAGCTGGGCGGTGCCGATCTCACCGGCACAGCGGGTGCGGGTCGAAGTCTTCTGGAAGAGCAGGACGACTGTGCGTCCAGAGAGGGCGTCGGCGTAGTGCTGTGGGGTATCCTTGACGGCGAGGCCGAGTTCGACAGCTTGCTGCACATCGGCTGGAGACCAGTCCTTTAAGGTAATTAAATGCAATGGAAACTCTTCCTTACCCTTCTTTGTGTAGAAAAAAGAAGTAATATAATAAATAAAAATTTGTAATCAAGAATAATTATTACTAATTCAAATGGTGGTTGATCTCGGCCAATATGTTCTCAACAATATCTTGGGGCACACCCGTTAGCTCCAGCCCAGCGGCGCGGGTGTGTCCACCGCCGCCAAAGGTACTGGCGACTTGGCTGACATCGACCTTGTCGCGGGAGCGCAGGCTGATGCGGTAGCATCCGGGCGCGCGTTCCTTGAGCAGCACGGCCACTTCGACTCCCCTGATCATTAGGCCGTAGTTGACGACCTCGTCTGGCTCGCCCGCGCTCATGGCCTCGCGGTCGAGATGGAGCACTGCCACTCGGCCCTCGAGGTGCAGCACCAAGCTCTCAATGGCTTGGCCGCGCTGTTTGACCGAGCCGAAGCTCTTGTTGCCGAAGACATCTTGGGCGATGGCGTCGAGACGTGCGCCGCGCCGCACTAAATCGGCCGCCACTTCAAAGGTCGTGTCCGTCGTTAGCGAGAAGCGAAAGCCGCCGGTATCGAAGAGAATCCCCGCATAGAGCTGGTCGGCGGCGACGCTATCGACCTCATAGCCGAGGCCGATGGCGAGGTGGTAGAGAAGTTCGCAGGTAGAGCTGGTCTCCTCCACGATATTCACTGCGCCGAAGCACTCATTGCCTTGGTGGTGATCGATGTTGAGGAGGCGGATGTCGGGGCTGAGACCTGGGCGCACTGGGCCGATGCGGTCGAGAGAGGGGCAGTCAGCAACAATGGCGTAGCGATAGCGGCTCAAGTCGAGGTCGGCGAAGTGGCGCACGTCGTCCCAGCCGGCGAGAAAGGAGCATTGGCCGGCCGGTGGCTCGGGCAGGCCGATGTCAGCGCGCTTGCCGAGGCCCCTCAGTAAGTGGGCCCAAGCCATGCAGGCACCGATACCGTCGGCGTCGCTGTTGACGTGGGTAGTAAGCAGGAAGTCGTCTGCTTCCTCAATGAATGTGCGCGTTGCTGTTAGCTGCAGGTCCAAAGTCATTTCTCCCTTCGACTGCGCTCAGAGCGAAGCCGCTGGCGGAGCGCGGAGGACGAAGTGCAGGCGGTCGGATTCCTCTGTCCCCTCGTCAAAGGTGAAACCGTCGCAGAGCGCGAGCAACTCCCAAGCACTCGCCTCGACGCGGGCGGCGACGGCGGCGACCGGATAGATGCGCTGGACATGGGTTTCCTCGAATGCAACATCGCTCCCATCGCGGTGGATGCGAAAGTGATTGCGCTGTAGCCGCCGATCTGGGTCGTAGGTGCTGTGCCGCTCGTAGGAAAAGCCCGGCCCCTGCCCGCTGTCGCGCATGTTGCGGAAATAGCGCAGCGAATTGCGCTCGGTACAGATGTCAAAGACGAAAAGCCCACCCGGCTGCACGATGTCCTGTGTGCCGCGCAGGGCCGCGTCAATGTCGGCTGGTGCGAGCAGATAGTTGATGCTGTCGTACAGGCAAGTGGCCGCGTCAAAAGGCCCTAGGGCTCCTAGCTGGCGCAGGTCTTGCTGGACGAATTCGACGCTGGTACCAGCACTTTTCTCGCGTGCGACCTGCAACATGGCCTCGGAGCGGTCCACACCCGTTACCTCATAGCCGAGGTGGTGGAGTGCAAAAGACACGTTGCCAGTGCCGCAGGCCAAGTCCACGACGCGGGTGGCGGCGGGAGCAAAGCGGGCGAACAGCGCGTGGATGTAAGCGGCCCATTGGCCGTAATCGACGTGGGCCATTACATAGTCGTAAATGGGGGCTAGCCCTTGATAGGGCGATTGCGCGGCGCTACCCACAGCGCACATCCTAAAAGCTCAAGTCTTCGTAGGGGTCGAGATACTCCTCGCGGAGGATCCGGTAAAAGCGTCGGCGGTCCCGGCGGGAGGGCGGGCGCTCCGGGATGCCGAGCACCTCGATGTCGAGCAGGCGAGAGGGGGTCGCAATGTGTATCTGCTCACCCACGACCACGGTGTGCGCAGCCTTGACCTGCCGTTCGCCGATCTGGACTTGCCCGGCGTCGCAGGCCCGCTTGGCTTCACTGCGCTGCTTGATCAGCCCCGTGTTCTTCAGAAAGATATCCAGTCGCATTCTGTACTGGTCGGCGCAAGTTTTCCTCGTCGAGCCGAACCTCGATGTGGATTTGCTGCCGGTATTCGTCGATTAATTGGCGCACGGCTTGGGCGGTGCGGCTTTCGCGGATCAGGCCCTCGATTATGGCTTGATCGTCGTCAATTTTGATGATGTGACCGCCATCGTCAAAAAAGAAGGGTTCGCTGATGTCGCCCAGCTTGAGATTGCGGAGGTAAGGCTGAAGGAATTCGGGAATCTGGTTTTTAGGGAAGGTGCCCCAGAGGCCACCCTGCATGGCCGTCTGCGGGTTGGCCGAATGCTGGCGGGCGAGTTGGGAAAACTCCTCGCCGTTCTGGGCGCGGTGGCGCAAATTCTCTAGCGTTTCCCGCGCCCGCTCTTGGTCGCTTTCCGAGGTCTGGGCCAAGACGAGGATATGGCTAGCGCAAGTGGTGGTTTCGCGCTTTTCGCGCACCTGGATCAAGTGGTAGCCATACGGACTCAAAACCGGCTCGCTGGTCTGGCCCGGTTTGAGGGCAAAGGCCGATTCTTCGAACTCGGGTACCAAGGTCCCAGGCGAGAAACAGCCCAAGTCGCCGCCGAGCGAGGCGCTGCCGGGATCTTCAGAGTGGGTGCGGGCTATGGTAGCGAAATCGCCGCCAGCGTCCAGCAGAGCCTGAATCTCTTCGACTCGCGCCCGCTTTTCTTGTAGCACTTCATCGCTGGGCAGGACCTGGATCAGAATGTGGCTGAGCGAGATTTGGGAAGGCAAGGTGTCTTGGTGGGCGATGCGGAACTCCTCTACGTCGCGGTGGCTGACGTGTACCCGGTACGAGACAAAGGCGCGGAGCTGGCGCGAGAGTAGGCGATGGCGAATTTCCTTGCGGTAGCGGGCCTTGAGCTGACGCTCGCTCAAGCCCACGCGCTCTAGCATCTGCGCGAATTCTCCGTCGTCCATGCTGCTCTTGGCCATCTGGAACTGCTGGCCAAGCATTTCCTCGACTTCGGAGGGGTCGATCTGAATGCTGTCCTGTTGGGCCTTGAGGACCAGTACTTGCTCGTCGATCATGGCGTCGAGGATCTCGCGGCGGAGCGCCTTGATTTGCTCGGATTCGGCAAAGACTGACAGCCCGCGCTGCTCGGCCTCAAAGCGCAGTCGGTAGTTGAGTTCGGACCAAAGGATCGTGTGATTGTCAACGGTGGCGACGATGCGGTCGATGAGTTCGGGCAAGGCCCCTGCGCGCGGCGCGATACACAGCGCGAGGCAGAGCGCAAACAACAGGCGAGTTGGCGAATGCAGTAGCATAATCAGGGATTGGTAGGGGCTGCGATAGCCCAGTCTGTGGATTTTTTGAGTTTGGCGACGAGTTGGTCGAGCTGAGATTGATGATGCTGGCGCACTAGCGCCTCGACGATCTGGGAGCGCACCTGTGTTAGGTCGCGGACCGTGCCAGCCTCGCAGTGTTCTAGGACCTGAATGAGGTGATAGCCGTACTCGGTCGGCACTGGCTCGGAAATGATCTTGAGCGGCAGTCCTTGGCACGCGGCCCACAGGATGGGATTTTCTGCTTCGGAGAAATAGCCCAACTCGCCTCCTTCGTTGCGGGTGGCGGCATCGTGCGAGTACTTGCGAGCCGCCTCGGCAAAACTCTCGCCGCGTTGCAGCAGGCTTTGACGCCGGGCGCTGGCCTCGCGTTGGCTAGTCAGGAGGATGTGCCGCGCTTTAATCTCGGGGTGCTGTCGGCGAAAATCGCCCTGATGCTCGTCGTAGTAGTGGCGGATTGCGGCCTCGCTGAAGACGAGCTCTTGGTCTTGGAACTCGGCGTCGAGCAAGGTCGCCACTAGTAGGTCTCGCTCCATCTGCGCTAGGAGCGATTTGAGCCGCGCTTGTTGGTGAAGCCCGCGGTCGAGCGCTTCCTGATAGAGCAGTTCTTGGCGCACCCAGTCCTCGATTAGTTGCGCCCGCTCCTCTTCGGCGAGCTCGGCGTCGAGGTCGGGCGCGAGTTGACTGGCAATCTCGCTCTCGGTGAGTTCGGCATCGCCGACGCGGGCGACGATGTCGCGGCTGCGCGACGATTCGCACCCCGGCAGCGCGCCGAGTGCGAGCGCGATGGCAAGCAGTGCGTTCAGAGGATTTCCTCCAGGGTATTGCGCGCCTTTTCCAAGCGCTCTATCTCGTCGCGGCCCGGCACCCGCACCTCGATCTTGAGCTGCTCGCCCAAGTCGAAGTCTAGCTGGGCGGAACATTGCTCCACCATCTTCTGAATGTCGGCTGGTGAGACTGGCCTGTCTGGCGGAAAGGCCAGGCGCAGGCGACTCTGCTCCAACTGAACGCTTGCGAGGCCGAGCTGGCGGGCCATGATCTTGATTTCCATGATGTGCATTAGCGAGCGCGCTGGCTGGGGTAGGCGGCCAAAGCGGTCCTGCATCTCTTCGCGGATATCCAAAAGTTCGACAATGCGACCAGCGTCGGCTAAGCGCTGGTAGAACTCCATCTTTTGGTCTGGGTCGTGCAGGTACTCATCTGGAATATAAGCTGAGACCGCAATTTTTATCTCGGGTTCGGGGTTGTCGGGCGAGTACTCGCCCTTGATTTCGCGCATGGCCTCGTCGAGCAAGCGGCAGTAGAGGTCGAAGCCGACCGCGGCGATAAATCCGTGTTGCTGCGCCCCGACTAGGTTGCCAGCACCGCGAATCTCTAGATCGCGCATGGCAATGTTGAACCCAGACCCTAAATCGGCGAATTCCTCAATGGCGCGTAGGCGCATGCGGCTCTTCTTGGTCAGCCTTTTGCCCTTGGGTACCAGCAGATAGGCGTAGGCGCGCTCGTTGGAGCGGCCGACCCGACCCCTGATTTGGTAGAGCTGGCTCAGGCCCAGTGCGTCGGCGCGGTTGACGATGATGGTGTTGACCGAAGGAATGTCGATACCCGATTCAATGATCATAGTGCAGACTAAACAGTCGTACTTTCGTTCCAAGAAATCGACCATGACTTTTTCTAGCTGCCTGGGCGGCATCTGCCCGTGGGCGACGCCGAAACGCACTTGTGGCAGGAGGTCTTGCAAGTATTCCGCGAGCCGCTGAATGGACTGCACTCGGTTGTGGACGACGTAAACCTGACCGCCGCGTTCGACCTCGCGGTGAATGGCCTCGGCGATGCGGGCCTCGTCAAAAGCTAGAATCTCGGTGTGGATGGGCAGGCGATCCTGCGGCGGAGTGTTGATCACCGACATGTCCCGAGCGCCCATCATCGACATGTGCAGGGTGCGCGGAATCGGGGTCGCCGTCAGGGTCAGCACATCGACGAGCCGCTTGAGCTGTTTGAGCCGCTCCTTGTGGCGGACCCCAAAGCGCTGCTCCTCATCGACGATCAAAAGCCCTAAGTCGCGGAAGCGGATGTCCTTGGAGAGGATGCGATGGGTGCCGATGAGTACATCGACTTGGCCGTTTTTGAGGTCTCGGAGAATCTGCTGCTGCTCCTTGGGGGAGCGGAAGCGGCTGAGCACCTCGACGCGCGCTGGGGTGTGCCCCATGCGTTCGGAGAAGGTCTGGTAATGCTGCTCGGCGAGGATGGTGGTGGGCACCAGCACGGCGGTCTGCTTGTGGTCGCAGATGGCCTTGAAGGCAGCGCGCACGGCGACTTCGGTTTTGCCGTAGCCCACGTCACCGCAGACTAGGCGATCCATGGGATGCGGCGCTTCCATGTCCTTTTTGACTTCTTCCATGGTGCGCAACTGGTCGGGCGTCTCTTGGAAGGGAAAAGCCGCCTCTAGCTCGCGGTGCAGAGAACCATCGGCTGAGAACACAAAGCCGGGCCTTGCCTTGCGCTCGGCGTAGAGGTGTACCAGCTCGCTGGCCATTTTGAAGATCTCTTCGCGCGTGCGCTCCTTGAGTTTTTCCCAAGCGGCACTGCCCAGCTTGCTGAGCAGGGGCACTTCGCCTTCGGCGCTGGAATACTTGCGCAGGCGATCGAGCTGTTCGACGGGGACGAAGACGCGGTCTTGGTCCTGATAGGCCACGACGAGGCAATCGTGCTCGCGTCCGCCGATCCGCAGGCGGCGGATACCCGAGTAGCGGCCAATGCCGTGGTCAATGTGGACGACGAAATCGCCGCGCTGCAAGGCTCCGTAGTTGGCGATGGATTTGGCTGTGCGGAATCGGCGGTAGCGGTAGCGGCGCTTCTGGCGGCTGAAGATCTCGTGGTCGTTGAGTAAGGCTAGCTGGGCTTGCGGAAAGGTGAAGCCTTGGTGCAGCGAGCCAAGCCCAAAGTGGATCTCGGGGCAGTCGGCAAAAATTTCCTGTAAGCGGCTGGCCTGCCCCTTGGTCTCGCAGCGGATGTGGATGGCGTAGGACTCGGTGGCAAGCCGGTCGATTTCCTGCTGGAGGAGGGCGCGCTCGCCGGCAAAGATGCGCGGCTCTGTGGCCTTGAAGTGGACGGCGTTGTCAAGCTGGCCCAAGGGCACTGGTTCGAGCCGGGTGCGGTTGTCGAACTGCGCGAGGAGCCAATCCCCGTCGCGCAGGAGTGCCGATGGGGGCAGCAGCGATTCTTTGTGCCGCGACCGCTCGTACTCTTGGCGCGGCTTCGCGAGGGCCTTGTCGAGGGCTGCGGCGATGTCCTCGCGCTCCTCCAAAAGGAGCACCGGCTCTTTGAGGTACTCGAAAAGCCCGTCGTCGCGGCCGTAGAGCAGGGCGGTGTAGCTCTCAATGCCGTCGAGCGACTCGCCTAGCTCTAGCTGGTCTTTCAGCGGAGCGAGGGCTTCTGTCTCGTCAGCGGCCTCAATTCGCTGGAGGTAATCTTCGTAAAAAGGCGAGTCGAGCAGCACCTCGCGTGCCGGCAGCACCCAAGCCTCTTCGCAGGTGCTCAGCGAGCGCTGGGTGCTGACGTCGAAGCAGCGGATGGATTCGATCTCATCGCCGAAGAACTCGCAGCGGTAGGGATGCTCAACGCCGAAAGGGTATATGTCGAGGATGCCGCCGCGCAGGCTGAACTGTCCGATGCCGTCGATGGATGCCACGCGATCGAAGCCGCAGGCGACCCAGTGCGAGCAGAGCGCGTCGAGGTCGCGTTCCTCTCCTACCTTGAGGACCTCCGTGCCCAATTCGAGGGCATGGGGCGGGATTAGCGGATTGAGCAGGGCTGCGACCGGGGCGACAATAATGGCCGGTTCGCCGCGCATGAGCCGAGCGGCGGCCGCCACGCGCAAGCTGGTAATTTCGGGGTCCGGAGACTGCCGGTCGTAGATTCCAACGTCCCAAGCGGGAAAGTAATGGACCATCTGCTCGCCGGCGATGATTTGGAGGTCGTCACGCCACTGCTCGGCGCGGTCCTCGTCGGCCGCGACGATGAGCACGGGGCGTTCGAGAGCTGTGCGGATGTGGCTGGCGAGAAACGCGGCTAGGGCCGTAGGCAGCCCGTGGAACAGGATGTGTTGCTGTCCATTGGCAAGCCGGGCGACGACCTCTTTGAAGTGGTCCGTCTGGGACGTCAGGCGAACGATGTGGTCGAGTGAATGGGCTGAATCCATTCTGTTCTCAACGTGCTAGTAGAGAATTTTGTGCGGCGAAAACAGCCGGAGGGGCATGTTCACGGTCGGAATATCCGAAAAAAAGGGTCTGCGACGGCATGTCGTAAACCCTTTATTACCTGACAGCTTATCATGGTGGAGCTGAGGGGAATCGAACCCCTGACCTCCTGAATGCCATTCAGGCGCTCTCCCAACTGAGCTACAGCCCCACAAGAGCAAAAAAGATAAGCAATTTCCCGCTACATCGTCAAGGAGGCGAGTTCAGCCGCCGTTGATCACCACACCCATGTTGAGGTCGGCGGCTGTGTAGGAGTCGCGGTCGGAGAAACTGGGTCCTAGCGAGAAGAAGGCCACGCGCACTTGCACTGGGCTTGAGCCGTCGAGCCGCGTGTTAGATATTAAAATTAGGTGCCATGCCGAGGGCGATATGTTCTACTACTTCACATATATAGCCTGCGGAGTCTTCCTAATCTGCCTAGCCTATGCGGCCTGGGTGATATTGGGGCGGCTAGTCGTCTTGCGCAGTCTGCGGCAGCTCGCCTTCCGGGTGCAGATGCTGGCCCGCGGTCGCACTGCGCGGCTCGGCAGCCTGCTCAACGCCCATCCGCTGGTGTTGTTTTTCTCCGACCAACTCTCCATCGAACTCGAGCGCGAGCTCGTCCATTTGGAGTGCCGTCGCCGGATCCAAACCACCTATCACTACTTTTGGCAGTATATGCCGTTCGCATTCGACCGGCTCAAGCTGCTGAGACGCCGCGTCGAGCGAATTGAGCAGCGCCGCTAAGGCAGCGGTGCTTTCAGCCTAAGCCACGCTTGGTCGCGCTGCATCTCCACACTGAAGCCGGACGGCACGTCCCCAAAGTCCGCGAGGTGGGCATCGACATAGGCGTCAATGGCGGCCAAGGCGACCGAGAGCGCGAAGTAGAGCAGGCGACTGTTGCGGCGGGCGGTGCGGTCTTGGTGTTCCTCGGGCGTGGGTGCAGAGCGGATGCGGCGATGCTTGACCACAACCGAGGTGAGGGCCGTCGCGCTGGCCGCGCCGAAGAACAGTCCCTTGACCGGGCGGCCATTGTAGAACTGGCCCCAGCCGGGCAACACGGCCGAGCGCAGGAGCGCCCCATGCGCCGAAGGCAGGGTGGCGGCCTCAGTATTGAGGACAGACGGCACGGTGAGAGTCGAATCGGCCTCTGTCTCTATGGCGTAGGCCGGTCGCTCCGCGAACAGGACGAGGAGCAGGCTAGCCCAGCCGCATACCAGCCGCAATCGGATAGCCCCGGACAAAGGCCGTTCCCTCCATGGCAGCTTTGCCCGCCGGTTGTACTTGGGTCAGTTGTAGAGCACCTTCGCCGCAGGCCACGGTTAAACCTCGACGGCCATCGGCACAGAGTATGGTACCCGGTGCGCCAGCGCTCGCAGCGTGCTGAGTCCGATGCACTTTAAGCGTTTTGCCCTGCCAGTGGGTATAGGCCCCGGGCGCGGGATTCATGCTGCGGACGAGGTTGCGGACCCGCTCAGCCGGTTGGTGCCAGTCAATCTGGCCGTCCTCTTTGGTTAGCTTGGGGGCGCGACTGACGCCGTCCGTATCTTGAGGCCGTCCGGTGAGGCGACCTTCTTCCAGCCCATCGACGGTCTCCACGACCATCTTGGCGCCCTCCACGCACAAGCGGGCTTCCAACTCGCCGGCCGTCTCGTCATGGCAGATGGCAAAGCGGCGCTGGAGCAGGATATGCCCGGCGTCGATGCGCGGGCTGAGTTGGAACGTGGTGATGCCGGTTTCCTGCTCGCCATTGGCCAAGGCCCAGATAATGGGAGCCGCGCCGCGATAAGCTGGCAAGAGCGAAGGATGCAAGTTGATTGATCCAAGGCGGGGAATGCCGAGTAGGTGCCGAGGGAGAATTGAAAAGGCGACGACGACAAAGAGGTCGGGCGTGCGCGCAGCTAGCGTCGCGGCTAGCTCAGGGCCGTTGATCGCGGCCGGTTGCAGTACTTCTAATCCTAACTTTAGGGCTTGTTCTTTGACGGGCGGACTGGCAAGCTGGCGGCCCCGCCCCTGCGGTCGGTCGGGATTGGTGACGACGGCGATGATCTGATGGCGGCTCTGGGCGAGGGCTTTTAAGGAGGGAACCGCAAAGCGCGGGGTTCCCATAAAGACAAGCCTCACTACTTCCCCTTGTCGTCTTCTTTATTCTTCACCCGCGAAACGGCCGCCCGCGAAACTTCGATCTTGACGTTGTCGGCGATTTTGACCACGAGGATATCGTCTTTGATATTGAGAATGGTGCCGTGGATCCCGCCACTGGTGACGATTTCATCGTTTTTTTCGAGTTCGTCGATCATCCGCTGTTGGTTCCGCTGCTTCTTCATCTGCGGCCGCAAGATCAAGAGGTAGAGCACTAGAAACATCAGCGCAAAGGGCAGGAGCGAGGCGATGGGGTTGGGCTGTTGGCCGCCGTCGGAGGGCCCGCCGCCGAGGGCGTAGGCCGTGGAAATGAGATCGAACACAGGCAAATTCCTTTCGGTAGATTAAAAGTCATAGGAAATTTAATAAAAATCCCCGTGCTGAGTAATACCGGCGTAAGATAATCCGCAGATGGACGCAGAATCGTAGGGGCGAGCGGTCGCTCGCCCCTACTTCAAACCCTTTGACATTGCAGCACGCTCGTCATTAAGATGTGATGACAAAATTGAGACAGGAGAATTGGCCATGAGCAGAAAAGGGCGCAAGGCGCGGTACCAAGGGCTGAACAAGCATCAGCGGGCGGCTTTTCGCCAAGGCGAGCAGCGCGTGGGGCGCGAAGAGATTCAAGAGCTGTTGCAGATGTCGCGCAGTGCCGATCCAGAAGATCGCCTACATGCGGCATCCTTTTTGTGCCCCTGTCACGTGCGTCGCAGCATAGACGAAGTCTGGAAGGCGCTCTATCGGATGCTTGAGGATCAAGACGCACGGGTGCGCCGCGCTGCTTGGCACACGCTTGAAGACGGCGGCAAACCCGACGACCCAGCGCTCGACGCGATCATAGAGCGGACCTTGGAGCGCGATACGGACCGGCAAGTACTCAATTTTGCGCGGCTGTTTTCTCAAGGGCGCGAAAAGCGCAAACAGGTCGAATTTGAACTAGCGGCGATTCCCGAGTACGCCGAGCGCGGTAGGTGCGATTTCTGCGGCGAGCAGTCCGTGCCAGTCAAGAAGGATTTTTCCACCGAACTCGACGTGGGCGGTGCGCGACGGTTCGCCCTAGTCTGCGCGCCTTGCGATCAAGCAGCCTGAGCTAAGTCTTTATCGGTTTTGGTAGTGAGCGAGAAATTCCGCCTGATAGGCCGCGAAGTGCCCTCCGATGATCGCGTCGCGCATCTCGCGCATTAGCTGCTGAAAGAAAAAGATGTTGTGGAAGGTGGCTAGGCGCAGGCCGAGTATTTCGTTGGTCTGAAAAAGATGGCGCAAGTAAGCCCGGCTGTAGTGGCGGCAAGTGACACAAGCGCAATCCGCGTCGAGCGGTTGCGGGTCTTCGGCGTGGCAGGCGTTTTTGAGGCGCAGGCGTCCTCGTCTGGTAAAGGCCGTGGCGTTGCGCGCATTGCGGGTGGGAACCACGCAGTCGAACATATCGACGCCAGCCGACACGGCCTCGACCAAGTCGTGCGGTAGGCCCACGCCCATCAGGTAGCGGGGTTTTTCCGTTGGCAGGTAGGTGGTGGTCTGGCGCACGACCGCGAACAGGTCCTCGCGCGGTTCGCCTACGGCTAGGCCGCCAATGGCATAGCCGGGCAGGTCGAGCTGCATCAGGGCTTGGGCGCAATCGCGGCGCAAATCTGGATAGATGCTTCCTTGAACAATGCCAAAAAGCGCTTGGGGGGGCCGGTTGACGCGCTCAGCCGCTAATTCTCGGTGGCGGCTCAGGCAGCGCTCGGTCCAGCGCAATGTCCGCTGCATGGACTCTTGCGCGTAGTCGCGCCCACAGGGATAGGGCGTGCATTCGTCGAAAGTCATGATGATATCGGCACCAAGCCCGTGCTCAATTTCCATGACCTTTTCAGGGGTAAAGAAGTGATGCGAGCCGTCCAAGTGCGATTGGAAACGCACGCCATCTGCGGTGACCTCGTTGCGGTCGCTGAGGCTGAAGACCTGAAAGCCGCCGCTGTCGGTGAGGATTGGCCGGGGCCAGTTCATAAAGGCGTGGAGGCCCCCCATCCGGTCGATGAGCTGGTGCCCGGGACGCAAGTAGAGGTGATAGGCATTGCCGAGGATGATCTGCGCTTGGGCCGCGACTAGGTCCTGTTGGTCGAGGGTCTTAACCGTGGCTTGGGTGCCGACGGGCATGAAGACCGGCGTCTTCACCGGGCCGTGCGGCGTGTGGAGGATGCCGGCCCGCGCTCCGGTTGCCGCGTCTTGCGCGACGAGCTCAAAGCGAAAGGCGCTCATGGCAGTAGCCGGGAGACGGGGACGAAGCGAAAGCCGCGCTTCTCAAGCTGCGGCAACGCAGCCAATAGGGCGAGGAGCGTCTCTCTACGGTTGTGCCCCACGCCGATGGCTTGGCCCGACTGAGCCGCGATCGCGGCGAGTTCCCAGAGTTTTCCCTGAATGGTTTGGGTATCGGCGATCTCGTCGATAAAGAGGTCGCGGTTAATGGCTTTGATATCCATATCTACCGCTAGTTGATAGGCGACGGACGAGGCCGTGGTGCGGCTGTCGAGAAACAGCAGGTTGCGGTCCTTTAGTTCAGAAAGCACCAGGCGCATGACTCGTTCGTTGGCCGTGGCCTTAGAGCCCATGTGGTTGTTGACCCCGCGGGCGTGGGGCACGTTTTGCAAGGCGCGGCGCACTCGGCGGCGGATTTCCTCGTCGTCGAGGCCCACGAGGATGGCGTTCGCACTGAGAGAGGCCCCGCCTTGGGGTTCCATCGGCAGATGGACCAACACCTCGTGTCCGTTGGCGCGCACCCGCTCGGCGAGGGCGGGCGCTTGGCTTGCTCTGGGCAAGATAGAGAACGTCAGGGGCTGCGGTATGGCGCAGAAGTGCGCGGCGATGGGGTCGTCCTCGGCGAAGTCGTCGATAACAATAGCAATGTTGCCGGTGCGGCGGTGCTCAGCAACCGGAGCTAAAAGAAAAATGGTCGTCTGCACCTCGCCAAAGCCGCCGCGGATTTCGACTTGGCCCCGCCGCTCGCTAGCGCTGAGGACTTGGCCGCCGTGCCGCTGGACAAAGCGCGAGATGCCCAAATTGGCCTCGGCTAGCGGCAGGTCGGCGGGTACGCCGATCTCAATGCGGTCGAGGTACTCTTGGCGGCGCTTGGAATAGAGTGCCGGCCAGATACCCAAATCGGCCAAGGCACTGTCGATGCCCGCGTAGAGCGCGTCGGCTAGCTGGTCGGCGTTGACTGCTTGGTGGAGAACAGGTTCTTCGGCTGGCGCGATGATGGGCAGATCGCTGATTCGTTCTTCGGCCGCAGGCTTGTAGAGCAAGAAGGTGGTCGCGCCAGCGAGCAACAAACCCGAAAGAGCCAAGTGCCAGCCGGGGGGGCGCTGGCGCTTGACCAAGCGTTTACTCACTCGGCGCGACTTGTTGCTTTAGTGCCGCCCAGCTCAGGGAGTTTGTCAAGCGCTTACCGGCTCCGCCGCAGGGCCCTGCCAAGGCATCGTTTTCCCAGCGGATGATCTTCCACAGGCCGTCTTCTGGATCGAGGCGGAGCTTGTAGGTCATAAACTGATCTACGCGAAAGCCGTTGCCATTCTCGTCGAGCATGAGCATCTGGACCCGGCCGTAGAAAACCTCCCAGTCTTCGTCTGGGTGACCGTCAGGATCCCCGGGAAAAGATTCTGGGTGTTCGGAGCCGAGTTCTTGGGAGCGGCGGGTAAGCTCAAAGTCGAAGTCGAAATCGCGAAATGTTTCGAATACGCCTAGCTGCGAACCATCGCGACTGCCGCCCATCATCTGCAACTCTTCTTCCAAATTGTTGACATACACTATTTCGCCGAGACAATCAGGCTCGGTAAACAAGAAGTCTTTGTCGAGCAAGCTCTCGTAGAGATCCTTGTCGCGAGTGCTCATGGCGCGGTCGAGGTTGTCCATGAGTTGCTCGGGGGTTGTGGCCGGGGGAGCGGGCGGCTCGGGCGGCTCTATTACAGAGGGTGTTTGGGTATCGGGTGCAAAGGGGTTGCTGCAGGCGCTCAAGGCAAAGAGGCCAAAAAAGCTCAAGAGAGTAAACAATTTCACGATCGTACCTCCAGATCGGGGTTGTGCAACGGACTACGTATTAAAATACAAATCAGCGGGGCGATTATCAAAGAAACGCGCCGAGCGTTCACTGCGAAAAGATCGCCCGCAGTTCCCCCATAGAGAACTTCGCCGAAGCCCGGTCGCGCTGGTCGTGCCAAACCGCGATTGACCACACGGGATTTTCCACCGTAGGCGTCACCAACTCGATTGTCGCAAGGCCCTTGATGCCGATTGTTTCCACAGAGTTGGCCTCGGCCGCGCCAATTATCTCGACGAATTCGGCTTCATAGGGAAAGATGAATATCTCGCGCAGTTCGTCGTCGGACGGGATGCGCTCGTCCAAGGACGATCTGAACCAGCGCGTAAAGTGCGCGCTGAGGATCCGCTCCGGCGAGAGCACGATGCGGGCGAAATTGCGCTCTTCAGTCGCTCCCCAAACGGTGTCGCGGTTAGCACCGTAGATCTCCGGGTATAGCTGCACATCCTCGGGGTCGGGGATGAAGATAAAGTCCTCGGTAAACTGCTCCATGTACTGTTGAGGGCTGCGGAACTCGGGTTGGGCCTGAAAGATAGAAGTGAGATTGGCCAGCACGGCTTCGGGGCGCGTGCGCTCGCGCAGGAAGAGTTGTGGTCCGCTGGGGCAGTCGGGGATCTGGGTTGATAGCGGGGTTTTAGGGTCGGGGCGCTCCTCGACCGCGTCGGCGCAATGGGGAAAGATCTCGATACTCGTGTCGGGTGCGCAGCGACAATCCACTTGTTCGCTGTCGCCGATAGCGCAGCCAACCAACAGGGCCGCGAGCAGAAATGTTCGGAACGAGATCATGGCAAGGCTCAATAGGTGACAAAAGGCACGGGAGCGAAACAGACGACAAAGACCAGCAGGCAGAGATAACCGACGAAGTAGCGGCCGCGGTCCAGTTCGATAAAGGGATCGTAGGGGGCCGGGTGGTCTTTGCCAAAAAGCGCGAGGAGAAAGGCCAGCGCTAGCCACCCCGGCCATCCTTGCGGCCATTCCCACACCAGCGCTAGGACTCCATAAAGCCCCAAGGCCAACAACGCGATGTAGGCCGTGCGGGCGATCTGCCGGTGCCGGGGGCCAAAGAGTGCGTACGCGATATGGCCGCCATCGAGCTGGCCGATCGGAAAGAGATTAAAGGCCGTAATAAACAGCCCGACCCAACCGGCAAAAGCCACCGGATCTAGGAGGACCATTTGGTTCGGCCCAATGGCGGGTAAGACGAGCGCGGCGATGCCGGAAAAGAGCAAGGGTGCCCCCAATTCGATGGGTGCCGCGTGAAAGTAATCGGTTGAGACCACGGTCGAGCGCGAAAGCCCAGCGAAGCAGGCGGCAAGGGCGACGACAAAGCCCGCTAAAGGACCAGCGGCACCAATGTCGAGGAGGGCGCGCTTGTTGGGGATGGGGGAGCGAATTTTGATGACGGCACCCAACGTGCCGAGGAAGGAAACATAGGGCAGAGGCAGAAAATAGGGCAGCGAAGCCCTGACTCCCCAGCGGCGCGCAGCAAAGTAATGGCCGAATTCGTGGACCGTGAGAATAAAGAGCAGAGTTGCGGCAAAAGGGAGGCCCTCGACGAGGTGGACCAAGGCCGCGAGACTGGTCAGCGGATCAACGCCTTGCTGTATGGCACCAGCGGTTGCAGTCGAAGCAATGGTACAGAAAAACAGCAGCAGGTGGACCCACAAGCGCGAGGAGTTGGTGTGCTGTACCGGAAGTGCGGTCGGAGTTGGTGGGGCTGGCGGCACCACCGGCGACACTGTTTTTCGCCAGAAGTTCAAGGGGTTGCGCTTTCCAACTGGAGACTGAGCCAGTGCGCGTCACCCAAACCCGAGCCAAAAGGCACATAGGCGTAGTCGATGACCCACTGCTTGGCCGCCAGACCCACTCCGGCTGAGAGGCTGCGGTTTTCAGTGGTCTGATAGCCGGCCCGTAGGCGCAGGTGTTCGCCAGCCCGGTACTCGCCGCCCAAATGCAACGTGAGGTCGTCGCCGCGCACCTTTTGCGCTTCGACGGCCACGAGCAGGTCTGCTCGACCGACGTAAGCAGCGCCGAAACGAGCTTCTAAAGGCAGGTCCGTCTCCCGTTGATCGAGGCGGTTCATGCGGCCCAAGTTGCGCACTGTAGCCCCCAAGCGCAGGCTGGCTGAGATGTCGCGCATCAGCCCGAGGTCGGCAGCTAAGCCGCTGGCGTTTTGGGTGAAAATGGCTTGGTGGATGAATTTTAGCTGCAAGCCGAGGCGCATCTGCTCCATCTGACGGGCGTAGCTCAGGCCAACCGCTCCCTCATACACGCCAAAGTGCCCCAGCGGCTCAGCCGAAGGGCCAGTGCGACGCTCTAGGTCGTTGGCCTGCCACAATTGAGCGGAAAGCCCCCAAGTGCCGCGGCCGCGAGCCTGCGTCAGGTGCAGGTGGTTTTGGCGGATCTGCTGGATCGAGGCTTGGTGGTTAAAGGCGAGGCTGCGTCCACGCGATTGCCGCGCTGCCGGATTGAGGGCTTGGGCGGCGAACAGGGCGGTCTCCGCGCCAGCTAAGCCCGCAGCGTGGGCCCCGCCGCCTTGGCGCAGCGCGGGTAGGCCGACGGCGGCAAGGGCCGTGGGCAGCGTTAGAAGCGCAATCAATAAGAGAGCCATTACTTGTCAGAACGCCAGTGCCAGACCCACGGTTGTGCGGCCCCCAGCGCCGAGGGGATCGGATAAATACGCGTATTGAAACTGCACGGTTTCGCGCCGCGCCGGGCGCAAGGTCAAGCCCGCCGAGAGTTGGCCTCCGTCTTCGGCCCCGAGGCGGTGCAGGCCGCCGCGCATCTCAAGCAGCGCACTTAGCTGCCACTCGGCCCCCAGATTGACGCTCTGTTCCCCGTCGTCGCGCACCTCGGCAGCCAACAGCAGGGCGTCCAAAAGCCGCTGTGACGCGCCAAAGACGAGGATGCGCGGCAGGGCATTCTCGGTGGCATTCGACCGCTGATTGGCGTGGCGCACCTTCCAGGCGAGGTTGGTGCCGAGATTGGATATGCCGGCCCCGAGCCAAGTATGCTCGGCTACGCGGAACTGCACCCCCAAGTCAAAGCCGCTGCCGTTGGCCGTGGCCGTGGGAGTTGAGGGCACATCAATACTTTGCCTGAGAACTTTAACGGCCAAACCAATTGCTAGGCGCGGCCCAAGGGAGCGACCTATGCCGAAGATAAAAGCATTGGCTCGGTCCTCAATCGTCCCAGTGTACTGGCCGCTAGCGGTGCGGCCCTTGATCCCGCCGACTGCGGCATGAGACCAAGCAAAGCCAAAGCCCATGTCGCCGCGCACGTTGAGCGCAACAGCGGCACTGCCTTGCCGCCGCCCCAGCGAGAGCGACTGAATGGAGGTCTCTAGGGTCTTGCCGCGCAAGCGGGCGAGGCCGGCCGGGTTCCAGTAGGGGGACGACGCATCGTCGGCCGCGGCGACAAAGGCTCCCAGCCCTAGGCCGCGGGCACCCAGCCCGGTTCTGAGAAAGGCGGCCGCGAAATCGGCCCCGTGCACGGCGGAGGCCGCGAGCAATAGCACAAAGAGCGTTTTCAATCGAGCACCACCACTCTGCCAAAGGCCTGTTGACCGGTGTTTAGGGCAATGCGATAGAAATACGTGCCGTTGGCCACTATTTGCCCGTCTTGATCGAGGCCATCCCAAAGGATGCGGTGATCGACGCCTCCGGCAAAAGGCGCGTCCGTTGCAAGGTCGCGGACTAGGCTGCTGGCAAAGTCGTAGATTGCCACGGAGACTTCTGCGTCGCGTGATAGGCTAAAGACGATAGTCGTGGTTTCGCGCGAGGGGGCGAAAGGATTGGGTGCTGCGTACGCAAGCGCCGTGCTGTCGGGTACGCCTCCGGTGCTGACGAAGATCCTGTCGTCGAGCGTACGCGTGCGGACTAGGTCGCGGATGACGCGCCAAGTGCTCCCTTCGTCCTCGGAGCGCCCGAGGCCGTGTTCGGCCCCCGCCCAGAGCACATCACCCACCGCTGCAAGCCCGACGAAGGTGCCGGTCAGGGGCTGTCCATCGACGACTTCTATGGCGTCCCAGACCCGTTCTGAATCGGTCGGCAGAGTTGGATCTGGGCTAGCCAGTAGCCCTTGGTCGGTACCGGCCCAGACAAAATTGGGGGTAAAAGCGAAATCCCAAGCAAAGGTCGGCCCAGTGTGGCCCCAGGTCTGGCCGAGGTCGTGGCTGACGCTGATGGCTTGGGTTTGGCCGGGCGATGTAGTGGTGTTGGTTCCCGCCCAGATAGCCGTGGTGCCGTCGGGCAGTACTTGGCGTTCGAGAGCGACGATCCAGTTGCCAGCCGGATGGCTTGGGAGGGGAGTGCCCTCTGCGCCGAGGCGCACTTTGGCATTTTGCCAATGCTGGCCTCCGTCAAAGGTGAAGGCGATTCCGCTGGCAGTGCCGATCCACACTGTATCCTCGTAAGCGATAACCGAGAAAGTGCGGTGCAGGAATGATTGGCTGGCCAAGCTATCGGCGTCCGTGCGCAACTGGGCGATGTCGTTTGGATCGGCATTTGCGCTGGCGAGGCTATCGGCCACCATCCGCAAACTATCGGCCGCCGTTTCCTCGGCGAAGAAGACGATCTCGTCTGCGCCGCCGGGCAAGAAGGGTTCCCAAGTGCGGCCTTGGTCGAGCGAACGCACGGTGGAGCCAGCAAAGAAGGCGGCGTACACGGCTTCCCCGTCGATAGCGATGTCAAAACAAGCATTGAGGACGGTCGTGCCGGGGCTGCGCTCAAAACCGGCCTTAGTGGGGTCGAAGATGAACTCGTTGGGAATGTGGTGCCAGGAGTCGCCGCCGTCGTGGGAAAAACTCAACCCAGTGCCCGCTTGGTTTACGCCCTGTCCGGCGGTGACCGAATCGACCAAAGTCGCTACCCACACGGTATCGCCGACCGCGTCGAGGGCGCTGATCGCGCCGCGGCCGAGGCCATTGAGCTCAGTAAAGGTGACCCAATCCGTAGAATTGAGGCCGCTGCTTTGCGCTGGATCGAGCCGCGCCACCCCGCTCTCGGTGCCGACCCATAGATAGCGCCCGCTCCAGACGATGTCGCCTATTGAAGTGCCGAAGAGTCCGCGGATAGGATCGGATGCTTGGTGGAAGCGCTGGGGCCGGAGCGCATGGCCGGGCGATAGATGCAGCGCGAGGACGAGCAGCGAGAAAGAGCAGAGGACGGCTTGGCGAAAAAAGAAATAGGTCATCAAGCGAGCATTTTTACTGCGGCTAGGGATGGGCCACTCAAGCATAGGTAGCGGCCCGCTCGCGCATGGCCTCGATTACTTCGTAGCCGACTCCGTAGTCGCCGATGCGGGTGCCTTCGCTGTCGCCGTGGCTATCGGACCCTCCCGACTTGATCAGGCCATAGCGGTCGGCGAGTTGGTCGTAGTATTCCATTTGCGCTGGCTGGTGGGACGGGTGGAAGACCTCAATGCCGTCGAGTCCGTAGGCGACTAATTGCTCTATAATGGACTCGGGGAGACTGATGCTGGGGTGGGCGAGTACCGCTACGCCCCCCGTGCGATGGATGAGGGCGATGAGGTCTTGGGCTGCGGCGTAGGGCTTAGGTTGAAAGGCCGGCCCGCGATCGCCGATGTAGCGGCTGAAGGCTTCATCTCTGTCGGCTACTAGGCCGTTTTCCACCATGGCCGCGGCGATGTGCGGCCGCCCAAGGGGGCTGCCATTGGCTTGGGAGAGCACGTCGTCGAGGCTGACGGTCAGCCCCATGCTGTTGAGCGCTTTGACGATCGCGATCCCCCGCTGGTGGCGGGCTTGAAAAGACTTGGCGAGGGTCGTACCGAGCTGATCGTCTTGGTAGTCGATGCAGTAGGCGAGAATGTGTACTTCGCGATCCCGGATGTGGGCGCTCAGTTCGGTGCCGGGCACCACTTCCATGTGCATCTGCTCGCCGGCCGCAGTGGCTTCGGGGACGCCTTGGACTGTGTCGTGATCGGTCAAACTCATCGCTTGCAAGCCCGCTTCGCAGGCCTCTTCGACCGCTTCAGTCGGCGTCCGCAACCCGTCGGAACACAGAGAATGGGTGTGGAGATCGGCTAAATTGTAAGACATAAAGTATTTTTATCCTGTGAGAATACTATTCAAAGTTCTAAATAAAAAAGAAAGCCTTTTGCCGTACTCAATCAAGCCCTATGCCTCCGCCTCGCACCGCGTGCGCGTCTTGCTACATGGGACTGTTGGAAAGCTCAAGCAGTAGATCGCCAGCGTGGGTTCGCATTTTATCGAGGGCTTGGTCTCTGAGCTGGCGCACTCGCTCGCGCGTGAGGCCCAATTGCATGCCGATTTGCTCCAGCGTCTGGGGATCTTGGTCGTCGAGGCCGAAATAGGCGCGGACGACTAGGCGCTCGCGCCGGTCCAGCAGGTCGAGGCACGCGTGCAAGGTATGAGAAAGCGCGGCGCGCTCATAGCTATCGGCTGGATCGGGCGTGCGAGCTGCGAAAGTGGCTATTAGTGGCTCCCTTTCATCAGGGATGGTCGGCGTGTCCATCGAGACATCGGGCTGGGCCATGTAAAGGGCATTGTGCGTCCGCTCCAGCGATAATTCAGCGCTGTTGGCGATTTCCTCGGGGGTGGGATCGCGACCCAGTTTTTGGGCGAGGATACTCGTCCACCGCTCGACCTTTTGCAGATCATTGACCCGGCTCAGCGGCGGGCGGGCAATTTTGCCATGTTCGGCTAGGGCGCGGAGGATGGCTTGGCGAATCCACCACACCGCATAGGTGATGAACTTAAAGCCGCGCGTCTCGTCAAAGCGCTGGATCGCTTCCATCAGCCCGAGGTTGCCCTCGGAAATAAGCTCCATAAAGGAAAGCCCGCGCCCGTGGTATCCCCTCGCGATGCGGACGACAAAGCGCAAGTTGGCTTCGACCATCTGGTGCATGGCGCGCTCGTCGCCAGTGCGCGCTTTGTGTACCAGCTCGATCTCTCGTTGGCGGCTCAGCGGCTGAAAGTGCTGAATGTCGCGCCAGTAGGACTCGGCTAGACCCAGCGAATTGAGGCTGCTTTTTCCCATAAGAAGCCCAAATGACAGAAAGGGAAAATGACGGTTCTTAAGTAGGACGACGGAGAAAAAGCGCGGTTCCAGCCAAGATCAGGCCGGGGAGAGCAGCGGGCGAAAGCGGTCGTAGGCCGCATCCCAAGCAGCGGCTTGTTCCGGCTCGTACACAACGGGCGCAAAGGAGTGGCGCACGACTTGGCGGATTTCGGCCAGCGAGTTCATCTGGCCTAGGCCGATGAGCTGGAGCATTAGGTTGCCGATGGCCGTAGCTTCGAGCGGCCCGGCGACGACCGGACGACCGGTAGCTGAGGCAGTAAACTGGCAGAGCAGGCGGTTTTGGATCCCGCCGCCGACTATGTGAATGCATTCGAGGCGGCGGCCGAGAATGGTCTCTAGCGCTTCGAGCACGTAGCGGTACTTAAACGCTAGGCTTTCGAGGGCCACGCGCGCGACTTGTCCCTCGTCGGCGGGAATGGCTTGGCCCGTTTCTTGGCAATAGGCGCGGATCCTAACGGGCATGTCGCCCGGCGCGAGAAAGCACTCGGTGTCTGGATCGACGAAAGCGGTAAAGGGCGCAGCGCTTTGGGCCATGGCCGTCAGCTCGTCGTAGGAAAAGGCGCGCCCCTCGCGCTGCCACGCGCGCCGGCACTCCTGTATCAGCCACAGCCCCATGATGTTTTTGAGGAAGCGGTAGGTCGGCCCGAAGCCCCCTTCGTTGGTGAAATTGTACTGGAATGCCTGATTGTTGATGAGTGGTTGATCGAGTTCGACGCCCATCAGCGACCAAGTTCCCGAGCTGATATAGGCGTAGTCGCGGACTTCGGCGGGCACCGCGGCCACGGCCGCGCCCGTATCGTGGGTAGCTGGGGCGATGACCGGGACCGAGCCAAGCCCTGTTTCAGCAGCAATAGAGGGCAGGAGCGAGCCTAGGCGGGTTCCGGGCTGGACGATCTGGGGAAGAAAATGGGTCGGCAGCCCCAATCTTTCTAGAAGCTCGACCGACCAAGTGCCTTGGCACGGATCGTAGAATTGGGTGGTAGTGGCGTTGGAAAATTCGCAGGTCTTAGTGCCAGTAAAGTAAAAATTGAACAAGTCGGCCATCATCAAGAAGGTCTGCGCCCATTCCAGCAAGGGCGAGTCGCGCAGCGAAAGCAGTTGATACAAGGTGTTGAGCTTCAAAAACTGCACGCCGGTGCGCGCGAAAATCTCCTCGCGCGGCACTCGTGCAAAGGCTTCCTCTAACATGCCGTCGGTGCGCGGGTCGCGGTAGTTGCGCGGATTGTCCAAGAGCACGTCCCCAGGCCCGAGGAGGGCGAAATCGACGCCCCAGGTATCGACGCCAATGGCATCGAGGGCCTTGCCGTGTGTACTGGCAAAGAGGCCGAGGGCCTGTTTCATCTCGGCGAAAAGGCGCAAAGGGTCCCAGTAGAAACGGTCGAAGACTTGCACCGGGCCATTTGCAAAGCGGTGCAGTTCTTCTAGCGCTAGGCGCTCGCCGTCGAAATGCCCGACGATGGCGCGGCCACTCTCAGCCCCTAGATCAAAGGCGAGCAGTTTGCTCATAGGTAGTTGAGACCGAGTTCGGCAACTAGCTCGCGCGTGTCGTTGTCGAGGAGGGCGCAGATTAGGGCGATGCCCAACTCGCGCTCCATGGTCGCGGCATACGCGGTGTGTTCGTCGCGAAAATTGATCCGTTGGAAGCCGAGGACGGCCTCTTTGAAATCCTTGCGCCGCTCGTAGAGGACAACTTGGGCAATGGGTGCGTTGGCGAGTGCCTCGGAGACAAAAGATGTGCCAAAAATTTCCTCCAAGGCGTTTCTGAGCTGGCGATGCAGCATTAGAAGGGATAGACCTCGTCGAGCCGGCGCTTGAGCGCACTGCTGCGCTGCTCGCCGTCGTCTTCAATCACGTACTGGACGATGGGCGTGCGCCGCCAATAGCTCAACATGGCCTCAAAATTGAGGGTGGGCTGGTGAAACTCCAAGCGGAAGACCAAAAAGGCGCGGAGCAAGTTTTTGACCATAGCTTTATAACGGCTGTTTCATTCCCGGACGAAAGACGAACCTACGCAAAGTGCAAACGCCACACCTTAGCTAAGGTACTCCGCAATCCGCTCCTCAATGCGCTGCAAGACGGGCGTTGCGCCGAGTTCGGCGTCGAAGTCCGTGCCTGTAACCCGTTGAAAAAGGTCGATATAGCGCTCGGCAACTTGGATGCGGATCTCGTCGTCGAGTTCGGGGATATTGTCGTCGGAAATGCCCTTGTCGCGGAGCCAGAGGCGCAAAAATTCCTTGTCGAGGCTTTCGGGCTCTTCGCCGCGGGCGTGGCGTTCTGCGTAAGTGTCGCTGATCCAGAAGCGCGACGAGTCAGGCGTGTGGATTTCGTCGGCGAGCGTGATGCGCCCGTCCGCATCTAGCCCCATTTCGTACTTGGTATCGACGAGGATTAACCCTTGCTTGGCCGCTAGCTCCTCGCCGCGCGCAAAGAGCGCGAAGGCGATATCCTCGACTTGGGCCCAGGTGTCTTCTGGCACTAGGCCTTGGGCGATGATCTCGTCGCGCGAAATCAGCTCGTCGTGGACCTCGTCCTTGGTCGTCGGCGTGATAATCGCCTCGTCGAAGGGTTGGTTTTTGACCATGCCGTCGGGCAACGTGTGGCCGCAATAGTGGCGCACGCCACTGTTGTAATGGGTCCAGATGGCGGTGTCCGAACTGCCCGTCATATACTTGCGCACCACCACCTCGACGGGCAGGATGTCCAGTTCGCGGGCGACGGTGACGTTGGCGTCGGGCACGGAGATGATTTGATTGGGGGCGATATCTTGGGTCTGCTCAAACCAGTACTGGGCAATGCGGTTGAGCACTTGGCCCTTGAGGGGAATGGTGCCGAGCACGTGGTCGAACGCGCTTTGGCGATCGGTAGTGATCAGCACGCGATGGTCTTTAAGCAAGTACATATCGCGCACCTTGCCGCGCTTATAGCGCGACTCCCACTGGGGGAATTTGGCCTCCAGCAGACAGTTGTCGAGCTGGGATTGGATCTGTTGGCGAGTTACCATAGAATAGATGTCCTCAAGTAAGAGAGTAGGATGCGAAAAAATTGATATTATGAGAGCGTATAAGCTCCGTCAATAGGGTCCAGCGGAGAGAGTGCTTGATTTTCGTTTCTCTGCGGCGTATTTTGAGGCCGACGGAACAGACAAATCTCACCCCTACAAAGGGAGGTCTATATGTCGAGGAAACTGGCTGCGTTGGCACTAGCAGTGGGTCTGGTCGCCTGTGGTGGCGAGGAGGCGGAGAGGCAGATTCTGCTCGATTACGTCCAGCAGATGCAGAAACTAGACGGCAAAAACAGGGAGATCGTCAAAACCATTGAGCATCTGAGAAAACCGCTCTCCGAGATTTCTGAGCAGGACTTGGCCAAAGCGCGACGACTCATCAACGACTACGTCGCAGAGTTGCAAGAGCTTGTGCCAGACAATCTGGACTATAAAGAATTGCGCTTGGCCCACAATCTCTACGTCACGAAGGTGGCGGAAGCGATTCCACTGTCCGGGGACAAAGGTCGCGAGGTGCGGCGCGAAAAGAGCAACGTGGATATCGGCGTGCGCCACATCGAGAAGCTGACCATCCGGCATTACAAAGCCGTTGACATCTTGTGGTTGCAGCGGAAGCTCACCGATCCCTATCCGCTCGCGTGGCCTTCTAGTTAGACTATAATATCAGCGCGAGAAAAGCCCTTAGCCGCCATGCGGCCGGGGGCTTTTTGCGTTCTATGACACCCGATGAAACCAGCGCTGGCCGCTGGAGAGCAAACCGGTGTAGAGAAAGCCGGCGTGGAACAGCAGCAGGAAGGGCATCCCCAAGTAGAGGCCAGTTGCATAGGCGTGGTAGAGGGCAAAGACAAAGTAGAGTGCCATGCCCAATTCGCCCAAAGACAGCAGCGGCCAGCGGCTTAGGTACTTGCGCCGCTGGCTTTGTTTGCGTCCGGTAAGCCCGTATTTGGGAGTGCGGTGGAAAGCGGTTTGATAGCCGACGAGGCCCTCAATCACCGCTCGGGTGTTGTTGATGCAGAGACTCATGCCAATGGCCATCAGCATGGGCAAGTACTTGATCTGTCGCCGCCAATCTGGATAGAGCACGCGCTGGGAGGTAATGTAGAAGCCGGAAATGGCCATGGTGGCGAAAGAAAACAGCGGCAGGTCGATGATAAAGAACCGCTCCCAGCCGAGTTGCGAGCGAATGGAAAGCACTGGAACGGTCAATAGGGCCATCAATAACATCATAATGTAGCAGAGGTTGGCCGTTAGATGGAAGGTGGCCTCGACCTTGATCTTGGCTGGCAGGGCCGAACGCCAGATCCGCGGCAGCACTTTTTTCGCCGTCTGGACCGCGCCCTTGGTCCAGCGGTGCTGCTGGGACTTGAAGGCATTGATCTCGACGGGGATCTCGCCGGGCACTTCAATTTCGGGCAGATAGAGAAACTGCCAGCCCGCTAGCTGGGCGCGGTAGCTCAAATCGAGGTCTTCGGTGAGCGTGTCGTGCTGCCAGCCGCCGGCGTCGTAGATGGCCTTTTTGCGCCAGATCCCCCCAGTGCCGTTGAAGTTGAAGAAGCGACCCGAGCGGTTGCGAGCCGTGTGTTCGACGACGAAGTGGCCGTCGAGGAAGATCGACTGGATGCGCGTCAGCAGCGAGTAGGAGCGGTTGAGGTGTCCCCAACGCATCTGCACCATGCCGATGGAATCGTCGGTAAAGTAGTGAATGGCTCGCTGTAGGATGTCGGGAGTGGGCACAAAATCGGCGTCGAGCACCAACACAAATTCGCCTTGGGCGCACTCTAGCCCAGCAGCCAAGGCCCCGGCCTTAAAGCCGTGGCGATTGGTGCGGCCGAGGTACTCGATATCCAGCCCTTGGGCCGCTAGCCGTGCGACCCCTTCTCGCGCCTTGTCGCGGGTTTCGTCCTGCGAGTCGTCGAGGACTTGGATTTGCAGGCGGTCGCGGGGATAGTCGATCTGGCCCACGGCCTCTAGCAGGCGCTCGACCACGTGATATTCGTTGTAGAGCGGTAGCTGGACCGTGACGACGGGTAACTCGACAAAGCGGTCGGGCTGGGGAACTGGGGTTGGGTGATGCCGATAAAACAGGCGCAGTAGCTGGTAGCGGTGGAGGCCGTAAACCCCTAAAACGGCGATGATGATGCTGTACAACACCAAACAGAGTACTTCCCAGAAACTCATATCGCTTTCCACGCTTAGGCATTGATGCCGCAGCACTTTTTGAACTTCTTACCGCTGCCGCAGGGGCAGGGAGCGTTGCGCCCGACCTTGGGCTGTTCGCGGACGACCGGCTGGCGCGCGGCTTGGGCTTGCCCCTCGCTGCTACCGCCGCCCGAGCCGCGCAGTTGCGCGGGCTGGCCGGGCACGCCCGCCGGGGCTGGCCCGACGCCGCGAAAGCCCATATTGGTAGCGTCTTGGTGAACCGCGCTGATGCGACTTGGCCGCCGCGCCGGCTCCAAAGCCTCGGTCCCGATGTCGATGCGTAGCTGGAAGAGGTTGCGCAGTGTCTCTTGGGCAATGCGGCCGATTAGGCTCTCAAACATGTCGTAGGCCCCCTTCTTGTATTCTATGAGGGGGTTTTTCCCGCCGACGCCGACAAAGCCGATCCCGTCCCTGAGTTCGTCGATTTCGTGGAGGTGTTCCTGCCAGCAAGTGTCGATGGTGCGCAGGGAGATGCCCTTTTCGACTTCGCGGAAAATCTCTTCGCCGACGACGTCAATGCGGCGCTGATAGGCTTCGCGCACAGTGGTGAGTAGCTGCTCGCGCAGACTATCGACGCTGGCGTGGGCACGCTCGTCTTCGGAGATGGAATAGCCCAAAAAGAAGGTGCTGCCAAACTCGGTTTGCAGGCCCTCCCAATCCCACTCCTCTGCTAGGTCGTCGGCATCGACGTGCGAGGCCAAGATGCCTTCGACGCTCTCTTCGATCATTTCCGCGATTTGCTCGCGGGCGCTTTCTTGCTCTAGCAGATCGCGGCGGCGATTGTAGATGACCTGGCGCTGCTGGTTCATGACGTCGTCGTAGTCGAGCACGTGCTTGCGCATCTCAAAGTTGCGGGCCTCGACCTTTTTTTGCGCCCGCTCAATCGACCGCGTGACCATGCCAGCCTCAATGACCTCGCCCTCTTCGGCCCCGAGCTTATCCATGACGGAGGCGATGCGCTCCGAGCCGAACAGCCGCATCAGGTCGTCTTCGAGCGACAGGTAGAAGCGCGAGGACCCGGGGTCGCCTTGGCGTCCCGCGCGACCGCGTAGCTGGCGGTCGATGCGCCGCGCTTCGTGGCGCTCGGTGCCGATGACCTGTAGGCCACTGGGGTTTTCTTGCAGATGCTGGCGCAAGCCTTGGCCAGAAGGCAGCTTGTTGTCGAGGGTGAGATTGGACTCGACGATCTGGCGGTCGAGGTGGACGACCTTGGGCGCTAGCTTAATGTCCGTGCCGCGCCCGGCCATATTGGTGGCGATGGTGACGGCACCAGCTCGACCGGCTTCGGCGACGATTTGGGCTTCTTTGTCGTTGTGGCGGGCGTTGAGTAGCTGATGCTTGATGCCGCGCCGGCTGAGCATTCGGCTGAGCAACTCGGAGACCTCGACCGAGATGGTGCCCACTAGTACTGGCAGGCCGAGCTTGTGCAGGCGGTCGATCTCCTCGATGATCGCGTTGTATTTCTCGCGCTTGGTGCGGAATATCTGGTCTTCTTGGTCAAAGCGGCGAATCGGGCGGTTGGTGGGGATGACGGCCACGTCGAGCTTGTAGATCTCCCACAGTTCGCTGGCCTCGGTCTCGGCCGTGCCGGTCATACCGGCCAGCTTGTGGTACATGCGGAAGAGATTCTGCACGGTTATGGAGGCGACGGTGCGGGTTTCTTTCTCCAGCTTCACTCCCTCTTTGGCCTCTAGCGCTTGGTGTAGGCCGTCGGCAAAGCGCCGGCCGGGCTGCGGTCGGCCCGTAGCTTCATCGACAATGATCACCCGCCCGTCTTCGGAGACGAGGTACTGCACGTCCTTTTCGAAGAGCGTATAGGCTTTCATCAGTTGATTGATGTTGTGCACCGCTTGACTTTTTTCGGCGTACGTGCGGTGTGCCTCCTCCTCCTTGCGGGCCTTGTCCTCGGCGCTCAGGTCCGGGTCGTTGCGAATTGCATCAACCTCAATACTGATGTCGGGCAGCACGAAGAGGGCCTGCTCATTGGGCGAAAGCAAGTCGCGCCCCTTTTCGGTTAGGTCGATGGTATTGCCCTTCTCATCGACGATGAAGTAGAGATCTTCGTCAAGCTCGTTGAGGCGCTTATCGCGCATGTAGTCGGCCTCGATCCGATTGATCAGCCGCTTGACGCCTTCCTCCTGCAGAATTTTGGATAGGCGGCGATTGGTAGGAGCGCCGCGGGTGGCCTTGAGCAGTGCAATCCCCGTGTCGTAGTCGTAATCTCCCGATTCCTTGCCTGCCTGCTCGGCCCCGGCGATGATCTTATTGACCAAGTTGGTCTGGGCCCTCATCAGCCGTTCCACGAGCGGGCGCATCTCTTTGTATTGATTGGTGGAGTCGGGGATGGCCCCGGAAAGAATGAGCGGGGTCCGCGCCTCGTCGATGAGGATCGAGTCGGCCTCATCGACGATGGCGTAGTTGAATTCGCGCTGCATCAGGTCTTCGAGCAGTACAGCCGTGTTGTCGCGGAGGTAATCAAAGCCGACTTGGCTGTGATTGGCGTACACAATATCGGCCCTGTACGCGGCTGTGTGGTCGGTCCGCTCCCAATGGAACTTCTCGGGCACGCCTTCAGGCGCTTGGAGTATGTATGCCTCGGCACCAGTCTGAAACACGTCTTGGATGATGCCCACGGACATCCCCAAGAAATTGTAGATCGGCCCCATCCACATGGCGTCGCGCCGAGCGAGGTATTCGTTGTGGGTAACTAAGTGGACGCCGCGTTGGGGGATGGCGTTGAGGAAAAGGGGCATCGTCGCCACTAGGGTCTTGCCCTCACCGGTTGCCATTTCGGCGATCTTGCCTTGGTGCAGGGAGATGCCGCCGAAAATCTGCACGTCGTAGGGCACCATGTCCCACTCGACGGATTCGCCGGCGCGGTCCCACGTGCGGCCCAAGAGCCGGCGGCAGGTCTCGACGACCATGGCGAAGGCTTCGGGCATGATTTCTTCGAGAAAGGCCGCCTCCACGTCGCGGATGGCGTTGTCTAGCTCTCCGTACCGGTCGTTGAGCCGCTCGCGCTCTTCAGGTTCTAGATCGCCGCGCAGGCGCTCTTCGATGGCTTCGAGCTGCTGGCGGCTGTCCGCGTTGCGCGCCTGTAGGTCTTGGCGGAAAGTCGCGGTCTTGGCTTGGAGCTGGGCGTCGCTTAGAGATTGGTACGAAGCCGCTAGCTGAGTCATCTGGCTCACTTGTGGTAGCGTGCGCTTGAACTGGCGCGTCGCCTGCGAGCCAAGGAATTTTTTTACGAGCGAATTGAGCATACTAAATCCTCTTAACTAGTACCGCGTCGCGGGCCTCTACAGGTGGTCAACCTCAAACGCTGAGTCCCTTCTGGCGCACGACGCCGTCGAGAACGCCATTGACGAACGCATAGGACTTATCGGTGCTGTAGGACTTGGCTAGTTCGACAGCTTCAAAAATGGAGACCCGGACTGGAATTTCCTCAATAAAGAGCATTTCGGCCAAGGCCAAACGCAAAATTAAGCGATCGATACGGGCGATGCGCTCCCAGCGCCAGTGCTGAACCCGGGCCGCAGCCAGCGCATCCAGTTCGTCCGCGTGCTCGGCTGCGCACTGCAAGAGTTCAGCCGCAAAGGATTGCACCTCTGGCGCGAGGCCAAAGCGCGCACAGAGCTGATCCAAGGCACCGAGTGAGTCGGTTGCCGCACTCTGTTTCCAGTACAGGGCCTGCAGGGCCACTTGACGGGCACCGTGGCGATTGTTGGGAGGTGCCTCGTCGCCCGAGGTTCCATCGCCAAAAAAATCGTCCTCGCCGCTCATCCTAACTCGGCCATCAAGCTGGCCATTTCAACCGCGTTGAGGGCGGCGTCCCAGCCGCGATTGCCGGCCTTGACGCCCGCGCGCTGCACGGCCTGCTCGACCGTGTCGGCAGTGATGACGCCAAAAATTACCGGGGTGCCGCTGTCGAGACCGACGCGGGCAATGCCCTTGGCCGACTCGCCAGCCACGTAGTCGAAGTGGGGCGTATCGCTGCGGACGATGGCCCCTAGGCAGATGACGACGTCAAAGCGACCTGTGCCGGCTAGCTTCTTGGCGGCAATGGGCAATTCAAAGGCTCCGGGGACCCAGGCAATTTCTATGTCGCTACTGTCGCCGCCGTGTCGCTGGATGCAGTCCAATGCGCCGTCGAGGAGCCGGGTGGTCACCAAGTCGTTGAAGCGGCTGACCGCAATGCCGAACTTGCGGCCGCGGGCGTCGAGTTGTCCTTCATGCACTTTGGGCACGGTTTTCGTCCTCGGCGGCTGCGCGCTTGAGCAAGAGGGCGTGGCCCATCTTGTCGCGCTTGGTTGTTAGATAGCGGATGTTGTGCGGATTGGGCGCGGCCTCAATGGGCACTTGCTCGACGACGGTCAGGCCGTAGGCATCCAAGCCGACCCGCTTCTTGGGATTGTTGGTCAAAAAGCGCACTCGGCGCAAGCCTAGATCGTAGAGCACTTGAGCGCCGATGCCGTAGTCGCGCGAGTCCATGGGGTGGCCGAGGGCGTGATTGGCCTCAATCGTGTCGAGGCCCTGCTGCTGTTGCAGTTCGTATGCCTTGAGCTTGTGCAAGATGCCAATGCCGCGCCCTTCGTGGTGCTGAATATAGACGATAACGCCGCGCCCCTCTGCGGCAATGAGCTGCATGGATTGCGCTAGCTGATCACCGCAGTCGCACAGCAGCGAGCCGAGCGCGTCGCCGGTCAGACAACCCGAGTGCATGCGCACCAAGGTGTCGCGGCCGTCGGCGACTTCGCCGTACACGAGGGCGAGGTACGGGTTGTCGTCAACCAAGCTGCGGTACGCATAGGCCGTGAATTCGCCGTAGCGGGTTGGCATGGGCGACTGAGCCTCTAGATGAATCAGTTTCTCGGTGCGGCGGCGATGGGCAATCAGATCGTGGATGGTGGTGATTTTGAGGTCGTGTTCGCGTGCGAAGTCGAGCAGGTAGGACGCGTCGGCCAGTGCGCCCGCGTCGTCGAGGATGGCAGCGATCAAGGCCACGGGCTGGCAATCGGCCATCTGCGCCAAATCGACCGAGGCTTCAGTGTGGCCGGCGCGGCGCAACACCCCGCCCGGTTGGGCTTGGAGCGGCGTGACGTGCCCGGGTTGGACGAAGTCTTCGGGCGTGCTATCGGGGTCGGCCAGTTTGCGGATCGTCTCGGCGCGATCCTGAGCCGAAACGCCGGTGCCCTCAATGGCGCGGGCATTGACCGAGACCATGATCGAGGCGTCCATCGGCTCGTGGGCCTTGGAAACCTGCAGATGCAGTTCGAGGGCTTTAAGGTGCTTCCTAGAGGCAGCGACCACGGGCGGGCTGCTGGCACAGCGCGTCATGAAATTGACCGAGGTGGCAGTGGCTTGCTCAGCGAGCATTACCAGCACGCCCTCGCCCACGGCTTCGCACTCGTCGACGAGCACGACCATGCGGCCGTTTTGCAGGTCTTCGACAACTTCTTCAATAGTGTTGAAATCGGGCATTGCTCAGTATCCCATATCGCGCAAGTCCTCGAAGCTGAGCTGGGGTTGTTCGCCGAGCAAACGCTCGACATAACGGGCAATCACATCGACTTCGAGGTTGACAAAATCACCGGCGCGCCGGTGGCTAAGCGTCGTATTGTCAAATGTATGCGGAATGACCGAAATCGTAAAGGCATCGCCGCCGACCTCGGCCACCGTTAGGCTGATGCCGTCGAGGGCCACCGAGCCTTTGGCGGCGATGTAGCGGGCGAGCGCGGGCGGTGGCTCGATTTCGAAGCGATGCTCCCCATCGCGCTCCGTGCGCCGACGAATGCGGGCGACGCCATCGACATGTCCCAAGACGAGGTGCCCATCGAGCCGCTGGTCGGCGCGGAGGGGGCGCTCTAGATTGACCGCTTGCCCGATGCCGAGGGTGCCCAAGGTCGTGCGAGCGAGCGTTTCGGCGACTGTCTCGACTGCAAAGCCGCTTTCTCCAATGGCCACCGCAGTCTGGCAAACCCCGTCGATATTGACGCTGTCCCCCACTTGCAAGCCGGTGAGAACGCGCTCGGCGGCAATCTCCAACTGCTGGAACGCGCCTCGGCGCACGCGACCGCGCACGCTCCCGAGTTCCTCTATGAGTCCGGTGAACAAGTGTATTGTACCTCAGCCGTGTAAAGCAGATCAGGGCCTAGCCGCTGAGTGCGGCTGGACGCGAGGCGAATGGCCTCGGCCGCGCGTTCGACTCCCAAGTCGCCAATGGCAGCGACCCCCTTGCCCATCAGCCTCGGTGCGAGGTAGAGCAGCACTTGGTCAACGACGCGGTCGCCGAGTGCGGCCGCGGCCAACTGGCCACCGCCTTCGATGAGGACGCTGGTCATGCCCTCTTGCGCCATGCGCCTAAGGGGCAGGCGCAAGTCGATGCGCCCGGCAGACGCCGGAAAAGTCCAAACCTCGGCCTCTTTGGCCTCGTAGGCTCGGCGCTTGTCGGCTGGCGAGTCCTCTGCCGTGACGAGCACGGCACCGGGCCGCTGATAGACGCGGGCCTCGGGCGAGGTGCGCAAGCGCCCGTCTATGACGATGGGCCGCGGGTCGCGCCCAGGCACGTGGCGCACCGTCAAAAGGGGATCGTCAGCTCGCACAGTGCCCGCACCCACGGCCACGGCATCGACCCAAGAGCGCCAGCGATGGACGTGGCGTCGCGCTCGCTCGCCGGTGATCCAACGCGCATCGCCGCTGCGAGCCGCAATGCGGCCGTCGAGGGTTTGCGCCAGCTTGAGCAGGACCAAGGGCAGGTTTTGGGTGCGGTGTTTGATGTAAGCCGCGTTGAGACGGCGCGCCTCCTCAGCGCAAAGCCCAACGTCAATGGCGACGCCCTTTTCCCGCAGCACGGCGATTCCCCGCCCCGCCACGCGCTCGTCGGGATCTTCCATCGCGCAATAGAGCCTTTTAATGCCAGCGCGTAGCACAGCTTCAGTACAGGGCGGAGTGCGGCCGTGGAAGGAGCAAGGCTCCAGCGTGACGTAGAGATCGGCCCCTTGCGCCTCGTCGCCGGCCTGGCGCAGGGCGTGGACCTCGGCGTGGGGTCCGCCGACCTTCAGGTGGGCCCCTTCGCCGACGATGCAGTCGCCGCGCACCACAACCGCGCCGACCATGGGATTGGGGCTGACCTTGCCGCGCCCTCGCTGCGCTAACCGCAAGGCGCGGCGCATGTATTGCGCGGGCTGGTTCACTTGACTTGGATGACGATTTGCCGCACGCCGATGTTGTCGAGGGCGTCAATCGCCCGCACGACAATGACGTGCTCGCCCGCTGCCAGCCCTTCAACCACAAAGCGCGCCTGTTCGTTGCGGCTGTCAAAGACGCCGTCCAAAGGCGCGATGGGGTGCTGTTGTTTGTCGTAGTCAATGGTGTAATAGGCTTTTTGCACCGCTGAGATGCGGTCGCTAATCGCCACTTCCACGGCCGCACCATCGGCGCTGGTCTGCGCGTCGAGTGCAACGGTTGGCGGGCTGTTGTCGATGGCAAAGGGCGCGCTTTCGCGCTCGTCGCGCAGGCGTTCGGCCGCGGGGTTGTCCATGCGATCGGAGGCCACCAGCTTGAGCTGGGTCTGGCCTTCGGGCATGGATTCGGTATCCCAGAGAACCGAAGTTTGCGCGATGTTTTCTTCGACTAACTTCCACGCCCGCTGATCCTCGCCCTTGAGATAGAGGTCGTACACTAGCTCGTCCTCGTTGGGGTCTTGGGCGTGCCAGCGCACTAGGCGCAGGCTTTTCGCTTGGGGGGGACGATTGTTGCGCCGTCCTGGGCCAGCTTGAGGTGCGCCTTGGGATTGGCCGCCGTTGCCGGATTGTTGTGGCCGGAAGGGAAAGGTTTGCAGCTCGGTAATGCGGGGTTTGAGGTTGACTTGGACGCCGCGGATTTCGATCGAGTTGAGTTGGGGCGTGGCTTCGTCGCGCGTGGATTCCATTTCGACCCGATACTGGATAAAGCGAGCGGGGGGGCTGGCGATGGTTTGGCCGCTCTCGGTCAGCGGCTCGGACCACGCGCTCCAAGTTTTGTCTGGCTCCTCGCTGTTGCCGGTGCGCGTCTGCACGGTTAGGCGGGTATCTGCGGGTTGGGTGCCGCGCCATTCGAGCGCGCCCCACCGCGCGTGGATGGCAAAGTCCTCGACTGCTGATTCAAAGTGCCCCTTGCGGCGACCTTTCTCGGGCAGGGTGGAGACGACGGCGTTTTGCGCCCCGCCCAAGAGTAGCGCACCATCTGGCCCGAACAAGAGGTGGCTGGGGACGAGGCTCTCGAACTGCACGACCAATGCACGGCGGCCATCGGCGCTGAGGCGCAAAAGCCGCGCTGGGTCGGAGGCGCTGAGCAGCAGGTGCTCGCCGGCTGCAACGAGATTGACGAGTTTGGCTTCGGTATCCTCCCAGATGGGATAAACCGCCCCCTCTGCTCCGACGCGGTACACGGCCGCTGGGACCTTGTGGGAATTTTCGCCCTTGCTCGGCGCGGGAATCGCGCTGGCGAAAATCTCTCCGTTGACCCCTACCACTAGGTTGTGAATTTCTTCTTGCTCGCTTTCAAAGAGCAGTCGCCCGCGGCCCTCGCCGTTGATCTCGTAGATGCGGCCCTTGCCGGCCGTGCCAGCGTACAAGCGGTCGTTGTGGGCGAGTAGGGTTATAACGTGGCGATCTTCCGGCGCAAAGAAGACTTCGTGCGACCCATCTCTGGCAATTTTGAGCACTCGGCCGGGTTCGCCCGTGGCCGCGTAAAGCTGGCCGTCGATTAGGGCCAAGTCCCACACGTAGCGGCTGCCGGTCTGGAGCAAGGTTTTTGCCTGTCCCTCGCCATCGAGCGCGTAGATTAGGCCGTCGGGGGCTGAACCAGCGTAGAGTCGTCCGTCAGGGTCGGTGATCAGGGCGTGGAGGACGAGTTCGGGCGAATCGAACAGCAACTCGGCTTGCCCTTCGTCATCGACGGCAAAGAGCCGCCCCGAGTCGCCGGTGCCCACGTAGAGACCTCCCTTGGGATTGGGCACCATGGACCAGACGCGCTCGGCCTCTAGCGCAGCTAGCTCGACAAGTGCGGGCGCTAGTTCCAGTGCGCCATCCGCAGCAATGGAGATGCCTTCGCTCTCGCCTGCGGCGAAGTCGTCGTACGCGTATTGCTGCCAAGCCTTGGCGCGCCCTGCTTCGGTTGCGCTGACTGCCGATAGTAGCAAGAAAAACGAAAACAGAGTTCGGGTTGTAAGTATCATCAGATCAGGGCTTTCTCAATGTCATGTCGAGGCTTTGCTCGCCGGAGAGGACGTAGTCAGTGGTCAGGGTGCGGCGGAGGACGACTTCGCCTTGGACCGGCCCCAGATGCCCAGCCGAGCGGTCCGCGCTCAGCACGGCCAATGCCGAGGGCGGCAGCCCGGGCAATTCGCGCCCGTTCACCGTAAAGCCCGGCTCGGCGCGAAAGACCTCGACGACCAGTTCGTCGGCGGCACCCGTGCGCTCGAGCAATGCAAGCACGTCAGCGGCATTGCGCGGCACGAACGCATCGGGCTGGCGCTCTGCTTCCCAACTTGCGCTCGCCACACCGCTGCCGACGCGCACGACGAAGGGGCCGGGTTCGAGATATGCGGGCAAATCCACCTCTAGGCGCTCTATAACCGGCTCGGCGCGATACGGTTGCAACGTCGCCTGCAGCGAGACCCGCTGCCCAGCCTTGGGATCAGGCGGCGACAGCCGCAGGCCCGTGATGCGGGCTTGGGCTAAGGTTTCGCCGATTTCCAACTCAAAGTGCAGCGAGTCTAAGGTCAGTCCTGCGAAGGGGTTGTTGAGCAGTATGCCGACCGGCCGCGCTGCGTCTATCACGGCGCTGAACGGCGCGAACCCACTGCTGTACACTTGCTCGCGCTCAACCGTGCGGCCATCGGCCAGTGCGATGTGGCTACGCATCCGCAGCGTGGCGTCGCCAAAGAGCTTTTCAGTGGTTTCGAGGGAGTTGAACAAAACCGAGCGGACCAAGGACGCGCTAAGCTCGGGGTGGCGCAGCACCTCGCAGCGGAAGGCGTGATCGCCGGCCGCTGACCGCAGGGCAACCCGCACTGGCAGCATGTCCGGCGCTTCGCCCAGCGTCCCGGCTATCGCAGGCAGGCGGTCTTGGCGCACTGCCCCCATTGTGCCGGTCGGCGTCCCCAGCTTGAAGGAGGCGGTCTGAATGGGAATGACTTGGTGGATATAGGCCCCGGTGGCAGGCAGATTGGTGACCCCCAGCAAAAACATCGGATGCCCAAAGCCGACAAAACGCCCGTCGCCGACCCAAGTAAGGGTGCCAATCCCTGCTGCGCTGTAATCGCCGCGGATTAGCTGCACGGCCAGCGAGGCCCCAGGCGCGATAGACACCTCTTGGTCGGACAGCGCCTGCCCTATCGGGCTGTCCAAAAGCTGGATGCCCGGCGCGTCGAGCGCGTCACGCAACACTTGCCGTCCCCTCGGACTGAAGCCAGCAACGGCTATGGGCATTCCCAGCGGCGCTAGGGTGCTGACGCCCTCGCCGCCGAGCAGGCGGGTGGTCTCTTCATCTAGGTCTAAGACTTTTCCGTACTGGCTTGGACTGGGATGTTCGCGCGTGGCGACGTCGAGCATGTGGGCGATAGGGGTGATGCCGCCGATGGGCTCCTTGGAAAAGTACCAGCCATAAGCGATGGCACCGATGAGCCGCCCGTCGATGTACACCGGGCTGCCGCTCATGCCCCTTATGAGGCCCGTGTGTTCCAATGGGCCACCGGAGAGCCGCGCGAGGATCATGTCCATGCGCGGCCCCAAGGCCCCTTTTAGCACTCCCAAAATTTCGACTTGGAATGTGTCGATCTGGGTGCCTTGGAAAGTCGTCAGCCCAAAGCCGCTCATGCCTCGGCGCAACTCGCTTGGCTCCATGATGGGTTGAGCGCGGAGCGCGGGAGCGGCCAAGAGCAACGACGCCAGCGCGACTAGTATGCGAAATGAGGTCTGCAAGACCTTTTGCTTGCCTTTCCCTTAGAGAAAAGAATTTAAAAAGCTATACTTGGGCTAGGGAAAAGTCAAGGTAAGCCAAGTGTTGATAGGCGTTGTAACATTTTGTTTGACAATGAGTTGCCTCTTTTGGATTTCGGGCAGTCCCTTGACAAACGCCGCGCTAGATACATTACTGTTGCTCTCGCAACCACCTACGTCCCAATAGGAGAAGATCATGCTTAATATCGGTTTTATCGGCTGCGGCGGCATTGCCCGCCATCACGCCAGTTGCCTATCCCGGATCCGGGGTGCGCGCATTGTCGCGGCCGCGGATGTCGTCGCCGACGCGGCTGAAGCGTTCGCTCACGACTTCGGGGCCGAACATCACTTCGCGGACTTCCGAGCGCTGCTCGACCTGCCCGAGATCGACGCGGTGTGGGTCTGCACCCCCACCTTCCAGCACCACGCGCCGGTCATTGCCGCAGCCAAAGCCGGCAAGCACGTCTTCTGCGAGAAGCCCATGGCGCTGAAGGTGGCTGATGCGCGGCGCATGGCGAATGCCTGTGCCCAAGCCGACGTGCGGCTGACCATTGGCTTTGTGCGTCGCTTTGACACTCAGTGGGGCAAGCTCAAGGATATCGTCCAATCCGGTGCCGTTGGCTCGCCGGTCATCTGGCGTTTTGCTGCGGGAGGCCGCCCGGGCCGCCCGTGGTTCCGCGATGTGAACAAAGGCGGTGGTCCGCTGATGGACGGTGCCGTGCATAACTACGATTTCGCCTTGCAGATTTTCGGCCCGGCCGCTTCGGCGCAGGCTTCTTCCTTGCAATTCGACCCGACCAGCGTCGGCGCGGACACCGCCAGCGTCATCATCAACTTTGCCAGTGGCGACCAGCACTCCTTGATCTGGTCGTGGGGCGTGGCCGCTGGTGCGCCCGTGGCGGGCCTCAACGACGTGATTGGCCCGGCCGGCACCCTGCAATTTGGCATGACGGCGCAAAAGGCTCCGGCGCGCTTCAACCCGGAAAGAAGTGGGGCTTTTACGCTCAAGATGGGTGAAGGCCGCGAGCGGGTGTACTCCTATCCGCTCAAGGACATGTTCGCCGACCAGGACAAACACGTGGTCAAGTGCTTCGCCAATGGCGAACAGCCCTTAGTGACTGGGGAAGATGGGATTGCCGCCTTGGAGGTTGCGACGGCTGTGTTGCGGGCTGGGAAGGGGCAGCGGACGGTGAAGATTAGGTAGGACTCAAGAGAAACGAAATGCCCGTAAGAAAACATAAGGCCAGCGATTACCTGAAAACGCCCGAGGACATCGCGGCCTATCTGAATGTCGTGTTCGAAGACACCGATACCGACCACGAGGACTTGATGATCGCGCTCCGCAACGTCGCTGACGCCATCGGCGGCGTTGCGGAACTGGCTCGCCGAACCGGCCTGAACCCATCGGGCTTGTCGCGTGCGCTCTCGGCACAGAATACCCCGAAGATTGACACCATTGTGGATGACCTGCCCGCGGTTCAAATTTTGCAAGGCTTCCAGCACTTGGGGAACTAGAGGTTCTAGGTAATCTATGCGACTTCTTCTTGCAATGAGTACGATGATTGGAATATCCCGTTCAGTTATATTCTGTTGATGTTCCAGATTCCGGTCGAGCGTGATGAAGGCGTCGAATTCGTCCTGGGCCAATGCCAAGAGTTCGCCATTGCTCTTGCTGCTCCATCCCATGTGCCTTACTGTCGAAACGTCATGCCCAACGAGCAGGCTTCTTAGCTGCATTGGCACTGACTCATCGAGCAGCAGGCTCATAAGCAATACTCTCCAAGACCTTCCTCGCCATATCAATCGTCCTGATTGCCTGTTCACGGCTTACACTCGGGAAGTCGTCCAGAAATCCACAAAAATGGGCGTGCCGCTCACAAAGCCCTCTTTGCTGTGAAACACGCCGTTCTCGATTGTGAGTATTGCGTTTTCGGTTGTTTGTGTCATAGTGTCCCTCCTAGGGAAAGAGGGTTTTCCGCCATATCAATAAGCAGGCTGTACACGCAATGCGTCGGCTGGATCGCTTTGTTGGATTTGTTCGTTATAGGCTGTCTTGCGGCGTTGCCAAGTTTCGTAAATGCCTTTCCACCGGCTGAAATCCGTTCGGGTTTCGTCAAAATCGTCGTAGTGCGATAGCTTGCCTGCTCTTAAGATGTTGTAAAAATCTTGGCTGAGAATGCCGTATTTTTCTTCGTAGAGCGTGAGCCGCCGTTCAAGCTGCTTCATCTCAAGGACGAGTTCGTGAAGCTCCATTGCAGGTCTCCTTTTTTAGTACTCCTCCGGTTGGTGCCCCTCGTCTCCTCCGCCCTACCAGTCCACAACCGACCCGTCGTCAGGATCAAGGCGAGTTCGATAGGGACTCGGTTCGCCGACTTGGTCCATGAGCTTGTCCTCGTCGATGGTGATGCCGAGGCCGGGATCCGGGGGCAGAGGTCGGTGGCCGTTGGCGACCGGTGGCAAGGGTTTGGCGAGTAGGTCTGCGTATTCGTTGTCGCCGCGCTCTTGGATGAGAAAGTTGGGGATGGCAGCGGCGATCTGCAGACTCGCGGCAAGCGAACAGGGACCTTGGGGGTTGTGCGGGGCCAGCGGCGAGTAGTAAGCCTCGGCCATGCCAGCGATGATCTTCAATTCGGTGATGCCGCCGGCATAGCAAACATCCGGCTGGAGGATGTGGGCGGCGCGTTTTTCGAGAATTTCCTTGAACCCCCACTTGGTAAAGATGCGCTCGCCGGTGGCAATGGGGATGTGGGTCTTTGCGGCGATTTCGGCCATGACATCGACGTTGAGGGCCTGGACAATTTCCTCGTAGAACCAAGGGTGATACGGTTCGAGTGCCTTGACGAGCAGCAGGGCGGTTGGGGGTTGCACTGCGCCGTGAAAGTCAACGGCGATATCGACGCTGGAGCCGTGTTGTTCGCGCAGTGCCTTGAAGCGTTCGACGATCTCATCGACGAATTTTTGGCCCTCGATGTATTTGAAGGGGGCCCGCGACGTGCCCGGACCCACCTTCATGGCGTTGACGCCGGTTTTCTCACTCACTTCGCCGTAAACCCGAATCCGCTCGCGCGTGGGGCCGCCGAGCAGCTTGTACACGGGTACGCCATAGCATTTGCCGGTGATGTCCCAAAGGGCCATATCAATGCCGGAGGAGATGGCGGTTTTGATCGGGCCGCCGCGATAGAAGGCACCGCGATGGATGGCCTGCCAGTGGTGAGCGACTGGGCGGGGATCTTTGCCCACTAAGTAGTCGGCGACTTCGAGCGCGCCGGCGGCACAGGCCTTAGCGTCGTCCTTGAGCATTTCGCCCCAACCAGTGATGCCCGCGTCCGTCGAGATCTTGACGAAGACCCAGGAGTTTTTGAGAACGAACGTCTCGATATTGGTGACTTTAATCGCATCGTTGGGTCCGATAGGGGCTTCAGTGCCCGGCATGGTGGTGCTCCTTTGGCTATGGGTGATCGTTGCAGGGTTCTTACGGCGCAGTAGATGCAACCGAAGTCGCGCTGGCGATGCGCCAGCGTCCGTCGAGATCGCAGGCTTCGTAGAACATGCGGAAGCGTCCGTCGGGAAGGTCAATCACACACGGCTCTGAGGCCTTGGCTGCGTCCCACAGTCCCCCATTGTCAATGCAGATTCCCGGATCCTTGACCCACTGCAAACCGTCCTCGGAAAATGCACTGAAAATTCTGCCGTGATACTTTGATCCACGGGGGATCTCCGGAGCCGACGTCCAGCCTGCGTAGTACATCCGAAAGCCGCCCTCGCCCAGGCGCAAAACCTCCGGGGCATAGACGGCATAGGATTCGAGCGCTCGGTCTTGGGGTATGCGGACGCCGGGCTCCAACTGGAATACTAGACCATCTTCTGATACGGCGCTGACGATCTTTTTGTGGCCAGCAACATCTGGATAGGGATAGGCGCTGGCGTAGAGGCGAAAGCGGGGGCCGCCCTCAGTCGGGTCGAGGTGAAGACACCGAGGTGCCAGATAGGAGACGCTTGCTCCGGCTAGGCGCAGGCCCGGCTCTCGTTCCCAGACCAGACCGTCGGCGGAAACAGCACTCACAATGGCAGCCTTGACTTGGCCGTCCCCTGTCTCGGTCTTCCCCTCGTAGTACATTCGGTAGCGGCCATCCGCTAGCGGAATGACGTCCGGGCTCCAGATATAGTGCTCGGCACCCTCTCCGCCCGCATCCATTCTGACGCCCGGCTCCTTCTCCCAGTGTTCGGCATCGGTGGAGAAGGCACTCAGGATGTACCCCTTTGAAGCCGCGTTTGGACGCTCCGGCCCGAGGCCGTGATAGTACATGCGGTATCCACCGTCCATTTTGACCACGTTCGGAGTGAGGGTGCGGTTTGCATCGAGCGGTCCGTCGGAATCGATGGCGACGTCGGCGTCCTTGATCCACTGAGTGCCGGGATCCACGTCCTGATAGTGGACGGCTTGCAGCATGTTTGCAGATGTCATTGCGGTCTCTTGGTGTCGATCAACTGGGCAACACCTTTGCTCGTAGGTTCCTAGCCTGAAAGTCGATGCTACTTGCCGCCCCCGACTCGATAGCTGCTTGCCGTATAGGTCAAAGTCTGCCCAGGCTGCATCTCTACCACCTGCGTATTCGGCGAGAGGAATTGTACCGCTTCGCTCAACGCGCCGATGTCGGCCGGCTGATTCATAATCGGCCCGTAGTGGCAGGGAATGACGATGTCGGGGCGAATGAGGCTCGCCGCCCGCGCGGCCTCGCGGATCCCCATGGTGTACTGCCCGCCCACTGGCATAATCGCGATTTGCGGTCCGTACATCTGGCCGATGAGTTGCATATCGCTGAACAAGCAGGTGTCGGAGGTGTCGTATATGGAGATGCCGTTGTCGTAGGCAACGATGAAACCGTTGACCGCGCTGTCGGGGTGGAAGAGCAGCCCCTCCGGCAACTCGCCGCCGATGACGTGCGGCGATAGCGATTGCGAGTGATGGGCCTGCACCATGGTGATCGTGGCGTCTTTGACATTGGTCTCGCCGCCGGGATTCAGCGACAGCGCCCGCGAGCCCATCTTGAGTCCATGCACGGCCTCGGCGACCGAGCAAAGCTCGTAGTTGCCGACGAACTTGGCTTTGGTGCGCTTGCAGATCTCATAGGAGTCGCCGATGTGATCGCCGTGGCCGTGGGTGGCGATGACGATATCGGCTTTTCTGACCTGACTGAGCGTCATCTTAGCGGTGGGATTGTCGTCGAGCCAAGCGTCGAAGTAAGTGACCGAGCCCTTGTCGGACTCGAAGCGGAAAGAAGCGTGGCCGATAAAGGTGATTTTTACGGATGCCATAGGACTAGTCCTTTCTGTTAGCGTTGGCTTAGATCGTCGCCGAGGTCCGTTGAGTCGAACTGCCCCTTCTCGGCGCAGACGGCGACGACCAACAATTCGAGATTTTCTTGCGTGTGGTTATAGAGGCCGTGGCTGCCCCCCAGCCGACTGGGAATCGCATCCCACTGCGCGACCTCCTGCGTCTCATCATCTACCGTCATCCGCCCGCTACCTTCGATGATGATATAGACCTCCTCGACGCCTTCGTGGCGGTGGTAGCCGAGCGAGGTGTCCGGCGGCAACAGACAGTGGGCTAAACAGTAGAAATTGCTACGGAAATCCTCCGGCCCCCAGATGAGTCGGCCGCCGACTTCGCCCTTGCCGCCGTGCGCTTGGCCATATTTTAGCGCACCGCGGTCCAGTCGCCCCACTGGCAGGCGGTCGGTGGACTCCAATTCAGCACCGACCCGGTCGTCGCCCAAGTCGGTCGATTTGGGATCGCCTCCGGGAACCACGCAGTGGACGTTGAACCAGCGCGTCTCGCGGTCGGTGTGGTTGTAGATGGCGTGGATCTCGCCCGAGCGCAGCGGCACGGCGGCCCCGCCCTCGACGACGGCCGTGCGCCCGTTGTGGGTGAACTGCGAGGCGTTGTCAATGGCGATAAAAATCTCCTCGCTGTCGTCGTGGCGGTGATAGCCAATCCCACCGCCGGGTAGGAGGATCGCACAGTGGACAAAGGCGAAGGGCGTCGCGAAATCACCGCGTTCCCACAGGCGGTTGAAGAGGATCGTCCCGGCACCGCCGTGGACGTCGCTCAGTTCCTGCATATCCGCACGGTCGGCTCTGGCTATGCGCATGACGGCCTCATTTCTCGCGGTGGAAGAGCTGAAGGGGCAGTTGGTTCGGCCCCTCGAAAAAACTCAAGGTGATGCCGGTCCCTCCACCCACGTCAAAAGGCTCTTTGGTGATGGTGACGCCCTTATCCTTTAACTCCTGCGCGCTGTCTTCCACGCTATCGACCTCGAAAGAGATGTGGTGGAAGCCCGGAGGATGCCCCTCGGTCTTTTGCGGCATGAGCTCCAGCAGAATCCCGCCCGCGTCGAGGAAGACGTAGTCGTCATCGTCGTCGTTGGCGAAGCGCTCCACCACGGTCAGCCCTAGTTTCTGCGTGTAGAACTCTACCGCTCCTTCGACATCGTCGGTTACGACCGCGATCTTGTGGATTTTGTGTACCATCGAATTTCTCCTCCTCGTTGGCTAACTTGTTCGTGATCGAGGTGCTTGCGCAGCCGTCGCCCGACCACGCCGATTTGGTGCTTGAAGTCTTGAAAAGTATAGCTCGGATGCGATTTCCAGTAGGAATTCCACAGCGCGTCGTCTTTGTCCTTGATCTCGGCTAGCTCCGTCAACGAGCGGCCCAATTCGGTGCGGCGAAAGTTGCGGTAGGCTTGCTCGGTCAGGTAGTAGCCGTATTGGGGATCGGCCACCTCGTAGCCGTATTTGATCATGGAGCGCGGCTTGGCGGACAAATGCGCGGCGCGGGCGTGGAGAATCGAGGGGAAGGTCACGGCGAGGGCACCGGCCTTGACGACTACTTTCTGCTGCCCGCGGACCCAGCCCAGCTTGGCGGTCTGCGGCGGCGTGTAGAGCCGCCGGTGGCTGCCGGGCAACAGCATGGTCGGCCCCATGTCTTCCTCCACGTCCTGCGGGTAGTACATGCACAAGATCTCGGTCAGCGGCCGGTCGGCCATATAGGTGTCGTCCACATGCCAGCCGCCGCCGTCGCTTTGTCCACCTTGCGTAAGGTGATTCCAGAAGCGGAAGGGGCTGATGGCCACCTCCGGCGTCTCCAGCAAGAAGGCGATGAACTCGACGACCTTGGCGTGGCAGAGCAAATCGCCGACGCTCTCGCACTCGAAGATGTCGATGCCCCCGGATTGGTGGGCGTCCTGCTTGGTCCGCTCTACCAACTCAGGCTCGACCCAGCCGTCGAGGACGACGTAGCCGGTGTCGAAGAATTCTTTTTTAAGCTCTTTCCAGTTGGCTTCCATGACTCCTCCGTTTATTGGCGCTGGCCGTGCGGCGTAAAATCCAACCCCTCGCCGGGCTGGAAATAGCGCTCTAGGATAAACTCAAAACCGAGTTGATTGTGGGCATTTTCCAGCGGGTATTCCACGCCCGGAAAAGACACCACCCGCCACCCATCGGCCATGGCCGCGGCTGCGCTGGCATACGGACATTCGTTTTTGGGGTCGAAGCGAAACTCGCTATCGAAGGGGCCAAAGTAGTTCCACGCGATGACGCCCGAGTCGATGCGGTCTTGTTCGGCCCAGATGTAGAGGAGGTGCTGCTGCTCGCCGTTCTGCAGGTCGCGCAGCGCGTCTAAATCCTGCAAGGTGACGCTCGCGCCGCTTAAAATTTTCTCTTGCGACTGGCGTATCCAGCCGTCTATGGCAGTGGTCATGTCGGCCCCGGTAGGTTCAATTTGCGGCAGCAAATATAGAGCGGGCGAACGAATCGCCGCAAGCGCGACAGGGCTTGGCCACTGCTAGCCGCGCCCCTATGTTCTGAAGCCCAATAAAATTAGGAGGCTGTCATGTCCCATCCGCTTTTTGACCTATCCAACCGCGTCGCCTTGGTCTCTGGTGCGGCCAGCGGCCTCGGCAAAGCCATGGCCACCGGCTTTGCCGAAGCAGGGGCCGATCTCGTCTTGGCCGACATCAACGCCGACGGTTTGGCCACGACGGCCCGCGAACTGGGTGCCTTGGGCCGCCGCGTTCTCCCGGCGGTATGCGATATGTCGAAACCCAATCAAATCCGCACCATGTTTGAATTAATAGACGCAAAATACGGTCGCATCGACATCGTCGGCAATGTGGCCGGCAATGCGCGGCGCAACACCCCGCTCGACCTGACGCCCGAGGAGGTCGAATTCACCCTGCAAAATCTCGTCGTCGGCCGCTTGGTCTGTTGCCAGGAGGCCGGTCGGCGCATGATGGCCTCGGGCCACGGCGGCAGCATCATCAACCTCGTGTCGATCGCCGGCATCAACGCCCTCGGTCGCAGTCACCTCTCGTACAGCATGGGCATGGGTGCGGCCGCGCAGATGACCCGCGAGTTGAGTACGGAGTGGGCTGCCAAGGGGGTGCGCGTCAACGCCATTGTCTGCGCCCAGCTAATGAACGAGGACCTAAAGGAGCGCATCGCCGCGGACCCCGGGCTGGGCGAAACCTATTTGCGCGGCCTCCCCATGGGCTGTCTCGGCGACTCCAACGACATCAAGGGCGCGGCGATTTTCCTCGCCTCAGACGCCTCGGCTTGGATCACCGGCGCGATGCTGCCGCTAGACGGCGGCAATCTCTCTAAGAACGCTGGCGGCTCGCATCCGGGAATGCCTGGCGCGCCCGCCGAGCAGATCGGCCTCTAGGCGATGGATATTGGCATCTGGCAGACTATTCCCCAACCGGCGATTTCCCGCTACTTGGGACTGATGGGTTGGGACTGGATCGTCCTCGACCTCCAGCACGGCCCAATGAATTGGGAGACCGCCTATGAGTGCATCTACGCCGCCCGCCCAACCGGTGCCCGCCCCCTGATCCGCACCTCCATCGGCAATCCCGGCGAAGTGGAAAAAGCCCTCGATATAGGAGCAGGCGGAGTAGTAGTGCCCATGGTCAACTCGCTCGCCGAGGCCCAAGCCGTCGCCCTCGTTGCCAAATATCCGCCCACCGGGGTGCGCTCGCTGGGTGGCGACCACTATCTCCACTACGGCGACTCCTACTTTGAAAAGGCCAACGACGAGACCTTCCTGCTGGTGCAAATGGAACATATTGACGCCGTTGAGCAAGCCGAAGAAATCATGGCCCTGCCCGGCGTCGATGGCTGCTTTGTCGGGCCGGTTGACCTCGCGCTGTCGATGGGCTTGTCGCGCCATCGCTCCAGCTACGAACAGCATCCCGACTATCAGGCGGCGATGGAGCGGATTGCCGCCACAGCCCTTGCAGCCGGCAAGAAACCCTGCTGCAACACGTATTCTCCCGAGGATTTCGCGGCCAAAAAAGCCGCAGGCTTCGAGGCCCTCACTTTCAAGTCGGACCTCGACCTGCTGATGGACCGGGGGACGCAACTGCTGGACTGTCTCAAGGGAAATACCGGAGACTAAGACCGAAACAAACGGAGATTGCCATGACCCTCACCTGCGCCGATGTAGATTTCGACCTCAAACTCGCCGAATTCAAAATCAACGGCTACGCCGTCTTTGAGGACATGATCCCCGAGGAAAAAATCGACCGAATCCGCGAGGCATTCCTGCCGCTGCTGGCACACATCCAGGAGCGCGAAACAGAAGTTTCCAATGTCGAACTCGGCGACCCGCGCATCGGCCAAGGACGCTTGCAGACGACCAACCGCTACACCCTGACCATCCCGTGGGTCGAACCGTTCGCCGACCCGGCCATTTACGAACACCCCGTCATCTTAGAATTCCTCGACCGCTTCTGGCGTCCCGACGGCTACGTCATCACCTGCTACCACTCCAATACCCCCTGCGCGGAAAGCGTCTTCCAACACTGGCACCGCGACACCGGTATCGCCCGCGAGATCCCCCACGTCGGCCTCGAAACCGTCCCAGTAGTAGGCGTCAAGTTTCCCTTGGTCGAGACCTCGGAGGAAAACGGCAGCTTTGAAGTGCTTCCCTCGACCCAATACATAGCTGACCCGGAACTCGAAGGGCGTTACGACGAAATCCTCCTCAAAGGCCACTTCCCCTCGGCCCATCGCCTCAATCTCAAAAAGGGATCAATGTGGGTCCAGGACGTGCGCACCCTCCACCGAGGCACGCCCAACCGCACCCCAGACCCGCGCCCCGAGCTCGTCGTCTGCTACTGCCGCGACTGGTTCGCCATCGCGCAAAACATCGAGATGCCGCAGGCTTCCTACGAGTCGCTCTCCGAAAAAGGTCAGCAATTGCTGAAGCGCTACCGGAAGGTCGAGTGGGACTGATCCCATCGCGCCACCGCTCAGTCTGCGTTTTTTATTTGCTCCAGAATATCCATCCCCACCCGCTGGCTCCACGCCTCCATCACCCGTCCGAACAGAGGGCCGGGCTTTCCGTCGCCAATGGGCGTATTGTTGATGCGCGTACACGGGGCTAGACAATAGGGCGTGCTGGTCAACCAAGCCTCGTCGGCATTGACCGCGTCGTAGGGCTGCAAATTCTTCTCGATCCAGCCTAGCCCTAGCTCGGGTGCCAATTCCCGCAGCGTCACCAAACTCACCCCTTCTAGGATATTGCGACTGGTAGGCGTAAAGATCGTATCGTTCTCTACCACGACGAAGTTGGCCCCTGAACACTCGGTGAGGTTGCCGTCCAAATCGAGCAGCAGCGAGGTGGCGGCGGGATCAACGGCCTGCGATTGCTTGTCGGCTAGCCAATAGTGCAAGCGCGAGCGGTTTTTGGTCTTGGGGTCAACGCATTGGGGGGGGATGTGGCGGATGGAGGGGGTGACCGCGTGGACGCCCTGCTCAAAATAGGGCCGCCATACGGCAAAGGGCAGCGGAAAGGAGTGGATGCACAACGTGGGCGTCAGGCGCACCGATTTCCCCGCGCTGCCAGCGTAGATTTGGTTTTCCCCCGGCGTTACAAAGTGGACGACGCCCAAATCCTGCTCGGAATCGATCAGCTTGCTATTGGTCTCGATCAAGTCCCGCGTGCATTTGACCAATCCCTCGTGGTCCAATGCCAGCTCGATGCCAGCGTATTTGCACGACCGCAAAAGCCGCCGCACGTGTTCCTCCAAACGGAACGGCTCGTGCCGGAACGTGCGGGTCATTTCGGTCAGGGTAGCACCCAACACGATCCCCAAATCGTAGATATTGATATGGGCCTGGGAAGCGGGGACGAAGCCATCGTTGAGATAGACGACTGGTTCATTCATAGCGCGTTACTCTCCTGTGAATTCAAAGCGGCGCAGGCGGCGTAAAAATCGGCTGTCGAGGTGGAAAAGCCATGCACTTGCTCGACTTCGCGCACGGCCAATTCCGTGGCCCACCGCGCCTCTAGTGTATCGGGAAATTCCACTCCGTCTGTGGCGTCCCGTACCAAAATGGTGTTATAGCCCCGCCCGCGCATGGCGCGAACGCCGTAGTCGCGGCCCAAGATACACCAGTTGGTTGCAAAACCAGCGAAAAGCAAGTGCAGAATGCCGCGCTCTTGGCACAAATCGTGCAGTTGCTGGCCCTTGCCTATGACAAAGTCGCCTGCCTCCACGGCGATATGGGGCGAAAGATCGAGTTGCCCGGTTAGGCTCTGCCAATAAAGATCAATGCCCGGCTCTTGGTTGCGCGGACCCCGGAAGCAGGCATACGCCCCCTGGCGATTGCGGAACTCAGCCGGTGGCCAACTCGGTGGCGGTCCCGGTTCAGGTTTGGGCGTGCAGCCTTGGTACACTTCGTACTTATCCGGGAAATTGGCCAATACTCCGGGACTGGGTGCCTGCACGATGGTCAGGCCGCATTCGCGCGCGCGTCCGATGAGCGGCGCAATTACTTCCTTGGTCACCGCCTCGGCGCGCTCGATCCAGCTATCGATGTGATGCACGTTCCACAGGTCGATCAGCACCAGCGCCGTCTGCTCGACCGGCAGGGCAAAGTCCAGTTCCCGCACGACGAAGTTTTCCTCGCGGCAGGGCACTGACGTGGGTGTGCTGTCTTGGAAGTACTGCACTTTCAGTTGTAAAGTCGCCATTGCCTCTCCTCTTAATTATAAGTCTGCGATCATGTCGTAGTTGTTGGTGCCCCCGGCCTCGAAAGCGCCTACGCGCCGAAAACCGAGTTTGGTGTAGATTTTGCCAAGATTAGGTGCCGGGTCCCTACTCTCCCAACACTTCCCGGGCAACTCTGAGGATGTTGCCGCCGAGGATTTTGCGGATGTCGTCGTCGGCATAACCGCGCTGCACCATGCCGACCGTGAACAGCGGAAAGTTAGTCCACGCCGTGCTCTGGAACATGCGCTCTTGACGCCACTCGGAGCGTTGCACGGGGTCGTTGACCTCCCACAGTGCCTCCCAGCGCGGGCGGCTGCTCGGTCGCGCTGGCACCTTGGCGTTTTCTTTTTGGGCGCGGCAGCTAACGTAAGGTCGATCCGTGCCAATGGTCACGTGATCGACGCCGACGGTTTGCACTGCATGGTCGATGTGGTCGAGCATGGCGTCGATGCAGCCGCTGCCGCCGATAAAGGCTGGCACGTTGGTGATGCCCACGGTTCCGCCCTTGTCGGCGATTGCCCGCATCACTTCGTCCGGCTTGCAGCGGTGGTGGTGGTTCAGGGCCGCGCAGGCCGAATGGCTGGCGACGATTGGCTTTTGCGACACCTCGGCCGCGTCTAGGCAGGTCTGCCAGCCGGAGTGGGCCACGTCGGCAATCACGCCGACCTCGTTCATTTCGGCGATCACGGCACGGCCAAAGTCGCTTAGACCGGCGTTGGCTGGCTCGGCACAGCCGTCGCCGATTGGATTGCGGCGGTTGTAGGTCAGGTGCATCATGCGGCAGCCAAGCTCGAAGAACTGGCTGATGAAACGCAGCTCCTGCTCGACCGTGGCCTGCTCTCCGGGGAGGGGCACGCCGTTACACGTCTGGTAGATGCAGTGCCGTCCAGCGGCTTTTGCAGCGACGATGTCGGAGGGGAAGGCGGCGCGCGCCACGTGGTCGCGCATGCGATCCGTCAGATGCGTATAGTGCGCCAGCCGCCCCAACATGCGCATGGGGTTGTTGCCCTCTTCGCCAGCGTTTTGAAAGGCGCAGGTCACCCCGGACGCCTCCCAGGCCCCCAGATACTCGGCCTTTAGCTCGTCGTCGTAGGCCCAGCGCGTCATTCGCATCTGCTCCGACAGGTACTGTAGCTCGACTTCCGAGGCCCGCGCCTCCACGGCCTGTGCCATGGCCTCGCCGTCGATCGGCGCTATCAGCCCGAGGCTGTACGACTCGCACACGATGGCGTCGCGGTGCAAGGCCAACCCGTGCTCCAATTGCGATGCGGACGGTTGCAGGATCTCGAGCGCCACGGCTCTCGCTTGTTGGATGTTTTCTTCCCAGGTGGTCACTGATTCTTCCCTTTCTTTGGGTTGGGGGATGGATGGGGATGGCCGGTGTAGGCTCGCTCGCCGCGCACGACGACTGTGTCATTAGGTAGCCAACAATCTCGACCGCCCGTGCTTCTGTCAAGCGTTTTTCCGATTACCGGCAGACTCTCGCCGAGGGTCGGTTGCATAGCCCGCAATAACCGCTTTTATCCATATAACCGAACTGTACGGCAGATTGCGGATTTTATTTTTTTGTTAAGCTGTAACTATTTTTCTTGCTGCGGCCCACATGGTAACAATAATTCTCATCGAATAATCGTTTTGGGAGAATTCCACTTTACTTTTTTCTTGATCGGAGGAACAAGACATGACAGGAAAACTATACGAAGCCGCTTTTCCGTTTGCCGAGGACGTCCTCGCCTTGCCAGTGGAAGACCTCGACCAAGCCGCAACGTGGTACGGCGCGGCCTTTGGACTCGTGGAGGTCGAAAGGCGCAACGATCCCGTGCCGACGATTATTCTCGAACGCGACGGTGTGCAGATTGGGTTTGCGGTCAATGGCGGCGACGCCAGCCAAGAGGGCGCGGCTATTTTGGTGAACGACATCCACAAGGCCCGCGATGAGATAGAGGCGAACGGGGTCGAGACGGGCAATTGGCGCGTAGATGAACTCGATGGAAAGAAATATCAGGTTTTCTTCGTAGTCGCTCCCGACGGGCTTTGTTACTACTTCCACCAGCCGATTGAAAACGCTGGATAGCGATTGTTGCGATTAGTCTGGTCGCGTTTTACAAAGGATCGACCTTGAGGAATCCCCCCCTAGCCCTGCTGATCCTGTTCTTTTTCTCCGGAGCCTGCTCCCTCGTCTATCAAGTCGTCTGGGTGCGCATGTTGATGCCGGTGTTCGGGGTCAGCACCTTTGCCGTCAGTATTGTCTTGGCCGCCTTCATGGCCGGTCTTGCCTTGGGCAGCTATTGGTGCGGTCGGGTGGCCGATCGTCGGGGCAACGGTTTGCGGCTCTACGCGCTGTTGGAACTGGGCATAGGCGTCTTCGCTTTGATATTTCCGCTTTTGCTTGCGGGCTTAGACGAGGTGTACACGGCGCTATACGGCTCTTTGCAGGGGATAGATGGGGCCTTTGTGCTCATCCGCTTGGTGCTCGCGTTCGCGCTGCTGCTGGTGCCGACTACCCTCATGGGCGCTACCATGCCGACGCTGAGCAAGGCCGTGGCGCATCGCTTGGAGCGAGTCGGCGGGGACATGGGACGCTTGTATGCGGCCAATACCCTAGGCGCGGCCGCAGGATGCGCGGTGGCGGCCTTTTTCGCGCTCGAACATCTGGGCGTCAGCGGCACCACGTACGCGGCGGCGGCGGGCAACCTGATTATCGCTTTGGTCGCCTATCGCTGGAGCCGCGATGGCCAGCAGGAGCAGCCGGGCGTAGAGCGGGATGCAGCGCCCACGACCTTAGAGGGTTGGTTGGTCTTGGTGGGATTTGCGCTTTCCGGGTTTGTGGCCCTCGGATACGAGGTGCTGTGGACGCGGCTTTTGGCGATGCTCCTGCAGAGTGCTACTGCCCAAACCCTGAGTACGATCCTCGTCGCCTTCCTGCTGGGGTTGGCTGGTGGGGCCGCGCTCGGGGCGCGCTTGATCGATCGCTGGCGCACGCCGCTGGCTGCCTTTGGCGCGGTGGAGTTGCTCATCGGGCTGTGCGGCCTAAGCTCGATTGCCGCCTTTGGCAGCATACCTTATATCGTCGAGGCGTGGGGCGGTGCGCTCTCGTGGGAAGGCCATCTGTCCAAGCTGTTCGTCGCCGCCTTCGTCGTAATGCTCCCGGCGACGCTGCTGATGGGACTGCTCTTTCCCATTGCGGCCAAGGTGTGCATCCCGCGTATTGAGCAGCTAGGGCGCGGCGTCGGCACGGTGTACGCCGCCAATACGCTGGGAGCTATTGCTGGCGCTCTGGTCGCTGGATTTGTGTTGTTGCCTCTGCTGGGTACCTATCGGAGCATTCAGGTGTTGGCGTGGGTTAATATCGCCGTCGGCGCGGTGATTTTGGCACTGGACCCGGCGGCGCAGTTGCGCAGAAAGGCCGTGCGCACGGTCGGCGGCTTGGCGCTGGGGCTGGTCTTAATGCTGCTCTTGCCGGCCGGCCTCTTCGTCGAGTTGTTCCACTGGTCGGAGCCAAACAGCCGCTTGCTCTACTGGGACGAGGGCGCTGGTGCCACGGTCTCAGTCCACCAGAAACAGGACGGCGTGCGGATCCTCAAGGTCAACGGTGGCGGCGAGGTCCCCACTGATTATGCCTCGTTGCAGACCTTCCGCCTGCTAGGGCACTTGCCGCTGGTTTTGCACCCCGATCCAGACGAAGTGCTGGTTATTGCTTTTGGCGGCGGCATCACCCTGTCCGCAGCCGAATTGCACGAACCGGAGCGGCTCGATTGCGCCGAGTTGGTGCCGGGCGTCCCGCGAGCCGCGCCCTATTTTGCTCGCTACAACCGCCAGATCGCCACCCGCCTCGACCAAGCCCCCATCGAACTGGTCGCCGAAGACGGTCGCAACCACGTGCTGCGTACGCAGCGGCAATACGACGCCATCATCTGCGACGCCACGCATCCGGGCACGGCTGATAGCTGGGTGCTCTATACGGAGGAGTTCTACCGGCTCTGCCGCGGCCGCGTCGGCCCGGACGGGCTAGTAGCGCAGTGGCTGCCGCTGCACGGGCTGTCGGTGGAGGACTACAAGATGATCCTGCGGACCTTCCGGGCCGTGTATCCGCACGCTTCGCTGTGGCTGACTCACCAATACTCGATCCTGCTGGGCACGCCGGGCGCACTGCGCATAGACTACGCGGCGCTCGGGCACAAGCTAGGGCAGCCGGCGGTGCGGGCGAACTTGCGCTCAGTGGATTTGGGCGATCCGCCATCTTTTTTGAGCGCCTTAGTGTTGGGTGAAAAGGAGCTAGCGGCCTACGCGGGCAGCGGGCCAATCAATACGGACGACCGCCCGTACATCAGCTTTACCGACCGCCGCCGCCGTGGCACTAGCGGCGGCTTACCTGTGCTCAAGAGCTTGGTCGAGCACCTAGTCGTCCATCCGCGACCGTACCTCTCGGCAGACATTTCCACGGAGGTTGTTGAAACACTCGAACGGCGCTTGGCCGCCCGGCGGCACACTGTGCTTGGAACGATTGCCTTGCTCGAAAAGGATGGGGAACGAGCGGCAGCGGACTTTGCGCGGGCGCGGGAGATAGACCCCGGAGAGCGCGGTGCGCTGCGCGGACTCAAACAACTGCGCGGACGCGCTACGGCTCCCTGATTTCGACGAGTTGGTTGCTCTCGATGGGGCCGGCGACGGTCTGCGCAGCGCCAGAAGGCCACTGCACTTCGATGCGCTCGGCGGTGTTGGCCGGCCCGAGTCCGAAGTAGAGCGGTAAGAGGCTCTGCGAGAGATAGCCGGACTTGCCGTCGTGTATTCGGGTGTAGGTTTGGGAACGGGTGTGGACGCTGACTACTGCGCCGAGACCATCGCGGTTGGAGCGGGTGCCGGTCAGGCGGAGCTTGAGGAAGTTGAGGTTCGCCTTTTGGTCGCTCAGATCGCTGATTAATAGCAGCGGCGGTGCATTGAATTCATTGGTGACGATGTCTAAGTCGCCGTCGTCGTCTAAATCCGCTAGCGCTGACGCGCGCGAGCCTAGCGCACCCCAGAAGACGTGGGGGCCGCTGCGCCCCTCGCAGTCGGGATGGGTTGCGTATTCCCCAGCGCAATCTAAAGCAAACCACGGCATGGCCGTGCGTCCCTCGCGTCGCGGCTCGACTCCGAGAGCAAATTCGGCGTCGAGGAAGCCCTTGCCGCGGTCGTTGAGCAACAGGGAGTTGACTGCGTAGCGGAAGGCGTAGTTCATGCTGGCGGTGATAAAGACATCTTCGTATCCGTCGGCGTTGAGGTCGCCCGCGCTCAGTCCCCAAGGCCAGTAGTTTTCCGCGCCGATAGAGTCGGAGATCTCGGCGTAGGTGCCGTCGGCTTGGCGGTGGTAGAAGGCGTTGCCGTAGATGCTGCGCCCGCCCGAGCGGAGGAAGCTCTCGGTCCACTGCATGCGCGACTTGAGCTTTTCGCGCTCCGGCCCAATGTCCTCGCTCATGTCCGAGTGCATGTCGGTGATGTAGAGGTCTTGGTGGCCGTCGTTGTCAAAGTCGAGGATCTGAGCCGACATGGCCCCCCACGGCGTGCGCGGAAAGACCGCTAGGCTCTTGTCGATAAAGCGCTGGCCTCGGTCGTTTTCGTAGTATTGGTCGTGCCCCTGCATGTTGAGCACGTACAGGTCTGGCCAGCCGTCTTCGTTGGCGTCTAGCGGCATGGCGTCGCCGGACCAACCATCGGCCTTGATCCCAACCTCTTCGGTCACATCGACAAAGCGGTTTTCCCCGGCATTGCGGAAGAGCAGGCTCGGCTCGGTGCGCTCGGGCTTGAGATGGCCGGCAAAGGCGTCTTTGAAGCCGACGTAGTAGTGGTACTGATCCGGTTGCTCCTCGGGCTCAAAGCCAATAACTGCGATTGAATCGCCGCGCTCGGTGTACTGTCCAACATTGGTCAAAAAGAGGTCGAGCTGTCCGTCGCGATCGTAGTCGAAGAAGAGGGCCGCCGAAGAATGCCCCTGGTGATCGAGGCCAGACGCTTGTGAAATATCCGCAAAGCGCCCGTCGCCTTGGTTGCGAAAGAGAACATTGCCTGTGCGCACGTTGGTGACGTATAGGTCGGGTGCTCCGTCGTTGTCTAGGTCGGCGAAGGAAGCGGTCACACCGATGCGGTCTGCGAGCCCCACGCCACCCTGCTCGGTGATGTCGGTGAATTGGCCGTCGCCCGCGTTGCGCCACAGCCCGTTTGGTCCGGTTTGGTTGACGAAGTAGAGATCCGTGCGCCCGTCGCCATCGACATCTGCCAAGGCAATCCCATTGCCATGGTCGTAGTGATTGGGCCGGTAGTGCCGTCCCGAGTCATCAACGATGCGGTGGTGAAAGGCGATGCCGCTGGTGGGTTGGCGGTCGGTGAAGCTGAAATCGCAGAAGACCGCGTAGTCTGCGGCCTCGGCTACTTGGGCTTGGCGACGGGTCGCCAGCCAAGGGGGATCCAGTACTTCTGGGGGGACGCCGACAGCAGTGGGTGGATTGGCTGCGTTTATTTGGATCGCCGCCGACAAAAATAAGAGAATTAGAATTAGAGACATGCACACTACCTGTGTAGTTCGAGATGCTGCCGATTTCTACTGCGAGGGTTTTAGAATAACCGCATGATCGTCTAGCGACAATTTGAGGACAGCGCAGCGATGGACAAGGGGATGCCGTTGAAGCGGGTGGCGTAACGCATGCTTTCAGGGCGTCAGTTCGTGGTAGCGGTTTAGCTGTGGATCGGATAGGGTGGTGACTTTCCCACCGAGCCACTGGACTTCGACGGCTTCGACCTGCTCGTCGCGGCCCAAGCCGAACAGGCGGGTGGGTGAGCGTTGGGCGTCGAAGGATTCGCCGGTATAGACCCACTGCGTTTTGGTGCCTTGGGACGAGCGCAGGGTGATGCGCGCGCCGATGGGAGAGATGCCGGTCGCGCCTTGGAGGCGCACGCCGAGCCAGTTGTTGTCGCCGGGCCAGACGTTGCGCAAGACGTGGACTCGCTCGCGGCGCGGAGTGCCGGACCATTCGCTGACCAATAGGTCCATGCGGCCATCGGCGTCGATGTCCATGTCGAGGACGGTGCGCGCATCGAATTCAAAAGCCACGTCCATCAGATAGCCGATCTCGACGAAGGAGCGGCCTCCTCCGCTCAGGTAGAGCTTGTTGTGTTCAAAGCCGTTCCACGAGATGCCCGCGTTGTGCCAGTCCGCAATCGCCTCGTCGAAGAATGCGGCTATTTGCGGGTCGGGTTCCGAGCCGCCGGTGTAGATGTCGTGCGTCCAGAAGGTGGTGCAGTAGTCTTGGGCGGTCTCGCCGCTGAGGTGGCCGTTGGCCACGTAGATTTCGTCGTCGCCGTCGTTGTCGAAGTCCGCGGAGGCCACGCCCCAAGACCACCCGGTACGCGCTACCTGCTCCGTGCTTGGGGCGATGCTGAATTGGGCGTCTTCGCGCCCGAGGTAGAGCCGATTGCCAAAGCCCATGGCTTGGCGCTGCTGGTGGTGCTCGGGGTACTCTTCGCGCCCGAGATTGAGGTAGTCGAGGCGGCGCGCCGTGGTCGAGCTCATGCCTACTACGTACATGTCGAGGCGGCTGTCGGCGTTGTAGTCGCCAAAGACGTGGGACATGCCAAAGGTCGATGCCTCGCTGACGGTGCGGGCGGTGACGTCGGCAAAGGTGCCGGTGCCGTCGTTGTAGTACAGGTCGATGCCAGCGAAGTCGCTGACGACCAATAGGTCGAGGTCGTCGTCGCCGTCGAGATCGGCCAAGGAGCCGCTGTAGGTGCGCCGCTTGCGCTTGGCTTCGAGGCCTGCGCGGGCCGTGATGTCGGTGAAGCGCCCGCGTCCGTCGTTGCTCAGCAGGTACGCGGGATAGCCGTCGTTGGCGTCGTAGTACGGCGTGGGCATCTGGCCCTCGCGGTAGGGCAGCCGGTACTGGCCAACCCACAGGTCGAGGTCGCCGTCGCCGTCGATGTCGCCGGCGCTCATGGCTTCGGGGTATTGCAGGGGACGAGTCGCAATGGCCAAACCGGGCTTCGACCAGAGCTCAGCCGAAGGTTGGTCGAAGTCCTTGCCGCCCTCGTAGAGACCCAGCAGTTGTCCGGGGCCGCCGACGATTAGATCGGGCGCGCCATCGCCGGTGAAGTCGGCCAAGAGCGCTACTTCGATGCGACCGATCGGAGGTGGATACGCCAAAAGCGGCTCGGGTGCAAAGCGTCCACCTTGGTTGCGGTAGAGCAAGTTGGCACCGAGTGCGAGCAGGTCGTCGAGACCGTCGCCGTTGAGGTCGGCGGCGATGAGAGGCGAGAGCGCGGTGTCGTCTGACAAGACGGCTGAAGAGGCAAAAGCGGGTGTGCCTCGCCGTTCGGTTAGGGTCAGATTCGAGGCGTCGATGGTGGCGGGGATATAGTGTCCGGTCTCGTCTTGCTGCTCGCTCCAGGTGACGGACAGGTCGCCGCTGACGATTAGACGTTTATTGTGGTTTTTGACGTGCAGTTTTAGGTCTATCAAAGAGCGGACCGGGCCGTCCTCGACCGGGACGAATTGCTTGTGGTGCCATTCGGATTGTTCGAGAACGAAGCCTTCATCTTCCCATTGTTCGAGCAGGGCCGACCACTGCCCGTGATCGAGCGTGCGCGGCGGGTCGCCATAGTGGGTTTCGACGATGTCCCAGTCGTGTTTGATGCTATCCTGGGGAGAGCCGAGCAGCAGTTGATCAAAGGGGAAAGCGGCTAGAACTGACCGCGCCTCTTGGGCCGCGCGCAGTTGGTCCCATAAGGCGACAAAGACGGCTTCGTACTGCTGGGCGCGCCGCTCGTCGGACCAGACCGTGCGGTCCAGTTCGAGCCGCTGTTGGCGGATGGCAGCGGCACCCTGTGCCCCGGTTTGGTGCGGTGCTGCTAGCGAGAGGACGGTGAGGGTCAAGAGCAGTTTCAGCATAGGTGGAATGACCATGGGAGCTGAGTTGAGCAAGGGCCGACACTAGATGAGCAGACAGTATAGGCAACGCTGATTTTTTTATCAAAAGTAGCTATGGCACTATTCCTCCGGCGGCTGGTAGCCCACTCCGGCATAAGTAGGGGCTTGGGGTCGGTAGTGCTCGTCGAATTGCGGGTCGGGTGCTTGGAGTACATTGCGCTCTGGGTCCAAGGTGCCGCGCAGGTCGTCGATTTGGCCGCGAACGAAGCAGCCGCTGAAGCGGCGGCTGTCGAGCAAATCGACTTCGTAGCGGCTGCCGGGGGCGATGCCGCCGCCGCGCACGTTCATCCAGAAGATGGTGTTGCTGTACGCGCTGCCGCGACCTTTGTCATCGACGCCGTTCCAGTTGTCCGTGAAGGTGCAGTTGCGCACTTCGACGCGCGCGCCGGGAAAGACGGTCAACGCACCCGAGCCGTGCGCCTTGTTGTATTCGACGCCGCCACGGCGACCCACGTAGTCGGGGCCGAGATTGGCGACATTGCCGACGAAGAGGCAGTTGTCGAGCACGGCCGCGCTGCCGGGTAGCACATCGACGGCCGCGCCGGTGATTTGGCAGCTATTGTTGCGGAAGACGGAGTTTTTGATCAGCACGGCCTCGGCGTCGAACCCCCGATGCTCGATGGAGATGCCGCCGCCGCAGGGGCTGGCATAGTTGTCGTGGAGTTCTAACCCTTCGAGGATTGGATAGGAACGGCCAAATACCTTGATGCCGCCGCCGTCGGCGTAAAAGAACAGCCCCTTTTCCCAGCGCACGCCGTTGGAGGAGTCCGGCTGAATTGGTTCGGGGCCTTCGCTGCGGCTGGCAAAGTTGTTGGCACCGGTGATGGTGAAACCGCGCAGGACGGTGCGCGGGGAGATGCCATCGCCGAAAAAGACCACGTGATTGACGATAGCCGGGTAGCTTTCCGCGTCGGGGTCGGCGCGCTCGGCGTGGGCGGCCGTCAGCACCACGCGCCCCACCGCTTCGAGCGCGATGCCGTCGTGACGGGCCGCGAAAAAGAGCATTGCTTGGCCGGCTTGCTGCGGCCGGTAGGTTCCCGCGTGGACCTTGACGGTCTTGTGGATTGAGTCGCGGGCTGCTGCTTCGAGGGCCGCTTGGATGCTGTCGCCCGGATAGACGTGATACGCGGCATCCGCTTGGGGCTGTGGGGGCGGAGGATCGCAGCCTATAGAGAGGAGGCAGAGCGCGAAAAGATGGGCCGCTGCCCGGTCGAAAAACGCCAAACTGCGGAACACTTTCTTTCTTGACTTAGATTTTAGGGACATATATATATGATATTCAAATTACAATCCAAATTTTAATCTATATTACTTTAACGACAAGCACTTGCAACGTTTTTAGTCGCTGTTCTGGTTCTGGAGAGAATCTACGACATGCTCCGTTCGCCCGTGGGTCGCATCGCCGTACTCGTCCTCCTCTCAATCGGAGGATGCGGCGAAGTGCGGCAAGAGCCGCGAGCGGACGATCCTCTGCTCGCAGTGGGAAGGGCCTATTTGGATCAGGGCGAGTACGACCAAGCTGCGGCCGTGTACCAAGAGGCCGTGAGCCGCGATTCGCTGTCCCGCGACGCGCACTTCTACTTAGGCTTGGCACATTTGCAGCGCAAGAGCACGGCCGCGGCTGAGCACTTTGCGCGGGCCATTGCGCTGGATTCGACGTACATTCCCTCCTATCACAACTTGGCCATCGCCCACCTCGAAGCAGGCCGCTATCCGCAGGCCGTAGAGGCGGCAGAGACCGCGCTGCGCTTCGATCCTCAATCGCCTAGCTCGTATCGCTTGTTGGCGTTCTTGCACAAGGAGCAGGGGCAATACGAGCACGCCGAAGAGGCCCTGCTGAGGGCGCTTTACATCGCGCCAAAAGACGTGGAAGCGCGGCAGGCCCTAGCGTTGCTCTACGGCCAGCAGGGCCGCAATGCGCGCGCGGAAGAGGTTTTGGTGGAAGCGGCTGAGTTGGCACCAAAGCGCAAGGAAATCTGGCGGGACATGGGACGGCTCTACCTGAACGAGAAGCGGTACGACGAAGCAGCGCAGGCGCTCAACCGGGCCGTGGCGCTCGACGCCAACTACGGCGAGGCGTACCACGACTTGGCGAATTTGTACTCGGCCCAAGGCCGCTACGACGAAGCCGAAGCCATGCTCGCGCGCCTAGAGGGCCTGCTCGACTTGTCAGAGCGGGAAGAGACTCTGGAAAAGGTGCTGGAGAGAGAGCCTAGCGATGTGGAGGCGCGGGTGGCGCTGGGCCGAGCGCAGATGCGCTTGGGGCAATACGCCGATGCGCTGAGCACGTACAAGGAAGTGCTCAGCCGCGCGCCCGAGCACGTTGACGCGCTGGCCGCGGTGGTGCAAATCCACCTGCGGCAGGGCGATGTCGAGCGCGCCGCGCACTTGGCCGGCAAAATCGCGGCGCACGAGCCGCGTGGGCGGCGCGCGCCTGAAGCGCACTTTACCATGGGCTTTGCCCACGCGCAAAAGCAGCGTTGGGCCGAGGCCGAGGCCGCGTTTTTCCGCGCCTTGGACATCGACGCCTGCTACGCCAAGGCGCACAATGCCTTGGGCAATGTGTATGCCCTGCAGGGCGCCTTGGAAAAAGCCATCAGTGCCTATCGGGCCGCCCTTGCCTGCGACGCCGAGCTGCGCGATGCGTACTATGGATTGGGCATGGCCTTGGCCCGGCGCGAGTCCTTGGCGGAGGCCATTGCCCAGTTTGAGGAGGTCGTGCGGCTCGATTCCACTCATGCGCGCTCCCACTACGCGCTGGGCCAAGCCTACGAGAAACAGGGAGAGGCCGCGGCGGCGCGCCTCGCGTACGGGGCCTTCGTCCGGCACTGGCGCGGCGACGAGAAGGTGCTAGCGGCGGCTCAGAGCCGCATTGAGCATTTGCGAACACTTCAGTAGATTACAACCCCACAGAGAAAGGAGGTCGTTATCAAAATAAGTGCAGTGCAACGAAAACATTTTAATTATATTCATGCCCCACTGTAGCGGGCGTTTTAACTAAAACCAAGGAGGATGATTTTGAAAAAAATCACTGTTTTGCTCGCACTGGCCCTGTGCGTGGGCGTCGTCGCTCCGGCTACGGCGCACGTGCCCGAGGGCGCTGTGCGCACGGCTTTCCAGTGGCCGGCGGGCCTTGAGCCAACGCTGGACGGCGATCTGTCCGAATGGTCGATCGTGCCCGAGGACTATTTGATTTCCTTTGCCGATCACACCGCGTTCAACGGCGAAAAGCCGGCCGATTTCGGCGACTTGAACTTCCGCACTATCGTCGGCTGGAGCGAATCGACCAACAGCCTCTATTTCATGATGGAGCGCTTTGACGACTTCTACGATCGCGACGCCCAAGGCGGCGTGGCCGGCGGCGACGATAGCTGGGAAATGCACGTCGATGGCGACCACAGCGGCGATCAGATGCGCTTCGGCACTGCCGACATAGAGAACGAGGAAGAGCGCGCCTTGGCCCAAGGCCGCTGGTCGCAGTCCTACCACACCCGCTTCCCGAATCTCGGCCCCGACGGCCAGGAGAGCTGGTCGTGGTTTTGGATGACCCAAGCGCAGTGGCACGACGAGCTGCCCTACGCCGACCACGGCTTCCGCTTAGACGGCGAAATCGGCGGCGGCGAGGCCACGGCCTTTATCGAGGTGCGGCGCCAATCTTGGGACGACTTTCTCTTCAACGACCCGGAAGGCAGCGTCATCCACGACTACAACGAGGGCGAGATCACCGGCTTGGGCTGGGCGGTCTTCGACAGCGATGTAGCCGGTGCTGACGGCGGCGTTGGCCAAGATGCCGAGCACTCTGGCCAGTGGTCTCTGTCGGGCGCTAGCGACGTGTGGAAAACCACGGCTTCGGCCACGGATTTCCTGCTGGCACCCGTTGATCCGCGCGTCGATTTCAGTGCGATCGAGAGCGCGGTCGAGGCGAATAGCTGGGGTCGCATCAAGTCCGCTTTCGTCCAGTAAGCGGGCAGTTTTTAGGATGCAAGAACGAGGGGGGATGGGCTAGTCCCATCCCCTCTTCTTCTTGGAGGTGCCATTGTGAAAAAATTGCAGCGCACGACATGGCTTATAGCGACCCTGTTGGCTTTGCTCGGCGTCCAGCCAAGCGCGGCCTTGGTCGTCTATCGCATCGGCGGCGAGAGTCTGCCGCCTCCGGCCGAAGTGGAGGCCGGTGCCGAGTTCCGCCAGTTGAGCTGGGCCGACTTAGATAGAGATCTCGGCGGCGAGAGCTTTGGGCTCGCACTCACTGAGCAGATCACGCCGTTTTTCTACAACGCAAGCGATAATATGGCGACGACCTTGAGCGGGGTCAGCGGCAATTTTCAGCACGGCGCGTACAATGGTTTTGAAGATGTCGGCGACGAGCTGAGCTTGGTGATCGACGGGGACCTAGCGACGTTTTTCTTGGAGACCCGTCCGCGGGAACACGCCCATACCTTCCGCGGCACGGCTCTTTTCTTTGATCTCGGTGGCGACTTTGCCACGCGGTTGGTCCGCTTCGTCCCAAAGGTGGGCAGCGAGCGTTCGGTCGCCCACGTCATCGTCGCCGCGCAGACCGAGGCCGGGGGCGGCATTGATCAGATTGAATTCGTTGGAGCGAGTGCGCTCAATCGGTCGATGAGGGAAGCTAAGCAAAAAAAAGGCATTGAGCTAAAGGTGATCGCGGAAATCTTGGAAAACAAAAATCCGCAGCTCGACATTGAGCTAGACGGGACGCCGATCCGCTATTTGATGATCCACGTGATGCCCCAAGATAAGATATGGGACCTGGCTGAGTTGGAGGTGTACGGCGGCGGTTTCCAAGGCTCGGCCTCGTACCAGTCCAATGTTCTCGATATAGGCGAATTCGCCAATTTGGGCTGGGTGCGCTGGGGAGGGCGGCAGGACGAGGGGGCGCAAGTGGAGATCCGCTCCCGCGCCGGCGGCGACGAGACGCCGCTGGTGTACTGGCGCAATACCTTCCGCGGCGACGAGCAGGTGCCCTTTGGCGAGGACGGCAAGCTGCTGACCCGCAAAACCTATGGCCGCTTGGGGCCGATTATGCGCGGGGCCATCACCGACGACACCGCCCAATGGGAGCTGTGGTCGTCGCCGTACGAATTCGCCGACAGCGCGGGCGTGGCGCTGCGGGCGACGCGCTCCCACCGCTACGTGCAGTTCAGGATAGCATTCAGCTCCTTCGGCCAAGCCGGCGGACAGCTCGGCTATCTTGAATTCGCGGTTTCCCCGCGCTTGGTGACCAGCTTAGTCGGCGAGATCGATCCTTGGCAAGCGGCCGTGGCTGAGGAACGCACGTTTACCTATGCAGTGCGCCCGACGATTGAACCCGGCGACCAAGGATTTGACGGTTTGGACCTGCGCTTGGTCGGCGGCCGGATCGTCGGCGTGGAGGCCGTGCGCCTCAGCGGTGAACCTGTGGCGGATTTTAGCGCCGTGGCCGAAGAGGCCGGCGTAGTCTTGGGTTTCCCGCGGCTAGATGTCGAGCGCAGCGGCGAGCTGCTCGAAGTGGATGTGCGCGCGGAAATTTTCCGCTTTGGCGCAATTTTTGAAGGCCGGGTGATCGACAGCACCGTGCCGGGGGAGATCGGACAGCTCGTGGCCGCTGGCGAGGCCAACGAGTTGGTAGATGGCAACCAACTTTTGGTGCAGGCGAGGACCCTAGACGATAAGGTTTTAGGAGCTGTGTCGCTGAGCACCGAGGCGTTTACGCCCAACGGCGACCAGATCAACGACCAAGTGGAGATTGCCTACGAGCTGCTCAAGGTGACCGAGCCGGTGCCGGTGGAGGTGCTGGTGCGGGATTTGAGCGGCCGCTTGGTGCGGCGCGTGCATGCAGACGCCGATGGCGCGGGCCGACATCCGCATCAATGGGACGGGCGGGACGAGGCCGGCCAGCAGGTGGCCCCCGGTCTGTACATCTGCCAAGTCGAGGTCGAGAGCGGTGGGCAGCGCCAAGTGCAAATGCGGCCCATTGCCGTCGCCTATTGAGGAGCAGGGGCCATGTTGAATGCTGCGTTGTTACTGAGTGTGTTGGGCGTTGTCGCCGCCTATGGACAGGGCCATACCATCGCCGGGAACAGGGTCGTCGTCGAGCGGCAGGCGCACTGGCAGCAGTGGACTTTTCCAGCCGGCACGCTCGACATCGACGAAACCGGGGGCGTGCGTCCTCACTTTGTGCCCAAGAACATACTGGCAACGTCAGACATCGCGGCGTTTATCAAGCGCGGCAAGGGCTCGGAGGACGCGACCCTGCGCGACGCCCTCAGCGCGGGCACTCGAGCCGCGGATTTGGCCCACCTTCTCGACGGGGACTTGAGCACCTATTGGGAACCCGATCCGGCAAGTCCGCTGCGCCAATGGTGGTTCGAGGTCGATTTGGGGCGGCTGGTAGCGGCCACCCACATCCGGCTCAACTTCGTCGGCGAGGAGCTAGGCGACCCCTTCCTGCAATTCGTGGTTTTGACCTCGGATGGAGCCGAGGTCACAAAAGGTCAGCGCAGATTCAACCAAGTATTTCGCACCTTGAAGTCGAACAAGGACCAGCGAGAATTTGAAATCGAGTTGGACCCCACGCGCTTTGACCGAGAGGGGCGCATGGTGAGCGACTACATCCGCTTCGTGCGCGTGACGATCACCGACACGGATAGCACGCGAGCCGCCGAGGTGTCGGCTGAACAATACGACCAGCTAGCGGCCGCGGATCAAGGCGCAGTGGATTTTTACAAAAAGGCTGGCGCGGGCCAAGTGCAGGTGAGCGAGGCCACGTACGAAGTGGTTGATTCCGCGTTGCGCGGTGAAATCCGCCGCTACCGCCGCGAGCGGCCACGGCTGGCCGAGTTAGAGGTCCAGACGCTCGGGGAAAACATCTCGCTGGGCTTGGTGGAGCGCAGAGGCGTCGCACTGCTCACCTTCTTGGACAACGCGCCCGCGACGGCCTTCTTCGACGGCATCTTCGAGACGTCCTTGGCCTTTACCAGCACCGACGAGATACGGGAATTATTCTTCGATTTAGGCTCTTCCTTCTGGATTGACCGGCACCAGATTTACTACGACCGCCAGCGCAGCCGCTTCCCCAATTACGACTTGCAGACTTCGGATGGCTCACTGGCCGCGGACGGCTCGTTGGTGTGGACGACGCAGGCCGCACGGCGCAATCGCGCCACGTCTGGCCACTATACCGGAGATGTGTACGACGTGGATACGTTCGCGCCGACGCGGACGCGCTATGCGCGGATTTTGTTCTGGGGAGGCGGTCAGTTCAAGCCGCGCGAAGTGCAGTTCTACGGAGAGGGTTTCCAGCCGGAAGTCGAGTTGGTTTCGCCGCTCATCCGCCTGGGCAGCTCGAAAAACTTGGTCTCGATTGAGTGGGATGGAGACACCGACTTGGGGACCTTCATCGAAATTCAGACGCGCACAGGCAGCGAGTTGGTCGAAGAGTATCGCTACTTCAACAGCGGCGGTGCCGAAGTGTCGGCCGAGGCATACGCTGGCTTGGGCTTTTTCAGCAAGGGGCCGGTCGACACGACGGAAGTCCCCGGAGGCGACTGGAGCGCGTGGAGCTTGCCCTACGAGACGTCGGGCGCGGCGATCACTTCTCCGAGCCCGCGCCAATTTCTGGAGCTCAAGGCCCGCTTGGTCTCGGACGACCCACACCGCGCGGCCGAGCTGCGCTCCATTCAGCTCAACTTCGTCGAGCCGCTGGCCAACCAGCTTTTAGGCGAGATCGAACCCGGCGTCGTAGGCGCGTTGGGCAAGGAGCAGGAGCTTTCGCTTTTCATCAAACCAAGGTTCGCTGCTCAGAGCGCGGGGTTTGACGAGGTGCAGATAAGGGCACCGGACAACATGGTACTGGAGTTCCGCGGCCTGCGGCTGGGACGCGAGGTCCAATGGGACAGCGCGGAACTGGTGTCCTCAGCAGAAGTAGTGGCGACCGCCCCGGACTCTTTGTGGGTGCGGTTGAGCGAAGTCGTCGCCCCGTCCGCCGCCGATCTGATTGAGGTGCAATTCGCCACCGCCCTCTACTTGCCCGGTGCCGTGTTCAAGGCGTCGTTGGGACATTCAGCCCTTGAGAACTCTTGGCAGCGGGTTGATCCAGCGGATGCAACGGAGTTGGCGACCGGGCAGGGGATGCTGTTGGTCGGCCCAGAAGGCGGCCGCCACGTGCTGGGAGACCTGAGCATTGGCAGTGGGGTCGCGACGCCGAATGGAGATGGGATCAACGACGAGTTGGCGTTATCATTCGCGGTCACCAAGCTGACTGGCACCCAGCCGCTCCACGTGCGGATTTACGACCTAGCCGGCCGACTGATGCGGCACTGGCAGGAGACGCGGCCCTTGATCAGCGGCGAGTACGCCCTGCGCTGGTCGTGCGAGGATCAATCCGGCGCACTGGTCGCTCCCGGACTGTATTTGCTAGAGGTAGAAGTGGTGCCCAACGACGACTCGCGCGTGGAGCGCACCGCGCGGCACCGCCTCGTTCACGTGGTGTATTGAGGGAGGTTGCGATGTACTGGTTGCCGATCGCGCTGCTGTTGCTAGCGGCACTGCAAGGCACAGCCGAGACGCGGAGCATTGCCATCGGCGGCGCGAGCGGATCGTCTTGGCAAGACGGCGGCGGCCAGATACAGGCGATTTTCCCGACTGGGGCCAGAGCGGTTGAGAGCGGCAACACCCCGGGTGGCGTGATCGATTTCGATCCCGGGGACCGAGAGGGTTGGATTTTTCCGCAGAACGTCGTCGAGGGCACCAATCTAGCGCTCGGCCTACTCGGGCGCGGCGGCTCGGTCACCTCGCCGACGGTTCTCGAAGCGGGCATTGAGTCGCAGCTAGAGACGATGATCGACGGCGACGGCGAGACGGCGTTGGAGCGCAAGAACGTGGCCGTCATTCGCGGCATGGCCATGGACTTCGACCTAGGCGCGCGCTTTGGCGTCAATCGCGTCCAATTCTTCCCGCGCAATGGCCACCCGGATTTTCCCGCCGACCCATTCCAAGAGGACTTCATCCGCGGCTACGAGCTGTTTTTCAACGACGGCAGCGAGGAGACCCAAGGCGCGGGCGGCCCCGAATGGCGTTCGTTTCGGTTGAATGCTGCCAACCAAGACGCGCTGGTCGATCTGAGCATTCCCCCGCAATTTGTGCGCTTCATCCGCTTGCAGTCGCGCACCAGCAACGGTTTTGAGATTGCCGAGTTCCGCGTCTTTGGCACCGGCTTCGTGCCCACGGCCGAATACATATCCAACATATTCGACCTCGGCCCAGATTTGGGCTTGTGGGGGACCATTCGCTGGGTGGAAGAAAGCGTCGGCCCGGCTGGTTTCGCCAACGCGCGCGTGCGCACCCGCACCGGCTTGGACGACACCCCCTTAGTCTATACCCGGCGCTTCTTCTTTGAGGGAGTCCAAGTCGAGGTCCCGTGGCAAAAGAATGCTGCGGTTGCGACCGGGGACGGCGAGGTCAATCTCGACCAAGCCGACCTAGAAAGGGCGCGTGCGCTCTTTGGCGCGCTGCCGCTGGAGGAGCGCAACGCCATCTCACTGTCGTCGGATGACTACAAGGGCTTGGGTGCCGAGCGGGGCAATGTGGTCGCCGACCTAGACGCTTGGAGCCCGTGGTCCTCGCCCTACGAATTGGGGACCCAGTTGACCGAGGCAGAGATCGAGGACAGTCAATTGGGCGTGCCGATTGTCTCGCCCGGGCCGAGGCGCTACATCCAGTTCCGCATTGACTTTCTCAGCGAGGACTTGGAGGCAGCCACAGGCATCGGCCCGCTGGCCTTCACGGTGGCCTCGCCGCCGCCGGCCGCGCAGATCCTCGGCGAGATCTTTCCGCGGCAGGTCGATTTGGGCGAGCCAGTGGATTTCGTCTATGCGGTGATGCCCACGTCCATTCGGCCCGGCGTAGATACGGGCTTTGACGGTTTTGAGATCGCCACGCCGGTGCGAGTAGAGGTCATTGAGTCCGTCGAAATTGTCGATGCCGATGGGCAGGTTGAGGCCGTGGACTTTTCAATGGCCGATCTTGCCGCGCTGCCAGCTACGGACGAGACCGGACGCTTTGCCATTGAGTCGGTCGATGCGCGCCGCTTTCGCGTGCGCTTTCCCCTCATTGCCGAAAGCGAGTTGGTGACCGGGCGGACGGCCCAGCTCAAAATTCGCTTTCGCAGCCGCGTGTTGCGCTACGGCACCAAGTTCGCCGGTTTTGCCTTCAACAGCGCCGAGGGAGATGTGGGGCAGGAGGTCGTCGCTGGCAACGTGGCCGCATTGGCTCCCGGCGACGACGATATTGTGGCGGTTGGCACGGAGACAAGCCGGGGCCTTTCGGTTGATGTGCCGCTAGCTGGCGGCAGCGCCTTGCTGATCAACGTGCGCGCCGACCCCCGTCCCTTCAGCCCCAACGGCGATGGAATCAACGATGCGACGCACGTGTACTACGATCTGAGCCGTTTGGTCAGCCCGGCCCCAGTTGATGTAGAAATCGTCGATTTGGCCGGACGCCGGGTGCGCCAGCTATTTTCCGGCCTCCAGGGCGGCGGTTCGTACGCCATGCCTTGGGACGGCGCGGATGCGAACGGGGCCGCGCTGCCGCCGGGTATTTACTTAGTGAGCGTAACGCTAGCCAGCGATACAGGCGGCGAAAGCGCGGTTAGAGCTGTCGAATTAGTGTACTGATTAGGGAGGGTCTAATGCGAGACCTACGGTGGATACTCGCCGCCTTGCTCGTCGCGGCGCTAAGTGCCCACGCCCAAGGCCGGCGCTGGGGCGCGGACATCACCTATGAGCCTCGGGGGCCGGGCGTGCTCTTCGACGCCTTGGATCCAACGATCAAGCGCTGGTACGTGCCGCAAGAGCTGTTTGCCGACTACGGTTGGCAGCAGTGGCAGTACACCAACTACGCGCGCGACGCGTACGAGCGCTACGTCAGCACCACGATTGAAGGCTCTCCGTTTTACGACCTGTACGGCAACTACTTGACGCGCGGCTGGCTCATCTACGACTGGACCCAGAACCAGCCCGTGCAATTTGGTTCGTCCATCTTCAAGGATCCGCGCTTTAACAACTGGTTCAACGCGGTCACCATTAGCTCGGACTCGCAGGGGCAGTTCTACTATGCAATCACGGTGGGCGATCGAATCCGCACGACCCTGACCCCGCTCACCTTCTCCAAGCCGACCTTCAGCGGCGTGCAGATGGACTTTGCCGCGGACAAGTACGAGGGCACCCTGCTCTTTTCGCGGGTGAGCCGTCCGGTCATCGGCAGCACGCCCACCGCCCCCACTGGCATCACCAATGCCACCAACCTGATGGCGGGCCGCGCCGTGGTGCAGATCGGCGATTTCGTGGCCGTGGGAGCTAACTTAGTCAATGCGCGCAACTCCACCACGGTGGCCGATGCGTTTGAGCGCAATCCCTTCGTCGGCACCCTCGCGGCCAATCAGGGCAGCCTGCCGGTCTCGGGCCTTGCTCTGGTCCTCAGCGACGACTCGCCCGAGGACGGTCAGGGCGGGGCGACCCTGTTTTCGCACGACATTCTCTTGACGAGCGAGGATCCAGAGACGGGGGAGCGCGAACAATTTAGGCTCCGCGACGTGGTCTCTGATCCGGCGCGGTGGCCCGTGGTCTCGGGCGGGGCACCCAAGGAAGGGGCCTTAGCGGCCGACGGCGACGAGAAGATCGTCATCAACTACGACTTCACGGATATCGCCTATACTGGCCCGCGCCCCTCGGAGCTCGTCGCCGTGCAGTTCGACTTAGTCTTGGCCAATGACTACAAGGTGCAGGTTTGGTCCGACCGGCAAACGGGTAGCCGCGCGCTGCCAGTCTTGCCGCTGACGGGTCAAGACATTGAAGATCAGTCCCCAGCGCTGTTCGACATCCTCAGCGCCGAGGGCAATGTGCAGGACAATTCCAACCAGCAGCGAGTCGTCTTCGACTATGGATTGCCGTCGTCCCGCTTGATCTACGGCTTCACTGTGGAAGCCACGGATATCAAGGGCGTGGACCTATACGCGGAATTCGACGTCAGCCGCGCGTACAGCCAGTACCCCAACCCAGCGCGCCAAGCGGCCGACCGCTCGCTGGCCACGCACGCCCGCGACGCCGAGGCTTGGATGGTCAATGCCTCAAAGGTGGCCGCGCCGTTTTACTTTTTCGGCGAGGCGTACAGCATGGACCCAGATTACTCGACGAGTTCGTTTATCGTCGATGACGGCGGGGACATCACCTACGACAATCCGCGCACGTCTCTGTACGAGTTGGTTGACGACAACGACGACCAAGACCGCTCGGCCGATTGGTTCCGTTTTTCGCAGGGCGGCGGCGATGTGGCCGTCTTTCCAGGGTGGGACGAGAACAACGATTTCGTCTCCGACTTCAACCAAAACGACAATCGCATTCTCAACAACCGCATCCCGGATTACGAAGAACCCTTTTTCCGCTATGCGGCCGATCGCCCGGAGTTTTTGTTCGGCATTGACCTGAACAACAATGGTTGGATCGACCGCTTTGAAAACGACGACTTGCCCGACTACCCCTACAAGGTCGATCGCCGGGGCTACAACCTATACGGCGGCATTTTCCTCGACCCGCACACGCGGCTGACGTTGGGCAGGCTGAGCGAAGAGAGTATGGCTTCCGACGGACGCAACCGCGCCGCGTATGGCCTGCTGACGTACGACCGCGACTTCACTTGGGGCCGGTTGCGGGCCTTTGAGATGCTGCGGCGCGTAGAAGACGATATCGCCGACGACCGGCGCGAAATGACGCCGCACCTCGAAGTCAACTCGCTCGCGCTGGTGCGCGACATTCTGCCGACGCGGGATACGTGGATCAACACGACCTATTTGCAGCTCGATTACCAGCCGCTCGACAACCTAAACGCGATCAACAAGTTCAAGTACGAGCGCTTTTGGCAGCAGGGCAGCGCGTTCAAAAGTCGCGTCAAAGGCCCGGCGCTCAACCAAGGCAGCCACTTGATTGGGTTGATCAACAAAGCGGATTACACCTTTGGCTTGGCTGGCTTCAAGTTGCAGCCCAAGGTCAAGAGCGAGTACCTCAACCAGACTGCATTTGAAGCGCGCGCTGAGGACCGCGAGGAATGGGTCGGCACGGGCATCGTGCTGCTGAGCCATCCGCTGTTGAGCCAGTCACTGGTAGAAACGGGAGTAGAGTTTTCCCTGTTCCGGGACTTGATCCTAGACGAGGACGAGCAACTCGCCAACGGCCCGACCGGGCCGACGGGAGACTTTCGCAACTTGGTGTTGGCTCTGCAATGGTCCAGCGCCGGTTCCTACTTGGGCTACCGGCTGACGACGCAGTTTGGCTTTAGCTATACGCGCCTGTGGGAGGAGCGGGTGATTATCGGCAGCGAAGACTTGGAGCGGACCAATGAAGTCAGCGCCTTTAGCACCAGCTTCATAACCGTGTACGCGGGGCTGGAGTAGCGGCATGAACGCCAGTTTGCGCCGCGTCGGCGCTCTCTGCTGGGTCGCGCTGCTCGGGGCTGCGCCGCTCAACGCCCAGCGCGAGGATTACGGCAGCCGTTTGGGCCGCATCGAAACGGGCCAGCCGATCTACTACTCGGCCGGCACCGGACTGCGCATGGAGGCCGTCTATCCCTCGTTGCAGAAGTGGTATCTGCCGCAGGAAATCGCCGGTGAGTACCGCCGGCAGTGGGCCTACACCAACTACGCGCGAGACCCATACCGGCGCTACCTCGATCCGGGATTGGAGGGCGGGCACTTCTACGACCTTTACGGGCGCTTCTTGAACAAGGGCTGGTTGATCTACGACTGGCGTCAGGTGCAGCCGACCGGCTCGGGTGGCTCGGGCATTTTGCAGGCCGGCCAATACGGCTCGTGGTTCCGCAACTTGGTCATTGCCGGCGACACCAAGGGTCAGCACTACTTCTCAGTGCTCATCGGCGACGAAATCTTCGCCATGCTGACGCCCATGACTTTTCGCAAGACCGCGTACAACGGGGTTATGTTCAACTACGCAGCCGACCGCCTGACGGCCACCGTGCTCATGTCGCGGATCAACCTGCCGCTGTTCCGCACGGACCCCTTTCCCGTGACAGAGGACAATTTCACCAACCTCATCGGCGGGCGCGTGGTCTTGGACTTGGGCGCTACGACGCGGATCGGCGGCACCTTTCTCAACGCGCACAACGGCCGGACGGCCTCCGACCGCTTTGAGGGCCACCCGCTCAAGGGCAAGCTGACGAGCGGCCAGCTAGACAGCCGCATCGACCGCATCGTGGTGCGGCTGACCGACGATTCGCCCGAAGACGAGGGCGGCGGAGCCGTGCTCTTTGGCAGCGACATTGAGATTGAGACGCGGATCGGCGACCGCGACACCCTGCTCTTTGGCAGCGAGATTGGTTTTGCGCCGCGCATCGTCGGTGGAATCGAGCGGGGAGGTTTTTTGACGGCTGAGGGCCGGGGCGAGGCGAGCCAGATCTTGCTCGAATACGTGTTCTCAGACGATGATCCGGCGGTCGTGGACCTAGAGGCCGTAGTGCCGAGCGCGGACTTGGTCAACCAAATCAGCCGGGTGCGCTTTCGCTTGGTGTTGGGCAACGACTACAAGGTAGAGGTCACCTCCAACCGCCAGACCGACAACAGTCCCAGCGGCGAGCAGCCGCAGTTTCGCACGGTCGCCCGGGCCGATGGCAACGTCTGGGACAACTCCAACCAGCGGACGGTGGTTTTTGACTACGGGCTGCCGACAGCGACGCAGGTGGCCGGGCTGACGCTCCAGGCCGACGATTGGGCTGGCTTCCGTGTGTACGGCGAATTCAACGTCAACCACCAGTTCACCCAGTACCCGACGCGGACGCGGGATACGCACAAGGCATCCTCGGGCATTGCTGGGGATCGCGCGGCCCTCGGCTGGATGGTCAATGTCTCGCGCCGCTTTGCGCCGTTTTACTTTTTTGGCGAGGCATTCGGCCTAGACGCCGAGTACGACACAAGCCCGCGCTTTGTCGATAGTAGCGGTCGAGTGGATTGGTCCAACGACGACGAAGCGCGGGCGCGGCACGTGTACGACTTTGTCGATGACAACGACGACAACGACCGCATCAACGACCAAAAGCGCCGCTTTGACGATGGCCGCACTGGTGAACAGCGCCGGGGCCTCGCGCGCACCTTTGAGGGCTTTGCCGACGACGCAGTCTTTCCCGGCCTCGACGAGAACAACGACTTCATTTCCGACTTCAATCAAAACGATCTGCGCGAGCGTCCCAATTTCTTACCCGACTACGAAGAGCCTTTTCTCCGCTACAATGTCGATCGGCCCGAGTATCTCTTTGCCCTCGACCTGAACAACAATGGTTGGGGCGACCGCTTTGAAAACGACGAAGAGCCCGACTACCCCTACAAGCGCGACCGGCGTGGGTACAACGCCTATCTAAGCGCCGAGCTCCGGCCCGAACTCAAGCTGACGACCGGGCAGGTGTGGGAGCGCAAGCCGACGACGGGTGCACGTAACCGCACGTACTATGCCCTGCTGGCGTACGAACAGAGCTTTGCCGGATTGGGCACGCTGACGGCGTATAATTCGCTCAAGTGGGCCGCCGACGAGATCGCCGAAGACTTGGTGCAGTGGATTCAACTGCGCCCCGTGCTCGGTCGCCCGAGCAATTCCCCCGGCGGCATGACCGCGATCCGCGACCCGCTGGGCATGGGCGACGCCTTGGTCAACAAGCTGTGGATAGGCGCTGAACGCCGCGGCCGCACTGGCCTCCAGAGCGAGAGCAAGCTGCTGTATGAATTAATACGGCAACGGCGCGAGGATGCCGTTGACCGCGAGGGTCGCCCCTTGCAACGCAATGCGCGGCGCTTGGGGCTGATCAACAAGGCCGAGTACCCGGTGCATCTGGGCCGCATAACCGCGCTGCCGCGCCTCAAGCACGAGTTGTTCATGGACGATACCCCGTTCAATATCGAGCGTCAGCTAGGCACCCCCATGGCCGAGCGGCGCGACTGGAGTGCGCTGGCCTCAATATTGGTAAAGGTGCCCTTTATGAAACGCTCGGTCGTACAGTTCGGCACGGAGTACCTGCACTTCCGCGACATGGTCGTGGACGAGGCCACCGTCAACGCAGGTGATCCCACCGGGGACTACAACGAGACGTCCTTTGCCGTGCAATTGTCCAATACGACATCGTACTTGGGCTATAAGCTCATGTCCCAAGTGGGGCTGCGCATCGACAAGCGGCGGATAGAACTCGCGGAGGAGAAGGCCCGTACCGAAACCAGTGGATTGACTTTTGTCACAGTACAAGCAGGACTTAGTGAGTAGAGCGAAGCACGCGGTATATTGGCTGTGGCTCCTCGTTTGCTGGAGCTGCGGCACCCCCACCGAGGACTTGGTGGTGGCCCGAGTCGGCGAGGTGGAAATCGACGCCCCCCAATTGCTGGAATTTGAAGAAAGGCTGCACCCCGATCTGCGGAGCAAGAAGACGGGTGCGGACGCCTATTTCGATTACTTGCAGACCATAATTGACAAGGAGCTCATGGTCCTAGAGGCCAAAAAGCGGGGCCTTGACCAGCGCGCCGACTTCCGCCGCAAGATGGACAAATTGCGTAGTGACCGAGTCTTGCGGCGCTTTTTGCAGCTAGAGGTGCATGACAAGATCGTCCACACGCAAGAGGAGATGCTGGCCCACCAGCGAGAGACGGGCCGCGACCGCGCCGTGCAGGTGCGGCGCATCGTAGTCGCCACAATAGAAGAGGCGCGAGCGATCAAGGCGGCCTTGGAGGGCGGCGACGACTTTGACGCATGGGCTAGCCGCAACTTGCTCGATGAGACCCAGCTAGAGGGGGGTCGCTACCTGATCAAGGACGAGCTGTACCCACGCATCTTGCAGGAGAAGGTTTTTCCTTTGGCACCGGGCCAGTTCTCGGAGCCAGTGCTCTTCAACGACCAGTTCGGCGTGTACGAGATAACAGCCGAAGTGCCGGTCAAGCTCTCGGTCGTGCAGTCGGTCATTGAGGCCGAGCTGCTCAAGGAGAAGCTGCCGCCGGCCGTGCAGGCGCTGTCGGCTCGCTTGCGGCAGGAACTCGACTTTGTGGTTCACGACCAAGCCTTGGAGCGCGTGCGCGGCCGCATCGGGCAGGGTGCTAAGGCGTTTTCTGCAGAGGAGCGCGAGCAGCCGATCTACGAGCACGAGAGCGGCACATTTACCATCGGCGATCTGCTCGATTTTGCCCGCGAGCTAGGCGTTGGCTTTCCAGAGGACGCGCCCGAGCAGTTCGACTGGTTCGTCCGAGACATCGTCGAGCCGCGTGCGCTGCTCTTGGCCGGCGCGTATACGGCGGGCGTTGCCCGCGAAGAAACAGTGGTCGCTTGGTTCCAAAAGCGACAGTTGTCAAACTTGCTGGTGGCCATGCGCCGGGACGTGGTCGATGGCGTCTTCGCCAGCCGCGAAGAAGCCCGAGAGTTGTACGACCGTCACCCCAACCTTTTCCGCCCCCTCGAATCCATTGGCGTACAGGAAATTTTAGTTCGCACCGAGGAGGAGGCACTGGCGCTGCGCGAGGAAGTAGAGCGCGGCGGCGACTTGGGCGCGCTGGCCGCCGAGCACACCCTGCGCCGGCGCGGCAAAGCCAACGAGGGCGAGTTCCACCTGCATCCTTGGGAGAAGCAACAGTTCATCCCACTCTTTGAGGCGGCACAAGGGCAAAGAATCGGCGCACTCATCGGTCCGATCGCCTTGGAGGTCGCGGCCGCTGAGGTGCTAAGCTCCGAACCGATCAGCGGCCCGTACTACGCGATTTTCCGCTTGCTCGATTCGACGATCAACGCCGCACCGAGGCCATTCGCGCAGGCCGAGCGCCGCGCTCGGGCGCTAGTGCGCCGCCAAAAGCAGGAGCGGCTCTTCGGGCAATTCATCATCCAATTGCGCCACGAATACGCGGCGCAAATCGAGGTCTTCCGCGCGCAGGTAGAGGCCCTCGTCCGCAACACATGAGGAGGCTGAAGTGGTAAGAGTTGAAGCGAACATACCGTTTGTCGAGCCGCCCCAATGGGCCGTTCTCGAGCGCAGCCTAATCGACCTGATGGACGCCTCCGTCCATCCGCTCATGGAGCGCTACGTGCGCCCGGACGGCTCGGTGCTGTGGCCGCCCACAGAGGACTTCAGCAGCATCGACGGTTTGGACGACGCGTATGAGAGCTTTCACAACTGGCCGCTCTTTTACTTGATGGGCGGCGGCGAGCACGTGCTCGAATATTCCCACCGCACTTGGGAAGGCATCACCCGACAGTTCACTCGCTACGACACCGGCCACGGCCATCCCATGGTTGTCAAAGAATACGAGCAAGGGTACGACTGGATGCACCAAGGCGAGGGGTACTTGTTTTTCTATTTGCTGTGCCTCGCCGATCCAACCGAAAAGAACGTCGAGCGCGCCAAACGCTATGCGGGGTTCTATCTCAACGAAGACCCCGAGGCTCCCAATTACGACGCGGAGCAAAAGCTCATCCGCTGCGCCCATAACGGCAGCATGGGACCAGCGCACCGCAATTTTGAAAAGCACTACATGGTCTATCGCTACGCCCAGTGGAAACCTTGGCCTTTGCCCTTCCACGACATTCCCGGCATTGAGACGGTCGAGGATTTGCAAAAGCCGGGCATGGAAGAGAAGATGGGCCAAACCCTCGTCGAGCGCATGAGCCGCGGCGACGTGGCCTGCAACCTCGCCGCCACCAGCATGGTGACCAACGCCTATCTGTGCAGTGGCGACGACAAGTACCGAGCTTGGGTCGAGGAATACACCAACGCTTGGATCGAGCGCACCCGGCAAAACAACGGCATCCTGCCCGACAACGTCGGCCTGTCGGGACAGATCGGCGAATACATCGACGGCAAGTGGTATGGCGGGTACTACGGCTGGACGTGGCCGCACGGTTGGCACCACCTGAGCGACGCCTGCATTGCGGCCGCGGAAAACGCGGCCTTGCTCTCCGGCGACTTGCGCTACATGGACTTCCCGCGCTCGCAAATCGACGTGCTGATGCAGCAGGGGGAAATGCGGGGACAAACGCTGTACGCGCCGCACTTCTACCACGACAAAGGCTGGGACGGGTACAGTCCCATGCAGGCCCATCCCACGACCCACCTCTGGTGTATGAGCATGCAGCAAGAGGACATGGCGCGGCTCCAACAGCAGCGCAACCACGACAGCGACAACTGGCGGCAGGTAAGCTCGCACTCTTCCAAGCACGGCGGCGGCCACGAAGCGGCTTGGACCGCGTATCTCGGAGGCGAATACCCTGAGTACCCGGTGGACATTTTGCGGCACAACCACGCGCAAGTATATCAGCGCTTGGCCTTCATGCGCGACGACCAGCAAGATCCTTCTACGTACAGCGACGCGTACCTGCAGGTGCGCAATCCCATCACGGTCGAGGGCTTGGTGCAACTGACGATGGGTGCCCCGCTCTTCATGTACAACGGCGGCCTGCTCATGGCCCGCCTGCGCTACTTCGACCCGCAACGCCGCCGCCCGGGCTTGCCGCTAGACGTGGCCGCCTTGGTGGAATCGCTGGCAGACGAGCGGGCCGTCCTGCACTTGGTCAACCTGCACCCGACAGAAGAGCGCGAGGTCTTGCTCCAAGCCGGCGCTTTTGGCGAGCACAGTTTCACCTGTGTTGCCTATCAGCAGCGCCGGTCCATCTCGGCTGAAGAAGCTAGCGCTGGACACTCGCATGCCACCCAATATCAGCAGACCGTGCAGGGGCAGCTAGAGGACCATGCGGTAGAAGTGGAAGGCCGACACTTTACCGTATGTCTTCAGCCTGGATCGGCGATTCAGCTTGACTTGGGGATGGAGCGCTTCGTCAATAAGCCCTCGTACGCTTTGCCGTGGAATTAGGTAGGGGCGACCGGCCGGTCGCCCTGCGCATTTCGCTGCGCTTCGCTCAGCACGACAGGTAAGGACAGTGCTCATTTATCACACGGGCAGAACGGTGCGTAACGTCTGTTAGGAGGTTACATGCAAAACCGCATCAAAGACCGATTCGCCGCGGGCAAACCCGCTTTTGGAACCCAGCTCCGCTTTGGCTCTCCGGCCATTGCCGAACTTTGCGGTCACTCGGGCTTTGACTTTCTCATCATCGACTCGGAACACGCGCCGCAAACCCCCACTGGCATCCAGGCGCAATTGCAGGCCATTGGCAATACCCCGGCCACGCCCATCGTCCGCCTGCCGCGCATCGACGAGGAGCAGACCCGCCTCTACCTCGACATGGGCGCGCTGGGCATTCTCGCCCCGTTCGTCAACACCGCTGCCCAAGCCGCGGCAGGCGCGCGCGCCAGCCGCGAACCCCCGGTTGGCATTCGCGGTTTCGGACCGCATCGGGCGGCTCAGTACGGGTTGCGCACTGACGAGTACTTCGCGGAGATAAACGACTTGGTGATATTCATCGCGCTGATCGAGACGGCCGAGGCGGTCGCCAATATCGACGAAATCCTCGCCGTCGAGGGCGTCGATACGTTCGTCATCGGCCCGGTCGATCTGTCGATTTCGCTAGAGGTGCCCTTTGACTACGAGGGGTCCGTCTTCCAAGATGCCCAAGCCGAGCTCGCCGCGGCCGCTCGCCGCGCTGGCAAGCCCGCTGGCATCGGAATCTATCGTCCAGCTAGCGACCCGCAGTCAATCCAACGCGCCATAGACGACGGCTTCTCGCTGATTCTCGCTGGCGGCGATGAGCCGTTTCTCGCGGCTGGCTGCCAACAGATGGCGCGCGTCCGCGCCGACTTGGGGTACTAGCGCATGCGACGGCTCGAAGTCCTCTTTCTGCCCCACCCGGTCGCTGCGATCGCTGCGCCTTGGACGACCGATGTCATTGAGGCCGTAAGTGCCCGTCACAACCTCCGCGTCTTCGACCGCACCCAGCCGGCCGCGCCGCAAATGGCGGGCATTGAAGCCATCGTTGATTTAGGGGGCAATATCAGCCCGGAACTGCTGGCCGCTGCGGCCGATGCTGGCGTCAAATTCCTCCAGGTCCAGACCACCGGCCTCGACCACGTCGATGTCGAGGGGATTCTCAATACCGGACTGTTGCTCGCCCATTGCCCCGGGCAGCTCAGCAGCGTGGCGTTGGCTCAGAGTGCGATGATGTTCATCCTCATGCACGCCCACCGCTACGGAGAGGCACGACGGAACTTCGACGCTGGCAAGATGTACGTGCCTACGGGCGTCGAGCTGGAGGGTCTGACGCTCGGCCTAATCGGTTTTGGCGCGAGCGCTCAAGATTTGGCGCGCCGGGCCAAGCCCTTTGGCCTGCGGATCTTGGCCATCGACATCCGCCCCATTGAAGAGGAAATCCTCGCCGAGACCCAGCCCGAGTTTCTCGGCGGCCCCGAGGACGTCGACCGCGTGGTGGCCGAGAGCGACTACCTGTCGCTGCATCTGCACTTGACGCCGGAGACCCGGCATACTATCGACGTGCGGCGCATTGGCCTGATGAAAGAATCCGCCTGCTTGATCAACGTGGCGCGAGGGGCGCTCGTCGATGAGGACGCTCTGTATGAAGCCTTGCTAGACGGTCGCTTGAGCGGGGCGGGGCTCGATGTGTTCGCTCAGGAGCCACCCGACGCTGCGGCCCCTGTTTTCCAATTGCCCAATGTGTTTGCCATGCCCCACACCGCTGGTTCGACCGACGGCACCTCGCGCAAGCGGGCGCGGCTAGCCGCAGACAACCTCGACCGCTATGCGCGGGGCGAGGCGCTCGTTGGGCAGATCACGACTAGATTTATCTGAACGTCAGGAGATACCTCGCGGTGAACGCGCTGATCACAGGTGCTAGTTCTGGCATTGGCGAGACCATTGCGCGGCGGCTAGCGGAGGCCGGGCACCGAGTTGCGCTGATGGCGCGGCGCGCGGAGCGGGTGCAGGCTATCGCCGCTGAGTTGGATGGCGCGGTAGCAGTGCCGGGCGATGTGGGGATCGTCGCGGATTGCGAAGCTGCGGTGCGGGAGTCGGTGGAAGCGTTTGGGAGCCTCGACGCGCTGATCAATGCGGCCGGGACTTGGGTGGAGGAGCCGCTTGCCGAGGTTAGCTATGAGGATCTGCGCACCTTTGTCGATACGGATGTAAGCGGTGCGTTGCAGATCACGCGCGCCGCCTTGCCGATGCTGATGCAAAGCGGCGGACGGATGCTGCATATCAACGGATTACAGGGGTTGATCCGCGCGCGGCAGCCGGTGCTTTATGCGGCGGTCGAGTCTGCGGTGCGCGGGCTGTGCGAGAGTTTGCGCTGGGAGGTAGCAGAGCAGGGAGTTCACGTCGGCTTGATCACGCTAGGCGCGGTAGCTAGCCCCGATCCGGTGCCGTTGGACGAAGGCGGTCGGCGTTGTCGCCTAAGTCGCGACGAAGTTGCCGATGCTGTGTGTTTTGTGCTGGAGCGTCCGCGTGGGGTCAATGTCGATGAGTTGGTGCTGACGCCGCTGGGACAGCAGTGGTGATATGTTTGAAGACTTACAATCGGGTATGCGATGGGCAGCTTTTTGGAGATGGAGGGAGAATTGAATATTACCGATAATGGTATCGGCAAGAAATGATTTCTATGTTCCCGTCCTTTATCCTATAGACTAAGCGATGGGCTCCATCTATGCGTCTGGACCAACAGCCCGCATAATCGAATTTTAGCGGCTTGGGATTTCCTATACCGCTGAATGGATTTCGTTCTATATCTTCGAGGAGACTTAGGATTCTTCGTGATGTTGAGGGGTTTGTTGAAGCCCAATAACGCAGGTCTTTAAGCGCACTCTCTTTAAATACCAAGTTCATTTCGCAAAGACTTTATACTGTCGAAACATTTGCTTTTACTCGGGTCCTCGTTAAGAGCTTCTTGCAAGTGGCGAGCATTAGCTGGTGAACTCAGCAGGTATGCTGTTTCCGAGTAAGATTCAAGCTCTTCCCGTAAGCTTTCAAGCTCTATTACACGAGCTTCTAGACTCTGGACCTGCTCTACTAATAGAGCTATTTCCTTATGGTCATTACGGTCCTTATGGCCCTTGTGAATTTCCATGATTTCTCCTTGCACAGAAGCGTACAAGAAGAACCTCCTTTTGTCAATATTGGTGTTTCATTACAAAAGACACCGCCTCAAGCTGCGACGGGCGTGGGCAATTCTGGCACGTATTCGTAGTCTGGCTCGGCCTTTTGCCGTTCGAGGATGGCGGCGATCTCCGTCCAGGCCTCGTACAGCCCCTGCGGACAGTGCGGCAGATCGCTTTTAATGGCTGCGTGTAGCTTGCCGAGCCGGTAGCACGGCACGCCGGCGTACATGTGGTGTTCGATGTGGTAGTTCATGTGCCAGTAGAGGAAGCGGAAAAACGGATTCAGGATGACTGTGCGGGTGCAGAGCCGAAAGTCCGGCACGTCGTCCTGTAAGCCGATGTGCTGGGTGTTATTGCACAAGAACAGCAACCAGCCGCCGTAGAACGGGGCTAGCGTAACGAGCACTGGCACCATCCACAGGCCGAAGTACAAGGATACCACCACGATTAGGGCGTGCCCTACTAGCAAGAAGCGGTCCCAGCGGATGAGCCGTCGCCGTTTGTCTGGGTCCGACTCGGGAAAGAGCGCCAATTCCCATTCGCCCTCTAATTTCCCGCGTGCCCGCCGCCAAGTCGTCTTGTAGCGCGCATACAGGCCCCACGGATTTACAACGGCACTTTTGAGAAAATCCACGAATCGCAACCGGGCCGGCAGGACCACTTCGAGATCGTCGGGCGGGTGCAGGGTGTACTTGTGGTGTTCGGCGTGACTGGTCCAGAAATGGATGTGGTTGTACGCGCCGAGAAAGCTGAAAACGCGCAGGAAGAAGTAGTTGAGGAACTTGCTTTTGAAGACTGTGGAATGACACAATTCGTGGAAGCCGTTTAGCAAGAAGGCGTAGAACGTGCCGTGGAAAAAGAGGATCAGCAGCAACCACGGCAGGGCCAAGTGCTCGGCCGCGTACCAAGCCCCCGCGCCCGTCGCCGCTAGCAGACCCAAATGCCCCAGCGTTTGCAGTAGCCCCCAAAAGTCGCTGCGCTGGTTGAGCGCGGCGAGCGTCTCGCGCGGCAAGGGACAGCGATACCAGTTTATTTTGCGCTGGTTTTTTGTCATTTCCATGGGATGTCCTCCTATAAAAAAGCTGACCTTACGGTCGCAATTTTGCGCTGGCCGGGCAAGTTGTATTCACGGACTTACAGGCGCTCTTTCCTTATGTCCTCGACGATGCGGACCAGCACCTCGATCGCGGCGCTGATGAAGCGCTCTCCCTTTTCGGCGGACCCATAGGTGGGGTCGCCGAAGGTGCCTTGGTCGGTCGATTGGTGGATCCAGCGGTAGCGGGCGACTTGGCCGGCGCGCTCGGACTGCGGCGGATGGCCGTCCTTTTGCAGGCGATCTGCTTTGACCCATTCGGGATGCAAGGCCATCATCAGCGAAGTCTCCATCTCGCCCGCGTGCCCCCAGCCGTGGGGCCCCGCCTCCCGGATCTCGCCCAGCTCGTCGTAGGCAAACCAAGAGGTGCCATAGATTCTCGCGTCGGGGCACTTCTCCATCAGGCGCTGGAGGGAGACGTTCATATTGGGAACATTGCCGCCGTGACCGTTGACGATGAGGATTTTGTCGAAGTCGGCGTGGACCATGCTGCTGACGGTATCGACGATCATGTTGATGTGGGTCTCTGATTGGGCTGTTATCGTGCCCTTAAACCGCAGGTGGTGCGGAGAATAGCCCAGCCACTGCGCCGGGAGACAGAGGACCTGATCGGGAATGTCCGCGTCGAGGCGATCGACGATAGCGGCGACCTCGGCCGTGTCCGTTATAAACGGCAGGTGCGGCCCGTGCTGCTCAAACGCCGCGATGGGATATACTACTACTGTATCTCTGGATACCTGCTCCAAGTCGGGCCAAGTGAGTTCAGCTAGTTTCACGATGTGCTCCTCTATTGGTGATTAGTGGCCTGTCCCCGCTGCGCCCTATGGGTACGAACCAATAAGCTAGCTACGGAATGGTAGATTCTGCTTCCCACCGCGAGACCAAGCCCCATTCCTAATTCTTAATTCCTAATTCCTCTCAGTTCCCCCAGCGGTCTGGATTGATGCCCGGTGCGTCGTGCTGCATGCCTTGGGGTTTGTGGACCTGTTTCCACTCCTTGCCGGTGGTGTTGCGGCTTTGGAGGAAAGGTTTGGCCACGGCCGGCGCGTTTTCTACCCATTCTGGATCCCAATCGTCCATCGGCTGAACTGGCCCCGCCCAAGCTGGCCGGTAGCCGAACTGGATCAGTTCCCGAGGGGCCAAGTCCTTGTTGGGATGGGTGCCGTGGAAGAGGAGGGCGGGTATCATTACGACTGAACCAGCCTTGGCGCAGAGCGTGATTTCTTGCGGGTGTGAGACATAGCGCACGTATGGGTTGGCTTGGGCGTGGAACGAGAGATGAGAGCGCGGGATGAGCCGGAAGGGCGCACGCTCGGGCGGCAGGTCGTCGAGGTAGTAGAGCACCCGCAAAAGGCGCGGCGAAGAGCCTTCGAAGCCAAAGATCGACGAGCCGAATGGCTGGCCGTCGGTGTGCATTGAAATGCCCGGCGAGCCGGAGAGGGTGCGAGTGAAAAGCCCGTGCGTGAAGACGATGTCCGGCCCCATCAGCGCTTTGAGGAACTCCGCAATCGGCGGATAGCCGATCAGCTCGGCTACCAACCGGCTCGCGCATTGGGGCTCGTGGTGGAAGGTTTGGGCCTCGCTGTAGTCCTTTTGCCCCATCGGCAGGTCTTTTAGCTCGGCCTTTAGCGCCGCAATGTGCTTGGCGTCGAGCACATCCGGCATGAGCACGTAGCCCTCCATTTCGAGATGGCGGATCTGCTGGCTCAGGGAGAAAGCGGCGAAGTCAGTCTCATCGACTGTCATGAAGCCGATTTCTTCCTTGGGATCAATTTTTACGGTGGTGGTCTCCATGGTGTCCTCCTTTGGTCAGCGCTGCCCGTTGCGATGACTGGTGGGGGGGCGATGAGGGCAACTCTAAGAGTTGCCCCTACCGGCGCGATTCTCGCCACTTGTCAAGGGAAAAGTCGTCTGAATCGTACAGGGCGAAAATTTTGGCTTCCTTGTCCCGCACTTCTGCGGCCAATTCCAATACTTCTTCGGCATGCTCCAGCGGAATGCGTACGCAGCCGTCACCGTCGCCGAAGATCAGGTCTCCCGGCCGAATCCGCACCGACCCGACGGTAATGGGTGCGTTGACCCGCGTTGCGTTGAATACGCCGTGCCCTGGCACCGTGCCCCAGGCGAAGATCGGCAGCCCGACCCGGCGGATTCCCTCCAAATCGCGCACTGTTCCATCGACAACGGCCCCCACCGCGCCTAGCCGCTGGTGCAGCCGCGCCATGCCGTCGCCAAAACTGGCCCCACGCCCGGGACGCGAGTCCACGTCCTTCATCACTGCGAATACGGGCCCTTCCGTGGCGTCGATTGCTTCGTAGTACCCGTCCCAAGGGACTGCTGCGGAGTCCGGGTCGTTAGTCGTTACTTCCGCGGTTACTGCATAGCCGATGACCGGACCCAATTCCGGCAGCAGATAGTGAATGCGGTGGTCGGTGTACTCTTCGTTGGGCAGGCCGCACTTTAACACGATGGCGTTGAAAATCGTCGGCGAGTCGAATTCCTTAAAAGCGTCTAGTACTTCGGGTTTGACCATAGAAAATTTGCTCCTTTTTGCAATGGCGCGATTAGCCGTCGATGTCAAACAAGGCGCAGCCAAGCCAAGCCCTCAGCGCGGGCAGGTGGCTAGGTGGTAGTGAGTGGCCGCGTTGGGGTTATCCGGCGGGCAGCTTGCTGAGGATGCTAAAGAGCAGGGTGCCTAGGGCGATTAGGGTGGTTATCTGGATGCTGATAATCCACCGCTGGCCCCGCTCAAGTCCCTCGAGACGGCGCTCCATGCTGTCCATGAGGCGGTCTAACTGCTCGGCAATCCCTTCTAACCGTCCAATGCGGCGGTCGTGGTCTTGCTGCGAGGTAATCGGTTCATTCATGGCGATCTCCTTTAATAGGGAATAGAGCGCATTCGCACGATGATTGTCAAACCGTATTGCATGGGTAGCGGCGCGTTGTCTTCTGCCCAAGACTGGATTGACGCCCGCGCAAGACCTATACTTTCTCGCCGCCCTAACGATCTCTCATCGAACTGGAGGATTCCATGACTGCCGCGCCCGATTATACGTCAAAGGTCCCTTACTACACCTTCCCCGACACCTTGGCCGAACAAGAGGAAGCGCTGGCCGCCAATCCGCTGATGCAGCGCCTGCTCGCAGCGCGCCGCTCGTACGCCAGCGACCCACATCGCCCCATCTACCACTACATCAACCCCGAAGCCAATCTCAACGATCCCAACGGACTGTGCTTCTGGCAGGGCCGCTATCATCTCTTCTACCAAGCCTATCCACCGGAGGATACCCGCCAGCACTGGGGCCACGCCATAAGCGACGATCTCGTCCACTGGCGCGACCTGCCGTACTGCATCTATCCGAACCCGGAGCGCTGCTGTTTTTCGGGTGCTGCGCTAGTCGAGGAAGACCGCGTCATTGCCATGTACCACGGCACCGAGGTCGGCAACATGGTCGCCACTTCTTCGGACCCGCTATTGCTCAACTGGGAAAAGGTCGCCAACAAGGCCGTGATTCCCATCCGCGCCGACGCGCCCTACCGAGTCTTCGATCCCTGCATCTGGAAGCAGGGCGACGCTTATTACTCGCTGTCGGCGGGTACCAAGCCCGAAGGCCCGGCCGGCAAGCCCGTGCGCGCCAACTTCCTCTTCAGGTCGAGTGATCTCGAACACTGGGAGTATCTCCACCCCTTCGCAGAGGACGATGGGTACACGCTAGTCGGCGACGACGGGGCCTGTCCCTATTTCTGGCCGATTGGCGACCGCCACATTCTCCTCTTCTTCAGCCATAGGAGCGGCGGCCAGTACTTGCTCGGCGACTACGACACTGAGCGCGACAAGTTCGTCGTGACCTACGGTGCCAAGTTTAACTTTGGCGCGGCCGCGCCCTCGGGCGTCCACGCCCCTTCGGCGACCCCCGATGGCCAAGGCGGCGTCTTAGTCATCTTCAACATGAACCCCGGCAAACCGACCAAGAACTGGAACCAGATTATGACCTTGCCCCGTCGGCTGACCGTGGTCGGCGACGACTTGGCCATGGAGCCGGCCGGCGACCTTGAATCGCTTAGACGGGACCATCAGCACATCGGCAAAACCACCCTCGCCGCCAACGAAGAACTCGTTCTCGATGCGGTCCGGGGCAACGCCATGGAAATCGTCGCTGAAATCGATCCGCAAGACGCGCCCATGGTCGAACTCAATGTCCTGCGCGCTCCCGGCAAGGAGGAGCACACGCGCATTGCCTTTTTCAAAAACCGGGGCTTCAGCAACCGCGTCTTTGGCAGCGACCACCACCAGAGCCTGATCTCGCTCGACACTTCGTATTCTTCTGTTGCGCCCGACGTGCTCTCCCGCGCCCCGGAGACCGCCCCAGTCATCCTAGCCGCGGGCGAGACGCTCAAGCTGCGGGTTTTTGTCGATAAGAGCGTCGTCGAAGTCTTTGCCAACGGCCAGCAATGCGTGGCCGCGCGCGTCTATCCCGACCGCGCCGACAGCGTCGGGGTCTCGCTGCGCGCACAGGGCCAGAGCGCCGAATTGCTCTCGCTCGACGCCTATCAGATGCAGGACATCTACGCATAAAGGAGCACGCCATGACCGAAGAAGAAAAATTCGTCTTCGACTTAGAGGGCTATCTGGTCATCAAAGACGTCCTCAGCCAGCAGGAACTGGACGATCTCAACGCGCTGATGGACCGGTATATCAACGGCTGGGACAACCACCCCCGCAACGACCTGAACAAGGTCAGTAGCTGGGGGCAAGCTACCAAAGACCTGATCGACCACCCCAAAATTCTGCCCTACTTGGTCGAACTCATCGGCCCCAAGGTGCGCATCGACCACGACTACGCCATCATCATGGACCGCGGCGACACCCGTGGCGGTCTTCACGGCGGCCCGAGCCAAGATACCGACCACTGGTTCAGCTACCGCGACGGTCAGATGCGCAATGGCCTGAGCGTGGTGACCTTTTTCCTCGCCGATGCCAATGAGGGCGACGGCGGTTTTGCCTGTGTGCCGGGCAGCCACAAGACCAATTACCCCCGCAACCTGCCGCAAGATGTCAGGCGCTTTGAGCGCGACGCGCACTACGTGGTCCAACCGACGGCCAAGGCCGGGGATGCGCTGTTTTTTACCGAGGCCCTGATCCACGGCACCATGCCGTGGTGCGCCGAGCACCAGCGCCGCACGTTGCTCTACAAGTACAGCCCCGGCTACTCGACGTGGGCCAAGGAGTTTTACAACCTCGCAGAGTACGGCGAGCTGACCGAACGCCAAAAGCGCATCATGGCTACCCCCTCGATACACGAGCATCCCGAGATCGTTTAGAATCCGCAGATGAGCGCAGATGGGGGATGATGTTATTCTGCGTCCATCTGCGGATAAGATCTCTTAGACTATAAGGAGTACACCATGTCCGACCCATATTTGCTAAGTAGAAAGAAAGCCTTCGTCACCGGCGGCAAGCGCCGCATTGGCCGAGGCATCGTCCTTGCGTTAGCCGAAGCGGGCTGCGACGTGGGAATCAACGATCTGCACGAGGACGAGGATGTCGGCAAAACATTGGACCTGATCCGCGCTATGGGCCGCGAGGCCGAATTCTTCGCTGGCGACATTTCCGATAGAGTCCAAGTCGAGGCGATGTTCGCGGCCTTTCTCGAACGGTTTGGCCGCATTGACATCTTGGTCAACAATCCCTACGGCGGCACGGGCGAGCCTTTCCTCGAACTCAGCGAGGAGAATTGGGACCAAAATCTCGACGTGGGCCTCAAGGGGTTTTTTCTGTGCTCGCAGCAAGCGGCGCGCGCCATGGTGGCGCAGGGCGATGGTGGAGCCATCGTCAGCACCTCCTCGGTGCACGGGCGGCGGGCGTGGAAAAACGACACGGCGTACGGGGCCGCCAAAGCTGGCGTCTTGCGCCTGACCGAAAGCATGGCCGTTGACTTGGGCGAGCACGGCATCCGCTGCAACGCCATCATGCCCGGATACATGGACACCGATCACGTCTTCAACGAACCGCCTCCGGCGTTGGGCGTTCTCAATGAACGGCTCCACAACATAGTTCCCCTGCGTCGTCCGGGAACCCCCGAAGACATTGGCCGGGCCGTGGTCTTCCTCTGCTCGCCGGCCGCTGGCTGCATCACCGGGGCGTCCCTGCCGGTGGATGGGGGGCTTTTGGCCGCCTCGGCCGCTGAGTAGGGTATTCGACTACTCACACATGCCCAAATCGCTTTTCAGCATCAAGGGACTGTTAATCGGCATTGCCCTCTCCCTAGCGGTGGGTCTGCTCGCGCCGTACGGGGTCGTGTTCAATTACTACTGGGTCGGCTTCAATCCTTCTTCGCCGGGTGCGCTCTTTCTCTTTTTTGTCCTGACCTTTGCCGTCAATGGATTTGTGGCTCTGCTCGGCCGCCATTTCGCCCTGTCCAAAGCCGATCTGGTGCTGATTTACTGCATGTTGATGATGGCGGTTACTGTGCCGACTTGGGGCCTGATGTTCTTCCTCATTGGCACCATCGTCTATCCCTTCTACTACGCCACTCCGGAAAACAACTACGTCGAGTTGTTCTACGACTTTATCCCCGCGTGGATCGCGCCGCAGGACTTCGAGGCGATCAAGAATTACTACGAGGGTCTGCCGAAGGGCGAGTCCATCCCGTGGGGCGTCTGGGTGGAGCCGATGGCCTACTGGCTGGCGTTGATCGTGGCCATGAGCTTCATGCTGATCTGCATGAGCGCCATCCTCCACCGCCAGTGGTCGGAGCACGAGCGGCTGACCTACCCGATGGTTCAGCTACCGCAGAATATGATTGAGAAGGACGCCAACGTACGCGTGGCTTCTTTCTTTAAGGACCAGCGGATGTGGGTAGGGTTTGCCGTGCCCTGCATCCTGCTCAGTCTCAACGCCCTCAATCACTACTTCCCCATCGTGCCCGAATACAACCCTCGCGGTCGTTTTTCTTTTTTCAACCATACTTTGCACCTGCCGGTTGCGCTCAACTTGGCTTGGGTCGGCTTCTTCTACTTGGTCAATCTCGAGATCACGTTCAGCATTTGGTTCTTCTACGTGTTCTCCAAGGTGGAGGAAGGGGTCTTTAAGACGCTCGGCATTGCCAGCACCGAACGCCTGAGCGCGTACGAGTACTCGCAACCGGCCGACCTGACCCATCAAGCTACCGGCGCGGTCATTGTGTTGGTGCTCTTTGGACTGTGGACCGCCCGCCCCCATCTCAAAGAGGTCTGGCGCAAACTCTGGGACCCGCGCAGCGGCGTCGATGACAGCGAGGAGTTGCTCAGCTATCGCACGGCCTTGATCGGCTTTTTGGGCAGCCTGCTCTTCGTCGCCGTGTGGCTCTGGCGTTCGGGGGTGCCGATTGCGGTGCTTCCGGTCTTGCTCGTCGTCAGCTTGCTGTTCTTCATCTTGGTCGCGCGCGTGGTAGCCACCGGCGGCGTGGCCACCGCCCGCAGCCCCATTGTCCCGGCGTACTTCATCATTTCGGGTTTAGGTACTTCGGTCCTCGGGGCCAAGGGCTTGGTCGCCCTCAACTTCACCTTTATCTGGCAAGGTGAATCGCGCACTTCGCCGATGGTTGCGTGCGCCAATGGCCTCAAACTCGCCGAGCTGATCCCCGGCCCCAAGACGCGGCTGTTTTGGGGCCTGATGCTGGCGCTGGTGTGCAGCCTGTTGGCCGCGGCCTACATGACCTTGAAACTGGCCTACACCCATGGAGCGGTTAATCTGTCGCTGATCAATTGGGCCGGTGCCCACGGCTGGCCGTACATCGGTCCGACCATTCTCAACATGCCCGAGGCCGACATGCGCGGCTGGCTTTTCAAGGGGATCGGCGCGGCCGTGGAGGGCTTTTTAATGTGGGCGCAGCACCGGTGGTTTTGGTGGCCCTTTCACCCGATCGGCTTCGCCATTGCCGTGGGCTGGCTGACGAGCCAGATCTGGTTCTCGGCGCTGATCGCTTGGCTGTTGAAGCTGGTCATCCTGCGCTTTGGTGGCGTGCGCTTGTTCCAGAACGCCAAGCCGTTCTTCTTGGGGTTGATTTTGGGCGAGGTGTCCGTCTCGGGGATATGGGGCGCGATCTATGCGCTGACTGCGGAAAAAGGGCGCTGGCTGACGAACATGTAGCGAGTTGATTTAAACAATAGCCTCCACCATCACCTCAACAGTTGCCAGATGCGCCGCAACGCGCACATCCATCGGCTGCGCCGTCGGGGTTTCTGACGTCACCAGATGCCCCGTATGGCCTCGCTGGACCAAAGCGATAGGTATGCCCTCTCCGTACTTCCGCCTTGCCACCTCCATATTGGGATGAATTACCCCATTGACCGCAACCTCGCCCTCAATCTCGGCATTCTCGTTAATCGGACAAACCCGTGCCACCCGCTCGACCATCTCCCGTCCCAGAGGTCCCCGGTCGCCAAACATCTCGTATAGATAAAATCCCGGACTCTCCCAATCCTCGTGCAAATCGATCACACCCGTAAAAACTCTTCCCGCCAAAAAACCCTTTAAAATCTCAATCTCGGGCACATCATCGCGCAAAAACGCCCAATTCACATCGACATCCTGTGCATTGAGCCGGGCATTGTGGCCATAGCTCCACGGACACAAACACGGAATAACTTCAAAACGCACCCTATCAGCCCAGCGCTCCCATCTGCCCTGCAAAAAAGCGAGCGCGGCCTCCACACCAGCCGGTTCATCGCCGTGCGTCCCTCCATTGATATAAACAACAGGCGCGTCTCCCCTGCCAGCAGACGCACACAAAATCGGCAACCCTTCAACCTCGCCCAATATCTGCACAGCAATACCAGACATCGCTTCCACGCGCCTGACAACAGCATCGTAATCCCGTTGGCTCATCACATATCCCGAAGCAGATGAAAAAGGGTTTCTTTGACGTTCATGGTTTGTGCATCCTAGTGGCAGTTGATTTGTGCGAATCTCAGATACCTAATATTCTAAAACCTTTTAAAAACCGAGAGAAGGGAGAAAAGTTATGCCGATGTTCAGAAGTGAGGGCCAGTACCCCTATTGGTGCGAGTTGGAACACTTTGAGGTTGTGCGGCTCGACGCAGGCGATGGACACAGCTTTGTGCGCCGTGGAGAGGTGGAGAAGCTGATTGTGGGAGGGGGGAGTTGCCGGTTGCGGGTAGGCGACGAGGAGGTGGAAGCCGCCACGGGTGCCAATATAGATTTGACTGGTCCAGGTTCTTTTGAAGTGTTGGAAGTAAAAGAGGCGGCTACGCTGGTGCGCTTTTGCGGACGCTGGGGAGCAGAGACGGGTGGTTCGGGCATCTTCACCATGGACAATAGCCCCCAGCCCGAGGATAAAGGCGATCCAGTCCCGTACGAGAAATGGACCAATTTCGATAGCCACTTTCACGATTGCGACGAGTATTGGATCATCTTGGAAGGTCAGGCTCGCGCTGTTTCTGAGGGCAAGGCGTACGAAATGAAGCCGGGAGACTGCCTTGCTACGGGCATGGGGCATCATCACGATATGCCGTTGGTGCACGAGCCAGTTCGGGGAGTGTACTTTGAAACGACGCTAGAAGGCCAGAGGCGGCGAGGGCATTTGTGGGATCATACCCACGGGCTGGCCGAACCTCAGGCCGAGCGGGTGTAATAGCTGTCAGGCTTGGGTGACTGACGCGAACTTCACATCGGCTGTGGTCCGCTCTCGGCGAGCCTGTGCAAGCTCATAGCTCGCCTGCATCCGCATCCAGTTCTCGGCGGTGCCCCAGTCGATGTGCTCCAATGCCAGCGCCATGTTTGCAGACACGCCGGCTTTGCCGTTCAAGAGGCGCGAAAGCGTCTCGCGTTCGCAGCCCAGGTGGACTGCCGTTTCGGTGACATTCCAGCCGACCTCTTCCATGCTCTCACGGATCAGTTCTCCTAGGTGCGGTGGGTTTAGCATGGGCCCCACTCGTTCGCCATCGTTGTTGCTCATAGTCGCCATTTCTTTCCAATCAGTAGAAAGACTATAGGCTAAAACCAACTTGACAAAGAAGGCCATTTCGGGCTAATTGATTGCATTGTAACTAACGCTACGTATCAACGCAATTCAGTTATCTCTACTACGTGCATACTGCACGACGGCGATTTTAGCACTTAGTGATTCTCTTTTATCGGGATGATTTCCATGGCTAATGCAACCTATCCCATTACGCTTAGAAATGCTGAGCCTGAAACTACTCCCTTGGGAGAGTTCGCGAAACTGATTGATAACTTGAATACTATCGTGGTTGAGACGGCTCATGCCTGCAACATAGAGCTACCCGAAGACCAAGCCGTTATTTCGCTGGTTGACATAGAAAAGGGCAGCAATCGGCTCGTTTTTTCTTTTTTGCCTTTCATGTGGCAAGTTCTCTCTAAGATAACTGCTTCGGTCGAAGAAGGAGACTTTGCAGCACTTCCCATAAAAGCACACAATGCACTGCACGATATTTCCAATCAGGCAAAGAGGCAGGAATGGGATGTTTTGTTTTCAGAAAAACAAAACCAGTCGTATCATATTCGGGAAATCGAAATATCGGCGCAACGACCAATAGCCCCTCCTCGACCTCAATTTATTAAAGGCACCACCACGATTTTTGGTATGTGCGTACGGGTCGGTGGAAAAACGCCTAAAGTGGACCTCGCGTTACCTAATCGAAGCCGACTTATTCACTGTGAAACGACTAGAGAAATTGCAATTAGCCTGTCTCGGAGTCTATACAAAAATGTCGCTTTATACGGACAAGCTCTATGGGATTCTCATACTTTGGAATTAGTCGAGTTCAAAGCTACAGAAATCGCCAATCAAACACATTATTCGCCGGTGAAAGCCCTCGAAGAAATTTCTGAATTAGTAGGGGATCAGTGGAGAGATACCGACGTCATTGACTTTATCAATAAAATTCGTTCGGAAGGTACTTAGACGATGGTCTGTCTTGATACGCATGTTATCATCTGGGGTATTAAAGAAGAAGCAACTCAAGGTCAAGAAGAAATGGTACAACGAGCTAAGAGTTATATCAGACATCAGGACGAACAGGGTGTAGATTTGATGGTTCCCGCACCAGTCGTAGCGGAAGCGATGATACGAGGAGACGTCGATCAATTGCGAACCATCCGAACCATTATCGAGCGATCCTTTTTTATTGCTGCATTTTACTCGCCCGCTGCGTTTATAGCGGCAGAATTGGAGCGAGGCCGTGGTGCAGCTAAATTACTTGAAGAAGGAAAAGCTCCCCGCAGTCATATAAGAATAGATGCTCAGATTGCTGCGATTGCCATTGTTCAAAATGCAGAAGAGATTATATCCCACGATCCACATATGCGTACGGTCGCACAAAACCGAATTCCAGTCATTGAACTACCGGATATTCCCGAACAGGGGAATTTGCAGTTTCCTCAGTAGCATTTTTCTTCAGCTAATCCGACATCGTCAGCACCATCTGCCCCACCTCGTCAACGCGCACTTGGTACTGGGGATGGACTACGGTGGTTGAATCGATTTCCTCGACGATGGCTGGGCCTTGCACTACCGCGCCAGCCCCCAGCGCATAGCGGTCGTACACCGGGCAATCGACGAATCCCTCACTCTCGGCGAAATACACTGGGCGTTGTCCTTTGGCCGTCGCCTCTCCGGTTGCCTCTGCTAGCGATGCTAGCGCGGGTTTGGCGATCTGGCCGATGGCTGAGAGCCGTACGCTGACGAGTTCGACGTCCTCGCCCGGCGCGCTAAAGCCATAGGCGCGATCGTGCGTGCGGTGGAACTGTTCCAATAGCTGCGCTAACTGCGCTGGACCCAAGGCTCCGTTTGCCAACGGCAGCGTCAGTTCGTGGCTTTGCCCGACGTAGCGCAGGTCCACTTGGCGTCTGAAGTCCATCGCCGCTGCCGACATGCCCTCGCGCCCCAGCGTTTCCCGTCCCTGCGTCTCTAACTCGCGGAAGGTTTGCTCTAAGGCTTGGGGAACTACTTGGTCCAACCGCTGGATGAGGGTGGTCGCGTAATCGTGTTTTAAGTCGGTCACCAACAGGCCTAGGGCTGAAGCTGTACCTGGACTTTGGGGAATGATCGCCACGGGAATCTCGGTTAGGGCGGCGAGGCGGTTGGCGTGGGCTGGCCCAGCGCCGCCAAAGGCCACCAGCGCAAAGTCACGCGGGTCGTAGCCGCGCTGGACGGAGACTAGCCGCAGGGCGTTGACCATGGCGGTGTTGGCGATCTCGACGATGCCGTGGGCAGCCTCGACTAGATCCATGCCCAGCGGCTGGGCGCAGTGTTGTTCGATGGCGCGTTGCGCGGCCGTTGGGTCGAGGGCGATTTCTCCGCCGAGGAAATAGTTTGGGTTGAGCCGACCCAATACGAGGTTGGCGTCGGTGACCGTGGGTTGCGTGCCGCCTTGGCCATAGCAGACCGGCCCAGGATCGGCCCCGGCGCTTTGGGGCCCGACTCGCAGGATGCCGCCGGGGTCCACCCAAGCGATGGAGCCGCCGCCTGCGCCGATTTCCACGAGGTCGATTACTGGCGTGCGGATTGGATAGCCAGCGCCGCGAGTCGCCCCGACGCCCGATTGCGCCGTCGTCCCGACCTCGTAGTCCTTGGTCACGCTGGGCGAGCCGCCTTGGATCAGCCCGGCTTTGGCGGTCGTCCCGCCCATGTCGAAGGAAATTACTTGGTCGTAGCCCCGCGCTTGGCCCAGATGCGCGGCTGCGATCACTCCGGCGGCCGGACCGGATTCGACCATGTACACCGGCTTTTGCCGCGCTGCCGCAAAGGTGTACACCCCGCCGCTGCTCTGCATTACGAGCAACTCAGCGGCGATACCGGCCTGTGCCAACCGATCTGCGATCCGCTGCAAATAGCGCGCGACGACCGGGCGGATACAGCTATTGATCACGGTCGTGCTGGCCCGCAAGTACTCGCGGAACTCAGGTGCAACTTCTGCCGACAGCGAGACGACGGCCTCTGGGAAAACCTCGGCGATAATCTCCCCGGCTCGCCGCTCGTGGGTGGGATTGGCGTAGGCGTGCAGAAAGCAGACGGCGATGGACTCGACGCCCTCGTCGCGCAGTTTATCGGCTACTTGGCGCAGGGCGTCTTCGTCGAGCGGTGTCAGCTCTGCGCCGCTGGCGTCGAGGCGCTCGGGTACGCCGAAACAGCGGTGGCGCGGCACGAGCGGGCGGGGTTTTTCAAACTGCAAGTCGTAGAGGGTGGGGCGAATCTGGCGGGCGATCTCCAGCATGTCGCGGAAGCCCTCGGTGGTGATAAAGCCGGTCGGCGCGACCTTGCCTTCGATTATAGCGTTGGTGGCGACTGTGGTGCCGTGGACGATGTAGGCCACGTCTTGGGCGGCGATCTGCTGCTTGGCGAGCAGCCGCTGTACGGCTTCCATGAATCCGCCGGATGGGTCTTGGGGAGTCGAGGAGACCTTGCCGGTATAGATTTGCCCGGTCGCTTCGTCGATGAGTGTGATGTCGGTAAAGGTGCCGCCGATATCGACGCCGAGTCTATAGGCCATTGTCTGCCATCTCCCGCCGCCGCGCCTCGGTCGCCGCCTGATCGACTTGCCCGGTGGCGCTGTCGATGACCACGCCGTACTCGTCTCGCGCCCGCTCTGCGCTCACCTTGCCCTCGCGCACATCCTCGGCCACTGCTTGGGGGTCGCGCTGATGGGGTGGGCCATAGCCGCCGCCGCCGCAAGTGCGGTAGCTGAAAACCGTGTCGGCCGCGAGTGGGATCGTCGTTTTGGACCCCAACTCGACGTGTTGGCCTTTGGGGTCGAGGATATAACGCGCTTTGCCTCCCGCTTGACCCCCAGCCAGCCCTTCCGGCCCCCAGCGGTCTCGGTCTGACAGGACGGTGAAGGACACTTCGTGGTCGATAAATCGGTAGTCGCGCCGCAGGCCCAAGCCGCCGCGATGCTGCCCAGCCCCCTCTGAATCCTCTATCAGTTCATAGCGGTCAATCCGCAGCGGGTAGTTGATTTCGATTTCCTCAATCGGCGCGTTCTCGGTGTTTTGGCCGTGGCACTGCACGGCGTCCGGCCCGTCCTTGGTGCTGCGCCCTCCATAGCCGCCGGCCATGGTCTCGTAGTAGGAATAAAGCTGCCCCGTGCGCGGGTCGGTGCCGCCGAAGCCGACTTGGCACATCGTCCCCTTGGTCGCGGCCGGTATCTTATCGGGCAGCGCCGGATGCAGTGCCTTGAGAATGATATCGGAGAGCCGCACCTGGGTCTCCCAGCCCCCGACCACCGGCGAGGGTGCCGTACAGTTGACGACTGTTCCCTCGGGAGCTACGAGCCGCACTTGCTCGTAAAACCCGGCGTTGACCGGCACGTCTTGGTCGATTAGGCACTTGAGTACATACGCGCAGGCCGCAAAGGTCTGGGAGTACGTGGAATTGACCGGTGCCCGGCGCTGCGGGTCGCATCCCGTCAGGTCGAAGAGCACTCCTTCGTCGTCGATGGCGACGCGGACTTGGAGCCGCACCGGCTCGTCAGTAAAGCCGTCGTTATCGACGACGCCTGTGGCCGTGAACTCCCCCTTGGGCAACTTGGCCAGCTCGGATAGCGTCCGCTCTCGGGTGTAATCAATCAGCCGATCCATGTAGAAAGACGCTTCCGCCAATCCCACCTGCTCAGCGAGCCCGTTGAGTCGGCGAATCCCCGAGTGATTAGCCGCCACTTGGGCGCGAAAGTCGCCGCGCGTCTCGCGCTTGGAGCGGATCTGGGCGATGACTAGTTCAAAGACGTCCGCTGCGATTTCCCCGCCACGTACCAGCTTTACCGGAGGGATGATGATGCCCTCCTGATACACCTGCTGGAAGGCTCCAATGCTGGCCGGTGCACCGCCGCCGACATCGACGTGATGGGCGAGATTGGCTACGTAGCCGAAGAGTTCTGCGCCGCAATAGACGGGCGAAATCAGCGTGATGTCGTTGAGATGGACTCCGCCGCGATAGGGGTCGTTGACGAGGATTGCGTCTCCGGCCTGTAAGTTCTCAGGGCCGTATTCGGCGACTGCGCGGGGCGTGAGGATCGTCAGCGAGCCGAGGTGTACTGGCTGGGTAAAGGCTTGGGCGACGGGCCGCAATTGGCGGTCGAAAAAGGCGCAGGAGAAATCGGCGCGGGTTTTGATGTTGGTCGAATAGGCGCTGCGCCGAAGGGCAATAGCCATCTCCTCGGTGGCTTCGAGCAGGGCGTTGCGAATGACCTCAAATTGGATGGGATCGGTCTGGTCGGGCATGGCTTCTCGTAGAGGATGATCAGGTATGTGCTGACAGCTTAGTAAGTACAATAAGTACGTACGCCGCTAGGAACAAGACGAGGGTGCCAAGCGGCTTGACCGATCAAGAGTCGGTGTCGATCTTCTAGTTTTTCGATAAATGGAACCACCCGGGCAAGTACGCCAACTATCCATGATGAGGGATTATATAAATGAATAGATGGACTAAATTAAGCATCGACTATGCAAACCAGAGATCTTACTTGGATGATTTATTCCAAGTATATCCAACGATTCCGGAAGGAATAAGAGATATAGATAAAGAATCTTGGGCTAAAATTGAGCAGGCATTCTATGATGAAGATAATTATTCTCTAGTCTGCGAATTATTAAAACTGGATTTATTTCCGATAAAAGATAGCTATATTTCCTATCTGAGAAGAGATAGAAAAGCTATAGAAAGAAACCCTAGAACGATAAATAGAATTTGTGGCAGATTGTATGAAATGGGCATTGATAAAATTTTTGAGAGATGTACAGAACCGAAGGAAACGAACAGGCAAATTGGTCCTATGTTTCGCTATTGGTTAAAAGAAAAATCTTTAGGCATTATTCCTGTCAATTGGGAATTATTTGTTTCTGATGACAAAGATGCAATTTTAGATGGAAGTGATAAAGAGAATATGGATTTTGCAAGGCAATTTTTAGGGTATAGGCATGAAAAAGGATTAGACTTTGTGGCGAGATTCAATAATAAATACGTGATTGGAGAGGCGAAGTTTCTTACAGATTTTGGCGGACATCAAAATGCCCAATTTAATGATGCGATTAGTACATTGAGAACAGAAGGAGTCGAAGCTATCATAGTTGCTGTACTAGATGGTGTTCTTTATATAGAAGGTAATAACAAAATGTATAAGTCATTAATCGAAAAGTACAAAGATTATAATATTATGAATGCATTAGTGTTACGAGAATTTTTATACCAAATATAAGAGGAGGTATATACTGATGAATTTACTGATTGAAGGGGCTTTGGTGCATAAAACTCGTGCCGGGGTGTTGGCTTCTTGTGTGTGTAGTTTAGGCTTTCTCGGTTAGGGGATAGGATTCGGGTTTAGCCAAATGCAGTAGCCGGTTGAGTATGGCACATCCCACCCGTGTTTCGG
>JAJDUT010000135.1 GCA_022826515.1 Candidatus Latescibacterota bacterium
CGAGTGCTTGCAACCTACCCAGCAATCGGTTATATACCTGTTCGCTGCTGCTCATAAGGCCCTCCTTTGATCTTAGGCGGTTAAAAGAGAGCTATAAACTATGGGCAGCAGCCCTATTTTCAAAAGTGTAAGGGAATCAGATAATAACTAAAGGAGTGAAAATGGCCAATGACGCCAGCCAAGTGGCGAATCTGGCCATTAACAAGTAATAATTAAATCTATGTTTTTCCTGTAATATAATGGACTATAATCAGTTATGGATACGACAATGATTTTGGCATGGTCCTTGCAGGTTAGAAACAGCGCATGATAAGCTTCACTCAATCAAGGAAGGTGTGCGATGGCTAAGGGAGCCTTTTCGAGGATAAGCGATATCCTCAAGTCCAATATCAACGAGATGCTCGACCGAGCTGAAGAGCCAGACAAGATGATCCGCCAGATGGTGCGGGACATGGAAGAGGCAGTCGGCAAGGCCACAGCTTCGGTAGGGACCGCTGTGGCTAACCACAAGCGGCTCGAGCGTCAGCTCAACGACAAGCAAAGCCAGGTCGCCGAATGGCAGCGCAAGGCCGAACGGGCGGTAGAAGCGGGCGAGGATGAACTGGCGCGCCGGGCGCTGGAGCGCAAGGCGGTGTTTGCCAAAGCGGCCGAGGATTTGGCTCCGGCCGTGGAGGAGAGTCGGCAGACAGCCGAGCAGTTGCGAGAGCAGCTACGCGAGCTAAAGACCAAGCTCGAAGAAGCGCGGACTCGACAGGGCACGTTGGTCGCTCGCCACCAAGCTGCCCAGGCCCGCAAGCGCTTGGCCCAGAGCATTTCCGGGTTGGGTGAGGATGCCTTTTCCAGCTTTGAACGCTTTGAGCAGAAAGTCGAAGAGAGCGAGGCAGAGGCGGCAGCCCACACGGAGATTTCGGGCGAGATGGAAAACATTGAGAAAGAGATCCGCCAAATCGAAGTCGATCACAGCGTTGACGATGAATTGAAGGCTCTGAAGGACAAGATGAAGAAAGATAAGTAACCCTATGGCCCGCAGCGCGTTCTGTGGACTTTTTAGCAGGTGAGCTATGAAATTCATCGACGAAGCCAACCTCAAGGTAGGCAGTGCGATAGAGAGCGGGTGCAAGCGTTTAGGCGCTCTTTTTCTCAAGGTGCTGGCCGTACCGATCGTGCCAATAGGGCTGGGACTTATGCTCTACGGGCTTTTTCAGATGCTTAGGCCCGAAGCTTCGGACAGCGATTTCTTCGAACTCTTCGCCATTGGCGTCACTCAGGTCATCTTCGGCAGCTTGCTCTGGATATTGGCCAAAAAACTCGATGCGGCCGCGCATTTGGTGCGCTACCGGCGGCAGCAGAGCCGCGTCGTGCGCTTGGCCCGCCAGCGCGGTGGCCGCCTGACGGTGACTGAAACTGCGGCCGATACCGGGCTGACGGTTGAGGAAGCCTCGGAAATTCTCAAGCGCCTAGCCGATGGGGGATTCGTCGAGGTCGAAATAACCGATTCGGGCCTGATCGTCTATCGCTTTCCAGAAGTGCTTTTCGCGCATGAGAAACACTGGAGCCGGGGCGTCGAAAGTGCTTGATACAAACAGGCTATAGCTCCGACAGGGAGGGAGCAAATGAGTGGGTTTTTGCAGGTCGCCATTGGCGTATGTCTCATCATCCTGTGCAGTGGATTGGTCAATTGGGGCAACAAGTATTATTCGAGCCGCAGGAGACAAGACAAAAAAGCGAAACAGGAAGAGGATCGGATCGTCAAGCGTCTAGAGCGAGTAGAGCAGCGGCTGACCGAGGTGCAGGACGTGATGATCACTCTCAGCGAAAAGATTGACCGGCTGGAAGAGAGGAAAAGGAGCTAATCATGTCCAAGAATAAAGGGACCGTCTTTGGATTCTTCGCTGGTATCGCGTTGTGTGTTCTTTTTTACTTTGCGTTTCCTATCTACCCCGAGTCCTATGGTTTGATGGGCCCCATCCTCCTGACGCCACTCTTGTTGGCTGTCGTGGCGATTTTCGGCATCGCCAAAGTTGCCGAATACCTCAAACTCAAGGCGACTGTATCCGAGGACAAGGGCATTAAGCCGGGCGAGCTACGGGAACGGCTAGCCGCAGTAGAGCAGCGGCTGACTGAGGTGCAAGACGTAATGATCGCTCTTAGCGAAAAGATCGACCACATGGACGAAGTAGGATCTAAGTCTTGGGAGCGCCAAGAACAGCGAAAGCAAGACTAGCCGTGAATTGGCTCGACCGCGCTGTAGAGGCTTGTGAAGGTGCGCGTTGGGCCGAGGCTCTGGAGTGGTGCGAGCGCGGCCTAGCGCAGATACCCGACGACTTGGAACTCCAGCACTGCAAAGGGCTTTGTCTCTTGGAACTGGGGGATGAGCAAGCGGCCGTCGCCACGCTAGAAGCGGCCGCGGAGAGTGGGCATCTAGAAAGTCACTACCAGCTCGGTTTGCTCGCAATGCGCCAAGGGCGGCGGAACGCCCGGTTCCGCGAACAGTCACTGGCGCACTTTGAGGCCATTGTGCGTGCGACTGAGGAAGGGCGCGAATACCCAGCCCTTGACCGCGTCTTTTTTGCTCTTGGCAATCAGTACAACGAAGATCCACAGCGGCGCGGAGAAGCCATCGGCGCGTTCCGCCGGGGATTGGTGCTCAACCCACTTTCCGCGGCTGGCCACAACAGCTTGGGCCAGCTCTTGTTGCAAGGAGGCCAAGTGTTGGGGGCGATGGGGGAATTCAAGGTCGCCATCCAACTCGACCCTAAGCTCAGTCGGCCGTATGCGAATTTGGCCCGTTTGTTTTTTCGCCACGTAAAACCCCCTGAATTGGAACAAGAATACCAGCACATCTGCGAGGAATTTGCGCAAAGCGCCCCGCAAGTCCTCGCGCGTTTGTCGATAGAAATGGTCGAGCTGGGCAAGGAACAAGTGTACGAGGGGTTTTACACGAAGGGACATCGCATCAAAAACCTGATGGGAATCATCGGCAGCCGCTTGCGGGGGCTGGGGCGCAAGGCCGAAGGGACACAGCAGGGGGAGTTGAATCGCTTAGGGGGAGAATACGAGGCCCTATACGATGAATGGGTGGGGTTTTTGGAGGCAATGAAAACGGATGAAATCCACCCGGCGGTGATCGATCTCGGGCGCTTGGTGCGCCGGGTAGTCGCTGGATTTGACCGGCAAACTTGGAGGACCGCGATCCAGACGCGGATTCAAGAGGGCTTGCCGCGCGTAGAGGCCGATGAGCGGATGCTGCGCGAGGCCATTACCAACCTCTGCCTCAACGCCTTGGAAATCCTTGAAGGAAATAGCGGTGGTCGGGTGGTGCTGGGTGCTGGCTACGACGAGGAGCAGTCGTTGGCTTTCATTGAGGTCGAGGACGATGGGCCGGGCATTGAGGAAGAGCATTTGGAGTTGATATTCGAGCCTGGATTTACCACTAGGGAGCGGGGCAATGGTTATGGCTTGAGTATTGCACGCCGCATTGCCCAAGCCCATCAGGGCGTACTGCGCGTTAAGAGCAGAAAGGGACACGGAACCGTTTTTCGGCTCGATCTACCGCTCAGTTTCTCGGGCGGACAGACCTAGCCTTTCAGGGATTGAACGAGGACGGGCATGATAGGCAAAAAACAGAAAGCCGTCTTAATCGCCGATGACCAGCAGGAACTGCGCGAGATGTTGGCGGAGAAACTGCGCAGCTTGGGCAAGGAGGTCATCTCGTTTTCCAACGGCCAGCGGTTGCTCGGACATCTGGCTGCTAGGCCGGCGGATGTCGAACTCGTGGTGCTGGACTTTGATTTTGGCATTGGTCAGCCCAATGGCCTCGAAGTGCTGCAAGAGATCAAAAAGCAGTGGGCCGAGTTGCCGGTTATTATCCTCACGGGCAAGGGAAGCGTCGACTTAGCGGTCGAAGCTGTACAGGCCGGGGCAGCGGACTTTATCGAGAAGGACCTGTACGTCGAGGACAAGCTCGAAATGGAGATGGAAAAGGTCGAGCGGATGTTGGCGGTATTGCGCGAAAACGCCCGTCTTAAGGCCGAGAACGAGGCCCTCGACCGAGAGAATTCTTTTTACCGAACCGAACTAGGTCAGCGCTATCAGCTCGTCAGCCGCAGTCCTCTGATTCAGAACCTGCTCAAGCAAGTTGAACAGGTCGCCTCCATACCGCGACCCGTGCTGATCTGTGGCGAGCGGGGTACCGGCAAGGAGCTGATCGCCGCGGCCTTGCACTACGGAAGCAACCGCCGCGAGCGGGCCTTTGTTAAGATGAACTGCGCGGCGCTATCGGATACCCTACTCGAAAGCGAGCTGTTCGGCCACGAGAAGGGGGCCTTTACGGGGGCGACCGAAATGCGCCACGGCCGCTTTGAAGCCGCCGATGGCGGCACGCTTTTTCTCGACGAGATCGGCAACACGTCGCTGGATTTCCAAAAAAACGTATTGCGCGTCATAGAATACCAAGAATTTGAACGAACGGGCGGGACGCAGACGATCCACGTTGACGTGCGCGTAGTGGCTGCGACCAACGCAGATCTGGAGCGGGAAATAGCTAGTGGGCAATTCCGCGCCGACCTCTACGACCGCCTGCGGTTTAGCGTGCTTCAGCTACCGCCCTTGCGGGAGCGCCCCGAGGACATCCGACCCTTGGTTGAGTACTTTACTCAGCAACTGTGCGACGAGGTGCCGGCGATTGAACGACGCCCGTTTGCCGAAGGCGTTTTGGCCACGCTAGAGACCTACGCTTGGCCGGGTAATGTGCGCGAGCTCAAGTTCGCCATTGAGTGCGCCCTTTGCGTCGCGCAGGGAGACGAAGTGAGCGTGGAGGATTTGCCCCCGGAAGTGCGCGGTGGCAGTGGCGTTGACCTTCCTGAGGGAGGCAGTTTCGACGAACAGGTCGAGCGTGTCGAGCGAGGCTTGCTCGACGGCGCGCTCTCCCAGGCGGGCGGGCGGCAGAAAGACGCGGCACAGCATTTGGGCTTGACCTACGACCGCTTCCGCCACTTGCTCCGCAAATACCAAATCACGGCCAAATGACTCACTGTGTCCTCTGGCCGAGTCTTGTTGACAGTAGGAACGCGCCGGGTATATTAACCGCAAGGCTCCCACACGGGCGAGAGGCGCATGGAAAAAGTTTACAAAGTCGAGACTACACTTTCCCACAGCTTGGCCGAACTCTATGCCGGCCTTGAAGAAGAGTTCGCCAACAAAAGCAGTATCCCCCTCTCGGACATGAATCGCACGCTGTTGCAAACGGGCTTGATCCACCACCTGACGATGATGAGTGGACTGGGGCTAATTGAACCGGAGAAAGCCGAGCGGCTGCACGCGTTGATCGACCAAGTAGCAAAGGATACCATACTCTGGGACGTCTTGCAGATGGTGCGGACATACTGGCGGGATTGCGGTTCGGGTGGACTGGGTGGTTCCGGCGGCCTAAACGCCTGATGAGGTGTTATAACTCGTTGTATGAATTGTAGTTCAGGGAGATGTGTGGTTGACAACCCCCGTGGCCACAAGTATTATACAACTCGTTTCCCGTACCCCTTTACTATGCTGTTGAAGCGAGCAAATGACCTCCTTTAGTGCAGCGGTCTTCGACCATTACCGACATCCCCGTAACACTGGCCAAATCGATGACGCCAATGCCTCGGGGCAAGCTGAAAATCAGGCCTGCGGCGACACGATGCAGCTCTTTGCTCGCGTCGAAGACGGCCGCATCGTTCGCGCTAGCTGTAAGACCTTTGGCTGTGCGCCTTCGGTCGCGGCTGGCTCGGTGCTCACCGAGTTGCTGGCAGGCTTATTGTTGGCGGACGCAGCCCAGCTAAAGCCGGCAGCTATTGAGGAGGCACTAGGGGGACTACCGCCAATGAAGCGCCACGCTGCCCAACTAGCCGTTGACGCGACTCAAGCCTTAGTGAAAAACTACCAGGCCAGTACGGCCTCCTAACGCATTCTCACCTTGCGTTTTAACCTCAAGCCGAAAGGATTGCACCATGGCTCACTCTCTTCCCGACCTCTCCTACGCCTATGACGCGCTAGAACCTGTCATAGATGCCCGCACCATGGAGATTCACCATACCAAGCATCACAACACCTATGTGACCAGCCTCAACACCGCGCTCGAAGGGCGCGACGACTTGGCCGCTAAAAGTGCCGAAGACCTCATCAGCGACCTCGACGCCGTCCCCGAGGACATCCGCACGGCGGTGCGCAATCACGGCGGCGGTCATGCCAACCACAGCCTATTTTGGCAGATCATGGCTCCTGAAGGGGAGCGCGGCGAACCTTCGGCTGAATTTATAGCTGCCGTGGAAGCCGCATTCGGCAGCCCTGAAGAGGCCAAAAATGCCTTCGTGGATGCCGCAACTAAGCGATTCGGCAGCGGCTGGGCTTGGGTCGTAGTCAAGGACGGCAAGCTCGACATCCTCAGCACTGCCAATCAGGATAATCCCCTAATGGACGGCAGTGGAGTTCCCATCCTCGGCATCGACGTCTGGGAACACGCCTATTATCTCAACTATCAAAACCGTCGGCCCGACTACATCGCCGCTTGGATTGAGACTGTCAACTGGAACGAAGTCAATCGCCGCTTTGCCGAGGCGATGGGGAGTTAGCAGATGGCGATTCAAGTAGGAGATACAGCGCCCGCGTTCACCCTCAAGAATGCGGATATGGAGGACGTAAGCCTCGGGGATTTCGCCGGTAAAAACGTCGTCCTGCTCTTCGTGCCGCTGGCTTTTACCGGCGTTTGTACGCAGGAGTTATGTGAGATTTCCGCCGGAATCAACGCGTACCGAGAGCTCGATGCCCAAGTTTTGGGAATCAGCGTCGATAGCCCGTTTAGCCTCAGCGCTTGGGCCGAAAAGGAAGGTATTGGGATTCCGCTGCTCAGCGATTTCAACAAGGAAGTCTCCGCTGGGTACGGTGCCCAGCACGAAGACCTGTTGGGCTTCAAAGGCGTCGCCAAGCGCTCGGCTTTTGTCGTCGATGGGCAAGGTGTTGTCCGCTACGCTTGGGTGTCCGACAACCCCAAGGTTCTGCCGGATTTTGCGGCCATTAGGGCCTGTTTGCAATCGCTCAACTGAAGTACTTCGTTTTCGCAGTGGAGTGGGGCAAGGCACAGACGGCTTTGCCCCACTATTTATAGTGCCCGCAAAGCCAGCAAATTGTGAACTTCCATTAAATCAGTACGAGACAAACCCATGTCTGATATACAAGAGCAGGTACTGACGCCGCCCACCAGCGCGGTATTCGATACCTCCCACCGAGACTTGCGCGACGATGAGTATTGGCGTGCCATTCCCGCCTATGCTGATTTGCGTGCCGATGAGTTCCACGAGCACCGCTTTCAGAGCCGCAATAGCGTGACGAGCCTGAAGAAGCTGCGGGAGGTGCTCGGCAGCGTCGTTTCAGAGGCGTTTTATCGCGATGTCGAACAGGGGCTTTTGCGCTCGCCGATGAGCCTGCGGATTTCTCCGTATATACTGAGTCTGATTGACTGGTCGGAGCCAGCCGAGGATCCGCTGCGCATTCAGTTTTTGCCCATGGAATCACGGATGTGGCCTGATCATCCGGAACTCGCTCTAGACTCGCTGCACGAGCAAGTAGATTCCCCCGTGCCGGGCCTGACGCATCGCTACGCCGACCGAGCGCTGTTTCTGACGCTCGACACCTGTCCGGTGTACTGCCGTTTCTGCACTCGTTCCTATGCGGTAGGGTTGGATACCGAGGATGTGGAGAAAGTGCATTTTGGAGCCATTGTCCAGCGGTGGGAGCAGGTTTTTGCCTATATCGCTTCGCGGCCCGAGTTAGAAGACATCGTCATCAGTGGCGGCGATGTGGCCAACCTCAAGGCCGAACACATCGAATACATCGGCACTCGCTTACTCAACATTGAACACGTGCGGCGGATGCGCTACGCGACGAAAGCTCCGGCGATTATGCCGCAGAAACTCGTCACAGACCGCGAGTGGGTTGATGCCCTTACGCGGGTTGTTGAAGCGGGACACAAGATCCACAAGGAAGTCGCGTTGCACACGCATTTCAACCATCCTCGCGAAATCACGGCCATCAGCGGTCGCGCACTCGACGAATTGATGGAGCGCGGCATCTGCGTGCGCAACCAAACCGTCTTGCAAAGGGGTGTCAACGATGATGTCGGCACTATGCAGCATCTCGTGCGACAGCTCAGTTACCTCAACGTACATCCGTATTACACCTTTGTTCACGATATGGTGCGCGGGGTCGAAGAGTTGCGCACGACTTTGGCGACGGCGATCTCCCTAGAGAAGGCGGTGCGCGGGCGGACCGCGGGCTTCAATACGCCGGCCTTTGTGCTCGACACTATGGGGGGCGGGGGGAAGCGCGATGTCCACTCCTACGAACACTACGATCGCCAAACGGGCATCGCCGTATTTACTAGCCCAGCCGTGCGGCCCGGCGAGTTCTTCTTGTACTACGATCCCTTAGATGCACTTGACCCGCTGATCGTCCAGCGCTGGAGCGATCCGGCCGAGCGTGCGGCTATGCGGCAAGTGGCGTTAGAAGCCGCCTGTCAGACGTAGCGACCGGGCAGGCACAAGGACTGGCATTTGCCCTTGTGGACTCGTATGTCTTATCTATTAGCAACTTTAAACCTTAAGACCTTCAGGATGTACAGCAATGGAATATCCAGATATGATCCAAGCATTAGTGGGCTTGGGCCTGCTCGCTTTGGGCGGTGGTCTGGGTTTTCTGCTGAGTTATCAATTAAAAAGGGGCATCCTGCCCCAAGTGGAGAAAGAGGCAGAAGACCGAGTGCGGCAGCAGCTAGCCGAAGAAGAGCGCGCAGTGCGGCTGAGCTTGCTCGAAGAACGGGATGACTGGTATAAAACCAAAGCCCGCCAAGAGGCCGAGTTAGAAGATCAATTGGCTGATCTGAACCGCCGCGATAAGAACTTGGCACAGCTCGTACGCGACCTCAATAGCCAGAAAGAAGAGCAGAACCGGGCGTGGAATCGTCTCAAGAATCAGGAGCAGCGGATTGGCCAGCGCGAACGGACCTTAAAAGAAGAAGAAGGGGAACTAGGTCAAATGCGCGCCGAGTACCAACAGCGTCTAGAGTTGGCCAGCGGGCTGCCCGCGGACGAAGCGCGCGAACAGATGATGGAGCATCTGGCCAGCGAGGTCCGCGGGCGAGCGGCGGCCATGATCCGCAGCGAGCGCACCAAGGCTAAGGAAGAGTCGGATCGAGAAGCTAAAAAAATCATCGCCCAAGCTATTCAGCGCTGTGCAGTTGAAGAGACCGTCCACTTAGTCACCTCGACCGTGCCCTTGCCCAACGAGGGAATCAAAAGTCGCATCATCGGCAAGGAAGGACGCAACGTACGTGCATTTGAGACGGCGACCGGAGTCAAGGTCGTGGTCGATGATACGCCCGACGCCGTGTTGCTTTCGTCTTACGATCCAGCGCGGCGCGAAGTGGCTAGCCGTGCCATGCAGCAGCTAATCAGCAGCGGAGGTTTCACTCCAACCAAGATTGAGGAAGTAGTAGAGGAGTGCCGCAAGACCCTAGACCAAGATATGGTCGAAGTTGGCAAGAGCGCCCTCAGCGAGATTGGGGCTAGCCAGCACCACGCTGATTTGCCCTATTATGTAGGCATGCTCAAATATCGCGCTAGCTTTGGACAAAACCTTTTACAGCACTGCCTAGAAGTCGCCCATTTGGCCGGCGGGATGGCTGCCGAGGTCGGATTGGATGTGCCGTTGGCCAAGCGGGCAGGCCTCTTGCACGATATCGGCAAGACCGTCAGTAAGGAGCTAGAAGGAGGCCACGTCGAATTGGGTATCAAGCTAGGCGAGCAATTCGACGAGCATCTGACTGTCAAGGAAGTCATCGCCGAGCACCACGAGGACCACGATCGCCTTTCGCCGATCTGCTTCTTGGTCAAGGCTGCCGATACTATATCGTCGATACGGCCCGGAGGACGGCGCGAGGACCTCGAAGGTTATACCCGCCGCATTATGCGTTTAGAAGAAATCGCGACTTCGTTTGCGGGCGTCACAGACGTGTACGCCATCAACGCCGGCCGCGAGATTCGCGTCATGGTCTGTGGCGAACAGATCGGGGATGAAGACGCCGAGATGCTGGCATTCGACATAGCCGAGCGCGTCAAGACCGAGTTGACTTTTGCCGGCCAAGTCAAGGTCGTGGTAGTGCGCCAGACGCAGGTGGTGCGCCATACCGAGCGGGGCCGTGGTGATCGGCGCAACAGCGATACGCGTAATAGAAGCGGTCGTCGGCCGCGCAACGGAAGCCGTAGAGGGAGTGTCGGTAGCTAAATTCGCCTCAACTGAAATGGCCGACGATCCTAAAAAAATTGTCGTTCTCGGCTGCACCGGGTCCATTGGCGATACGTGTTTCAAAGTCCTCGAAAATCTGGGAATGGGGTACGAGATCGTGGGCTTGGCAGGTGGGTCCAAGGTCGACAAGCTGATTGCGCGTGCGCGTTGTTGGCCGCCGCAAAAAATTTGCGTTCTGGATACCGAGGCCAGAAAGTGGGTGCAGAGCGCAGTACCGCAGGTCGAAGTGGTTTATGGTGCAGAAGGACTGTGTGAACTGGCCACCATGCCGGAGGCAGATCTGGTGCTTAACGGGCTTGTCGGCGCTGTTGGCCTCGCTCCGACGCTGGCGGCGTTGGCACAGGGCAAGACCGTGGCCATGGCTAACAAAGAACCGCTGGTCATGGCAGGCGGTCTGATCTTGCAGCAAGCCGAGCGCGGCGGAGGGACCGTGCTGCCATTGGACAGTGAGCCTAACGCCATTTGGCAGTGTCTGAAAGGCGAAGAGCGCAAAAGCTTGAAGCGGATAATTCTCACGGCCTCTGGGGGGCCGTTCTGGGGGTGCAGTCGCGAGCAGATGCGCAACATTACCCCGGAGCAGGCTATTGATCACCCCACTTGGAAAATGGGTGCCAAGATCAGCGTGGATTCGGCAACTCTGATGAACAAAGGCTTTGAAGTCATCGAGGCTGCTTGGCTCTTTGGCGTGGCGGTCGAACAAGTGGATGTGGTCGTCCATCGCCAGTCGGTGGTGCATGCGCTGGTTGAATTCGCCGATGGATCGCTGTTGGCGCACATGGGCAAGACCGATATGATGCTGCCGATCCAATACGCGCTGACTCACCCAGAGCGGCGAGAGGTTCCTCTCGACAATCTCGACCTCAAGCAAGTGGGTCAACTGAGTTTCGCCGCGCCAGACAGAGCGAATTTTCCCTGTTTGGATTTGTGCTACGAAGCAGGCCGGAGTGGTGGGACCTTTCCAGCCGTTCTCAACGCGGCCAACGAGGAGGCGGTGGCGGCTTTTTTGGCGCGGAAAATCGGATTTCTCGATATCGCCGACCTGAACCGCGACGTGTTGGCGCACTGCGGCACACAGGAGGCGGTTTCGCTCGAATCCATATTAGACGAGGATCGCTGCGCACGGCGGCTGGCCCAAGAGTGGGTCGCCGGGCGGGCGGGATAAATTTATGGCGCAAAACACCAACGCATCACGACACAAAGCACTGGCACTATGCCAGAAGATTCTCCGCATTAACACCGGGGTCATACTAGCGGCTTTTGCGCTGATTATCATTCTAACCACGGTCTCGACAGCCGAGTGGGTGCGGGCTGCTGGCAAGGCTCTCTACTACGTCATTGCGTTACAGGCACTCATGTCGGTAGGGACTTGGTACTACCGCACTCGTTTGGAGAAAGCGCTGGCAAAGGTCGAGGGAGACAGCTCGCATGGAGACCATTAAGGCCCAAGGTAAATTCCATGCCGCTCATCGACAGCTAGACTACGACGGCAAATGCGCCTACGTCCACGGGCATACTTGGCGCGGCGTGTTTGTCGTCCGCACCGAGCGCTTCCCGCGGCTCGAAAAACTGGATATGTCCGTTGACTTCGGTGCGCTCAAGGACATCTTCAAATTCTTGGATCACAAGATGTTGATTTCCGCGCGGGATGCGACCTTTCTCGACACCAAGCTCTTCGATCCGCAGGGCGTCGTGGTCATGCCAGGCGAAAATCCGAGTGTGGAAAACGTGGCTGAGTACTGCCTAGACCAAGCGGTCGAGGTTTTGCAGGGGTTATTCCCACAGCGCGGCTATCAGTACCACATTGAAGTTTCTATCCAGGAGACTGACAACAATTTCTTTGTAGCTGACCGCCTTCTCTGTTACTGAGCACTGGAGAGCAGAGCTATGGTGCAGGAAAAGATGATGATCGCCAGAGAGGTCGCCGCCTATCTCCGCTGTTCGCCCTCCACGGTGCGTCGCATGGTCCGTCGCGGCCAGATTCCCCATTATAGATTTGGCAAGCTAGTGCGGTTTCGCCTGAGCGAAATCGAGCGTTGGTTGGCCCTGCACCACGAAGGATCAGTGCTCTTGCGGGGAAGGGCGGTCGCGTCCAATTCAGATCAACTCTCCCTCTTTCCGACGGGAGGGGAAAATGACTGAAGAAGCGAAAAATGTAGTGGTGCTCGGCGCTGGAGTCATGGGAGGGCAAATCGCGGCTCTGCTCGCCTGTGCGGGCCACAAGGTACATCTCCTCGACTTGCCACTGGCAGGCGATGAGGCGGGTCGCGCGCGTCAGGGGTTGGAAAAAGCCCTCGCGAGCCGACCTCCCGCTTTCTATCTAGCGGAGATGGCCCAACGCATCCAGCTAGGGAGCCTAGAGGATTTAGCCTGCGTTGGAGAGGCTGATTGGGTCATCGAAGCTGTTGTAGAAGAAAGCGAACCCAAGCGGGCATTGCTGGCCCGCCTGGAGCCGTACCTGCACGACGGATTAATCATCAGTAGCAATACCTCGGGGCTATCTATCGCCGAGTTGGTGCACGGCCGGTCGCCGGAGTTTTGCCGCTGCTTTCTCGGGATACATTTCTTCAATCCGCCGCGCTACATGAAATTGGTCGAAGTCATACCCGGGCCGGATACCGAGCCGGCCATCGTCCAGCAGATGGTCAATTTTCTCACTGGGGAGTTGGGCAAGGGCGTGGTCCGCGGCCAAGACACGCCTAATTTCATCGGCAATCGCCTATGGATTTTTGCCGCCTGCGACATGCTGCAGAGGATGGAGCGGGACGGGCTAGGCGTGGCTGAAGTTGACGCGCTGACCGGCTCTCTGATGGGGCGGCCCCCAAGCGCGACCTTGCGCGTTTGCGACATCGTGGGCTTGGACACGGTCGCGCACGTGGCTGAGACCAACTACGAGGGATTGCCAGCGGATCCGTGGCGGTCGCTTTTTGCGCTGCCGGCGTTTTATCGGCGCATGTTGGACGAGAACTTGCTCGGGGCCAAGGTCAATGCCGGATTCTACCGCAAGGCCGAGACGGGCATTGAGGCTCTCAATTTGAATACTTTCGCCTATCAACCCGTGCAGAAGGTGGAATTGGGCACCTTGGAATCGGCGTTGAGCGAGCGTTCTCCAGCACGCCGCCTCCGTGCCTTATGGGACGATCCGGGACCGTGGGGTCAACTCGGGCGAGCGCATCTCACGGCCGTGCTGGCCTACGCCGCCGAGCATGCGGCCGACATAGCCGGCGACATTGTTCAAATCGATCAGGCGATGCGCTGGGGATTTAACTGGGCGCTAGGGCCTTTTGAACTGTGGGATCTCTTCGGCGTCGAAGAAGTCGTCAGCGCTCTGGAAGCCAACCAGCAGCGAGTACCCGATCTCGCCGCTCAATTGCTCGACGCAGGTGAAACGCATTTTTATCACGAGCAAGGCGCGTTCTCACCGACTCAGTTGCAGCGCGAAAGCTGGCAACCGCCAGCCGCCGATTGGGATAAGCTAGCTGCCGAGCGAGCCATCTGGTCCAATAACGGCGCGTACTTGGTCGAACTGGACGAGGATCTAGGGGCGCTGGTTTTCAGCAACAAAATGAACGCCTTGGGGCCAGCGGCCCTAGAAGCCGTCCATCACGCAGTGGATACAGCCTCCTTTGCCGGCTTGGTGCTCGCCGGTGCTGGCTCCTTGTTCTCGGTGGGTGCTGACTTGAAGCACGTAGCCAAGCTCGTCGATGAGAGCGACTGGTCGAAACTGGAAGCGTTTGTCGCTGCCTTCCAAGAGGCCGTGCAGGCGTTGCGCTACGCGCCTTTCCCGGTCGTCGCGGCTCTCCGCGGCTTGGCGCTGGGAGGCGGGTGCGAGTTTGCCTTGGGTGCTGATGGGCGCGTGGCGGCGGCTGAGCTAGGCATGGGCTTGGTGGAGACTAAGGTCGGCTTGATCCCCGGCAGCGGTGGTTGTATGGAGATGGCGCGGCGGGGAGCAAGCGATATAGCATCTGCGTTTGAGACAACTTTTACCGGAAACTTCAGCGATAACGCCTTCCAAGCCCGAGCGTGGGGTCTCCTCGGTGCTGACGATGAGATTGTCTTTGCCGAGGGCCAACTCTTAAAGCGGGCCGTAGCCAAACTGCGCAGTCTGCTCGCCGCAGGCTACTGTGCTAGCGCGCCGGATGGAGTGGAGGTCACTGGAGACGAAGGGCTGGCACTTTTGCACGAGCGCCTAGACGAAGGCAGGGCTGCTGGGCAGCTCAGCGAGCACGACGTGGTCGTAGGGCGTGGTCTGGCGCGGGTACTTACCGGAGGTGGTGGGGTTCGCCGGGGAGTAGAGGAGCGCGACTTGCTCGATTTGGAACGCGAGGTTTTTCTGCAGTTGTGCGGCACCGAGCGCACGCGAGAGCGCATCGCGCACATGCTGCACACAGGCAAACCATTGAGAAATTGAAAGAGAAGGGGATTCTATGGGCTTGCGTAGTGCCGCCGAGTTTAAAGAGGGCTTGCGCGATGGGCGCGAAGTGTACCATCGGGGAGAGCGGGTCAAGGACGTAACCGCGCATGACGACTTGGGGATCGGGGTCGATCACGTCGCCTTGGATTTTGAATTGGCCGAGAATCCAGCATACCGCGACCTGATGACTTGGATGGATGGAGAGCTGGGCGAACCGGTCAGTCGCTACTTTAAGACACCAGCGGATGCTGCGGATTTGCTCAATCGACGCGAAATGATTGAGCGTTCGACGCGGTTGGGCAACAGCGTAGTGTTACTAATCAAGGAAATTGGCACCGACGCGCTCTTCGCCCTCGACTTGGTCTCCGACCATTTGGATAAAAATGTAGGTGGACAATACAACGCACGAGTGCAAGCCTTCCACCGCGAGTGCAAGCAGCGCGACCTGAGCTTGGCCGTGGCCCAAACCGATGTAAAAGGCGACCGCAGTCTCTTGCCCTCGCAGCAAGCGCACCCCGATTACTATGTCCACATTGTCGAGGAGCGAAGTGATGGAATCGTGGTGCGGGGGGCCAAAGCTCATACGACATGTGCCCCGTATGTCGATGAACTCATCGTCTTGCCGACCCGTGCGCTCAAGGAGGAGGATGCAGCCTATGCGGTTGCCTTTGCAACGCCAGTCAATGCGCCGGGGCTCAAGCTGATCGCCAGCCCCTTTGGCTCGCCGCCGGTGAGCCAGTTTCACCACCCGGTCAGTTCCGAGCATCGCATGATCGACACGCTGACGATCTTCGACGATGTGTTTATTCCCAACGAGCGCGTCTTCCTCAAAGGGGAGTGGCAATACGCCGGGCCGCTGGCCAACGCCTTCGTCGAATTTCACCGTTTTACGGCCGCCTCCTACAAACCGCCGCTCTGCGACCTCTTTATCGGAGCGGCGGCGCTCTTAGCCCAGTACAACGGCATCGCCAAGGCCGGCCACGTGCGCGAGAAACTGACCAAGCTCATCACCTATGCCGAGACCGTCCGCGGGCTGACCTTGGCTGCGGCCCACGATTGCCGCATCGCCGCCAACGGCACGGCCGTGCCCAACATCGTCTTTACCAACTTAGCCAAATTCCACTTTGCCAATAACTACCACCAAGCTGTGTCTTGGGTCCAGGACATTGCCGGCGGGTTGGTAGTCACTGGGCCGTCGGAAGAGGATTTGGCCAATCCCGAGACCAAAGGTTATATCGAACGCTTTTTGGGTGGCAGGAGTGGCATCGACGCTGAGGCGCGGCTGAAGGCAATCAACTTGGTGCGTGACCTGACGGCTTCAACCTTTGGTGGTTACAACGAGCTATTGGCCATCCACGCCGAAGGCTCATTGGAAACCCAGAAAATCACCATTTTGCGAGATTACGACATCGAGCGCTGTGTCCGGCTGGCCAAAGAAGCTATCGGCCTAGATTGAGCTAAACACCAAATAATTAGGGAACAAGAAAGAACGAAAAGAGTTGATTATATAAATTTAAAACCCTATATTAAGCTGCATCCTCCTCTATGCGGTTTATTCAAAATCGCTTTCCTTTCGGATGTATTTCCCCCACATCCGAAACTCCCTGCTCTTCCATATTAGGTACCATCATAGCTTAATGCAGCCAAGAGTCCCCATACTGGCTCATTAGCAACAGGAGGCGTCAAGTTATGACTACCTTGCAGACCGATTCTATCGTCGATCAGTATTTCCACGAGATTGAGGATGCTGTCGGATTATCGTCCGAGGACGAAGTGGCCATCGCCCAGCAAATAAAAGAGGGCGATGAAGATGCCTTATCCAATCTGGTCAAAGCCAACCTGCGCTTTGTCGTAAGCGTGGCGAAGCAATATCAGAATCTGGGCTTGCCGCTTTCGGATCTGATCAATGAGGGGAACTTGGGGCTTATCATCGCCGCCAAGCGCTTTGACGGCACGAAGGGCTTCAAGTTCATTTCCTATGCCGTGTGGTGGATCCGCCAGTCAATCCTGCAAGCGTTGGCCAATCAGTCGCGCATCGTGCGGTTGCCGCTGAATCGCATCGGCGAGCTGACGCGCGTCAACAGGGTGCTCAACAAGCTCGAACAGGGGCTAGGGCGTCCCCCAGAAGTAGAGGAAATAGCCGAAGAGCTAGAGGTCGAACCCGGTGATATGGAACTCCTGTTGCGGTTGGCCCAAAGGCCGGTTTCGCTGGAGATGCCCTGCGACGAATCCGAACCGGATCGCTGTTTCGGCGATCTGATTCCCGACTACAGTCAGCCGCCCAGCGACGAGGCCCTCTCCAGCGACGAGCTCAAAGAGGAAATTTACAACGCCATGCATGCCCTAACCGAGGGCGAGGCACGCGTACTGAAAATGTATTACGGATTGGATGGACACGAGCCGATGACTTTGGAGAAAATCGGGGCCTATGTCGGACGCACGCGGGAGCGGGTGCGGCAAATCAAGGAAAAGGCCCTACAGAAGCTCCGTCATCCCGCTCGCTGCGACTCTCTCAAGGAGTATTACTCGGACTAATTATCCGCTGCTGCGGGGCGAAAAAAGTGGGCGCACAAGGCCACTGGCGGCTTGGCCTTATTTGATTTTTGCCCGATTTTTCGTTAATATAGTTGTTTATTCCGCGGTAGCTCAGCTGGCAGAGCGGGTGGCTGTTAACCACTTGGTCGTAGGTTCGAATCCTACCCGCGGAGCCACTAAAAAAACAGCCGGACCAACCGATCCCGATTCTGGGTAAGGTTGTCCGGCTGTTTGCATTTTGCAATGCAACAAGGCCCTCGCGCTTACTCAAAGAAGGCAGCGTAATCGCCGTAGCCTTCCTTGGCCAAATCCTCGACGGGAATAAAGCGCAGAGCCGCCGAGTTGATGCAGTAGCGCAGTCCGGTGGGGGGCGGGCCGTCCGGAAAGACGTGCCCGAGGTGCGAGTCGGCGTATTTGCTGCGCACTTCGACGCGGGTCATAAACAGCGAATTGTCGGTGTGCTCGACGATATGATCCGGCTCTAGAGGCTGGGTAAAGCTGGGCCAGCCAGTGCCGGATTTGAACTTGTGCTGCGAGCTAAAGAGGGGTTCGCCAGAAACGATATCGACGTAGATGCCCACGGCCTTATTGTCCCAATACAGGTTGTGGAAGGGCCGCTCGGTGGCATCTTCCTGCGTGACCCGGAATTGCAAGTTCGTGAGTTTGGCGCGCAAGGAGTCTATGGGAGGTTTGGCGTACTGGACGCTGGCCGTTGGCGTCGGGAGGTCTTTGCTCCACGTCTCTTCGATAAAGCGGTCGCGGCCCGATCCTCGACGGTAGCGCTGGTAGTGCTGGGGATTCTTGCGATAGTAGTCTTGGTGGTACTCCTCGGCCTGATAAAAAGTAGCGGCTGAGCGGATAGGCGTGACGATGGGTTTTTCAAAGCGGCCCGATGCGTCGAGGGCTTGTTTGCTGGCTTCGGCTAAGGCGCGTTGCTCTTCATCGTGGTAAAATATGGCTGAGGTATATTGATGGCCGCGGTCGTAAAAGGAACCCCCTGAATCGGTGGGGTCGAATTGACGCCAGTAGATGTCGAGAAGCTGGCTATAGGAGACGACCTCGGGGTCGAAGGTGACCAGCACGGATTCTATGTGCTTAGTCGCGCCGGAGCTGACTTGCTTGTAAGTCGGGTTTTCGCGCTCGCCGCCGGTGTAGCCGGAAACGGCTGAGACGACCCCCTCGACCTTGTCAAAGGGCGCTTCGATGCACCAGAAACATCCCCCGGCAAACGTCGCTTGGGCGTGGTCTTGAGCGCGGCTGGTTTGAATGCTAAGCACACACAGGGCCGCGCCGGTTAGAATGAGTAGTTTGGCTTTCATAGCTCCTCCTTTTGCGTTGGTCTTCTCAATAGACGCTCTAAGTATGCCAAAAGGTCCACAATATTAAAAGTACTGCCCCATTCCCACGGATAACTCGTACGAGCCTTCCTCTAATCCGTAGGCAATATCGCCGCGCAGTACCGGCGTGTTGTACACCTTGGGCCAGCCTAGGCGGATGCCCAAGCCAGGGGAACAGACCAAATTTGCCCTTTTGCTATCGGGTGTCCAAGCTGCGCCGCAATCCACAAAGGCGGCACTGGCGAGGGTGTACCAAGGTCGGCGAATCAAAGTGGGCCGCGCTTCTACGTTAAAAATTACGCGCCTAGTGCCGTCGTAGCGCCGAGGGGCATAGCCGCGCAAGCCGCGCGTTAGGCCGAGGAGGAGCTGGTCGGCGTCCTCGCTGCGGTGCAGTGCTTCCCAAGCGGTGCGCAAGGCGAGCGAATGAGCCACTCCCAGCCGGAAGTACGCGGTCGCGGATGCTGAGGCGAAGAGGTTGTAAAATTTCCCCTCGCCTCGGTACGCGCTGGTGAACAAGGTCAGTTCGGCGTAGCTGTGCTTGGTCGGCTCGAATCGGGGGGCTAGCTGCGCCTGATAGAAGGAAAAGGTCTGATCCGCTCCTAATGAACGATGGGCGAAGCCCCAACGCAGCGACAGCCAACTGCCCGTTTGTAAGTCTTCCAGTGGGCCTAAGTTGCGGATGTAGCGGGTGCGCTTATAGCGGGGATGCCACACGATAAGGCCGACGCTCGGCGCGATCCGCGTTCGGTCGGAGGGCGCGTATCCATCGCTTGAACTCGCGGTAAATCGGCGACGGGAAACTTGCAATTGCACCGAGGGGCGCACCTTCGTCTGTTCGCCATAGGAGTGAGTCAGCCAAATGCGGCCGCCGTCGAGTGCGTCTTGATAGCGCGTTACGAGTTGGCCCTCCGAGTACAAGCGCTGCACGGCCTGTTGGCTGAACAGGGAAAAACCATAGGCGTGGCGATCGGCTAGGGTGGCAAAAGGCTGCGAGAAAGTTAGGGCATGGGCATGGCCTTCAGCACCTGCGGCGAGCTGGGCCGCCAAGGCGCGTCGGCTACCGTTGAGGCGTGGTTCGGCAAAGAGCAATTCGGCCCAAGGACCGGAAATGGCCCGGTCTTCAAAGCCCAGGCGCAGGCGTTGGCCGCGGCCGCGAAAATTGTAGTCGAGCGCAACCGCGCCGAAGCTCAGTTCGTCGATTTGTCCTGAGATTAAGGGGGACAAGGCGCGCGAGTAGAGATCTTCTACCGAGACCGTCACTTCGACGCCTTCGGGCCGGTCGAATAAGCGAATCTGTACTTCGCCGATAAACAACAAGCGCCGCAAATTGCGCGCTGTTTCGGCAACGTGGGTGGAATCGAGGAAATCGCCTGCGGCAAAGAGCAGTTCGCGGCGAATGACCTGTTCGTCAGTGCGCTCAAGGCCGTGGATGACAATGCGGTGAATGCGTGGAGAATCATCCCCGGCGCGTGCATGTCCGGCTGAGAGCAAAAGGATCGCAAGCAGGAAGCTGCGACCCAACGAGAAATATGGGTGGTACAACATAGGCTAGGGAATCAGGTGCAATTTGGCGGCTATCTTAACCGCTATAGAACCAGTTTGTCAAACCACAGTCTGTGCAAAAAGTACGCTGAGAGAAAGTTGACAGTACGTGCGAGAACGGCCTTATTCTCGCGCTCTAAGTTCGTCTCGTCAGCTTCATTACTTGGGGGAATTTGCGATGCTAAAGAATATTCTTCGATCTTGGGGGCGACCTGCGTGGATCTTTGCTGGGATCCTCGGAGCCATCGGGTGCAGCCAAAATTTCAGCGACCAAGAGCCGGCGGCGGCCATGGCTGAGCGGGGACTCACTGCCCGCTCCACAACCAGTGCAACACCAGCACCCGCTTTGAGTCAGGCGAGCGGTCGACAGGCGCTGGGACCACTCAGCGCGGTGGCTCCCAAAGGCTGGGTGGCGCAGCAGCCGTCCAGCTCCATGCGGGTGGCCCAATACGGCCTCCCTGGCCCGGCCGGCGAAGCGACATTGGGCATCTTTTTCTTTGGCCCAGGGCAAGGCGGAAGCGTGGAGGCCAACATCGAGCGCTGGCACGGCCAGTTCACCGAGGGGGATGGCCAACCGGCTCAAGGGCGGCGTTGGACAAGGCAGGTGGGGGACATCGAGATAACCGGACTCGATATCAGCGGCACCTTCTCTGCGGGAATGGGGATGGGGGACACAACGCCCCAAGCTGACTCCCGGATGCTTGGGGCCATTGCCGTCCACCGCTCGGGTACAGTGTTTTTCAAGATGACAGGGCCAGCCCAGACCGTCGAGCAATGGGTCGCTAGCTTTGATGAGTTTTTGGGCACTTTGCAAGCCGGCTCCGTTGAGCCTGCATACTGAGGGAACATGTACACGCAATTAGAGGATGAATTCGGCGACGTCGTCGGCAAGGCCCGGCGCGGGCAGGAGATTGCAGTCGTAGCACTGGCCGGTCGGGTGGGACTGACTGCCGGGGATATTGCAAAAATCGAAGACTACGAACTGATCCCGGCCGCAGATGCGATAGAGCGACTGGCCCAAGTGCTCGGCTTACATTCGGACAAATTGCAGGCGAGTGCAGCGCAGGCATTCTTCCCGCGCGATCCGGCGGGCCGCTCGATTGCCGAGGCTCAGGTGGAGATGATGGTGCTCGGCAGCGGCTTTCTGATGAACGGCTACATCGTCGGCTGTGCGGCAACGGGCCGGGCCGCGATTATCGACCCAGGGTTTGACGCGGATAAAATCCTCCAGCACTTGGCCGCCTCCGGGCTAACGGTCGAACAGATCTTGCTGACGCACGGGCACCAAGACCACATCAGCGCCCTCGCTGAGATTAGTCAGGCCACGGATGCGCCAACGCGAATCCACAGCGGCGATTTGACCCTAACGGGCAGCTTGGCCGATCGAATCGCGGGAGACCTAGCCGAAGGCGACGTCGTATCCATCGGCCAATTGCGCTTTGAGGTTCGCTCTACGCCTGGACATACGGCGGGCGGCATCAGCTTAGTCCACGAAGAAATAGCGTTTGTCGGGGATGCGCTTTTCGCGGGTTCGCTCGGCGGCACCCGCAGCGTGGGCAACTACCGGATGCAGCGCCAAGCCGTGGCTGAGAAGCTACTCAGTCTAGACGCAAACGTCGCGCTCTTTCCCGGGCATGGACCGGCTACTACTGTGGGGGAAGAACGGGAGAACAATCCGTTTTTCTTATAAGGCTTTCAAACGTCGCTGAGACGATTACGGGGAGTCTGCCGCTGGAGGGGGACTCCCCGTTTCTTTGTTCTCGTTTAGTGCCCAGTCGTATTCGTTGTATTCGATGGCTATATCTTCGGTCAGCCTAGCGGCTAGGTCCGGGAGAAGATACGGGCGCAGGTAGTTGACGATGGTAGGCATGTCTTCGGGATTGGGGCGGTTGGGTGGAAACCAAGCCGTGAAGTCCTCTCCGTACCAGTCGAGAATTTTGGACAGGTGGAGCCGATTCTCTTGCAGGCTCACGTGGTTGGGGTCTTGGGCAAAGCGCGTTAGCGCTCGTTCCAAGTGGGCGTCGAGATCGGGGGCGGTAAAGGCCCGGTTGTCCAGTTGCGGGCAGCTCAGGGCCGCGCAGTTGACCGCAAAGTGGATGCGCGGCTCTTGGTAGGTTGGGCGGATGATTTTGTTTTCAATGTGATCCAGCGTCATTTCGCGTCCCCCAGCGACAAAGGTCTGGCGGTTGAAAAAACCGCTGAGCACAAAGGCATCCTTGACGCTGGCGATGGGATAGGCGTCGATGACGCCCCGCAGAGTAAAGGCGTTGTACGCATTGATCCAGTAGGCGAGTTCGTGTTCGCGGGTGGGGAAGCGGTCGGGGTGGCTTGCGGGGCTATAGAGGCCGAGGCTATCGACATAGGAGTCGAGTTGGGCGCGGTCTCTGGCTAGGGCAGCGTAGCGGACCAAGCCTTGGTCATCCACGTACTCTTGCAGCACTTGGTCGAAGGGGCCGTGGTCAAAGGGAGGGGCCGCGCAAAGAGCGACCGGGACGAGCAGGCACGAGAGCAGGGAATAAGGTGAGCGCATAGTTTTTCCAATGGGTTCGGATGGAGATAAGAATGTATGAATAGACCCAATTTTGTGCTAATTACGGCAGACGATATGAACTGGGATGCGGTAGGGGCATTTGGGTGTCCGACCGAGGTTCACGCAATTTCACCAGACTTCGGCGCGGCGCAATTATCCCATGCGGTGCGTGCAAAACGCGCGATTCGGGTCGCGCATCGCAGCAGGCACTGGATGATTTGATGGATCACCTCGCGGATACAATTGGCAAGCGTGCGGACGAATAGGTGATGGACGCCATTCGACGAGAGGGGGCCATTCCTTGGGGCCTAGCTCTGTTGTGGCTGTTGCTCTTTGTGGGCTCCATGCTCTACCACACAGGCGGTCGCTTGGCCCTGCCGCTGGACGATTCCTTCATCTATTTCCAATACGCGTGGCAAGCCGCCCAAGGACACTTCCTCGAATACAACACCGGCGCGGAGCCAACGGCTGGCGCGACTAGTCTGCTGTACACCTTGTTGCTGGTTCCGGGCTTTTGGTTGGGGCTGGATGGGATGGGGATTGCGCTGTACGCGTTGGCATTAGGGGCTGTGTGGCTCGGGTTGAGCGCTTGGTTACTTCTGTTGCTGGGCCGCAAGTTGAGTGGGTCTTTCAGCGGCTGGGTGGCCGCGTTGATGTTCTTGTTGTGCGGCCCGCTGCTGTGGGGCTACTACAGCGGCATGGCGATCGGCCTCTTTGCCTGCGCCATCTTGCTGACTCTGTATCTGTACCTAATAGAAGACCGGTGCGCTCCGTTGGCAGCGACCTTGTTGGTGTTGGCGCGGCCCGAGGGGATCGCCTTGGTCTTGCTGCTGATAGCGCTAGTCGCCTATCGCCGGGCGTTGAATTGGCAGTGGGGGGTGCCTTTGGGGGCGTACGTGATCCAGGCTCTACTGTTGGCTTGGTGGACGGGGGAGGCCGGGGCGTCTGGGGTCGAGGCCAAATGGCGCTTTGCCGAACCGCACGGCTCGTTGCCCGAGCAGGTCCGGGCCGTCTTTTTCGACTTCGCCGAATTTGTCAAAGGAATTCTCGCGGGGTCGCTGGGGCATCAGACCAGCGTCAATTTATACGCGTACGACGGCAACTATCGCCGCATAGTGTTTGCCCCGTTTGTCGCGCTCTTTGTTTTGGCTGAGCTAAGCTATCGGCTCTGGGGGGAACTGTCCGAGAGGAAGCTCGGAGTGGCGACACTGGGTGGGGCGTGGTTTGTCGGCGGCGTTTTACTTACCTGCACCCTCGTCGAATACGACGCCCACTTCAATCGCTACCAGCAGCCTTTCTTGCCGCTCTACATTCTCTTTGCCGCCTTGGGCTTGGGGCGCTTGGACGCGGTTGGGGGGGAATGGGGTCGCAAGCTGGCGCGGGGATTGGTTTGCTTTTTTGGCTTGTGGGGGTTGATGTCGGTGGGGTTTTTCGCGGTTGCGTACGGGGAAAATTGCAGCGATATCCGCAATCAGCAGGTCGAGATGGCGCGCTTTATAGACGCCGAACTACCGCCCGATGCGCGCATCGCCGTCAACGACGCTGGTGCCCTGCGCTACTTCAGTGGCCGCCAAACCATCGACTTAGTCGGGTTGACCACGGCCGGGAACAGTGCGCCTTGGCGGCACGGGAGTGGGTCGCTATTCGAGCGCTTGGAAGCCATGCCGCCGGAGCAGCGGCCGCAGTACTTCGCCATTTTTCCCAATTGGTTCAATTTCCCCGAGGGTCTCTTTTTGCAACCGCTGCACCGCATTCGCGTCTTTGAGCCGTCGATTATAGATGCGGAGAAGGTGTTGTATCAGGCGCATTGGGCCGCCGACCTCAGCGGCGAGGCCATCCGCAACCGGACGCTCTTAGCGGAGGGCTGGCGGGTGGTCGATAAAGTGGATGTGGCCGATTTGGCAAGCGAACGTCGGCACGGCTACCGATCCAAGGTGTGGGTGCCCGGTAGCGGCGAGGCGAATCTGTTGATGGCACTGAGCACTACCGACGATCCCCGGGCTGTGTACATCGACGGGGGCCGGACGGTAACAGGGGGTGAGCGAATGGAGGTGGCGCTGAATGCTGGCCAACCGGCGATGGTGATTATGCGGACGGTTACGGGGATTGCTCAGCACTTTGCGGTGTTCGCTAATGGGAAGAAGATCGCCAACGTGGAGTTGCCGGGGGGGCGGGGCCGTCAGTGGCTCGAACTAGTCGTCGGCCAGCTAGCGGCCTCGGATGTAAGCGGCCGCGTCGAGCTTGAGATGCGGCCGATCCACTTTGGCGGCGATTTGCGGCCAATTGTTTCGTTTCACTATTGGGTTTTGCAGCCGTGACGCCGTGATTGACAATAATTGAGGAGAAAGACAATGACCGTAACGTCTGCGATCCATCCGGGAGAACATTTGGCGGAGATTTTAGAAGAGCTCGGCATCAGTCAGTACCGTCTGGCCAAAGCCATTGGGGTGCCCCCAATACGAATTAATGAAATCGTCCACTGCCGCAGGTCGATTACGGCGGACACAGCCCTGCGGATCGGACAAGCTCTAGGGATGACCCCCGAGTTCTGGCTGAACCTCCAGCGGATGTACGATCTTGATCTCGCTCGCGCCTCGATTGACACCAGTGCTATTGAGCCGCTCGTCGAGGAATCTTCCGTTTCCTAGGAAGTGATCCAGCGAAATAATTGAGAATTCACGCCGCATCCCCGGTAGCCTCGAAGCGGATGCTGAGTCGGGTGCCGGTGGCTTGGGCGATTTTCTCTAGGGTCTTGTAAGATGGATGGACGCGCCCGCTCTCAAGGCGAGCGACGACGGATTGCGTCGTCTTCATACGCATGGCGAGTTGTGCTTGTGTGAGGCCAGCTTTGGTACGGGTCTCTATCAGCAAGCGAGCCAACTCGAACTCTGGTCCAAGCTCTTGGTATGCTTTTCGGTACTCGGGTGTTTGGAGCCATTGTTTATGCAAGTCGCTGACTTTGCTCATGGCAGTATTTCCTTTGCACGTTGTAGTGCCAAATTAATTTCTTGGCGAGGCGTTTTTTGCGTCTTCTTGATAAAGATTCTCACCACTACGATCCGTTTGTTTTTTACGACGACATACAACGCTCGTGATGTCCCGTCCTTGCCGTTCAGGCGCATTTCCCAAAGCGGGCCGGTTAGGTGTCTGATGTGCGGTATGCCCATGCGCTCTAGGCCTACCGCCCCAATTAACTCGCAGGTACGGACGAACCGTGCTCGCATATCAACAGGGAGGGCATTAAGCTCCGCGTCCACAGTCTTACTCAATGTTTCAACGCTCCAACTCACGACATCAGTATAGCATATTTGCTATGCTGATGCAATTTGCCAAAGTTCTTCGCAGCCTGCATTCGATGCCCATCAATGCTTCCCGACTACGTCCTCCTCCGCGGCTTCGGCTTGGCCTTGGCCGTCAGCGGCACCAGCATTTTTTCGTACAGTCCAAATAGATGTTCGACGCGCTCGCGGTCGGAGGTGAAGGCGCTGCGGCGGTAGAGTCTATCGACGGCGCGGTCGAGGGCTTGGTGTGCTTTGCGGAGGTCGGCGGGCATGAGGTCGGGGTCGTAGAGGTCGGCCAGCGTTGCGTCGGGATGGTTGGCGCGGGCGGCGAGGACGGCGTCGGCGTGGGGCGCGAGACGCTGTAGGCGTTTTGCAGGGACGGTGGGTAGGGGAAAGGTGTTATACACGAGGCCGATGGAGTAGCGGTAATCGCTTTTCAACCGCCCGCCGATATAGCGCAGCCAGCTTACGTGCATGGCGGAGGTGAGCAGGGCGAATAGAGGTTTGCTGGCGTTTTCCACTACTTCCACAGCATCGCTTGGAATAGTCGGTGGCTCCATCCAAGCAATGGGGACATATTCCCGCCTTTCTGAACTGACCCTCGGCACGACTAAAAACGGCGCGGTAGGAATGACGTTGACGTGGTAGAGCGTCGGCGTCTCAGCTAGTGCTTGAGTCGGTTTGCTTTTGCTTGCCAACCGATAGGCGCGGACAGCGGCTATGCGTTCGCGGACTTTTGGCAGCGTCTTCAGCACTTGGGGCGGCACATCGGCCAAGTGCAATATCCAGCGCTCACCACCCTGCAAAAACTCACGGCTTCCCACAAAAGGCCGCAGATACGGCTCGGCATCCGGTTCTTCTCGTAGAAAAGCGGCGCGCTCGTCGGCGTTGAAAATGTAGTGACCGCCATCAATGGGCTTGGAGCCGATGATAAGTTTCGGCAGCTCATTCAGAGCTTGGGCCGATTCTTTTACCACAACCCGCGAGTCGGCTAGTCCGCCAGCGTCGAACAGATAGGACGAGAGAGCCGCATGTTTGCTTTCTTGTGGGTCGCTCTTGGGATCGTCGTAGGAAAACAGCCGTTTCTCGCGCGGCGCATCGCTCCGTTTGGCCAGTCCGATAATGACGACGTGAACGTGCGCCATGCCGCGAGCGTCCGATCCCCAAGCAAAAGTGCGGTGGGCAAAGGCGATGTCCAACTTGTAGCGGTCGAACAAGATCGGCCAGAGTTGCGCGACCTGCTCGCCTTGCGTGATGGAGTTGGTCGCCACAAAGCCGATCCGCGCTGCGCTTTGCTGCACGTACTCGCCAGCCTTGATAAACCAAGCGGTGACGTAGTCGAGCGTGCCGCCGCTTTTACCCAGCGCGGCGATGCGACGCACCTGTTCGCGCTGCTCGGGCGATTGGAACTTCGCACCCACAAACGGTGGATTGCCGAGCACGTAGGAACATTTCTTCGGCGGCAGCAGTTCGCACCAGTCCGTTTCCAGCGCATCGCCGTGCTGGATGTGCGGCGACTTCTCCAGCGGAATGCGCGTGTAGGTCTGGCCGAACTCCAAGCTCAGCCGATTGTTCATAATATGGTCCATCATCCACAGCGCGACTTCGGCGATGTGCGCCGGAAACTCCCCCAACTCAATGCCGTAAAACTGATCCACATCGACCACCGAAAGCAGTTCAGCTAAAACGTCGAGCTGGCCGTGCGGGCGAATCTCTTTGAGCACCTCGATTTCCAACGCCCGCAACTCGCGGTAGGCGATGATGAGAAAATTGCCGCAGCCACAGGCCGGATCAAAAAATCGCAGAGTGCCAAGCCGCTGCTGAAAGGCGATGAGTTCGGGAATGCGGCGGTTATCGCGGCGCGACTGGAGGTGTCGAAACTCCGCGCGCAACTCGTCGAGAAACAGCGGCTCAATGACCTTGAGGATGTTCTGTTCGGTGGTGTAGTGCGCGCCCTGAGCGCGGCGCTCGTCCTTGTCCATCACCGACTGAAAAAGCGAGCCAAAAATCGCCGGGGAGGTGTCGGACCAATTGAAATGGCAAGCGTCGATGAGCCGCTGGCGCATGGCGGAATCAAACGAGGGAATGAGTAACGGATCGCGGAACAGGTCGCCGTTGACGTAGGGGAAGCGGGCGAGGTCTTCGTCGAGGGTTTTGGAACGGCGGTCTTCGGGCGTGTTGAGCACTTGGAACAATTGCGCCAGCCAACCGCCGAGGTCCGAGCCATCTTCCCGCGTCCGATTTTCCAACAGGTCGAGGAAAATGTCGCGTGGCTCGAAAATGCCAGTGTCATCGGCGAAGAAGCAGAATACGATGCGGACGAGGAATTGCTCTAGATCGTGGCCCGTGTAGCCGGAGGCAGCCAGCGCGTCGTGCAGGTCGCCAACGCGCTCGGACGCTTTGATGTTGACTGGGTCTTGGTCGCGGAAGGTCCGCTTCTGCACGCCCAAGATGAAGCCGAACTTTTCGACGTGATTGGGTAGGTCGGCGAGGGCAAAGGCGACGCTTTCGTCTTCGTCGAGGTCGTATAGCTCAAACGTCGCAAAGTCGCTCAGCAGGATATAGCGCGGTAGGTCGGCATCCTTGAGACCGGGGAAATAGGACAGGGCTTGGCTCTTGGCCTTGGTGAGGTCGCGGCCGGCGCTTTTCTGCTCGACGAGCAGTACTCCCTTCCAAAACAAGTCGATAAAGCCGCGCTGGTCGCCGAGCAGTTTAACGGGTTCCTCAAACGCGGCAACTCGACGCACCGGCATGCCAAAGACATCGAAAAAATCGCGATAGAAAAGCTGGGTCTGCCCCTTCTCATAACCAGCGCCAGCCCACTCTTGGGCAAATGTAGCGGCGCGGGCGCGAATTTCATTATAGGACAATCGCATGTAAACAGGGCCTTTTGTTTGCGGTGCGAAGTAAGGCCATAGCTTGAGATAGCGCAGCGGCCAAGTCAAGGAAGCGGGAGCCATGCCAGCACCGGGGATTCCGGCTATATTGGTAGTATGCGGACTATCGATATCGGCGCGGTGCAGCTGAGGCGAGAAGGGGCCATTCTCTGGGCGATTCTAATCGCTGCTTTCGGTGTGCGCCTAGCCTATCTCTATCAAGCGGTTGACACGCCGCTCTTCGATGTGCTCCTGATCGACTCCGAATTCTACGACCGCCGCGCCCGAGCCATTGTCGCGGGCGATTGGCTGGGCAACCAGCCTTTCTTTATGAATCCTTTTTACCCCTACTTTTTGGCCGCTATTTACGCGCTGTTGGGGGCTGAATACTGGTGGGTTGGCTTGGTGCAGGCGGCACTGGGGACGGGAAGCTGCTATTTGATCTATGCGCTGGGTCGGAAACTGTGGAGCGCGCAAATTGGCCTGTTGGCTGCTGGCATGGCGGCGATCTACCAGCCGTATGTATTCTACGACGGGACGCTGCTGACCGCCGCGCCGATCACCTTTTTGAATCTCGCGGCCCTGTATTGCTTGGTGCACGCGCAAGGTGCGGCGCGTTGGCTGTTGGGCGCGGGCCTGCTGTTGGGGCTTTCGGCTACGGCGCGGCCCATGGTCTTGCTATTTGTCGCGGTGGTTGCGGGCTGGTTTGTCGCGCAGGGGGGACGGCGCGGTTGGCGGCAGTGGGGGTTGGTGGCCGTGGGCTGCGGTCTCGTAGTGGGCACAGTGGCTTGCCGCAACTATCTCGTCGGAGGGGAGTGGCTGCTGACCACGTCCTCGGCTGGGATGAATTTCTACGTGGGTAACCACCCCAAGGCCAACGGCATCTATGCACAGGTCGATTTCCTGCCCAGCGCCGAGCCGGATTTGGAGCGCGAAGCGTTTATCCGCGAGGCCGAGGTGCGCACGGGCCGGGAACTGACCCCGGCCCAAGCCTCCAGATACTGGCTTGTAGCTGGCTTGCGCTTTGCCGTGGAAAATCCCCTCGCATATTTGGCTCTACAAGGTCGCAAACTCTACATGTTCTGGAACGGAGTCGAAGCGCAAAACAACCTGAGTCTGTACTTGGCGCGGGACTTTGTGCCCCTGTTGCGCTGGTGCGTTCTGGGGTGGGGGATAGTGGCTCCGTTGGCGGTCGTCGGCTGGGCCACCAGTCGCCGCTCGTCTCTGCTCGATCTGTACTTGGCGAGTTATTTAGCCGCGTGCCTGCTGTTTTTCACTTCCTCGGAATATCGCTTGCCTGTCGTGCCGGTGATTCTGCTCTACGCCGCTTGCTGGGTTGCGAATGTTGCGACTTGGGTAGGGAGTGGGTCGCATCGCCGGTTGCTGGGGTCGTGCCTGTTGGTGGCCTTAGTCGCGCTACCGATTAATTATCGGGACGCCGGGGCCGAGCGGCTGACCCGCAAACGGGTCGATTACTACAATTTCGGTGCCTTGTACCAACGCCGAGGGGATTGGGCAGCAGCCGAGAGCATGTTCCGCGAGGCGCTGCGCATTGACCCGTCGTTTGCTCCCGCCGCCTCTGGCCTAGCGGCTGTGTTGGCGCAGCAAGAAGGCGGCGATTCGGACATTAGACGCGGGTTGGATTTCTTTAGCGCAGGGGAATACGAGGCGGCGATTGCAGTCTTTAGTCGCGCCCGGCCCGCGCCCGGCCTGCACAACAACCTCGGTCTGTGCTATTATCGCCTCGGTCAATGGGCTGAGGCTGCCGCGCATTTCCACAAGGCCCTCGCGCTCGACGCTGGCTATGCCCGAGCGCATTTCAATCTCGGCTTGGTGTATGCCAAGCAGGGGGATGACCAAGCCGCGGCAAATGCCTTTGGCCAAGCCCTCGAACTCGATCCCGACCACGCCCAAGCGCACTATCGGCGTGGGGAAGTGCTATTGCGCTTGGGGCGTCCTCATGAAGCGGAAGCCCACTGGGCGTTTTTGCACGCGCGCGATCCCGACGATGCGCGCTTAAAGGCGAAAATCGATTCCATGATGCAGGCCAATCCGTGAACGCTACCCTTTGCGTGCGCGGTGCACGGGCGGGCGGTTTGGCCAATGTCGATATGGACTTGCCGTTGGGCCGGATTATCTGCTTTACCGGTCGCAGTAGCAGTGGTCGCCGCGCCATGGCCTTAGACATCCTGTACGCGGAGAGCCGTCGGCGCTATATGCAGGCATTGTCTCCGACCGAACGCGAAAGCGTCAGCGGGACGGCGCGTGCGGATGTAGAAGAAATTTCGGGCTTACCACCAGCCATTTATTTGGGAGCACCGCGCCGTGGACGCACGGTGGGGGACTACTTGCAGCTAGATGGGATTTTGGCGCAGATCATGCTGGAAGAGGGACAGATGCACTGCCTCGAATGCGGCGGTCGCTGTCACAGCTATGCGGCTGATGAGGTCGAGCGCGAGGTCGCCCGCGTTCATCCAGATACTCGTTGTTTGGTGCTGGCCCCGTTGGCTCTGCGGAACGAGGGGATGTGGCAACAACTCGTGCAGGCCGGGTTTACCCGGGTCGCAATCGACGGCCAGGTTCAGCGACTGGAAGGCGACGGGCCAGCATTGCCAAGCGACGAAAGCGAGGTACACGTCGTAGTGGACCGCTTGGTGCCCGACCCAAATGCCAGCGTGCGCTTTTTAGAAGCCGTGCGCGTGAGCCGTTCGATTTCGTCGGGGCAGACAGTGGTTTGGATGGATGGGACCAGTGAGATGATGCACTTGAACCAGCAGCCGACTTGCGGCGAATGTGGTCGTCAGTACGAACCGCTAGCCACAACGGACTTCGGCGCAGGCCAACCTTTGGCTGGTCAAGTGACCTTGCACGGTTGCACTATGAACGAGCTGATGGACGCTCCTCTCGGCTCGTTACGCGATTGGCTGGATGCGACTCAGGGGCACGCCAAAGTAGAGACTGCGCTTGCCGAGGCCTGCGGCTTGGGGTTGGGGCACCTGCCGTTGCGCCGCCGGCTCGAATCGCTGGCGGCTGGCGAGTGGCAGCGCCTGCAATTGGCGTCCTGTCTCAGCAGCGGACTGACGGGCATCCTCTACATTTTAGAAGGTTTGGGCAGCCAGTTATCCGGGGGGATGCTGGACGCGGTCGCCGAGGGTCTGCGTCGGCTAGTCGCTGGCGGCAATACGGCTCTGTTGTTGGACCACACGCCTGAACTCGTGGCGGTTGCGGACGAGGTCTGGGTATTTGCAGAGGGACAGGTGCGGGTAGGGGGAGCGACGGAGGTAGGGTGGGATGAAACGGATGGGGAGCGCGTCGCCGAGCAAGTTAAGCCCGCGTTGGCCATTCGCGGGAATGGTGTGGTCGGGTCGCTTGCCATTGAGCTGCCGCACGGGAAGTTGACCTGCGTATGTGGGCCTTCTGGCAGCGGCAAAACCCGCTTGCTGCACGAGGTCTTGCTGCCACTGCTCAAGGGGCGGTCCGTCGAATACGCTGCCGCTGGTATGCCGAGGAACAGCCGCGTTGTAACGGTGGAAGCCCCAAGCGGCAAGGCTACGGTTTTGGAGGGGTTGGGTCTTTTCGGGCGCGTGGCCGATTTATATGCTGCATCGCCGGCCGCGACGGCGCGTGGTTGGGGTCGGGAGACCTTCTTGTTGGATCGGCCGGGTGGGCGTTGTCCTAGCTGCGAAGGGCGCGGCCAATGCTACTTCGATCTGGAATTCTTAGAAGATATAGCGCTGGTGTGCACCGCTTGCGAAGGCCGTAGGTACCGAGACGAAACCTGCGAGGTAACTCTGCGCGGCGCGAGCATCGCCGATGTGTTGGGCATGACCTTGGAACAGGCTTGTGCCCACTTTGTCCGGCACGATCCAATTCGCCCGCGTCTGGAGGCAGCTATCGGCTGCGGCCTCGGCTATCTGCTTTTGGGGCAGGAGGTGCAAGGGTTGGAGCGGGGGGAATGGTTGCGGCTGCGGCTGGCGCTCGAATCGACGCGGACTTCCCGGCGCACTTGGGTGCTGATTGACGACCCGGCCAGCGGCGATCATCCAGAAGATGTGTGCGCAATGGTTGGGGTCTTGCGGGAGTTAGTGGAGCGGGGGAACACGGTCGTCGTGGCCGAACAGCATCCGATGGTGCGGGCGGCTGCGGATTGGGTGGTGGATTTGGCGTGCTAAAAACCGCAATGTCGTTGCGACGTATTATCTTGCGAGATGTATCGCTCCTATCTATCTTAAATTGGATATAGTTATTCAAGTAAACGAGGTGAATGATGCGGTATCTAGGCCCCGAGAAAGGGGCTTTCTAATGAAGGTCGTGCAGAAGTTACAAGAAGAAGTCATCGGCCATCTGGACTTGGACGGGTATGCCCTATGCGAGCCGCAAGAGTCGGTACTTGACGTACTTAAGAAAATGCGCCACCAACACGTCAGTGCCGTGCTGGTGGAAGAGGATGGTCGCTTGGTGGGGATTTTTACCGAGCGCGATGTGCTCACCAAGGTAACGGACCAGCCGGCGACGTGGACGCGGCCAGTGGCCGAATTAATGACCTGCGATCCGCATAGCTTGGATGCTCAGCAGCCGATCAGTAGCGCCCTGCGGCTGATGAATGCTGGCGACTACCGCAACGTGCCAATTGTAGATAAAAACGGTCGCATAAAGGGAAATTTGCCCCAACACGAGGTCATCCGCTTTCTCACCGATCAATTCCCCGAAGACATCTACAATTTGCCGCCCGATCCCGAGCGCATCGCTCGCACCAAAGAGGGAGCCTGAGCATGCGCTGCGGATTGAGATTTTTTTCTTTTTAAGGAGGTCGTGTGCATGGTCGAAATCGTGGCCCCATCGGCACCTAGGAGTAAGCGAGAATACTCGCAAGAAGAGCGCCAATCTGTAGTCATCTCATTTTCCGGCGATTCGGGCGATGGGATGCAGCTAACCGGTGGGCAGTTTACCAATACTTCAGCCGTGGTGGGCAACGACGTTAGTACCTTTCCCGACATTCCCGCCGAAATTCGCGCTCCGGCTGGGACCATTCCCGGCCTGAGCGGCTATCAGGTCAACTTTGCCGCCAATGATCTCTACACGGCTGGCGACTCGCCCCAAGTGCTAGTGGCGATGAATCCGGCCGCGCTCAAGGCCAATTTGCCCGACCTCGAGCCGGGCGGGACCATCATCGTCAATACTGATCCGTTCAACCGCAATGGCCTCCGCAAGGCCGGGTACGAGACAAACCCGCTCGAAGACGACAGCCTCAGCGGCTACGACGTACATCCGGTCCCCTTGACCACGCTGACTCGCAATGCCCTCGCCGATATTGAAGGCATGAGCAACCAAGCCAAGGACATGTGCAAGAATGCCTTTGTCTTGGGCTTGGTGTTCTGGATGTTCGACCGCCCGCTCGACTACACGCTCAAGTTTTACGAGACCAAGTTCGCCGGCCGGCCCGAGGTCGTTGAGGCCAATACGAGGGCTTTAAAAGCTGGTTACTACTACGGCGAAACGGCCGAAACCTTTCAGACGCAGATCTCGGTGCCGAAGCGGGAGATTGTCGAGCCGGGGGTGTACAAGCGGATCACTGGCAATGAGGCGATTGTCTTGGGGCTGGTTACGGCCGCACAAAAGGCTGGCAAACCGCTCTTTTACGGCTCGTATCCCATCACGCCGGCCAGCACTATCCTAGAGGGTTTGTCCGCGCTGAAAAACTTCGATGTGCGGACGTTCCAAGCCGAGGACGAGATCTCAGCTATGGGTTCGGTGATTGGCGCGGCCTTTGCCGGCAGCCTCGCGGCGACTGCCAGTAGCGGTCCGGGGATCGCGCTCAAGAGCGAGGGGATCAACTTGGCCGTAGTTATGGAATTGCCGTTGGTGGTCATTGACGTCCAGCGCGGCGGTCCTAGCACGGGCTTGCCCACCAAGACCGAGCAGACCGATTTGCTGGAGGTGCTCTACGGACGCAACGGCGAAAGCCCGATCCCGGTCATTGCTCCGGCGACCCCAAGCGAATGCTTCGACATGGTCGTCGAGGCCTTCCGCATTGCCATTCGCTATATGACGCCGGTTTTTCTGCTGTCCGACGGGTACGTGGCCAACAACTCCGAGCCGTGGAAAATACCAGACCCGGATTTAATCGCGGCCATTGATGCCGAGCCGTACACCGATCCCGACGACTACCAACCCTACATGCGCGACCCGCAAACCTTGGCCAGGCCCTGGGTCGTGCCGGGGACGCCGGGGATGGAGCATCGGATCGGCGGCTTGGGCAAGCAGGATGTGACGGGCAATGTCTCCTACGCGCCCGAAGACCACGAGCGCATCGTCCGCGTCCGGGCCGACAAAATCCGCGGCATTGCCGATTTCATTCCCGAGTTGGAAGTGACCGGCCCCGACCAGGGAGACCTGCTGGTCTTGGGCTGGGGTGGGACCTACGGTGCCATTCGCGCCGCGGTTGAGCAGGTTCAGGACGAGGGCCTCGACGTGGCCTACGCGCACCTGCGCTACTTGAATCCGTTTCCCCGCAATCTTGGCAACGTGCTCGGCCGCTACAAGCAAGTGTTGGTGCCCGAGTTAAACTTGGGCCAATTGGCCCTATTGGTCCAAGCGCACTTCCCCGTGCGCGTCGTCAAGTTGAATAAGGTCCAGGGATGCCCCTTCCAAATTCGGGAAGTGGCCGACAAAATTCGCCAAGTGTTAAGCTAAAGCAGGGAGAGCGAGATGGCCGAAGCAGTTATAGAGGCTGGGTTAAGCCGCAAGGATTTCGTTTCCGATCAGGAGGTTCGTTGGTGCCCCGGGTGCGGCGACTATGCGATTTTGGCGCAAATGCAGAAGATGCTGCCCGAAGTGGGGATCCCGCGGGAAAACCTCGTATTCGTCTCTGGGATCGGTTGCTCTAGCCGTTTTCCTTACTACATGAATACGTACGGCATTCACTCGATCCACGGACGTGCGCCCACAATCGCCACGGGCATTAAGACGGCCAACCCGGATTTGAGCGTCTGGGTCATCACCGGCGATGGCGACGGGCTTTCCATCGGTGGCAATCACCTCTTGCACAGCCTGCGGCGCAATGTCGATCTGAAGATTATTCTGTTCAACAACCGCATCTACGGGCTTACCAAGGGCCAATACTCGCCGACCTCGCTGATAGGACACCGCACCACGTCCACCCCTATGGGGTCCATCGATTATCCGCTTAACCCCATATCCGTGGCGCTGAGTGCTGAGGCGACCTTTGTCGCCCGCTCGCAGGACACCAATACCAAGCACCTGAGCTACGTGCTCAGACGAGCGGCCGAACACAAGGGGGCCGCTTTTGTCGAGATCTATCAAAATTGCGTCGTGCTCAATCCCACGGCTTGGGAACACACCACGGATTCAGACGTGCGCGACGACAATATCGTGTTCTTAGAAGAGGGGGAGCCGCTCATCTTTGGCAAGGATCGGGACCGAGGCATCCGCATGAACGGCACCGAGCCCGAGGTCGTCGCACTCAGCGACGTGGCCCCAGATGAGCTGGTCGTGCATCGCGAAAGGCGCGAGAACGCCAGCTACGCCTATATGCTCAGCCGGATGGAATACCCGTCAATGCCGTTGCCCTTTGGAGTGTTGCGCGCGCTCGACCGGCCAACCTATACTGAGTTGCTGTTCGACCAAATCGACGCGATGACTCAACAGCGGGGCGAAGGCGACCTCGCGGCCTTGTTTAGCGCGGGCGATACTTGGGTCGTCGAATAGGAGAAGAACCATTGATTTGCCCTTTGTGTTCGTACGACAATATCCCTGGAGTTGATATCTGCGAAGAGTGCGGCCAGAGCCTGAGCGAAGCGTACCAAGATTGGGGAAGCGGGGAGTACAAAGAAATTTTCACTGAGCCGCTTTCCGCGCTCAATCCGCAGGAGATGGTCTGCGTGTCGCCTTCTACTTCGTTGGCCAAGGTCATCTCATTGCTCAAGGAGCGGCACGTCGGTTGCGTGTTAATAACCAGCGAGCGCGGGCAGTTAATCGGCATATTTACCGAGCGCGACATCCTCTACCGGGTGGCGGGCTTGATCGGCGACTTGGAACAGATAGCGATCGAGAGCCTAATGACGCCGCGGCCCACTGCGCTCAAGGCCGATGCGGCCGTGCAGCACGCGCTGCATTTGATGAGTATCCACGGCTTTCGTCACGTGCCGCTCTTGGACGATGACGACCGCCCGGTTGGCTTGGTCTCGTTTCGATACATCGTCCGTTTTATCGAAGAGAATTTTTCCTCCGCAGCTTGAGGGAGTTGGCCGTCGGGCCAGCTCCAGTTTTTTGAAAGGCGGTTGTGCTATGTCGTTGAGCCGCACGGCGATATGTTCGTTCCTCGCGTTGGCCCTGTTGAGTCCCCTAGGGGCTAGAGCTGAACTGGACTGGGCCACCCTGAACAGCACGCGCGAGGTCACCGAAGCCGAGTGGTTGCAGTTACAACTGTCCGTATTGGGGTTAAAACTGAGCTATCCGGCCTACCGCATCGACCTAAAGCTGACCGAAGACTCGGCCATTGAATTTACCTTTGTCGCCAGTAGTGGGATGGCCAAGCATCTGACCGAAGAGCTGGGCAAGAGCGAAGCCGATGAGGTTATTTCCTACCACGCGCAAGGCATAAGCGACCAAGTAGAAACATTGCTCCGCGACGAGTTCCCGAACTTGTGGTCGAGCTTTGACCCCCGCCAAGATTTTCGCGGGCAATTTCTCGGCCCAGGCGAGGAGTGGAACGACCCGCCGCGAGAAATCGGCACTTGGTTGGAAAACAAATTCTCCTGGGGTCGCTAAGGGCTAGTGCCCTTATTCTGGGTCGCGGTGGGGCATTGCTCCGTGCGTTGATTCGTCGAGGGATATGTCCTTGTCGATAACCGGTTCTTCGGTGGTCACGATCCAGCCGCGCACCCGCCGACCGAAGATATCAATCTCCTTGCGCTGGGCGTCGATGACCTTGGACGAAGCGGTGTGCCGCTCTTTGTTGATACAGAAAAAAGTGTGCCGGCGCGTCGTGCCTTTTTCTTTGCCTTCCATGCGTTCCATCCTCCGTACCCCTTCAAGTTTGCGCGAACTGGTGGACCACATCCACTAGCAATTTGACCTTTTCACAGGGTGTATCTGGATAGACGCCGTGCCCCAAGTTGAAGATGTGGGGGCGGCCCCGACTCTGCTTTAGAATGTGCTGAGCGGCCTTGGCAATGCTCGCCTCTGAGCCGTAGAGGGCGCAGGGATCTAGGTTGCCCTGCAAAGGCATGGTGTCTCCGAACAGTCCGTAAGCTGCATCGAGATTGATGCGCCAATCGAGGCTTAGGACGTGGGCACCGACGCGGCCAAAGCTAGACAGATTTTGCGCCCCGGCAAGCGGGAAGTAAATGATTGGGGCATTCAGCGCGGCGAGGCTGCGGCAAACTCGCCGCACATAGGGTAGGGCGAATTCGTTGAACTGTGCCGGAGACAGCAAACCGATGGAAGTGTCGAAAATCTGGACAGCTTGGGCACCGGCTTCAATTTGGGCGCGCAAGAAGCGGCTGGCGAGGTCGGTGAGCAGGTCGAGCAGCCGATGGGCGAGGGCGGGGTCGCTGTGGATCATGCGGCGAAAGGCGGGAAAGTCCTTGGCATGGCTACCTTCCACTAGCCAAGTGGCCAAGGTGAAAGGCCCGCCGGCATACCCGATGAGCGGAACTGCGGGAGGCAAGGCGTTGCGTACTAGGCGCGCAGCTTCTAAGACGTAGGCGAGGTCGTCCTCGGGGACGGGGTTGCGGAGGCCGTTGATGTCGGCGGCTGAGCGGATCGGGCGGGCGAAAACAGGGCCGGGTGCGTAGGTCAGCTCACAGCCGAGCGCCTCTAAGGGCGTCACTAAGTCGGTAAAGAGAATAGCCGCATCGACCCCAAGCAGATCGACCGGCATGAGGGTAATTTCGGTGGCGAGTTCGGGGGTTTGGAAAAGTTTGAGCAAGGAACCGTGCCGCTGGCGCAGTTCTCGGTACGGCTTGAGGATGCGGCCAGCTTGACGCATGATCCAGATGGGAGGCGTTGCCGGCGCTTGGCCCCGACAGGCTTGGAGAAAGGGGGCGGCTGAATCGGACAAAGCGCTAGCGACCCGGTTCGACCATCCACTCGGGCAAGGCGATGCGATAGGTAACTACGTCCTCCAGTGGTTTGAAGCGGACGCGGTCTCCTTCCATGTCGGCCCGATAGACGTCGGGATCCTCGTCATCGGACTTGAAGGCCAACAGGCGCAACGGAGGCAGTTTGCGATCTGGCCAGTACTGGCCCACGTCGATTACTATATCGGCTTGGCACCCAAAGGGCACGACGTCAATTTCCCATTTGCGCTCTTTAATGGCGACTGCGCCGTCGAGTTCTACGGGGCCGAATTGCCCCCGTTGTCCTCGGGTATCGACGAATAAATAGTCTTCGCAAGAAGCATAGTCTATGTGCCCCGAACCGGCGTCGGCCGAATAGACCAGCAGCGATGAGTCCTGCAAGGCGCAAAACGAGCCTGGGGGAAGGAGGTAGGCCACATCGCCTCGGTGGACGGTCCAAGGCTGCTCCCAGCCGAGATTGGCATAGACTTCGAGGCCATTGTCGTACGTCACCCGCACCTGTCCGTGGGCAAACGCGCCGGAAAGCAGTGCATCGTTAGTCTCCAAAAACTGGTCGTTGTGGCAGTAGGCGATGGCGCGCACGGGGACGCGGAGGTAGTGCTTTTGCAGTTCGCGCAGCATGTAATAGGATTTGACCGCAGAGGCGATGCCCCATTCCAACTGGTCGGGGAGCAGACAAGCGTGGCCAAAGGCCGCGGTAGCGGCGAGATAGCGGTCGAGATAGGTGCTGCGACTGTGTTTTTCGCCTTGGGGGATGTGTCCGGCAAAGTACTGATCGATGGTTCCTAGACCCGCATCGGTTTCAATGGGATGGAGATTTTGCAGGTCGAAGTCCACCAGCGGCGGAATGCGGCTGGGATCGTTCCCGACCATGCGAGCGAGGTAACCGGTCAGGACGCCGGCATAGATCCAGTGATTGCCGCCGTTCCCGATGGCTAAGCCAGCTTGGGCTTGGGAGTGGAGGATGCTCTGTTGCAGGGAATAGCTGCCCGCTAAGCTGTCGGCTGCCGACGCGTCGGCGCTGAAGTCGTTGAATTCCCAGGGCGGGACCTCGGCGTGTTCGCTTACGTACAGGGCGTCGCAGGGGTATTTGTCGATGATGGTGCGTGCGTGTTCGGGTGCGCGCGCTAGTGCTTCCGACGGCTTGAGCAAGTACAGCCCAGGTCCGGTCGGGGTTGGGCTGCCGTCGGCGAGCTGAGCCGCTAATTCGGGCTGCCAATTTGAGTTAGTAGTAGCCATGTGGTGGTAGTTGACCTGGAGGCTGGTTTTGTATCCCAGGTCCGACAGGGCCTCGAGGTACTCGCTGAGGGCGTCTTCGCCGCCTTTGGCCTCAGCACCTTCCACCGCGAGCGCAGTATCGCCGTCGCCGTCGTGCCAAGTTTCGCTGGGGTGGTTGATTATCAGGTGATCGATGCCCATCAGCTTGAGCTGGAGCATGTTCTCGTATAGCTCGACGTAGCTCTCTTGGGATGCGTCGATATAGGGAATGTTGTACCAGACCCAGTCGGCTAGCGTATCGCTTTGCCCGGCCTCGGCCGTGGAAAAGGCCGGGAGGACTTCTTCGTATTGGGTGGAGACCGTTATGAGCCAGCGTTCCTGAAAGTCGCTGCGCTTGCCGTCGCTTTGGTTGGCGTAGCTACAGCCGCCATTGAGTTGGACGAGGCGCTGAGATTCTGCTTCAGGCGAGGCGTACAGAGAAGAAGCACGCGAGTAGTGCCAATCCACAAAGCTAGACAGGAAGTAGCCCGAGGTGCAGAGGATGCATGGGTAGTTATCACCAAAGTTGAAATAGGGAATGGCGATCAGGCGCGGGTGCAAGGCCCCGGTGACGCGACCGAGCGAGAGGCCGGTGCCTTTGCCATGCCCGCCCTCGATTTCCACGACGAGGGACTTGCCGCTGATGCGGAACCGATAGAGAAAATTAGCTTGTTCCTCTCCTAGTTTCCACTGCCAGCGGGCTTCGACGCAATCGCCGACTTGCTCGCAGGAGATGAAGTGCCGCTCTACTTCTTCGCTATTGGCTGGCCAAACCGAGCCGCCCATTTCCACGGCAATCCCGCCGTCTTCGGCTGGGGTGATTGGGTCGCCATTGTTGACTTCCAACTCGATATCGGCGAAGGTTCCATCAATGGGCGTGTAGATAAATTGGACCACGGCAGAGACGGAGCGGCTTTCAAAGACAAAGGAAATACCTTCTTTGCGGATCGAGGTTTCGACTTCTTCTTGGAGCGTGGGAAAGATCGAGGGTTGGCTTTGGCTAGTGGATGCGGGTTGTTGCTCGCTTGAAGCCGTCGCCGCCCCGGTTTGGTCTGCCATGGAATGTCCTGACTCAGCGCGTTTTTAATTTTTCCAAAGTCAAATAACTTAGATAATAAACGAGAGTATGTCAAACTGAAGGCCCTTTGGTTTGACCGGAGGGCGAAGCCAATCTATCTTATTGTTTTTATAATAACTTTAGTGATGTGTAAACCGGCTTGAAATCAAGGGATTGCATAGTGGTTGGCGGTGGGGCCGCCGGGATGATAGCGGCCATTGTCGCCGCCGAGGCGGGCGAGCGGGTGACCCTGCTCGAAGGCAGTGGAAAATTGGGGCGAAAGATATTGATTTCGGGCAATGGGCGCTGCAATCTGACGAATAGGGCAGCGGACGATCTCAGGCACTACCACGGCACGCATCCGCGCTTTGTCCGCAGTGCGTTAGACCAATTCCGCCTGGATGAAACCTTGGCATTTTTTTCCGATCTGGGGATCGAGTTCCGCGAAGAGAAGCGGCAGCGCCTCTTTCCAGTGTCGGATCAAGCACAGTCAGTCGTCGATTTGCTCGCGGACCGCATGCGCTGTCACGGTGTTCGCGTCGAAACCAATGCCAAGGTGGTGGGCATGGGTCGCGCTTCTGGCTCGGCTCGCTTTGAACTGTGCGACGCCGAGGGGCAGCGCTATACCAGTGGGCGCGTAATAATGGCCAGCGGCGGCGTCAGCCTCGCCCGCTTGGGAGCCGACCGCTCGGGCATGGATTTGGCCGTGGGCTTGGGGCACCGACTCACTGACCTCAAGCCTGGATTGGTGCCGCTGATCAGCCCGGAAAAATACGTCGCTCGGATGCAAGGGCTTAAGGTCCGGGCCGAAGTGCGCGTCACACTCAAGGGGGGGCGCGAGGCCGTTGATACAGACGACCTGCTCTTTACGAAATACGGGGTTTCCGGGTTTACCATATTAAATCTCAGCACCCGCTTGGTGCCCGAGTTGGGGGCGCAGCAAGCCGCACTCCGGGTCAATTTCTTCCCCGGCTGCAGCCCGGAAGCGATCAGCCAATTGCTCAAAGAGCGCTGGCAGCGCCATCCCCATCGCTCGCTCGAACTGAGTTTCGCTGGCCTGCTTTCCAGCAAATTGGTGCGGCCCCTCTTGGATCATTTGGGGTTTGATGCGGCGCAGCGGGTTAATCAGCTCGGCAAGGGCGCGCGCTGGCAGCTTGCTCAGAGCCTGACGAATTGGCCGATTGCAGTCAGCGAGCCGAGGCCCTTTGACTACGCCGAAGTGACCATCGGGGGCGTGCGCACCGAGGACATCAATCCCGATACGCTCGAATCCTTTTTGGTGCCCGGCCTATACTTTGCCGGCGAGATGGTTGACATCCACGCCGACTTGGGGGGATTTAACTTCCAATGGGCTTGGGCCAGCGGCGTTCTCGCCGGTCGCCGGTTGGGGTCGTGAGCACTGGCGCGATTTGCCTGTGGGCGTAGATTGAAGTAGATGCGAGCAGATGGGACAGGCCGGGTAGCCGGCATCATTTTGGCGGCGGGCATGTCCACCCGCATGGGGCAGCTCAAACAGCTATTGCCCTTGGGGGGGCGGGCGGCTATTGAGTGGATCGCCGAGGTCGTGAGTAGCCGGTTGGATGAGGTGGTGGTCGTACTCGGCCATCGCGCTGAGGAGATTGCCCCAGTGTTGGCTGCTTATCCGGTCCGTTGGGTCGTCAATGCCGATTATCAAACAGGGATGCTCTCTTCCGTGCAATGCGCTGTGCGAGCGGTGGATACAGAAGCCGATTACTTGATTTGCCTAGGTGATCAACCCCGGTTGAGCGGAGCCGTAGTGGAGCAGGTTTTGCAGGCGAGAACACAGGTGGACGAGGGCATCATCATACCCACCGCCAACGGAAAAAGAGGGCATCCCGTATTGATCCGCAATGCCTATCGAGCGGAAATTTTGGGATTGCCGCTAAATGTGGGATTGAACGCGGTGACGCGGGGCCATCCCGAGGATACGTACGAGTTGCCCGTGGCTGAGGACGCCATTCTAATCGACATGGACACGCCGGCCGACTACCGGCGCGAACTGGAACAGTGGCCAGAGTAAATTATGGAAGACATTCTCACTGAAATCGTTCGGCGCAAGGAGCAGGGAGAGCGCATGGCTTTGGCTTCGCTCGTGTGGAGCACCGGCTCGATTCCCATGAGCGAGCGGGCCAAAATGATCGTCGCCGAGGAAGGCGACGTTGTCGGCACCATCGGCGGTGGATGCCTCGAAGCCGAGGTCTTGAACGCTGGTCGCACCGCGCTGGAGACTGGAGAAAACCAGCTCATGCGCTACACCATGACGGAAAAACAAGCCGGGGAAAGCGGCTTAAATTGCGGCGGCAGCGTGCGGATTTATACCGAAGTCATCGAGCCGGAAGAAGGGGCCGACTTCTACAGCCGTGTGCTAGCGGCGCGTCAGGCGCGCAGTGGTTGCGCACTGGCGACCCTGCTCAAAAGCCGTTTTGACGCCAGTGGGGAGGGGCGACTGTGGCTAGGAGCCGACGGCAGCACCCACGGCTCGTTGGGTACGTCCGAAGCCGACCTACAGGTGGAGGAGCACTTGCCCGAAGTGCTCGAGCGCGAGCGCGGCCTAGTCTGCGCGCTGGACCCGGGTGCCAAGCTGGGAGAGACCTCGGAGGTATTTATCGAGCCGTTCTTGCCCGAGCCTGTGCTCTACGTCTTTGGCGGCGGCCACGTGGGCGGGCAGATTTGCGCGCTGGCCAAGAACGTGGGTTTCCGCGTCGTCCTTATTGACGACCGCCCGATGTTTGCCAATCCCGAGCGACATCCGCAGGCCGACGAGTGCTTAGTCGCTGGCATGGAGGAGGTGTTCGCCGATTTGCCCATCGACGATCAGTCCTACATCATCGCGGCGACTCGCGGCCACCAGCACGACGAAATCGTCGTTGAAGCGGCGATCAAGACGCCGGCTCGCTACATCGGGATGCTGGGCAGCGAGCGCAAGAAGCTCATTTTGTGGCGGCGGATCGCCGAGCGCGGCGGGGACTCGCAGCGCTTGGATGCCGTTTTTGCGCCGATTGGATTCAACATAGGCGCGGATACCCCGGCCGAGATTGCGGTCAGCGTCGTCGCCGAGTTGATCGAGCAGCGGCGCGGAACGCCCAAAGTGTGGAAGACGAAGAGAAAAACTCATGGGGGATGAACTGCGCTACGGAGTGGCCGCCTGTCAGGTGGACCAACCTAATCCCACCGATCGCGCTGAAATGGCCCGCAACACGGCGCGCATGGTCGAAATGGTCGATATGGCCGTTGAAGGCTACGGGCCGTTTATGGACATCAAGCTGCTGGCCTTTCCCGAATTTGGCCACGCCGCGCCGATCTATCCCACCGCCAAGAGCTTGCTGGCCAAATTGGCCGTTCCCATTCCCAACGAGCACACGGCCCGCCTGGAGGACAAGGCCCGCGAATTGGGCGTGTACATCCAAACGGCCTCTTTCCTTGAAGAGGATCCCCAATGGCCGGGTAAGGTGTTCAACACGACCTGCCTGCTCGGGCCGGAAGGGCTGTGGTACAAGTACCGCAAGGTCAATCCTTGGGTCCCTTGGGAAGTCCACACCAGCCCCCACGACTTGGCCGACTACGAGGATGAACTGTTCCCAGTGGCCCAGACGCCGATCGGCTGCATTGGCGCGGCGATTTGCTATGACTGGCTCTTTCCCGAGCCACTGCGCCAGCTCACAGCCAACGGCGCTGAAATCCTCATCCGCGTCTCGGCCTATATGGACCCGTGGGGTGCGACACCGCCGCTGGATTGGTGGACGACGGTCAATCGCTGCCGTGCCCTGGAAAATACAGCGTATGTGCTCGCCGCCAACCAAGGGGCCGCGTTGAGGCACTATCCGCCTTTTTCTTGGCCGGGTGGTTCAATGGTCGTCGATTTTGACGGCCGCATCCTCGCCCAGGCTGATCCGGGGCCAGGAGAAAAAATCGTCGTCTCCGAAGTCGATATCGGGGCCTTGCGACATATCCGCAAGCGGCGTGCCGGCCACCACACTTTAGCCCATCTGCGCAGCGAGGCGTACCCCATGTACGGACAGTCGTACTATCCGCAGGGCAGTTTTTCCGCAGAGGACAATCACACCGCCGCCATGAACGAAGAGCGCATCGCCGAGGTTAAGCAGAGGATAATGGGCGTTAAGGAAGGACAGGAGTGAAGAACTTAATTCGCTCTATTTACATGAGTTGTTTGCTTTTCGCCTTCCAAACTCCTGTAGAAGCGGCTACTATCGAAGAGGTATTGGCCTATTGCCGGGCGCAGGCAGAGGCTGATAAGCGTCTCGCCTGTTTTGACGAGTTGGCCCGTGCAGTAGCAGAGGGCGAAGTGCTTCCAACCCTACCGTCTTCTGGTACGGGCCGCTGGAACGTAACTCAGGAGGTAGCGGGTCTTTTGCTAACACATGGGGCGGATATCAACGCAAAGGACGAAGATGGCCGAGCGGCCCTGCACTGGGCGGTGAAAGAGAGCCATACCGAGATGGCCGATTTCTTACGCCGTCATGGTGGCAAGGAATAAGCGCGTCGCCGATGTCATTCGAGGAGCAAATAAGTAACTTATGTTACGCAGTGTCTCTACTCGGCGGTATCTAACAGACCCCTAAAGGCTTTGAGGGTGGGCACCTGTATGGCCGCCCGAAACAACTGCTTGAGGCGCTGCACATCGTCGATGGCCTCAAGGCGGGCGGCCAACGGATCCGACGCAGCCAGCCCAAAGCGAATTTCTAGCACGTCGAGCAGATCTTCAACGGCGCGTTCTCGACCGCCTTGCTCGATGCCCTGCTTGATGCCCTTTTCCGTAAAATACTGCGCTATCGACGATTCGTACATGGTCTCCTCCGCGATGATGGTCATGATGGTTTCTGATTTATACACCAAACCGCTCAAAAAGGCAAGATCGGCCAGATAATTGGCCTTGAGGGTCTCGTCCATCGGCACCTGCTGCGCCCGGTGGACACACTGACGCAACCATGCCTCGGCATCCATACCTGCTGGCGGCTGCATCAATGGTGCAAATGGCAGCAAGCCTGGATGCCCCTTGTCGAGAATGCGCTGACCGTCTATTTCTATCAGCCGAATCACCTTGTATTGCACCAACACGCGGAAGCCGTGCCGCTCTTGGAGGTAATACCCCGGATCGGTGCGGCCGGCGTCGGGACGCAGATAGATGACGATGGAGTAGATCGGTAGGCGGTGTCGCTGGATGCCGCGCCCGATATAGCCGGCCATGCGGTACGGCATCGGCGGTTTGCTGTCTGTAGTTTGAAATTCGTGATGAACCAACGCCTCTTCGCCGCCGACTTGCACGTGGATGAGGCTGTCGGTGCGGTGGGCTTCGACGGTGGGTTGCTCGGTGTCAACGACGCCGAGGACTTCGATGTCGTCGTGTTGGAGGGCGAAGCGGGCGAAGTCGTGGGGATAGGTGTAGATGAGATGTTTGGAAATCGTGTCGAATTCGGCCATGAGCCATGCCTTGGGTTGCGGGTAAGGTGGACCTGCAACGGGCAAGAATCGTGCCAAGGCGGTGATTCAGGGAGGCGGAGGGGGATAGGAGGTGCTGGAGTGTATCGGAAAGGATACAAGGATGGGCCGTAGCGGATTGAAGGCGACACCAGCAGCCGTGAGGCGCTACAGTGACAGGCAGATTCGCCGCACCCTGAGCAAGTACGAGACTCGACAGGTGCGCCGCACCTTGGCAACCAGCTGCGAGCTGCAGATGACGGCAGTCGGCGATGTAGATGCTTTGGTGGACCGCATGATCGAGCGCGAAGGGCGGCTCCAGAGAGTGGAGCGCTTTCCCTACTGGGCCGAGTTGTGGCCGACGGCGTTGGCCATGGCTCAGTGGTTTTGCCACGCCGAGGAGCCAATCCCCAGAGGTTGGGCTTGCGAACTGGGCTGTGGCTTGGGGCTAGTAGGCATTGCCTTAGCCAAGTTAGGTTGGCGCGTCGAAGCGACTGATTTTGTCGAGGATGCGCTGATTTTTGCCGCCCACAATGCTCGGCTCAACGGGGTTCAGCACAACCACCGGGTGGCCTATTTGGACTGGCGCAATCCCGTGGGAGGGCCGTACGAGTGCTTGGTCGGGTCGGACATCATTTACGAAAAGAAGAACCACCGCTATCTCGAGCGCATCCTGCGCAAGATGTTGCTGCCCGGCGGCCGCTTTTACCTCGGGGATCCGCAGCGCAAGGACGCCGCTGCCTTCGTCGCGCGGCTCGTCGCCCAAGGCTATAGTCAGCGGCGAGAAATGCGCGGCGAGACGTGGAATTCAGTCGAACACCAAGTCGCTATCTACGTATTTACCAAGCCTTAGGAATTACGAATTAGGAATTAAAATTACGAATTACTCCCCGCCCCAATTCGTAATTCGTAATTCCTACTGCACGAGATTGAACTTGCGCGTCTGCAGGAACGAACCGGCCTCCAAGCGGTAGAAGTACAGACCGCTGGACACGGCGTGCCCGCGCTGGTCGCGGCCGTCCCAAGTGATGGAATACTGGCCGGATGCCAAGGCTCCCGACAACAGGGAGACGACACGCTGCCCGCTGAGGTTGTATATCTCCAGCCTCACGAAGAAATCTTCACCCATACCGGCAGCGGGGATGGTGAAGGGGATGATGGTGGTGCCGTTGAAGGGGTTGGGGTAGTTCTGCCCCAGCAGGAAGCTCGACGGCCGAGGATCGTCGCTGCCCCCGGTCACGGCCGTGATCATACCGGAATTGTCGCCCCCCGGCGTGGGCTGGTCGAGGAAGCCGAAGCGGGACGGATCCTCCGGCAGACGCCCATAGGAGACATCGTCGAGCTGGCTGCCAAAGGACACGAGATCCAGCAGCGCCCCGCCATTGCTCGCCGCGTCGGTGAGAGTCACCACTTCGCCGGATTGCGAGAGCTTGAAGTTGGCGTGCAGCCCCGGGGCGTCGCCTTCATCGTCATCGGCCCATACCACGAGGCTGGCACCGGGAGCCAGTACCGTCCCTCCGGGCAGGCTCCACTTGTGCAGATCCTCGGTGTCGTCGCTGAGGAACATCCCCGACAGATCCACCGGCTCGTCACTGACATTGGTCAGCTCGACCCAGTCGTCGCTGTCGCCTTGGGGATCGAGGACGGCCCCCCGGTTGGCCGCCATCAGCTCGGTGATCCAGATCGGGCTGGTGGCGGCCAGCGGCGCGTTGGCGAGCAAGGCATAGACATCGTGCTCTGCACCGGCCGGAGCATAGGCGACCGTGCCGAAGCCGTCGTCGGCGCGAGCCTCGACATAGTAGCGGATCCAGCCCCTGTCGGGCAGGGGCAGATGGACACCGTAGGTGCCGTCATTGGCCGAGCCATCGCCGTGGGCACCGTCGTCGAGCATGACCAAGGTGCTGAAGGCCCCGGTCAGACCGGAGGACCAATGCAGTAGCACCTCAGCCACGGCGGGCGTGGCCACGAGGCTAGCGGTGATGTGTGCCTGCGCGCTGGTGCGCTCCGCGTTCACGGCGAGGATCTCGGGAGAAGGCCGATTAACCTCGGCGTGGGACAGGAGGAAGTCGCGCCGCTCCTTCACGAAGCGCTCCAGCTCGGCGGGGCTGGCCTCGAAGGCCTCGGTGGTGTAGAGCTTGCGAGGGTCAGCTCGCACCTCGGCCTCGATGAGTTGCTCGTACTGCTCCACCTGTGGCCCCAAGGTCTCCCAGGTCAGCGACCGGTTCAGCACGGTACGCACATGGGCGAGGTAGCGCTGCCGCAGAGCAGGTACGCCCAGCAACTGGCTGATGACAGGTCGGTCGCTGTTGTCTTCGCCCTCCATGGGATCGCGGGTGATCAGCCTAGCGTTGAGGGCTTCGTTACCGTCGTACTGGAGGGGGTGCAGGCGTCCGCTCTCGGGCTCGTAGTAGAGCTGGTAGTCTGACCCCTTGGTCAGGTAGCTGTCGTCGTCCGCAAGGACGCTCTCCACGGCGAGGAACCACAACCAGCGGTCCACGTCCATGATCGGTTCGAGAGCCTCCGCTAGCTGATCGGCGGGCGTGCTGTTGAGCACCTCACACAGCGCGATCAGGTCCCATGGGGCATCGGTGTTTTCCGCCTTGAGCAGATAGAGGGACTCGTACGCGGTCGGATCGTCGCCCAGATAGGTCAATGCCCTTTCGCCGCCGAAGGCGGCGCCACCTGGCTGCCCTCCGGGTTGTGCCCCGCCCCCTGGGGGTTGCCGGCCCGGGTTGGTTGCCGTCGTGTCGGCGCTGGGTGGTGTTCCGCCCCTTGGGGGCCGTTGGCCCGGGTTGGCTCCCGCGCCATCCGGTTGGCCACCCCCCGCACGGCCGGTCTCGACCTTCCAGCGGTCGCCGTCGTTGCTGGGAAACCACTCGGCCACCATGTCGGCGTTGATCTGCTGGACATTGGCGTACACTCCCCAGTTCTGCCCGTTGATGGTCAGATGCACGTGGTTGGCCCTGGGCGTGGGGACGTAGTTGCGAGCCTCGTGGAAGTAGAGGACCTCGCGCATGAAGGAGGGATCCAGATAGGCATTGTGGAGATTGAGGGTCCGGTAGCCCATCAGCGTCTGGTCTTCGTCGACGAAGTCCAACTCGATGTTGAAGGACTTCTTCTCGGAGTCCCCCGTCCTCGTGTAGGATGTGTTGCCGCGGAAGCGCACACCCACCTCGGGATAGGTGACGCCCTCCACGGTCAGGTCGGCGAGGATGTTCTCGCCGGTGCCGTAGTTGGCGGTGAGCTGGTCCCACCAGTCGGCTGGCTCGAAACGCAGCTCAAATGTCCGCAGGACCGTCTCATCGTACAGGGTACTGGCCGACGGCCCGGACTGGATTAGCGTGGACCCATCATCGCTCAGGTGTATGCTGGGCGACAGATCAGCCTGTAGAGCCGTCCTTGACAGCAACGAGAAGATGAAGAGCAGGGCACCCCCGATGGGGCGCGAGAACAGACTGGCTGACATGGCGTTGTCCTTTCTGAATGGCGAGTGGTGGAGTGATCAGTCGTAATCTTCGTCGAAGAATAAGTTCACGCGACCGATCTGGGGCAGGTCGCGCAGTTCCGAGACCAGACGGCTGGAGGCATCCTCGTTCCGAAGACTCACGTAGAAGGAGAGCTCGAGATCGTCCCCCCCGGCTTGGGACTGGGTGTTGACAAGGTGATGGCGGCGGCAGAAGCGGCGTAGGATGTCGGGGTAGGGAGCTTCCATCCCGGCACTCGGTATGTAGGTCATCTGCAGCAGGTAGTCGCGTTGACGGCGGGAGCGCGACTGGACCTTCTCGACACCCAGCATGGTCAGACCGATCACCATGGTCCCGCCGAGGGAGATGGTGGCCAGACCGACACCGGCAGCCATGCCCCCGGCGAGGCTGAAGAAGATGAAGACGATGTCGCGCACGTCCTTGACTGCGGTGCGGAAGCGGATGATGGACATGGCACCGACCAGCCCGAAAGCCCGGGCCAGGTTGTTGCCAATGACCATGATGACGATGCAGGTGATCATCGCCAGAACGATCAATGCGCTGACGAAGTTGTTGGCATTGCTCGACCGGTGCGTGACCCAGCGGTAGAAGCGAGCGACCATCAGACCGCACACCAAGGCCACGGCCAAGTTGGTGGCCGCCTGTTGCGGACTCAAGGCCAGTGAGACCAGGCCACTCACATCCTGGAAGGCATTCACGGGCTCACCTGCCGCTAGCCGGGGCCCGATGATCGCCGTGGCAGATCGTGATCGTCGAGGCAGTTGCAGTACTTGGAGAACGAGGCACGCCTCAGACCAAAGTCGCTGACGATGCTCTTGAGCCACGAAGGACTGGTGCCGTAGTGCTTGACCTCGACCACCGTATCGCGCCGTGCCCGCACGATCCCATGGGTCGTGCGGCGAGTCGCATCTTCTCCCTTTCCTTGCGCTTATTGCTATTGACTGTGATAACAAATGGTTCGGGTACTGTCCCTTAGACAATCCATTCCCCTCACTCATTCCCAACAGCGGCGTCTTTTTTCCTTAACTGATGTTACGCAGCGGCTATCGTCTGTGTCGCCGAACGTGCGGAAGGCGGAGAAGTCAACGTCTGGATCGTAGTCGTGGCGCACTGTCATCGGCGTACAACCTATGAGTAGGGCCACGAGCGAACTGGCGCAAAGCGCGGCTTTCATAATGCGCCTCCTTGCATGAGATGATGGTGATGTTCAACGCGCATCGTATTGAAGCAACATGTGTACCACGCAAGCGCATTTTTCGGCAAAATGTCGTTTTACAGTGGGCAGAGCCTTGCATTTGGTGCAAAAGTGCCGAAGACCTACATGGGGCGAATTCGACCATTTGGTCGAAACAGCGAGAGTTTATAATGGCATAATATCATGTTTTTATTTGACCTACGACTAATTCAACCAAAGTCGAAAAAATCGACCAAATGGTCGCTGGTAAAACGGCTCTGACGCGCTGGCATTTCGGTTGGTGAGCAGCAAGCCGACAAAAAAACGCGGAGTAGCTTGGCTACTCCGCGCAGTGAAGGAAAATGGGAATTCGGGAACGCACCCAAAGAAATCACTGTTTTATGGCCTTGTATGCCGCCGCTCGCTTGGAGGGCCTGCGAATCAAGCACCAACTCAATAACTTTGCGCTGCGATCAAGGCTCTATCTCAAGGCCCTTCGATCTGCCTTTGAGGAGCTACAAACACTCAAAACTGCGTAACGTCAGTCCTTAAGCCGCCAGCAGGGCCCTTAGGTGAGCGGCCACCGAAGCGGCAGTCCCCTCTAAGTCGTATCCGCCCTCTAGCAAGGAGACGATGCGGCCCTCGCAGTGGCGGGTGGCGAGCTGGAGCACTAACTCGGTTAGCTGACCATAGCCTTCTGCGCTGAGCAGGATCTGCCCGAGGGGGTCGTTGCGATGGGCGTCAAAACCGGCCGACAAGAGGATGAAGTCGGGTCGGAACTGGTCTATAGCTGGAATGATGGTGTTGGTGAAGTGGCCGAGGTAATCGGCATCGGTGCTGCCAGCCGGAACCGGGATGTTCAAGGTTTGGCCGTGGCCCGCTCCTATCCCGCGCTCGTCGGCTGTACCAGTACCCGGATAGAGGGGAGATTGGTGGATGCTGCTAAAAAACACGGAGCCGTCTTCTTCAAAGATGTGCTGTGTGCCATTGCCGTGATGGACGTCCCAGTCGATAATCGCCACTTTGTCGCAGCCGCATTCAGCCCGCAGGTAATGAGCGGCGACCGCCGCATTATTGAAAAAGCAAAAGCCCATGATTTGCTCGACTTCGGCGTGATGGCCCGGAGGCCGCATACAGCAAAAGGCGTGGTCGGCGTGGCCGGCGAGTAGGGCGTCGATGGCGGTTAAGGGAGCTCCGGCCGCTAGGAGGGCGGCACGGTACGTGTCTGAAGAGAATTCGCTATCACGGCTCACATAGACGGAATACTCGACCTGTGCGAGGTCCGCTACTCGGTCCAAGTGGACTGGCGAGTGGGCTCTGAGCAGGGCGCGACGCGGTGCTGGCTGCGGCTGGAGGTGCAGCATTTCGTCCCACAGCGAGCGATCTTTTAGATGTTGGACAATGGATTCCAAGCGCACGCGGCGCTCTGGATGCCCCGCGCCCGTGTCGTGCAACAAGACGTCGGGGTGATAGATCAAGGCCGTCCTAGCCACAGTTTACCACTTCTCCTGCGTCGATGGATGCAATGGCGCGGCGTCCGAGGATGCGGATGTCTTCGGCGATGGCCGCATCGCCCAAGGCGGCGTGGTCGCACCAGCGCAATTGCGTGGATTCGCGGGGGTTGACGCGGGCGTGTCCACTTATGACGCGGCTAAAGTAAATCAGGTCTATGTGCTGATGGCCCGGTTCGATGTCCTCTAGGAGGATACACGCGGGTTGGTACAGGACGGCAACTTGTCCCCACTGCTCTTGTCGGCCCAACAACTCGACGGTCAGACCAGTTTCTTCGCGCACTTCGCGGAGGGCGGCTTCTTCAGGCAGTTCGCCTGGGTCGATGTGGCCGCCTGGGGGCAGCCAAGCCTGCATTTTCTTGTGCCACAGCAAGAGGGTAGCTCCCTCGTGGACGACAAAGGTCGTCGCCGTAAAGTCGCGGGTGATTGCCGTCAAGGTGTCCGCTCGTCGCGCGTTTGATGGAGAAAAAACAAGGCGTTTGCAGTGCGCCGGAGGTCAATATAGCCGGTCACTTGGTGGAACGAAAGCTCGCGATAGCTCCCGCGCTGCATTGACCAGCTTTTCTCGCCAATTATTTTACAAGGCTGACTTTGCATCCCTTTAGACTGAGAGAGATATGGCTACTGAGATCGTCATGCCCAAATTGGGGCTGACCATGGAAAGCGGCGCAATAAGCGCTTGGTTGGTAGAAGAAGGCCAGGAAGTACAAAAGGGCCAGGCCTTGTTGGAAATCGCCACCGACAAGGTGACGATGGAAGTCGAGGCGCAGGCCGATGGAATTCTGCGTAAAATTCTGGTGCCGGTCGGACAGGAAGTACCGGTATCGACGACGATCGGCGTCATCGCTACTGCTGACGAAGACATCGACTCGTACGTCGCCGCTGCTCCGAGCGGCCCAGCTCCATCGCCGTCCCCGGCTCCTGCTACTACTCCGAGCGACTCGGCTCCACCGGCAACTCCAGCTCCTGCCGCTGCTCCACCGTCAACTTCGGCTCCGCCAACCCCAGCCTCGCTAAGCCCAACTCCACAGGCTCCAGCCCCCTCCGTTGCTACCGACGGGCGGCGGCCGCATAAGACCTCGCCCAAAGCGCGCAAAATAGCTGCCGAGCACGGACTCGACCTGGCCGGCGTCAATGGCAGTGGTCCCGGTGGCCGGATCGTCAGTGCCGATGTGCTGGCCTTGGTCGAACAAGCCCGGCTAGCCCCGGCTCCGACCCCAGCAGTCCCGGTCGCCGAAGGGCTGATTGAGTTGAGCCGGGCCGAGCAAGTGGCCGCCGAGCGGCTGACGGCCAGCTACCAACAGATCCCACACATTCACATCAGCATGGACGTGTCGGCCGTGTGGTTGCAGCAATTCCGCACCGGTTACCAACTCGAAGGCAAGAAAATCTCCTTCAACGATTTGATCGTCAAAGCCACGGCCCGCACCCTCGGGGAATTCCCGCGCGTCAACAGCTTGGAAGAGGGCGGTCATTTTCGCTATGCCTCCCAAATCAACATCGGCGTTGCCGTGGCGGCCGAGCAGGGCTTGGTGGTTCCGGTTATTCGCGACGCAGCCGAAAAGACGATCGAGGAAATCGCCTTAGAAGGAACGCGGCTGATCGACGCCGCACGCCGTGGCCAGTTGCAGCCCGACGATATGCTGGGCGGCACCTTCACCATCTCGAATTTGGGTATGTTCGGCGTCTCCCGTTTTACCGCGATCATCAATCCCCCCCAAGTGGCGATCTTGGCTGTCGGGGCCATAGAGAACCGGGTGGTAGCTTCAGGAGCAGACGCATTTGCCGTGCGCCCGCAACTGACCTTGACGCTGGCCGCGGATCACCGCGTCGTCGATGGCGCGCTGGCCGCCCGTTTCCTCGCGCGGCTCAAGGAGGTACTAGAAACACCCGGCCTGCTCGGTTAGCAGCCCCTCACCTTGACCCTATCTAGGCCGCCGGTTATCTTCAAAACCGCAAAAGTCAGGCCCTTTTACCCTTGTGTACCGGGGGTAGAAAAGCGCGTCCTGGCATCGGAAAACAACGCATGAAATTCGAGAAAAAGACCCAGCTTTCCATTGCGTACGCCGTCCTTACGCTGCTCCTGCTCCTGAGTCTGCAAAACTATTTCGCCAACCAAGTTGAAACCCTTCCGTACAGCCAGTTCCGGGAGTGGATCAAAAGCGGACAGGTCATCGAGTGTACCTTCAGCGGCGAGTTTATTCACGGCCGCGCCAGCGTCGATGGCCAAGAGATCAGCTTCCGCACCGCGGTCATCGACGATCCCGAGCTCATCGGCCTGCTCGAAGAACACCAAGTTGAGTTCACCCGCCAGCCTAGCAACAATTGGTTCACGCAGCTTTTGTCGTGGATTTTGCCCGCGCTGATCTTCGTGGGGATTTGGCTGTTTATCATCCGTCGCATGAGCGGGGGAGGCGGCCTGATGTCCATTGGCAAGAGCAAGGCCAAGGTGTACATGGAGAAGGGGACGGGCATTACTTTCGACGACGTGGCTGGCATTCAAGAAGCCAAAGAAGAACTGCTGGAGATCGTCGAGTTTTTGCGCACCCCCGAGCGGTTTCAGGCTCTCGGCGGCCGGATCCCACGCGGCGTCTTGCTCGTGGGGCCGCCGGGTACGGGTAAGACGCTGTTGGCCAAGGCCGTCGCTGGCGAGGCGAGCGTGCCCTTTTTCTCACTCAGCGGCTCCGATTTTGTCGAGATGTTTGTCGGGGTAGGGGCCGCGCGCGTGCGCGACCTTTTTGATCAGGCCAAGAAACACGCCCCGGCCATTATTTTCATCGACGAGCTCGATGCCTTGGGCAAGGCCCGGGGGGCTGGCTCGTTTGGCGGCCACGACGAGCGCGAGCAGACGCTCAACCAACTCCTCACCGAGCTCGACGGTTTCGACACCAACGCCGGCGTGATCCTCATGGCGGCGACTAACCGACCGGAGATCCTCGACCCGGCCTTGCTGCGTCCCGGCCGCTTCGACCGCACGGTGGCCGTGGATCGGCCCGATGTCAAGGGGCGCGCCGCCATCCTCCAGATCCACGCCAAGGAAGTCAAGCTGGCCCCGGACGTAGATCTATACAAACTAGCCGTGCGCACGCCGGGTTTCGCCGGTGCGGACTTGGCCAATATCGTCAACGAAGCGGCTCTCTTGGCGGCGCGGCGAGATAAAAATTCCATCACCATGTCCGAATTGGAAGAGGCAATCGAGCGCTCGGTGGCCGGGCTAGAGCGCAAAAGCCGCGTGCTCAACGAGAAGGAACGCCGGATCGTCGCGTACCACGAGGCCGGACACGCCATCGTCGGCGAGATTTTGCCTGAAGCTAATCCCGTGCAGAAGATCTCCATTGTATCGCGGGGCATCGCTGCCTTGGGCTACACGCTGAACATGCCGCTGGAGGATCGCTATCTAATGACCAAGGAGGAATTGCGGGATACCTTGGCGGCGATTTTGGGCGGTCGGGCGGCCGAGGAGATCGTCTTTGGCGAAATATCCACCGGCGCGGCCAACGACTTGCAGCAGGCCACGCAAATGGCCGAGCGGATGGTCAAAGAATTCGGCATGAGCCAGCGCATCGGCTTGGTCGCCCACCGCACGGACCGCTCGCAACAGTTATTGGGCATGCCCTCGGCCGACCGCCCGTACAGCGACGAGACAGCCAAGCTCATCGACGAAGAAATTAAGGGCATCATCGGCGAGGGGTACACGCGGGCCAAGGACCTACTCACCCAGCATCGGCAGGCGATGGAGGATGTCGTCGAGATACTCTTTGAGAACGAGGTGATGGACGGCGACCAACTGCGTAATTTGCTCGCAGAGAACGGGATAGAACTGCCACCTAGGCCCAAACAAGAAGCGCCGCCCGACAGCCCCTCCGCCGAGCCACAGGCCAATGGCAATGCTCCGCAGTCGGAAGAGCCAGAAAAGGAAGAGCGCGAGGTCTCCTAGCCTACGGCGGCGATGACTTCCAGTTCGACGGCTGCTCCCAGCGGCAGGCTGGCGACGCCGACGGCCAAACGCGCGTGTATCCCCTTATCTCCCAAGACTGAGGCCAGCAGATCGGAAGCGCCATTGATCACGTTGGCGTGGGCCGTAAAACCGGGTGCCGCTGCTACATATCCTCCTAAGCGGACAATGGAGATCGCGTCGAGATCGTCGGTTTCGGCTTTGAGTATGCTCAGGGCGTTGAGGGCGCATAACTTGGCAGCCTCATATCCCGCTTCGACATCCAAGTCCTCGCCCACGATGCCCGCGTATTGGATCTGGCCGGCTAGTAGGGGTAACTGGCCTGAGACGAAGATCAAAGGGCCGCTTTGCACGGCGCGAGTATAGGAGCCGGCTGGTTGGGGCGGCGGAGGAAGTTGTAGGTTGAGGTCTCTTAGTTTTTCTTCCACAGACATGTTAAATCTCCCATGGCTTCGGGCTGGTTGGCGCGAGTAATATAGGACGCCTAATGCTTCCAGCAAGAGAGCGGTGCACAGTATGAGATTCGCCAAAGGGAGCGTCCTCGAACCCTTGGCCAACAGGGATTTCGTGCGCCTGTGGCTGGCCAACGGCCTTTGGTGGCAGGCCATGTGGATGGAGATGCTGGCGCTGGGGTGGCTGGCGCTGGAGTTGACCAATTCTCCTTGGTGGGTCCAGGTCATCGGCTTTTACCGAGCCATCCCCCTGCTGATTATGGGTTTGTTCGGCGCGGTGATTACCGATCGCTTTAAGCGGCGCTACATCGTTTGGACTTTGCAGTTGGTCAATGTGCTGGGGACGGGGCTGTTGGCGCTCTTACTCTTTTTGGGGCGGCTTGAGCTGTGGCATTTGTCGGTGGTGTCGCTGACCTTGGGGGCCTCTTGGGCGCTGGATTGGCCGACCCGGCGCAGCATGGTGCCCGATCTAGTCGGCAAGTCCCGCACGGTCGATGCCATGGTGCTGGAGAACGTCATTCAGGGGTTTACGCGCATTGCTGGCCCCTTGGCGGCGGGCTATGTCACCGCGGCTTATGGCAGCTTGGGTGCGCTGTTGGTGCTGGTCGGGTTGGGCACCTTGGCGCTGTTTTTGTTGGGGGGCCTCAAGACAGATTCCAAGGCACCTAGTGCAAGCACGTGGGCGTCGGGGTGGGCCGGGCGGCAGGGGTGGGCCAGTATGCGGGCTTCTGCGCCGATATTCGGCGTTTTTCTCATCACGATCTTTATGAACGTCTGGGCTTTTCCCTACATGAACCTGCTACCGGTTTTTGCGCGCGACGTATTCGGCCGCGGCCCGGAAGCTATGGGGTGGTTGGGCGCGGCTAGCGGGAGCGGGGCGATTGTGGGCTTGGCCGCGGTGCAGCTAAGCCGCAGCAAGCTGAGCAACGAATGGCTCTTTGTCGCTGGCTCGTTGCTGGCGTGTACGGGCATTGTCGCCTTTGCCTTTAGCGGGACTTTTGGCATTGCTTTGCTGATGCTGTTTTGCTCTGGATTGGGGCAGGCGGGCTTCAGCATTATGCAGAGCAGCATCATCTTGGTCGAATCCTCGGACGAGATGCGGAGCCGAGCGATGAGTACCTTGGTCGTGGCCATTGGCGTCGGCCCCTTTGGCCGTCTGCAGAGTGGGGCAATGGCCGAGACTTGGGGAGCACAAGGAGCGGCGGGTGTCATGGCCCTGCTGGCGGGGTTGGGGACTGTGGGAACGGCGGTTTTGGTACGGGGGTTTCTAGGTAAACGATAAGTGGACGGATTCCCGATTGCGCGGTTCGTCCAGCGTATCTACCTTGCACATCCAATTAAAGGAGCATGTCCCATGTCCCAGTCGTTGTTCAGCGACGCCAGCCAACGCTTGGACGAAGCGCTTGAGTACGCGTCCATTTCCGAGGACGCCATTGAGCGGCTCAAGTTGCCCAAGTCAAGTTTGAAAGTCTCCATCCCCGTGCGCATGGACAATGGCGAGTTGCGCATTTTCCCGGGCTACCGGGTGCGCTACGACGACACCCGAGGCCCAACCAAAGGCGGCATTCGCTACCACCAAGACGTGTCCAGCGACGAGGTCCAATCCCTGGCCTTCTGGATGACCTTCAAGTGCGCGGTGGCCAATTTGCCCTTTGGCGGCGGCAAAGGCGGCATCACGGTCAATCCCAAGGAATTGTCCCCTTTTGAACTGGAACGACTCAGCCGGGGCTATATCGACGCCGTGGCCGACTTCATCGGCCCGGACATCGACATTCCAGCACCGGATGTCTATACCAATCAGATGATTATGGGCTGGATGGTAGATCAGTACAGCATTATCAAGCGGCAGATCACCCCCGCAGTCATCACCGGCAAGCCTTTGACCATGGGGGGGAGTCTAGGGCGCGATACAGCGACTGCGATGGGAGCTTTTTTCACCATTGAGGCGACTTGGCCCAAGCTCAGCTTGAATGGCTCGCCGGCCGACACGACTGTGGCCGTGCAGGGCTTTGGCAATGCCGGAGCCATCGTCGCCGAATTGCTCTTTAACGCCGGTTACAAAGTCGTGGCCGTAAGCGACTCCAAGGGAGGTGTTTACCGGCGCGGAGGACTCGATGTTCCCAGCGTGCGCCAGTTCAAGGATTCGACCCGCACTCTCAAGGCAGTGTACTGCGAGGACAGTGTATGCAGCATCGTCGAGCACGACACCATCACCAACGAGGAATTGCTCGCGCTCGACGTCGATATCCTGGCTCCGGCAGCCTTGGAAAACCAGATCACGGAAGCCAACGCCCGCGACATTAAGGCCAAGGCGGTGTACGAACTGGCCAATGGCCCCACCACGCCGGGTGCCGACGAGATCCTGCGCCAGCGGGACGTGATAGTATTTCCCGACATCTTGGTCAATGCCGGCGGTGTGGCGGTGAGCTATTTCGAGTGGGTGCAGAATCGCCAGGGCCTGTACTGGACCTTAGAACAGGTCAACCAGCGACTCAAGCAGATGATGGTCGAGGAGACCGAGCGCATCTGGGCCATTGCCCAGGAGCAGGGCATAGCGCCACGCACTGCGGCGTACGTCCACGCCTTGAACCGGATCGGCGACGCAGTTCAAGCCAAGGGCACTAAAGATTACTTTACCGATGGGCGGTAACAAGAGTCACAGGTCGGCTCCCGCCCCCGACGCCCTAGATCACGCAGCCCTAGCTTTGGAACTTTTGCAAAGACAACCCGTTCTGGGGGACAAAATCTCCTCTGGGACCCACGTGCAAGGCCGGGAGGTCCCCGGCCTGCTGACCGAAGTTTTGCGTTTCCTCCACTTGGTCGCCACCGGCGACCAGGTTCTGACCCCGTCCCATCTCGTCGATCTAGCTTGGCACGAATTCATCCTCTGCACGCGCACTTACAGCGCCTTCTGCCACCGGTACTTTGGCCGCATGATCCACCACCAACCCGGGGGCATGGAGGAAAAAAACAACAGCCAGTTCGACCAGACCCTGGCCCTGTACCAGCGCTACTTTGGCCCGCCTCCTGCGGCCTATTGGCTGCCCGGAGCCGACTGCGGGGCTTGCCGCAGCGCCAATTCCTAGCCGCCCACCAAGGAGGATTCCCATGTACTTTAACGGCCAACTCGCCATTGACCCGTCCCAGGAGACCTTGGTCGAAAAGGTCAGACCCACTAAGGTCTTCGGTCGCATGCTCTACTACCTGACTGCGGGTGGTCTGTCCGACCGAGAAGAACAAGAGACCTTCACCGCGGTGGCTATCTTGCAACAGCTCAATATGGCCCTGCGCTCTATGGGAGTGACCAATATCGTCCGCCTGACCAAGGACCAGTACGACTTCTACTTTGACGAGCAGGGCCTAGAGGATGATCTCAAGGACGCCATGGAACAGTTTCACATAGAGACCGACTACTACGAATCGGAATTGTTCGAGGCCCTCTATCTGGTCGTCGAGCACGCCGACCGGGAACTGACCTACCTCATTGAAATTGAGATCGACCGGCTCCATCCGCCGGATGTGTACCCCATTACCATCACCGTCAACGGCACGGCCAACGACTTTGCCCAACAGCCTGGGGAAAGCGCCGACCGCCTGCGCCAGCGCATGGAGCCCGTCTTTCGAGCTCAGGACGCGTACGAACAATTCCAGCGCCGGAAAGAAGCCCATTTCAGCCACTTTATCAGCAGCCTCAACCAAGCCGTGGCCACTTATATCAAATGCGACGATGTGCGCCAGACCCTCGACACTCGCGTCATTCGTCCCCGAGAGCCCGTGGACCGGCCCGAGCAATTGCGGGAGCGGCACACCGGGGCTGATACACCTCCCCTCTTCCACGGCTATCACGGCTTTGACGCGTTCTTTTTATACGCCTGGATGTGGTCGTCCATGTCATTCCACCACAATATCCACTACCACGACGTATCCGTGGTGGACGAACAGGGCCAGACCGTATTCGATGTCGGAGCCGCGGGTTTCCACGCCGGGGAGGGCAATACCCTCAATCCAGAGGCCGACTTCGAGTCTCCGCCCGCCAGTGATGTCGAGTACCATGCGGACCACAGCTATCAGGACGGCCTTGATCAGACTGGCTCGGTCCAGGAAGCGAGCGCTGAGTCCGGCGAAAGTTCGTCGTGGCTGGATTTTGGTGGCGACAGCGGCGACAGTGGAGCGTCCTGCAGCTCGTGTAGCTCGTGCAGTAGTTGCAGTTCGTGCGGTGGCATCTGAGGAGGGCAAGGCAGATGAAATCGACCGGCTCCACCCTCTGGACGTGACTGCCCCTCGAACACGTGCAGCTCACAGACGGTCTGCCCTTTTCAGGGTCTCGGGCACCCCCAACCACAAAGTGAGGGCCGCGGCCAGGCCAATGCCCGCGGCGGCCAATGGAGTTTCGGTCAGGCCAACCCAATCGGCGATATAGCCCATGGCCAGAGGGCTGCCTGCCCCACCCAGATCGCCGACAAAGCGCCACAGCCCCAAAAACACTCCCCGCCCGTCGTAGGGGGCCAAGTCCGCACCCAGAGTCATCATGGTCCCCGACCCTATGCCGTTGCCCAGGCCCACTACTACCAAGGCTAGGAGCAGGCCCGAAAAATCCTGCGCTAGGGGAATGGCGGCCATGCCCGCGCTCTGGACGAAAAAACTGGGCACCGAGGCGTACTTGCGCCCCCAGTGGTCCATGATCATGCCCGCCGGATAGAACATGAGCATGTCCACGGCCGCGGCAATGGATATGATCACCCCCACCTCTTCGACCCCCAAACCGAGGACATCGGCAGCGTAGAGCGGTGCGATGACCATGCGGGCCGTGCGCACCATTTGGGCGCACAACTGGGCCGAGCCGGCAGTGAGCAGGATGCGGTAATGGCCGCGCACAACATCGCCGACCCGTCCTCTGGACCGATGACTTGCGCCCGGGGCGGCCCCGAGGTCCTCCACCCAGAGCAAGACCGCCAGCAAAGCTACCACCGCCAACATCCCGTACAACAGGAAGGCAGCCCGAAAGCCGTACGCCCCGGCCAAGAGGCCGCCGAGCAGCGGTCCGGCAAAGTAGCCGATGCGTCCTATGCCCCCGAACACGGCAATGGCCCGGCCCCGGAGTGCCGGCCGAATGGCCCCGGCCAGGTACGTATGGCGCGAAATATTCCACAGGGCCGTACCGATCCCCGACACCAGGCGGCAGGCACTCACTTGCCATAGATCAGCGGCCACCAGCAGGCCGAAAATCCCCGCTAGGACGCAGCCCACCCCCAATAGCATGGCGCGCTTTTCGCCCACCCGCCGCACCACCACTCCCGCGGGCACATCGCCCAGCAAAGTGCCGATCCCGTCCGCGGCCAGAACCACGCCCACTAAGCTGTACGATACCTCGAAAGAGCGGGCGAACAAAGGCAGGACGGGCAATAGCAGACCCCGGCAGACCGACAGGATCAGGGCCGGCGCGTACACCGACAAAAATAAGTTTACTACCACCTCCTGTTTCCGCTTCGACACTTTGTCAATCCTCTTGCCAAATGGACTTTAGACCGCAGAGCTCAAGACTTGAGTTTTGAGATATAGCAGAAGAAGCTGGTAGGATCCTGATCGCCGTCAACCTAACCTATACCTCGCAAGATTGCTCATAGTGTGGACATCGACGCCGAAAAAACTGACTAAAGCCGGATTTCCAGCGCGCTACGGCGGTCGCCTCTCGTCGGTGCTCGAAGTCGATATGAAAGACGGTAATATGAAGACCTTTGAAGGCGAGGGCTCGGTCGGCTTGATCGCCTCCCAACTAACCTTGCAAGGGCCGCTGCGCAAAGATCGGACCTCGTTCATTGTCTCGGCCCGACGCACTTATATCGATCTGCTGATCCGCCCTTTCCTCCCCAGCGACGAGAAGGGCGGCTACCACTTCTACGATCTCAATGCCAAACTCAACCACATTTTCTCGCCCGAGAGCCGGGTCTTCCTGAGTCTCTACAGCGGGGACGACCGCTTCTGGAGCGATTTTAAAGAGGAGTACGGGAGCGGCAGCTACCGCGAGGAGGATAGCATTGCTACGGACTTCGGCTGGGGTAACATCACCTCCACTCTGCGTTGGAATTACCTCTTCGACAACCAGCTCTTCGGCAATTTTACTGCCATCTACAGCCGCTACCAGCTTTCCACCCACGTGGACGACCGCACCACCATTACCAACGATGGGGAACGGGAGACTGAGAGCCTGAGATTGCGCTACCTGTCCGGCATCCGGGACTGGGGCCTGAAGGCCGATCTCGACTACCTCCCCAACCCCATTCACTACATCCGCTTTGGGGGCAGCGGCACCTTGCACACTTACAGCCCTGGAGCGGCGCATATCAAGTCCGATCCGGCCGACGGTGCCCCTGAGGATACCACCCTTGCCGCCCAGGTCACCGATGCGCTGGAGTACAGCCTGTACGGCGAGGACGATGTTCACCTCACCGACCGCCTGAAGGCCAACTTGGGGCTGCACACCTCTGGCTTTTTCGTCAACGACGAGTTCTACACCTCGTTGCAGCCCCGGGTTTCAATGCGCTACCTGCTACCATCAGACTGGGCGGTGAAAGTCTCTTATGCTCTGATGCGCCAGTACATTCACCTGCTCTCCAATAGCACCGTCGGCTTGCCGACCGACCTGTGGCTACCAGCCACCGAGCGAGTGCGTCCCCAGTGGTCGCGGCAGTTCGGCGTGGGACTGGCACGTCAACTCAAAGATCAGTACGAGTTTAGCCTGGAGGGGTACTACAAGACCATGACCAACCTGATCGAGTATCGGGAAGGTGCCAGCTTTCTAGTCGGCTTTGGCGAGAGTGAAGATTGGCAGGACAAGGTGGAGATAGGGCGGGGATGGTCGTATGGTGCCGAGCTATTCGTACAGAAAAAGCGGGGGCGCACCACCGGCTGGATCGGCTATACTCTTTCTTGGACCAAGCGACGTTTCGCGGGACTGAACCAGGGGCGAGCCTACCCCTACCGCTACGACCGCCGCCACGACGCCGCGTTGGTCCTGACCCGTCAACTGACGCGCTCAACCAGCTTTTCCCTGACTTGGGTGTACGGCACTGGCAGTGCTGCTACCCTTCCCGTCGCCCGCTATTACTACGATGGCTCGGGCGGGGGCGGCATCATCCGGGTACCCCGAGCTTCCTACATGCCTTATGAAATCGTGGTCTATGGAGACCGCAACGACTACCGCATGTCCGCCTTTCATCGCCTCGACTTCAGCTTCAACTTCGGCCAGGCCGAAAGCGCCGGGCACGGATTCAGCTTCGGGGTCTACAACGCCTACAATCACAAGAATCCCTTTTTCATCTACTTTGAAGACCATTACGACCGCGCTGCCGACTCCAGAAAGTTCCGCGCTAAGCAGGTGAGCCTTTTTCCTTTTCTTCCTTGGATAAACTACCGGTTCAAGTTTTGAAAATCACGGCTCTTGAGATGAAATCCATTTTCTGCTGCCTTGCGCTTCTTTTCGCCCTGTCCTCCTGCGAGCAGGTCATCGAGCCCGACCTGCCGGAGCACACCCCGCGGCTGGTCCTGCACGCCTTTTTCACCGCCGACGGCATCTGGACCGCCTATGTGGGTCGCTCTTCCGGGATTCTCGAGTCCCGGCCCCTCCATGAAAGGCCGGTGGCGGATGCCTCGGTGGAGCTGCTGGCGGGAGACCGGGTTGTCGAGGAGATGAAGTTCCTTGAAGCGGCAAGGGTGTACGCGTTTGAAGACAGCACCTTGGAAGCGGGCGAAACCTACTCCTTGCAGGTGTCGGCCCCCGGGTTCGCAACGATTAGGGCAACGGACGCCATACCCAGGCCCGTGCCGACCTCCATTCTGTCCTACCGCACTGATACGTCCGTCCGCTCTGGGTCGGAGACCAGAAGAGAATTCTCGATCGAACTGGAAATTCAAGACCCACCCGACGAGGCCAACTACTATCAGATCAGCATGTACCAGGTTTCCACAGGGAGAGGGGCATGGAGGTACGAAGGAATCTTATCGACAAAGGACCCTGCGATCATAGCGGACAACGGCGCTGACGAGTCTCCGGTGGAAGGGGAATCGTTCTCAGGTGAAGCGCCCTATTTCAAGGACACTCTTTTCGACGGCCGTACCCACGAGCTTGAACTGACCTACGGCGGCGTATCGGTACTCCGCGAGGACATCGCTCGGGGGGAGGAGGTCGCCGAAGATGGCCAAGAGCCTTCCAACCTAAAGACCTATCTCCAGGTTTTGTACATCAGCGCGGCGTACTACGAGTACCTCAAAACCGCCCGACTCCACGACTACACCCGGGACAATCCTTTTGCCGAGCCGTTGAGCGTGTACAGCAACGTCGAAAACGGTTACGGCATCTTCGCTGGGTACAGTTCGCAAACCTTTGAACTCGTGCTCGAATGAGCGCGAGGGCGGAGCCGATGCGGGCGGGATCGTGCGCGAGCGGTTGGTTCCTGTATCTGCTGACAAGCGACCATAGGCTTTAGCTGACGCTGAATTGACGCTAGGAGGGACGGCGGCTATATTGCGCGGAGTTCACAAGACACAGGAGACGACATGCCTACTTCAGCAATTGGCGCGCAACTGTTCACGGTGCGCGATTACACCAAAACCCCGGATGACATCCGCCAGACCTTCGCTAGGGTCCGAGCACTCGGCTACGAGGCCGTGCAAGCCTCGGCCTTTGGGGCGATCTCGCCGGCCGAACTGGCCGCGATAAGCGAGGCCGAGGGAGTACAGATCGCAGCCACGCACACCAGCTATCAGCGCATCTGCGACGAGCCGCAGGCCGTCGTCGAGGAGCACCAGATGTGGGGGTGCCGCCACGTGGCCATCGGCGGCTTGCCCCAAGAACACCGCAACCGCGAGGGATTTGTCCGCTTTGCAGTAGAGGCTTCGGAGGCCGCGCGTCCGCTCATCAATGCGGGCCTGACCTTTAGCTACCACAACCACAGCTTTGAACTGGAGCGCTTTGCGGGGCGCACGGGATTGGACATCCTCCGCGAGGAGAGCGACCCAGCCGTCTTTTCCTTTGAAATAGACACCTATTGGATCCAACACGGCGGCGGCAACCCCGTCTCGTGGTTGGACAAGTTCCGCGACCGCATGCACATCGTCCATCTCAAAGACCTGAGCATGGACGGATCTAAGCAGTGCTTCGCCGAAGTAGGGGAGGGGAACTTGGAATGGGAACCTATTCTCGCGGCCTGTAAGAGAGCACAGATCGAATGGTACTTGATCGAACAAGACACCTGCCCGGGCGACCCATTTGACAGCTTGGGTCTGAGCCTGCGCAATCTGCGGGCCATGGGCTTGGACTAGGAGGAACATCATGCAGGAAATTTTCGTCCCGTGGGCCGCTTGGTACGGCAAGGCCCCGTTCAAAATGGAGTTTCCCGATCACTGGGAAGTGGCGGTGCACCACATGCGCGGCGGGCCAGACATCGGCGACGCTGGCATTCGCCAAGCGCTGCAAGAGACCATCGGCGCTCCACCGCTACGCGAATTCGCCCGCGGCCGGTCTTCGGCGGCCATCTTGGTTGACGACCTCTCGCGTCCCACGCCGGCTTTTCGGCTCTTGCCCTATGTGCTTGAGGAGTTGGCTGCGGCCGGAATTGAGGCTGACGCGGTAAAGATCATCTGCGCGCTGGCAGCCCACCGCCCGATGACTCGCGACGATTTGATCAAGAAGGTTGGGTTGGACATCGTCGATACCATGCAGGTGCTCAACCACAATGCCTACGAGAACTTGGAATTTCTCGGCTACTCCAGCCGCGGAGTGCCGATTTGGGTCAATCGCGATATGACCTCTTGCGAGGTGCGCATCGCCTTGGGGATGATCACACCGCGCGGAGGGATGTTCGGCGGCGGGGCCAAATTGCTCATTCCTGGGGCCTGTGGGCAGCAGACGATCATGCTCAACCATCGCCACGTACACAAAAATTTTCGCCAACACCTGTCCGAGGTGGCGAAAATGGCAGGAGTCACGTATATCGTCAATCCGCTGCTCAACGAGAACTTGGAGATCTCGGGTTTGGTCGCCGGGGACACGGACGCGGCCTTTGCTCGGGGTTGTGAGTTGGGGCGCGAGCAATACGCTACCCAAGTGCCCGACGCCTTCGACATTGGCGTGTTCAACGCCTTCCCCAAGGATACGGAACTGTGCCAAGCCGGATTGGCCATGACGCCGTTGAGCGGCACCAAGAAAATCCCTTTCAACGAAAACTCGACTACTGTCATGTGCTCGGCTAGCCCAGAGGGGCTGGGCTGGCACTCGGTGTTGGGCCCGGGTACCGCGCTGCGGGGCAAGCCCCGCCCGCCCGCCCGGCGCACCATTTTATTTTCGCCTGGGATCAACAAGTGGGATGCAGCTTCGCTCTTTGGCGAGGGGGTTATTTTTTGCAAAACTTGGCAGGCCGTATTGAGCGAATTGGAAAACTACCACGGAACTGACGCAAAAGTGTCGGTCTTTCCGGCCGGCGCGTTGCAACGGGCCGCCGATGCCGAGTATTAAAGAGGAGAAAAAATGCCACCGCTAGCGCGTTTTGGTCTAGAGGGTAAAATCGTCATTGTCACGGGCGCTGGCCGGGGGATTGGCCGGACGATTGCTTTAGAATGCGCCCAGTCGGGCGCGCGCATCGCCGTTGGCAGCCGCACCACGGCTGAGTTGGAAACGCTGGCCGCGGAGATTGAGGGTGCGGGCGGGACGTGTTTTTACCACCAACTCGACGTGACGGACGTACGCTCCATCGAGCGTTTTATGGCTGCGGTCGTAGCGCACTTTGGACGGATTGACGTGCTGGTCAACAACGCTGGCTACAACAAGGTCGGCAAAATCCTCGACTACGACGAAGAGCTCTACGACTTGATCGTCGATGCCAATCTGAAGAATGTGTTTTTCTGTAGCCAGATTGCCGCGCGGCAGATGATCGCCCAAGGGGGGGGAGGCAATATCATCAATATCTCGTCCCAAGCTGGCGTGGTCGGCGCACCGGAGCGCGGCCCGTACTCAGGTGCCAAGGGCGGCGTCAACAACCTGACGCGGACTATGGCTGCGGAATGGGCCGAGTACCAGATACGGGTCAATGCGGTCGCGCCAACCGTGACTCGCTCGCCGCTGGCCGAAACCGCGATGCGGGAAAGCCAGGCCTTTGCCGATGCGGTGAAAACCAAAAACCTGCTACGCGGTGCCCTGGCCGAGCCGGAGGAAATGTCGGCACCGGTGATCTTTTTGGCTTCAGATGCCGCGTCGATGATCACCGGGCACACGCTGGTGGTGGATGGGGGATGGACCATCGTCTAGGTGATCCGCAGATGGACGCAGAATAGAATAGGAACAAGACGATCCACCGCTCGGATCGGGATTGAACGATGATGCAGAAATTAGTTGCCATTTTGGTTGGGCTGGCATTGTCGGCCCCGGCGATCGCCGAGCCGTTGGTGGAGGGTCGAGTGCGTCTTGCTGCGGGCCAACCAGCGGTCACGGCGCAGGTGCTATTGTTCGATCTGACCGACTTGCGGCGCGGGTCGGTGGCGCGGGCGACGACCGATGCGGAGGGTCATTTCGCGCTGGCGTCGTTGGGCGGTCCTGCGTTGCCGCCGGGGTTTGCGCTGGGGCAGAATTATCCCAATCCGTTCAATCCTTCGACGATTATTCCGTACCAATTACCGGTCGCGGCACGGGTGCGGCTGGAGGTGTTCAACGTGCTGGGGCAGCGGGTTGCGACGCTGGTAGATGAGGAACAGCCGGCAGGTTTTCACGCGGCGGCTTGGGACGCGACCAATGCGGCTGGGCAGGCGGTGGCCGCCGGGGTGTATATGTACCGGCTGACAGCGGGTGGGGAGCAGCATACGCGGCGGATGGTGCTCGTTGATGGGCAAGCTGAGGTGGCGGCTGGGGTAGCTTCAGCGGCGACGTTTCCAACAGCCGCTGTGAATCGGACGTATGGTCTGGCCGTGGTGGGTGCGGGCTTGGCGACCTACGTAGATGCGGATTTTCGCGTAGGGACGGTGCCGGTGGAGATTGTGGTGGAAACGCTGGATGGTGCGCCACGGGCGAAGGGGCTGACTGGCGGCATTTTGGGCGATGTCAACGATGACGGCCAAGTGGATCTGGCCGACGCACTGGCCGTAGCATTGTACCTTATTGATTCGTCCATCACGCCGCCTAACAACGGCGATATTAGTCTCGGCGATGTCAATGCCGACGGCCAGCTTACGACCGCCGATGTGCTGCTGATTGCGGCCTATAGTGCCAATCCGTCTGATCCGTCGCTGCCGCCGGGGATTGGGCAGGCGGTGGGTGGCGGGAACTTGGTAGCCGGAGATCTACGCCGCTTGACCGACCACTCGGGATGGGACTTTTCTCCTTCTTGGTCGCCCGATGGTCGCCACATCGTCTTTGAGTCTTACCGCGCCGAGCACGACGACAACGACCATACCGCCGATATTTACGTGATGGGTTCGGATGGCAGCAATCTGACCCGTCTAACCGACGATCCGTCCGATGACTCTTTTCCCTCTTTTTCGCCTGATGGCCGCCACCTTACCTTCGTGTCCGACCGCGACGGCAATCGGGATATTTACGTGATGGGTTCGGATGGCAGCAACCCGACCCGTCTGACCGACGACCCGGCCGACGACTGGCGACCCTCTTGGTCGCCCGATGGTCGCCGCATCGCCTTCGTGTCCGAGCGCGATGGCAACTATGAGCTTTACGTGGTGGATTCGGATGGCAGCAATCTGACTCGCTTGACCGACGACCCGGCTGCCGATTTTTCGCCCTCATTTTCGCCTGATGGCCGCCGCATCGCCTTTGTATCCGACCGCGACGGCAATCTCGATATTTACGTAATGGATTCGGATGGCAGTAATCCACACCGCCTGACCCACCACACGGCACGGGATTTTTCGCCCTCATTTTCGCCTGATGGCCGCCATATCGCCTTTGTATCCGACCGCGACGGCAACGAAGAGATTTACGCGATGGGTGCGGATGGTAGCAATCCACGTCGCCTGACCCACCACGCGGCATGGGACGGCTCCCCTTCGTTTTCGCCCGATGGCCGCCATATCGTTTTTAATTCCGGGCGGGACAGCAAAATTTACGTGATGGAGCTTGGGGAGGAAGGCGACGAGATTGCTTCTACAGATGGCTTGGAGGGTGCCGATTATACAACGTGGCATTTGCCGGAGGGGGCGCTCGCCCGCTTGGGAAAAGGAGGGGTTGAGGGGGTGGCGTTTTCGCCCGATGGGCAGGTGCTAGCAGTGGCTAGTAGCATTGGTATCTGGCTGTACGATGTGAAGACCTATCGAGAACTGGCGCTTCTCACCGAGTATAGGGGCGGGGTTTCTTCGGTGTCGTTTTCCTCGGATGGGTCTCTGCTGGCGTCCGGTTCTATGGACGGCACGGTGATCCTTTGGGACGTAGCTAGGCGCAGTCAACTAACCATCCTAGCAGGACATAGCTGGCGGGTTTCTTCGGTGTCGTTTTCCTCGGATGGGTCTCTGCTGGCGTCCGGGAGTTGGGACGGCACGGTGATTCTTTGGGATGTATGGAGCGATAGTCAGCTAGCCACGCTGCAAGGGCATACGGACAGGGTTTCTTCGGTATCGTTTTCCTCGGATGGGTCTCTGCTGGCGTCCGGGAGTTGGGACGGTACGGTGATCCTTTGGGATGTAGCGAGTGAGAGTCAACTGGCTACCTTGGAAGGACATGAGTATAGGGTTTCTTCGGTATCGTTTTCTGCGGACGGCTCCCAGTTGGCGTCCGCAGGGGGATTCTACATCGTTTTTTGGGACGTAGCCAGTCGCAGTCAACTGGCCACCCTGCGCGGGAGCGGTCCATTGTCCTTTTCTCGGGATGGCTCCCTGCTGGCGTCCAGAGGACGGGACGACGATGTGGTTTTTTGGGACGTAGCCAATCGCATTCAGCTAGCCTCTCTGCAAGGGCATACGGAGAGAGTCGAATCGGTATCGTTTTCCCCGGACGGCTCTGTGTTGGCAGCCGGTGGGGGGGTTGATGTAGTTCTTTGGGACGTAGCGAGTCGCAGGCAATTGGCTACCTTGAACGGGGGCAATCTGGTGTCGTTTTCCTCGGATGGCTCTATGTTGGCAGTCGGTTGGAGGGGTGATATAATTCTCTGGGACGTAGCGAGTCGCAGGCGACTGGGCTTATTGGAGGGAGGAGGTCCGGTGTCTTTTTCACCAGGAGGTCCGGTATCGTTTTCCCCGGATGGTTCGCTGCTGGTGTCTGGGGGGCAAGACAACGATGTGATCCTTTGGGACGTAGCGAGTCGCAGCCAACTGGCCACCCTGCAAGAGGATACGGATAGAGTCTGGTCCGTGTCGTTTTCTCCGGCCGACTCCATACTGGCGTTTGGGAAAGTAGATGGCACGGTAATCCTTTGGGACGTAGCGAGTGGCAGTCCATTGGCCACCCTACAAGGGCATAAGTCTGTGGTCGAATCCGTGTCGTTTTCTGCGGACGGCTCCGTGCTGGCGTCCGGGGGGCGGGACGGCACGGTGATCCTTTGGGACGTAGCGAGTGGTAGTCAGCTAACCACTCTGCAAGGGCATACGGAGAGGGTTGAATTCGCGTCCTTTTCCCCGGACGGCACGCTGCTGGCATCTGGGGGCTGGGACGGCACGGTAATCTTTTGGGATGTAGCGAGTGCCAGTCAGCTGACCACCCTGCCTCATACAGGTCGGATCGAATCGGTGTCCTTTTCCCCGGACGGCACGCTGCTGGCAACCGGGTCAGGCGACGGCACAGTCCTGCTCTGGCGGCTTACTGCTATAGTTCCAAGTCAGTAGGAAGGCGGCGGTGGAGCGCCTACTGTTACAGGGGGAGCAGGCGGTCGCGGTAGCGCGCTAGGCGGCTGGCGAGCATGGAGTCGAGCGCGACGGCCGAATGCGCCAGCCCCGTGCCAATGCCGCGCTGGGCTACGTGGACGAGCAGGCGCACCAATCCGTTGGCATCGTCGAGGTGGATGTACTCTGGGGCCAATTGCTCGCCCGGCCCTGCGTTGTGATAGTTGCCGAGGGGTAGGGCTACTGCGCCTGTGCGATAATCGGCCTGCATAAGCGGAGTGGCTTCGCAAGCACCGCTGTCCATCAGCTTGCGTTGATAGCGGAAAGAGGGTTGTTGGGCGGCCAATTCGTCAGCCAGTGCAGCCATCCCGCTGCTGATGTCCGGGTCGAAAACCCAGAGCCGGTCGCCCACCCGCAAGATCGGCCCCGCGCCCAGCACCGCCCCAGCCGCCACACTGGAGCACTCGATGTTGATGTAGCGTGCACGTTGCGGCAAGAACCCAGCCTCCAGCGCGGCGAGCATGCCGACGAAACCCACCTCTTCGGCGCGCGTGAGCAAGACGCCGAGGCGGACCGAGGCTTGCTGACGAACCAGGGAATCCAAGACGCACAACGCCACAGCCGCGCCGGCCAAATCGTCGATCGCCCGTCCATGCAAGCGCCGACCCCGCACCCGAAAGGCCGGCAAGTCCCACATCGCAAAGGTGCCCGGTCCTTGGGGAATATCGCGTGCTGTGGCTACTTCAACTAGAGGATAGCGCGTTCCTTCTGCTTCTACCGTGCTAACGATGGTCCCGGGGATTCCGCGCTGGGTAGCCGAGCGATTCAGGTCGAACAGGCGCACGCCCGTCGCTAGCGCCTTTTCCAGTTCGACGCCGCCGAGTATCTCGAACAGTGCTCGGCCTGCCCCCTGCGAGGTTTTCCACACTAAGCCGGGGTGGTCGAGGTGGGCAGTTAAGACGATGAATTCATCCTCTTCCTGTTGCCCCCCGCCGTCGTAGATCAGCAAGCTGTTGCCGCAGCGGTCGTGGAGCACTTGGATTGGAGGCCGCGCGGCTGCGAATGCACGCGCGATGCCGAAGGCAAAATGTTCGTGGAAAGGGGCTGTGGGGGCGCGGAGGAGCGGCTTGGCGAACTGGAGGAAGTCAAGTTCCATAGACCAAGAAAAAGCCCCTAAATGCCGATGTCGTCAACTCTCGTTGTCCCAATCGGTTAAGCTGCTTATTATAACACGCCATTGCGATACAGCAGGGAGTTCCACTTGCTAAGACGCTTGCCGACTCACTACCTAGACCACCTCGCCGGGCGCGATCAGGCCCTTTTAGCCCCGCCAGGTACCCAGCAGCTAACCATGCGTGCGTTTTGGGTAGGATCGTTCCTCAGCTTTTTCCTAGCCGTCGGCGCTCCATACGGCAACATGATCATACGCGGCTCCTATATGGCTTTGGACTTCAGTACACCAGGGGCCATTTTTTTGTTTTTAGTGCTCATCGGGCTGCTCAATGTGCTGTTCAAGGTCGCCGCTAACCCGTTGGGCGCAGTAGTATGGGCCTTGATTTCGTGCGTACTCTACGGCTTCTACTATGGTTGGGTGGCCCCCCTAGACCCCTTTGCCCCAGGTTTTTTCTTCGCCACCTTCATCCTCGTCTCATCCCTGCTCAATATGGTATTGGTTTCTTTCGGGCGAAGTCTGGTCCTCAACCGGGCCGAGTTGATTCTCGTGTACGTCATGCTGTTGATCGTCTCGGCTCTCTGCACCATGGGCCTGAGCGAACAAATTCTGCCGATGATCACGGCGATTTTCTACTTTGCCTCGCCGGAAAACAAGTGGCAGGAAATACTCTTTCCCCATTTTTCCGCACGAGAAGTCCTAGTCAACGACGGGAGCGACAGCAAGACCTTTTACGAAGGGTTGGCACCCGGGGAGGCGATTCCCTACGCATCGTGGGTAGAGCCTTTGTGCTGGTGGGCGGTCTTTCTCTTGGCGCTATACGTGACCATGGTGTCGGTCGCGGTTATCGTCCGCCGACAGTGGATGGAGCGCGAGCGGCTGCCCTATCCGATCACGCAGGTGGGGCTGGCGATGGTGCGCGGCGAAGAGCGCGGGCTTAAGATCAATACTTTTTTTCGCCAGCCGGCCATGTGGCTTGGTTTTAGTCTGCCGATTTTTTTTGGCAGCTTGAAGGCTCTGCACCGCTACGACCCGGCTTTTCCGGTCTTTCCCCTGACTTTGTCGATATCCTTAGTGGGCAAGCAAACCTTGGAACTGACCGTCAGCTTTGCCATGGTCGGCTTTTCGTATTTCATCAATGCCAATATCGCGGCCGGCATTTGGTTTTTTCATCTGTTGGCCAAATTTGAAAAGGAGATCTTTGCGCTTGCTGGCGTAACGTCCGAGCAGAAGGTAGTCTTCGGCGTGGCTGACGTTTCCCTGATGGCCTACCAAGGGGTCGGTGCCTTGCTGGCCATGGTCGGGATTGGCTTGTGGGTGGGGCGGGAACACTTTGGCAATGTGTGCAAAAAAGCCCTCGGCTTGGCACCAGAGGTGGAGGATGGGGATGAGATCATGTCCTATCGCTGGTCTTTCTTCGGCGCTGTAGGTGGGGTCTTGGTCATGTCGTGCTGGCTGTGGATCATGGGGACGCCGCTGTGGGTGGCGTTTGTTTTTGTCGCCTTGGCTTTGTGCATCTTCCTCGGCTTGACGCGGATTGTCGCCGAGGCCGGCTTAGCGGCCGTGCGCGCCCCGATGACGGCACCCGACTTGGTGATTCTGGGGTTGGGGACCGACTTGGTGACGCGGACTGGGGTGTGGAATCTGTCGTTGGCCTATATGTGGGGCGCGGATGTGCGGGTGTTCGTCATGGCGACCTGCACCAACGCCCTCAAGCTAATCGAGGAAATGGAGCCGAGGCTGCGGCGGCTGGTGTTTTGGGCTATTATTCTCGCGCTCTTCATCGGTGCTCTCGGTGCGTTTTGGATGATTTTCCACATGGCCTATAAGCACGGCGGCGTGAACCTCAATAGTTGGTTTTTCAAAGGTGCGCCTGAAACCGCGTACAACACCGCGTTCCGCAACATGGAGCCAGCGGGCGTACACTGGCCGGGGCTAGGCTTTTTGTCCGGCGGCGCGCTGGTGATGGGAGCGATGATGTGGGCGCGGCAGCGTCTGCCTTGGTGGCCCGTGCATCCCATCGGCTTTCCCATTGGAGCCAACGGCATGCTCAACTTCGTGTGGTTTAGCGTGTTCTTGGCTTGGTTTATTAAGAAAATGATCATGCGCTTCGGTGGAGTGGCCTTGTATCGCCGCAGTCAAATGTTTTTTTTGGGGCTGATCTGCGGGCAGGTTTCGTGTAATGGAATTTGGTTGGTCATAGATTACTTCACAGGAAAAGTGGGGAACTCCATTTTTTGGGCATGAGGCACTCGGCTTACTACATCATCTGCGCCCTCGTGCTGACCGCAAACAGCGGTTGGGCGCGCGAAGACGGAGTGCGTGAAACCGTCGCTTATCTGTCGTCGCTCGGCTCTAGGGTGAGTGGCTATCCTGGGGCGGCTAAGGCTGCGGATTACGTCGAGCAGCGCCTGCACGAGATCGGGTTTGCAGAGGTTGTGCGCGAACCCTTCTCGGTCACTGTGCCCATTGACCAAGGGGGTGAGTTGCTCCTCACAGATAGCGGGGAGCGCTATGGCCTCTACAGCCTGTGGCCGAACTTAGTCCGCACCTCGACTCTGCCCGAGTACGCGGGCGAGATGATCTACGGCGGGGACGGGGAGTGGAAGGAGTACGCGGGTCTCGAACTCGACGGCCGGGTGGTGCTGCTGGAGTTCAATAGCTGGAACCGCTGGTTACAGGCCGCTTCGCTGGGCGCGCGCGCCATCGTCTTTATCGAGCCGGAGGAGACCACGCGCGGTCAAGCTGCGGCCAAGTACTCCACCGCACCGCTGGACATTCCGCGTTTTTGGATTGCAAGGGAGGCCGGGCTGCGGCTAAAAGAGCGGTTGCTCCAGCAGCCAACTTCCGTAGTGCTCAAGGGGCGGATGGACTGGCAGCGCGAAACGGCCTGGAATATCTGGGTCCGGCTCCCCGGTACCGATCCAGCGCTGGCCGACGAAACTATTGTCATCGAAAGCTACTACGACGGCATGTCGGTGGTTCCCGCCTTGGCTCCGGCAGCCGAAGCGACCAGCGGCATTGCTGCGTTGCTGGCGCTGGCTGAGCATCTGGTGCGTCACCCGCCGCGCCGGCCGGTCGTGTTAGTGGCCACGGGTGCACATTTCCAAGCTCAGCAGGGGATTGTCCACTTCCTCGAGCGCCACGCCCGCCTCCATCCCTACTACGCCGAGCGGATGGAAGAGCCGCTCAAGCCCAAGCTCTTCATCTGCATTGACCTGACGAGTCAATCCGACGGGCTGGGGATTTGGAACAATACCTTTAGCTACGACCTCAAGCGGTTCTTCGTGCCTTTTGGCCGGCGTTTTACGGCCTATGCCGAGGAGGAGTCCGCTCGGCTGGGCTTGGCGCAGGAGCGGCCGCTGGCCAATGGGATCAGCCCGATTCGCGGTATGGACTGGTCAACCTTCGTGCCGGGCGGGGTCTCGGTCAGTGGAGAGCAGGCTCTGACCGCTGGGATCATCTCGCTGTCGTTTGTGACCGTCAACGACGCCCGCTATATCGTCGATACTCCGTTCGATACGCCAGAGCGGATGAATATCGACAATCTGGCCCGCCAAAGCCGCCTGCTCAACGCCATGCTGGCGCGGGCGGTAAACGACGAGGACCTGTTTGCCGATCTCGAAGACTTTGGCCCGGTGCTCAAGGACAAATTGCGCTCCCTGCGGGTCAAGGTCCGCTCGTTTCCGCGCCGCAGTCAAGTGCCGGACCGTCCGATTGCCGACGCCATTGTCGTGGTGGATCCTCGGTTCAAAGCGCACAAGGGAATCCGCACAGCGCAGTACCATCTCACGGATGGCCAAGGCGTCGCCGATATCGCCGGCTTGCGGACTGGGGCCTATCCAGTGGCGGCCTACCAAGTTAATCCAGCGACCGGAGAGATCGTCTATGCGCCCGACCTTTCGGAACGGGCGCAAAAGTTCAGCGGCGGGGTCGTGAACGAATGGATGATCGACAGCAAAATTCGCTGGAATACCAACGAAAAGATCATCGTCGTCTTTCCCACCATTTCGCGATCCTTCTACAGCATGATTGACCCGCGCTATCTCCGTTCGTTCAAGGGGATCAAGATCGTTGACCAAAGCGGGGTGGCCCCTCAGCAGTTCGGGCTGGCACGAGGGTTGGGCGAGGGCGAAGCCGTCGGCGTGGTCTTTGGCCCGCTGGACGCGGCCGAGGATGACGGCGTCAAGATGATCATCGACAACCGCATGCTCTTGCTCAACAGCGAGGGATACGAAGACGAAGATCAGGCGCGGGGACGGGGCTACGTGCTCAGAGAGGACTCGCTGGTCCGTACGGGAATGCTGGCTGTCGAGGACATGTGGCAGCTCAATGAGGCGCGGCTGCACACCTTGCGCGAGCACGCGATTGAAAATCAACGCTTGGCCCGGTTGCACCAGCGCGGCAAGAGCTTGATCGAAGAGGCGCGGGAGGCCGAAGAGGCGAGGGATTGGGAGCGCTATGTCGAGCACGTCCGGGCCGCGCTGGGGGTGACGTCCCGCGCGTACCCCGAAGTGCTGCAGACGCTCAACGACGTCATCAGCGGGATGGTGTTTTTTCTCGCCTTGGTTATCCCGACGGCCTTCTTAGGCGAGCGGTTGCTGTTTGCCGCATCGGATATTCGCAAGCAGCTAGCCGGGTTTGGGGGATTGTTGCTCTTGATTTGGATTGCTATCTCCCAGGTTCACCCGGCCTTTGCCATCGCCCATCCAATGGTAATTTTGCTGGCCTTTGCGATCATGGCGATGGCGGCCTTTGTCATGGCCATGATCAGTTCCCGCTTCAACCACTACATGAAAGCCTACCAGGCGCGGGAAGCTCACGTCCACGAGACCGATATCAGCCGCGCCAGCGCCAGCTACGCGGCTTTTATGCTCGGCATTTCCAATATGCGGCGGCGCAAGCTGCGTACCGGGCTGACCTTGCTGACCTTGGTCCTGCTCACCTTTACGGTGCTCTCGTTCACCTCGTTCAATACTCAGATCCGCTACATGGCCTTTGCGATGGACCACGAGGGTACCTACGAAGGAGTGCTGATCCGCGACCGCAATTGGAATGTGCTGAACCGCCCGACGCTCGACTACGCTCGCTCCCACTTTGCCACCGAGGGAGTGGTCGTGCCTCGGAATTGGTATGTCGCCTTTGACGACGAGCAGAAAAAGTACATCGAGGTCTTCGGCGATACTTCGGTAGTACGGGCGACCGGGATGCTGGGGCTGATGCCGGAGGAAGTGCGCGTCACTGGCATAGACCAAGCGCTGGTGGGGGGGAGCTTCTTCACACGCGAGGACGAGTCGTCCTGCCTGATGGCCGAGGGCATGGCCGAGGTATTGGGAATAGGGCCGGCGGAACTGGGCACGGCGACGGTGCGGGTGTTTGGTCGAGATTTGGTGGTGCGGGGCGTGTTCGATTCCGACCTCTTTGAGGATATTCGCGACCTCGACGACGAACCGCTGACGCCGGCGGATTTCCAGATGTCGAGTGCCCAAGCCCTAGGGCCGGTGACCGAGGACAAGATGAGCATCGCCGTAGATGAATCCGCGCTCGATATTCGTCCGTTCATTCATCTAGAGGCCGACAACGTGTTGGTCCTGCCCTATGGAACGCTGCGGGAGGCCGGGGGGATGCTGCGCTCGGTGGCGGTGCGGATGGAGGATGGAGCACACACACAGGAAATGGTCGAGGATTTTCTTCTACGGCTGGCCATTACGCTCTTTGTCGGCCTGCAGGAGCCGGGCGAATCCGCCGTTAAGGTATTTTCCTACACCTCGATTGGGTCTCCCGACGTCGAGGGGTTAGGGGACTTGGTGGTACCAATGTTTATCGCGGCGCTGATTGTGCTCAATGCGATGATGGGGGCCGTTTATGAGCGCTTCCGCGAGATCGGCATTTATTCGTCGGTGGGATTGGCCCCCCTACACATCGCCCTGCTTTTCGTGGCCGAGGCCTGTGTCTATGCGATTATTGGCGTTACCTTGGGCTATATTCTCGGCCAGAGTTTGGGCAAAGCACTCCTCGCGTTGGATTTGCTACAGGGCATAAGCCTCAACTACTCGTCGATGGCGGCGATTTCCTCGGCCCTGCTCGTGATGGCCGTAGTCTTGCTTTCGACTATCTATCCGGCTAGGATCGCGGCTCGCACGGCTGTGCCCGATACGGTCCGGCGCTGGACGCCGCCGGCCCCTGATGGGGACCGCTGGGAAATGGAGTTTCCCTTTATGGTCAGCGAGGGGGAAGTGCGGGGCTTGTGCGGCTTTTTGGCCGGGTACTTCAGTGCCTATAGCGAGGAGTCCATCGGCGACTTCTACGCCGAGAAGGTTCAGTTGGTTGAGGAAGCCGGCGAGCGCGGGCCGGAATACGCGGTGCAGCTTTTGCTGTGGCTGGCACCGTTCGACATGGGAGTGAGCCAGTTTATGCAGCTCGAATTTTTGCCCACCGAAGTCAAATCCGTATATACAGTAGAAATTTACATTCAGCGGATCAGCGGTCAGGACACCTTCTGGCAGCGGGTCAACCACCGCTTTATCAATGGGTTGCGGAAAGAGTTCCTGCTCTGGCACACCTTGGCCACAGAGTCCAAGGCCCACCACCGCGGAGTCGCCGAGCAGATGTTGGCCGAGTCCGCAGAAGTTGAGCAAGTGGAATGATGGAAGCGTTTTTTCAAAGACTGTCTGCGTCTTTTCAGCAGCTATTTGATCGCAAAGAAAAAAAGGAGCGCCAGTGGGCCGAGGTCAATGAGTACCGCGACTTGCTCCAAGCCCCCGACCGCTTTGAGGAGGGCTTTACGAGCCGTACCATAATCGGTGTGCTCTTCATCTCGCTGATTATGACCCCGGGCGAGATGTTTCTCGGGCTGTACGCGGGTATCGATATAATCGTGGCGGCGCAATGGGTGACGGTGATTCTCTTTTTAGAGGTCTCGAAGCGATCATTTGCCGCGCTCAGGCGCCAAGAGATTTACCTGTTAGTGTACGTCTCCGGTGCCTTGATCGCCGGCGGAGAGGGCGCGTTCCACGGCTTGCTCTGGCGTCAGTACTTTGTGACCTCGGCCGAAGCCGAGCTATTCGGGATAGCGCACCGCTTGCCGTCGTGGTGGGTGCCCGCGCCCGATTCGGAGGCCATTGCCGAGCGCACCTTTATTCACCGCGACTGGTTGATTCCGATCCTGCTGTTGGTGGTCGGGACGATCATGAGCCGCATCGCTTGGTTTACGACCGGCTACATGCTCTTCCGGCTTACTTCCGACCGCGAGCAATTGCCCTTTCCCACCGCACCCATGTCGGCGTTGAGCGCCATGGCACTGGCCGAGGATTCGGGTGCCGAGCGAGAGACGTGGAAGTGGCCAGTGTTCAGCATTGGCGCGGTTATCGGTTCGTCATTCGGGGTCATATATGTAGGGGTCCCGGTCATTACCGAGCTCTGGGGTTCCAAAGTGGAGATCTTGCCGATTCCCTTCTGGGAGTTGAGTCCCTATTTCGGCAATATCATACAGGCTGCGCCGCTGGGGATCTCCACGAGTTTGGGGGCAGTATTCGCCGGGTTGTTCATGCCCTTCTGGGGGGTGATCGGCTCCTTTGCCGGGGTGATGCTACACACAGCCATCAGTCCCTTTCTCTACGCATGGGGCTATCTGCCGCGCTGGGAACTCGGCATGCACACCATTCAAACTACCATCGTCACTGGAATCGACTTTTGGCGCGCCTTTTCCATTGGCATTACCATCGCGGTCACCATCGTCAGCTTTCATCAGCTTTTTTCCATTGGCCGAGAAAAGAAGGCCGAATTGCGGGAGAAGCTCCGGCTCGAAGGGGCCGACCAGTCGGGGATGTGCAAGCACTCGGACTGCCACCGCCCGGCCGAAGTGAGAGGGTACTGCTTAAAACACCTAGGCCGCGGCGATTTCAATATGTGGGTTTGCGCTTCGCTGTTTTGCGTAGCGGCGATCTATCCGATCGTGTTGGCCAAGACCTTGTTTCCCACCTTGGTCAGCACCGGCCTGTTGGTGCTTTTCGTGCTCATCGCCTTTGTCTGGGCGCCGATCATGTCCTTTGTCAGCGCCCGGCTCGACGGTTTGGTTGGCCGAAACATTTCGATTCCCTATGTCGAAGACGCCATCCGCTTTATGACCGGCTTTCGCGGGGTCGAAATCTGGTTAGTGCCCTTTCCGACCCGCAACTTTGGCGGAAATGCTGAGGGGTTTAGGGTAGTAGAGCTGACCGGGATGAGGTTTACCAGTCTGCTCAAAGCCGAGCTCTTTATGTTGCCCATCGTCTTAGGGGTCAGTCTGATGTACTGGAACTTCCTCTGGCGCTTGGGTCCCATTCCCTCGGAGAGCTACCCATACGCGCAAGTCTATTGGCCGCTGGAGGCCTTTGACCGAGCGCTCGCCTTCTCTGGCACGATGTACAACAAAACGTGGCGCGCCGGAGAGGAGTTGGAAGGGGATATTGTGCCCAATGGCCAAGTCGTGTGGAGCCCGCCCAATTTGGAGGACGGCCGTTGGTGGTACTGGCGGGGGAGGATCACTAGGGATTTAGAGGTGCCCGATCCGGTAAAGCGAGACTATGAACCTTGGTCGCAGACAGGCTACTTCTACACGGACTTCAGCGGCGGGGACGCACCGCCGCCGCCTGAGGCCGCCCAAAGGATCGACGCCGAGGCGGGTGCTCCGTCGGATGGCCCCCAGCTACTTTGGCCCCCCAACGGCATGGCGATTGCCACGCCGAACCCCAACTTCCGGGCTGCGATCAATTTGGCTCCGGGCGATTCGGTTGACTTCTACTTTGAAGTGGATCGCCTGCCCAGCTTTGACGGCGAGGCTTTGCAACGATCCTCGGATATGCCCTTGCTCTTTGAGGTTCTGTGGCAGGACATGCGCTTTACCGGCAACCGCAAGGACGACGACGGCGACCTCAATATCGCGGCTCTCGTCGAGCGTGTGGAGCCGGAGGGGTTAGGAGGCCAGCTTGGACTGGCCGATGGCGACCGCCTCCGGGCGATAAACGGCGTCGAACTCCGCGTCCCACAATGGGATACTGAGCGGATTGATCGGTATTTTACCCAGGGAGCGGACTCGGTGTTTGCCGCTTGGGAACGGGATGAGAAGACCATGCGTCGAGCCGTGGTGCGCCGGCCGGGGGAAGCACTGGGACTTGAGTTTGCGGCGGACACGTCATTCGTCGAGAGTTGGACCGAATATGACGCGGTGCGCGTTGCCACCGTGGCCGGGGAGGGATTGGGCCACCGCTTGGGCTTGCAAGCCGGCGACTACCTTATGACGATCAACGGCCAAAGCATTGAGCATAATACATGGCGCAGCGAGGAGGTCGTTGCCGCCTTTGCTGCGGTTGTGGAGGAGACCGCGACTACGGTGCTAGTCGAGTGGGAGCGGGATGGAGACCGGCTTCAAGGTTTGGTGGCCGATGCGTCGTCTCTTCCCCTAGGCTTGACCTATCGGGAGGGGGCCATCGAGGGCATTGACGAAGAGCTGGTCAACAACCGCGACGACGATGGCGACGGCCTGATCGACGAGGATACGCACCATCCCCTCGGCGGTAGGAAGTGGCCCATCATCATCGGCGCAGCTAGCTTCGGCTTGGTGGCGTACTTTGCTCTGACCTTTTTGGGAATGCCGATCTTTATGATCTTTGGATACGTCCAAAGCGTCAACGGCATTCCGCATTTTCTTATTCCACAAGTCATTGGTGCCTTGCTGGCTAGGCACTACTTCTGGAAGCGGTACGGCAAGCAGCAATGGCGGCAATACGCCATGGTCTTGAGCGTGGGCTTTGGGGTTGGTATGGCCCTGATCGGCATGTTCAGCGCGGCTTTGTCGATTATCAACAAGGCCGTCTCTTCTCTGGCCTATTGAGGGGGTGGATAAGGTCTATTAGCCCTTGTATCTCCGCCATTTATGGAACAAACGCTTGGCCGGATAGGGGAAACGTTAGTTGAAGAGGTCGTACAAGGTGCCCAAGACGGTGCGCAGAACTGAAGAGCGGATACAGCTATCCCTGTTCGGCTCGACGCTCTACGAGTGCGCCGTGGCCGTCTTGGATGCCGGTGTAGCGGCCGCACGGCTGGCCTTTGCTGACACCAACCTGACGGACACGCAGAAGACGACGATCTTCGAGGCGGCTATGGAAGGGCCATCGGATGCGACTACGATTGACGCTTTTGTTTTAGGAGTCGATGGGCTGACGACGAATCCGCGCGCCGCGACGTGGTGGGTTGACCGCGACGCCGCATAACTGGGGCGAATTGGGCGGCAAGGGCTACGATTGGTCTTTTGCGGCTTGATGGAGTTGTAAAAAATAGCGGCTGTCAGTCAACTTTTCGACAGCCGCTATTTTCACCTTGCCGCGCTAGGGGGGGCTGCCCCCTAGCGCGGTGGTCGTCAACGGCCTGCTTCACTTGCAAAGGGGATCAGTTGCATTCAGGATCAGGATTGGCCTGGCCTTCGAAGCAATTCGGCTTTGTTGTAACGCCTGTGTTAGTATTGGTCTCCGTCCCTGCTGGTGGAGAAGCTTGAGCTGATACAGCTTGATAAACAGCGTCATTACTCGACGACACAGTACCGCCGCCGCCGCCTTGACTTAGCTGTTCTTGTCTTCGCTCCTCAAAATAGTCCTGTGCGTCCCCATAACACCCATCAAGCCACTCGTAGAGCGATATGGCTGCATGGACTGCAACTTCGATCGGATTAGGCTGTTCAGGGACAATTTCGCCATTCACATGTGAATGGTGAAACGTGTCATCATGCGCCCAACTGGGCCGCACCAGCAAATCAGAATAGCCGCCCCCAAAGGCGAGCAGGGCAAGTAGGGACAGCAAGACAAACTTTTTCATGGTATAGCTCCTTAGAAAAGGGGTATGAAAGCACCGCCAGCCGAGTGCCGGCGGTGAACGAGAAAGACGTGATGTGTGACTTTTACAGTTGGACCAATCCGTCGAAATCCAGCGGCTCTCGTTTGAGGCGTATGTTGGTCCATACACAGATGGCATGGGTGAGTATTTTGGTGGTCCATAGGCTCTGCATAAGCCACGGATCGCGGACTTTGATGGTTTGGACATGGAAGCGTTGGACTAATTGGGCATAGACGGTTGCGGAGCGATGCGGTGTCGGAGCTTTTGCGCCCAAGCGGGGGCGAACAAAGGGCTTTCGCACCTCGGTAGGCTGCATATTGCGTTTGAGGGGGTTAGTAGGTGGATGTGGTGCTGCTTGAGTTCATGTTGTCGATCCAACGCTAAAAAGGCCGTGTCGCCGAGCACCTGCGTTGGGCTGTGCAGGCCGGCTAAGAGGGCGTCGCGACAGGTGCTGTCATGGCCATAGGCCAGCAAAAGCGGCGCGTGGACAATCACCGCGACTAAGGGGCCGTGTCGAAGCTCAAAAACGACGTAAGTGTAGGAAAAAAAAAAACTTAGGTGTCAAGTACTTTTTGCAGTTTTTTGCAAAAAAAATGCGGACGAGAGAATTAGCCTCTCGCCCGCGTTGAGTTTAATCGGTGTTATCGGTAGTTTACTTTCTCATTAAAAAGGCCGTTTCTTCCCTCGCCTATTGAAGGTGTGGACAAGGACCACGATCCCTTGTATTTTCGCCATTTATGGACTTACTTGGGCGTATATTCCGCGTCGTGCGGGCGCATACTGCGACTAGCGAGTCGAGTGATGCCTACAAGCATTGGCAGCCTCCAACGACGCCCCCCACATCTGCCGCACCTGCCGAAGACCCGGTACTCGCTGGGTATTACGCCAATTTGGAGCTTCCCTATGGGGCGAGTCTGGAGGAGGTGAAGGCGGCTTGGAAGCGGTTGATGAAGCAGTACCACCCCGACCGCCACGCCCAGGAGCCGGCCAAGCGCGAGGTTGCCAACGCGCTGTGTGCCCAGTTGACGCATGCTTATAAAGAGCTGGAAAAGTCCCTGACAACCCATTAACATTTAGCATTGGAGGAAGCTTATGGCTGATTTTGCCACCGTAAAGGAGTACGCCCTTGAGTTGGGCCTTGCCATCGCCGAGGAGATTCCCGCCGAGGAAATCATCATTGTCAACGACGAGGAGCGAGGGGTACAAAACTTAGTTATTGATTGCGAGGAGACAGTGCTGGTGATTGAGCAGCTTATCCTCCAGGTCGCTAATGGAACTGCCGAAACCTACAAGCGGATTTTGCAGATGAACCGCGACTTGGTCTTTGGTGCCTTCGTCCTCAACGAGGAAGGCGATTCGCTGCTCTATCGCAATACGCTGGCGCTGGAGAATTTGGACTTAAACGAACTGGAAAGCACAATCAACTCCCTCAGCCTCGGCTTGGCCGAGCACGGGGAGGAATTACTGGGGTTTGCCGCCAAATAGGAGGATAGGACATGGCAGGTATATTTCAACGCTTGTTTAAAACCGGGCAGGCCGAGGCTCACGCCATGGTGGATAAGCTCGAAGACCCGATCAAGATGAGCGAGCAAGCGATCCGCGACTTAAAAAAGGACTTGCAGGAAAGTCTCAAGGCCCTCGCCGAGGTCAAGGCGATCTCGATCCGGCTCAGCCGCGAGTCCGAGGATCACCGGCGGCGCGCCGAAGACTACGAGCGCAAGGCCATGCTGCTGTTGCAAAAGGCCGAGTCCGGCCAGATGGAGGAGGCCGAAGCCGACCGCTTGGCCCGCGAATCCTTGACCCGCGTTGAGGAGGCCCAGAGCAGGCACTCAGAATCCTCGCAACAGGCCGAAGCCCAACAGGCGATGGCCGACAAGCTACAGAGCAATGTCAACGATCTGAAGTCGAAAATCGCCTCGTACGAAAACGACTTGGTAACTCTCAAGGCGCGCACCAAAACCGCCAACGCCACCCGCAAAATCAACCAGCACTTGGCCAACATCGACTCTAAGGGCACCACGGCCCTGCTCGAACGGATGAAGGAAAAGACCGAAGAGCAGGAAGCCCTCGCCGAAGCCTACGGCGATATGGGCGACGCGGCGACGAGCGTTGACGACGAGATCAACAAGGCCCTCGCCGACAGCAAAGGTGCCAAGGTTGATGATTCGCTGGCCCAACTCAAGGCCAGAATGAAGACGGCGAAATAAGGGCTGCGCTCTAGGGTTCCCGGCGGCTGACTATCCGCAGATGAACGCAGATGGGCGCAGAGATGGGATGGTGCTGCTTGGGGTGTCCCCGGGATTTTGAAAAAGGTTTCTAATAAGGCCCTTAGTCGCCGGCAGTTTTTCGGCGCACTCGCCGCCGCTGGTAGTTGGGCCGCTTGGGGCGGTTGCTCGTCTGACCAGCAGCGGCGGCCGATTCCCGGGCGGATCGTCAACGAGGGACCGCCGCGTGGGCACCTGCTGCGCGATCTGCATTCTTGGGCGGATTTTACCCCGACAGACCACGCGTGCGATATCGCCATTGTCGGCGGTGGGATCTCCGGCTTGGCGGCGGCGTGGAAGTTGCGTCGGTCGGGGGTGGAGCGAATCCTTCTGTTCGACCTTGAAGACCAGCTAGGAGGCACCAGTCGCAGCGGCCAATGGGGCGACCAAGTATTTCCTTGGGGCGCTCACTACATCAACATCCCTCCCGCCGAAGCCGATTGCATCCACGAAATACTGCAAGATCTAGGCGTCATCGACGGCTACGATGCGGCGAATAAGCCGATGGTCGCCGCTGGGACGATGCTGCGCTGGCCGCACGAGCGGCTGTTCTATCGGGGTCGCTGGACCGATGGATTAGATCCATTTATCGACGCATCGAGCCGGGAGCGCGAAGCATTGTTGCGCTTTGAAGACGAGATGCTGCGCTGGGCCTTGCATCGCGGCCGAGACGGGCGTCGGGCCTTTGCCATGCCCTTGCGCTACAGCACGGCCGATTCACGGGTGCGGCGTTTGGACCAGATCAGTATGGCCCAGTACCTCCGCGAAGAAGGCTGGCACGACGACCGGCTCCGCTGGCTGGTCAATTACGCCTGCCGCGACGACTACGGCAGCACGGCAGCCCAAGTCTCGGCGTGGGCCGGAATTCACTACTATGCCTGTCGGTTCTACGACTACCGGATCGAGGAGGCGTATCCAGCGCACACGCTGACGTGGCCCGAGGGCAATGGGTACTTGGTTAATCAACTCGCCAATAGGCTGGGAGACAACGCGATAAAGCGACAATCCCTAGTGGCTCGTCTAGCTGAGGAGCGGTCGCAGGTGCGGTTGGGATACATCGACTTGGCGACCGGGGAAAAGCGACAACTGACCGCGCGAGCCGTGGTGTACGCTGGCAAGCTCCACACGGCTCCTTATGCGATTGCAGACCTGCCGGATGCACAGGCCGAGGCTATGGAGGCCATCGAGTATAGCCCTTGGTTAGTGGCGGCGATTTTTCTCAAAGAGCCGCTCGCGGCCCAGCAAACTACTTGGGACAATGTCTTGTACGACAGCCCGTCGCTGGGCTACGTGGTCGCACACCACCAGCAGGGCGATGGCCGCGTGTTGCTGTACTATTGGCCCTTTGTCGATCAACTCGCAGACGCCCGGCCCGCCTTGCTCTCGCAGAACCATTCATTCTGGACCGAACAGATCATGGCCGATTTGCGCCGCGTCCACCCGGAGCTAGACGACCTCGTAGAGCGCATCGATTTGTATCGCTGGGGGCACGGGATGATGCGGCCCAGTCCCGGGTCGCTATGGGGACCGATGGTTGGTTGGCGGCAGCAGCCAATGGAGCGGATATTTTTTGCTTCGTGCGATGTGACGGGGCTGCCCCTGTGCGAAGAAGCCATATTTTCCGGTATGCTGGCGGCGGAGCAAGCCATGGACTGTCTTGGCGTGGCGTATTCCTCCTCGCTGGGAGGGCTTGCGGATGCCTAGGCTGGGTGCGCTTTTCTTGCTGGTGGCCATTTTCTCGGCCGCGGTCTGCGCCATCGTCTATCAGCTCCTCATCGGCAGCGTGTCGTCCTACTTCCTCGGCAATAGCGTCGAACAGTTTTCCCTGACGATCGGCTTTTTTCTCGCTGCGATGGGGCTTGGCTCTTGGCTTTCGCGCTTTGTCTCCGACGACTTGCTGTTGACGCGGCTAGCCCAGTTAGAGATTTGGTTGGGGCTTTTGGGTGGGGTTTCGGTCGGCGTGCTCTACGTACTCTACGGATACACTGACCACTTTAGGGCCGGTATGTTGGCCTTAAGCGTTGCGATTGGCGCATTGATTGGCTTGGAAGTGCCGCTGATTACCCGGCTTTTGCGCGGGCACGGCACGTTGCGTGCGGCGCTGTCGAATGTTTTATCCCTCGATTATCTGGGGGCCTTGCTGGCCTCGTTGCTCTTCCCATATATCCTGTTGCCCTTCCTCGGCAGCCTACATACGGCGTTGGTCGCCGGCTTGGTCAACGCGGTCCTCGGCTTCGGCGTGGTGCTTGCGTTTAAGGGAGTGTTGCTAGAGCAACGCGCCTTCCATTCGCTAGGGGCGCAAGCGCTTGTGGTTATTGCGGCCTTGGGGGCGTTGGCTTGGCAAGGGGAGGGGTTGCGGGCGCGGTGGGAAAGCGACCTCTACGAAGACCGCATCGTCCACAGCGAACAATCGGCCTACCAGCAAATCGTCCTGACCCGGCGCGACGAACACCTGCGGCTCTATCTCAATGGCCACTTGCAATTCGCTTCCATTGACGAACACCGCTACCACGAGTCCCTAGTCCATCCGGCTATGGCGCTAGCGCCCTCCCGCGAAAGGGTGCTCATCATCGGGGGAGGGGATGGGCTGACGGCGCGGGAAGTGCTCAAATACGAAGAGGTCCAGCACGTCGATTTAGTCGATCTCGACCCGGCGGTGACGCGGCTGGCCCAACGCAACATCCACCTGACCCGGCTTAACGACAATGCCTTGAATCGCCGCCAGGTGCGCGTGGTCAACGAAGATGGCTTTGTCTTTTTGCAGCGCGAGCACGTGCCGTATGGCGCGATACTAATCGACTTGCCCGATCCCCGCGAGGAGAGCTTGGCCAAGCTCTATTCGGTCGAGGCCTATAGGCTGTGCCGCAAGTTGCTTAGCCCGCAAGGCGTCTTGGCTACCCAAGCTTCTAGCCCGTACCACGTCCGCGCGGCGTACTGGAGCATTGCCGTCGCCTTGGAAGAAGCGGGCTTTGCCGTCCACTCCTATCACTTGCATGTGCCCTCTTTTGGCGAGTGGGGGTTCCACTTGGCAGGACCCGACGGGTTGGATCCGACCGCGGTCGATTTTGCGGTTCCCACGCGCTATCTCGACCGCCAAGTCTGGAGTGCCCTCGCGGTGTTCGACGGCGACATGGCTCGCTTGCCCGTGCAGGCCAACCGACTTGATAGGCCGGTGCTGGCGCGTTATTATCGACAAGGCATGAGTTCTCAGTTTTGAAAGGACATACCAGATGGGTTTAAGGAAATGGTTCGGTGGTCGTCAAGACGAGGACGAACCGACCTATCAGGAGTATTCGCTCAGCACCATGAAAGTGGGGTTCTTGGTCGATTACGACCTCAAAACTTGGCAAGTCACAGGCCGTGGAAGCTATGACTACGAAGGCTATACTACCGAGGAATGGGAATTGCAGGCCGACGGTCAGGTGTGCTTCCTAGAGCGCGGCGTAGAAGACGGCAAAGCCTATTGGACTTTGACGCGGGCGATTGGCATCAACGAGATCGTCGGCGATATTGCGGCGGCGATTATCGCCGACGGTGACCCGCCTGAGACTGTACGGTTTGAGGGTGATGAGTACGTGGGAAGCACGAGCGACGCGGGCCTGTACCGCAAAGACGGCACCGATGCGGAGCGCGAGTTTGTCAACTGGTCGTTTGAAGGGGAAGAGGGCAAAGTGCTTTTTATCAGCCAGTGGGGCGAGCGCGACTTTGCCGCGTACGCAGGCTTGGAGGTAGAAGAATACCAATTCACCGACATCTTGCCGGTGGAGGAGGGCACTTGAAATGGCTTGGCGCGTAGCGGCCTTGGCGTTGTGGGGCCTGATCGCCTGTGGGTCAAAAGACCCAGTGAAGGAACTGGTGCGCGACTTAGATCGCTATCCCGAGTATTCCCTGATCGTCGATGATACCCGTGTCGAAGGCTCGTTTTTTCCCGACTACGCCCTGCGCTTTCAGGTGTTGACGGCTGCGGGGCAGCGCGTTGCTGGGCGCGATACCGTCGTGTACGAGGAACGCCGCACCGATTGGATGGAAGTCCGCGAAGAGACCTTCTACCGCTACGAAAAGTACGTCGGCATGGTCGTGGCCTCCAAGTCGCTGGACGGTCGCCGCACGGGAGCCAATCAAGCGCACCCGCCGGGCTATCAATACGTCGGCAATCCCCAGTACGGGTTTTGGGGCGGCGGTGGGTTTTGGCAATTTTACGGCCAGTACGCGCTGATGAGCAGCTTAATGGGGGGGTGGAACGTTGGTCGCGGCGATTGGGAGGACTACCGCCGCAACCGGGAAAGGGGACGCCCGTACTACGGGCCGGTAAAAGGGGGTCAGCCCACTTTTGGGTCGCGTGGCTCGCAGACCCAAAAGACGCGACCGCAATTCTACCAGCGCCAGCAAAGCCGCCGCCAAGCCTTTAGTGGTCAAGTCAAAAACCGCATGGGCCGCACCACCTCCGGGTGGGGACGCGGTTCCTCGCGCTTTGGAAAATAGGGGGAACGCAGTGGATACTTTAATGACGATGGCTCAGACCCTAGTCTATCTCTTAGAGGCTTTTGTCCTGCTCTTTGTCGCCAAGCAGGTCTATGCCCGGGTTTTTCGCCGAGTCGATCTTAAAAATGAACTCTACGGCCGCAACAACCACGCGATGGCCGTTGCGGTGGGCGGTTATTTCTTTGGGATTTGCCTAGCGCTGGGGGGGGCGTTGAGCGGCCCTTCGCTGGGCTGGCAAGCCGACTTGATTGGCATTGCCCAGTACGGCCTCTTGGCAATTGTCTTGATGCTCGTCGCCGGCGTACTCTGCGAGCGAGTGCTCTTGCCCCACTTCGACAATCGCAAGGAGATCGTCGAGGATCAGAATGTGGGGACGGCCTTTGTCGAGGCGGGGATGCACATTGCCAATGGCTTGATTGTCTTGGCTATCGTGCAGGGCGAAGGACCGCTGTGGAGTGGCGTGGCCTTCTGGCTCTTGGCCCAAGTGGTGCTGGTGGTAGCCGGGCTGCTCTACGAATGGATTACCCCGCATTCGGTGCATAAGGAGTTGGAACGCGATAATGCCGCAGTTGGCTTGGCGTTCGGCGGCGTACTGGTGGGCATGGGCAATATCGTCAGCATCGCCGCGGCTGGCAACTACGTAGGGTGGCTCGAAAGCCTCAAAATTTTTGGCATGGACGTGGTTTTTGGTTTTGTCGCGCTTTACGCTATCCACAAGTTGACCGATATGCTCTTGGCACCCGGCGTGCGCTTGGGGGCCGAACAGGTCGAGGAGCAGCCGAATGTGGGGGCTGGGCTAATAGAAGCCTTCGGCTACGTGGGTGGATCGATCCTAATCGTCTGGATCTTCTAAACTGCTTCGTCGGCTCCGATGCCACTGCCACAGCAGGGTTGGGCCGCCGAGGAAGACGTAGGTCAGGTTCGCTAAAGCATGGGTCAACGTAGCGCAGCCCAAGGCAGTGGCGAGAGGCACTGAGTAGAGGCGGTGCATGGCTTCGCCGAAGAGGAGGTGATATGAACCGATCCCTCCAGGCGTTGGAATGATCACTCCGATAGACGATATGGCCATGACTACTAGCGCCGCTGCCGCGTCGAGATCATATATTTGGTCCAAGCCCATGCCGACAAAAGCCGCGTAGATAATAAATACGTAGGCCGCATTGAGTAGGACCGAACTAACTATAATTTCAAAGTATGCCGTCGGTTGTTGCCGCAGAGCGGAGAGTCCGCCGATGAAGGTCTCGATGATTTTGAGGATCAGCTCGCCGCGTCCCCAAACGCGCCGCGCAAGCAGCGGGCGAATTCCAGCCAAAATTTTTTCCCGATAAACCGATACCAAGACCAAGGCGCTCAGTGCGACTAAGCAGCCGGCTAGGGCCAGTAGGCCAATGGTGTCCCGATCTGTACCGACCAACGTCCAAAGCGCGGGTAAGGCGATATCGATATAGACGATGAGCCAGAACAAGACGATGAGCCAAAACAGGTCGAGAATGCGTTCCACCACGATCGTGGCCATCAAGGCGCTGATGCTCGTCCGAGTGGTCCACTTGAGGCTGACGCATCGCAATACCTCGCCCGAGCGCGGTACGGCCACATTGGCCGCATAGCATATAGCTAGGGCGAGCGACGCGTTGAGGTTGCTCACTTGCGGCGCGAAGGGTCGCATGAGGACCTGCCAGCGCCAAGCTCGCAATACCAAGGTCCCCAGCGTTGCGACGCACATGACAGCGGCCCAAACCGGCGAAAGGCCGGTCATCGCGTCCCAGAGCTCCCCGCGGTTTATCCCCTCAAAAGCCCAATAGATAAAAAGCCCCATCAGGCCTAAGCTCAGGCCGTACTGGAGGGCTTGTTTTAGTATCTTGCGCATCGCATTGGCAAACGCAAAACAGGGGATCTGGCGATCCCCTGCTGCATGGTGGAAGGAATAGGATGGGTGGGTTTGTTCAAGCCTGCGTGGGTTGAATTTTGCCCATTTTCTCTAATAGGTCTATGACTTGCGCGGCCGCCTCCGAGGGCGTTGCGGTGTCGGTTTCGATGACCAATTCAGGCTTTTCAGGTTCTTCATAGGGGTCTGAAACACCGGTAAAATTGGGTATCTCACCGGCTCGGGCCTTTTTGTAAAGGCCCTTGGGATCGCGCTCCTCACACAACTCAATTGGGGTATTGACAAAAATTTCGACGAAATCGCCCTCTGCCATCAGCGCCCGCACTCCGTCGCGGTCGGCTCGATAGGGGCTGACAAAGCTGGCGAGGGTTAGGAAACCCCCATCGACAAAGAGCTTCCCGACCTCGCCGATCCGCCGGATATTTTCCGCCCGGTCGTCAGCGGAAAAGCCCAAGTTTTTGTTGAGCCCAAAGCGGATGTTGTCGCCGTCTAGCACATAGGCCAAATGACCACTAGCGGCCAAAGCGTGTTCGACAGTATAGGCAATCGTGCTTTTGCCCGAACTCGGCAAGCCCGTCAGCCAGATCAACACCCCTTGTTGGCGCAACAGGCTTTCTCGTTGTTGGCGGCTGACATGCCCCTCGTGCCGGACGATATTAGTTGCTTTAATAGCAGTCAAAGTTCACCTCGTGAGTTTAGAGATAAGTTCCATAGAAAACTCATAATAACGACCATCCGGCCTTGATTCGTCAAGGAAGTGGCCTAGGCGCACACGGGACTATTTTGTTGACGGTTGATAGTCTATATATTTATAATATGATAATACATTACAAGCGCATTTCACCAAGCGGAGGAGGCAAGCGTATGAAAATTGCAATTAGCATCACCTGTGCGGCCCTGCTGGCAACGGCCAGCGAGGGGGTAGTCAACATTCAGAATGTCGGTTCGGGTGCGCGCGCGCAGGGGTTGGGCAACAGCTTTGTGGCGGTGGCCGACAACGCCGATGCGGTGTTTGCCAATCCGGCTGGGTTGGGGCAAGTGACCCAGCGTCAGGTGGCCTACACCAATGTGTCGCTGTTGTATGCAGGCATTGAAGGCGACGATCTGGGGCAGCACGTGGTGTCCTATGCCCAGCCGTTGGGCGACAAGCTGGGTTTGGGTTTGGGCTACGAGCGGATCGGCTCGTCGCTGATGAGTGAAAATGGGGCGTTTGTATCGCTGTCGTATCAGGTGGAGCGTCGGCTGCAGGTGGGCTTGTCGGCCAAGTATCTGTTTTGGAGTGTGGGC
>JAJDUT010000090.1 GCA_022826515.1 Candidatus Latescibacterota bacterium
ATCACATCGGCTGTGCTATGTTGGTTTGGATCCGACTTGAGCAGGTGGCCTACCAAACAGGACAAACCATTTATCAGGTCAAATACGGGGGGCTGGCTGACTACGTGAGACAGCAACTCAAAAATCCTGCTATTCCAATGGCGCTTGCGTAAGTCCTACTATTAAAACGAGATGGCAAACTGGCCAAGCCCGCCCTCCTCCCATATTTTAGAACCTTTTAGCGGAGGAGTTTCCCATGGCTGATCCAATCCGGTTGTTGAGCGACGAAGAGGTGCAGCGGTTTATCGTCGATGGATGTCTGACTGTGCGGGCGGATTATCCACCCTCGTTTCACAATAGTATTCGCGATCAGATCGAGGCGGTTTTTGCAAAAGAAGGCAATCCCGGAAATAACATTTTGCCTCGGGTGCCGCAGATCGGGCGCGTGTTTGAGCACCCCAATGTGAAGGGTGCTCTGACGAGTCTGTTGGGGCCAGATTACATTTTGAACCCCCATCGACATTGCCACTTGAATCCGCCCGGGCGACGAGGACAGCAATGGCATAAGGATTGTTACGTGTACGATCACAATTTGCGGCATCCGAGATTTTACTGGGTGCTCGCTTTTTATTTTCCCCAAGACACGACCGAGGATATGGGGCCGTCGGGGGTGTTGCCCGGGATGCAGATGTACAAAACCATTAGCGATGTGGATCCCGAAAAAACTCGGGAAGAAGCGCAGAAATTTTGCGGTCCGGCGGGGACGGTGGCGCTCATTCACTTTGATTCTTGGCATCGCGCAACAGAGAATATCAGTAGCAAAGATCGGTATATGTTGAAATTTCAGTTTGCCCGTACGCAGGAGCCAGAGCAACCGACTTGGGATCATCAAAGTCGCGCGTGGTCGCCCGGAATCGAGGATCGGCATCCGGCCCTATCACGAGACGTCTGGCACTGGTTGTGCGGGAAACCCGCAAAAAAACAGCGGCCTGCAAATGGCAATATGCAAGACTTGCTCTCGGTCTTAAAGCGCGGATCAGAGGGCGAGCGGTTGGATGCGGCGTATGGGCTGGCCGAGTTTGGCGCGTCGGCCGTGCCCGAACTCGTCGCCGCCATGCGGGAGGAAGCACTGGCCACGATCGCCGAGACCGAGGCCAAGACACCAGATAATGCCCACGGCACCAATCCCACGAGCGGTTGTGCGGCGCTGGCCTTGGCATCCATAGGCGCACCAGCCGCAGGGGCTTTGGCGGAAATGTTGTCCGATGAGCACTGGTGGGTGCGGGCGGTCGCCGCCCACGTGTTGGGACGCTTGGGCACGAGCGCAATGGAGGCAGAACCCGCCCTGAGAATGGCGATGAGCGATCGCCACTGGTGGGTGCGCCGCAATGCGATTGAGACCTTGAGCGCAATCGGCGCTTTTTCTGCTGAGCTGATTGCGGACCTGACAGCAGCACTTGGCGATGAGGACTACCGCGTGCGCCGCAACGCCGCCCTCGCGCTGGCCAAGTCCGGCGCAGCGAGCTGTGTGGCGATTGAGATATTGGCTGAGATGCTCGAGGACGAGAACCGCTACAACCGATTTTACGCCGCTTATGGGTTAAAACAAATTGGCACGCCCGACGCACGGGATATTTTGCTCCGCTCACTTTCCAAATCGCGCTGGTGCTCCATTACGACAAAAGACAACATCTACTGAGCGACCACAGGCGAAAAACAGTGCAAAGTAATGCATAGAGCGGCCTTTTGCGTGGATTATCGTTCTATAACTTGGGTCGCTATACTTCATCTCTCTGGCCAAGCCGCCCCTCCGCCCATACTTTTTGTCGATTCATCAACCCATTCTCCTGAAAGGAAGTACATGTCAGACACCGAGGCCGTAGCTCAGCTCGGCCAAATCAGGGACCGTATCTACGGCGAGATCGGCCAAGTCATCATCGGCCAGAAGCAGATCGTCGAGGAACTGCTCATCGCCTTGCTCGCCGGCGGCCACTGCTTGCTGGTAGGCGTACCTGGCTTGGCCAAAACTACACTCATCCAAACCCTCGCTCGCACACTCGATCTCTCATTTGGCCGCATCCAATTCACTCCAGATCTGATGCCTTCGGACATCACCGGCACTGAAGTGCTCGAAGAGGACATCGACACTGGCCGCAAGGCTTTTCGCTTCATCCGCGGGCCCCTGTTCGCCAACGTCATCCTCGCCGACGAAATCAACCGCACGCCACCCAAAACCCAAGCGGCCCTGCTCCAAGCCATGCAGGAACACGCGGTCACCGCGGCCGGCGAGACCATGCAGCTCAGCGAGCCGTTCTTCGTACTCGCCACTCAAAACCCCATCGAGCAGGAGGGGACCTATCCCCTGCCCGAAGCCCAGCTCGACCGCTTTATCTTTGAGTTGTGGATCGACTATCCCAGCGACCGCGAGGAAGAGGACATCGTCCGCGCCACCACCAGCGTCGCCCAAGCCACCGTCAGCCAAGTAGTAGATGCCGAGCAGATCATTGAGCTACAACAACTCGTGCGCCGAGTGCCCGTGGCCGATCACTGCGTCCGCTACGCCGTCTCGCTCGTGCGTTCCTCTCGACCCAAGGATACCCAAGCGCCGGATTATATCCGCGAGATGGTCAGTTGGGGTGCCGGTCCGCGCGCCTCCCAGTACTTGGTCTTAGCGGCCAAAGCGCGTGCCATCCTCGCTGGCCGGCACTCGGTCGCCATCGAGGACATCCGCGCCGTAGCCCTGCCAGTGATGCGCCACCGCCTAGTCGTCAACTTCCACGCCGAAGCGCAAAACATCAGCGCAGTCGGCCTAATCGAACGCCTGCTCGCCGACGTGGAGCCAGAATCCTAGCGTGAGCGAAGCCGCCTCCTACCTCCACCCGGAAACCATCTCGCGCCTCTCGCGCCTCGACCTGATTGCGCGGCTCGTGGTCGAGGGCTTTATCACCGGCCTGCACCGCAGCCCGTACCACGGCTTCTCGGTCGAATTCTCCGAGCACCGTCCCTACATGCCGGGCGACCCCCTGCGCGACCTCGATTGGAAGGCATACGCCAAATCCGACCGCCTGTACGTCAAACAGTACGAAGAGGAAACCAACCTCAAAGCCTATCTGCTGCTCGACGTGTCCGGCTCCATGGACTTTGCGGCTGGTGCGCCGCTGAGCAAATTTCGCTACGCGGTCTCTTTGGCCGCTGCTCTGGCCTACCTCATGCTCAAGCAGCGCGACGCGGTCGGCCTGTTGCTCTACCACCACCAAACCGAGGCGTACGTGCCGCCGCGCTCAGTGCAAAGCCACCTCCAAGTACTCCTCAAGACCATCGACCAAGCGCGGCCGCACAACGAGACGAGCATGGCTCCGGCCTTCCACGATCTCGCCGAGCGCATCCGCCGCCGCGGCCTCGTCATCGTGCTCTCCGACCTGCTCGACGCGCCCGACCAAGTGCTCGAAGGGCTGCGCCACTTCCGCCACCTGCGGCACGAAGTGATCGTCTTCCACCTGCTCGACCCCCGCGAACGCGACCTCGCCTTCCGCGACCAGACTCGCTTCTACGACCTCGAAGACCCAGACCAAACCCTCACCACCCAGCCTTGGCACATCCAACACGAATACCGCGCGCTGATGGACGAGCTGATCCAGACCTATCGGCTCGGGTGCGCCGAGGCCGGCATCGACTACGCCCTGCTCGATACGGCGACCCCCTTTGACGTGGCCCTATCGCGCTACCTAGCGCAGCGCAAAAAAATGGGTTAGCCGCCGTCCCTCCCTGAAACTTGACTTTTTTGTACAGATTCCTAAGTTCTTGAGACTGCGCCTAGATACACAAGGAGCCAACATGAGCGAAAGCACCCAAACCCTAGAGCAATTTGCCAACCGCGATTACGAGTGGGGATTCGTCACCGACATTGAGGCCGACTCGGCCCCACCCGGCCTCAACGAAGAGATCATCCGCTTTATCTCCGCCAAAAAGGAAGAGCCTGAGTTCATGCTCGACTGGCGGCTCAAAGCCTATCGCCGCTGGCTCACCATGGAGGATCCAACGCGCCGCAAACAGAGTCAGCGCTGGGCCATGGTCCACTATCCCAACATCAACTACCAAGACATCGTTTACTACTCGGCCCCTAAGCAAAAACAGCTCGACAGCCTCGACGAGGTCGATCCCGAAATTCTGGCCACCTACCAAAAGCTCGGCATCCCGCTCGAAGAGCAGAAAATGCTCGCCGGCGTGGCCGTGGACGCCGTCTTCGACAGCGTCTCCGTGGCCACCACGTTCAAGGACAAGCTGGCCGAGTTGGGCATCATCTTTTGCTCCATGTCCGAAGCCATCCACAATCACCCCGAGCTCGTGCAAAAGTACCTCGGCTCGGTCGTGCCCTATACCGACAATTTCTTCGCCACCCTCAACTCCGCGGTCTTTACCGACGGCTCCTTCGTGTACGTGCCTCCGGGCGTGCGCTGCCCCATGGAGCTATCGACGTACTTCCGCATCAACGCGGCGAACACGGGTCAGTTTGAACGCACCTTGGTCATCGCCGACGAGGGGTCGTACGTGTCATATTTAGAGGGCTGCCTCCCGCCCGGCGAACAGGTGTCAACGCCCACGGGCTGGAGAAACATCGAAAGCCTAAAACCCGGCGACTTGGTGTACGATCACGAGGGTGCCCCTCGCAGAGTGCGTGCCTCCATGACCCGCCGCCACAAGGGCGAAATGATCACCATTCGCCCGGTATCGCGTTACAACCAGTTCAGCTTGACCTCGGAGCATCCCGTGCTGGCCATCAAGCGCGAGGGCGTTCGGGTCAAACGCAAAGCGCGCCGCAACGGCTGGTTGCCCGAAGTCGATACCAAAAAACTGCTGGCCGCCGACCCCGAATGGATCCCCGCCGGGCAACTGGCCCAAGGCGACTTCGTCCTCGTGCCCAAATTGCAGCAACAGGAGAGGGCTGGCTTCAGCGACCAAGAGACCGAATTGCTCGGCTATTACCTCGCCGAAGGCAGTTCCTACCACAACAAGGCCAACAAGCAACACACCAATCAGTTCTCCTTCGGCCTTCAAGAAAAAGACCTTATCGCGCAGACGCGGTCCCTGATCGAAGATGTGACCGGCAGGCCATCGTACCTGACCGAGCAGCCCGACCGCAATGGGGCTGGTGTGGCCTTCTTCTCCCAACAGTACGCCGACTGGTTCATCGAACACTGTGGTAAGGGGGCCTGTACCAAGATGCTCAGCGAGGGGTTGATGAGCCTACCCACGCGCCAAGCCAAAATTCTCCTCGACGCCTATCTCGAAGGGGACGGCAATGTCCACGACCGCGGCAACTCGCGCATGGTGCGCTTCTGCACCGGCTCCGAGACCTTGGCGCAGCAGGTCCAGATGCTGCTCAATCGACTAGGGATCTACGCTTGGATCACGGTTCGCAAAGGTGGCAAGGGGAAATTCTCCAATAATTCCGACCGGGTCGTAAACCGCCAGCCGCTGTATCAGATCGGCTATACCGAAAGCAAGAAGTGGGACATGGTCCGCGAGACCGACACCCATTTTATCGTCCCGATCCGCGAAGTGACCCGCGCCCCCTACGACGATCTGGTCTTCAACATCGACGTCGAAGAGACCCATAGCTACACCGTCCGCGGCACGGCCGTCCACAACTGCACAGCGCCCATGCGCGACGAAAACCAGCTCCACGCGGCCGTCGTCGAACTCGTAGCCCTCGGCGACGCGCAGATCAAGTACTCCACCGTGCAGAACTGGTACCCCGGCGACGAAAACGGCAAAGGCGGGATCTACAACTTCGTCACCAAGCGCGGCGCGTGTCGCGGCGACCACTCCAAGATCTCGTGGACCCAAGTAGAGACCGGCTCGGCTATCACTTGGAAGTACCCTAGCTGTATCCTCCAGGGCGATCACTCGATCGGCGAATTTTACTCGGTGGCTGTCACGTCCAAGCGGCAGCAGGCCGACACGGGCACCAAGATGCACCACATCGGCAAAAACACCCGCAGCACCATTGTCTCCAAGGGCATTTCGGCCCAGCGCGGCCAAAACACCTATCGCGGCAAGGTACAGGTGCTCAAAAACGCGACCGGTGCTCGCAACTTCACCCAGTGCGATTCCATGCTCATCGGCGATCAATGCGGTGCACACACCTTTCCCTACATTGAGGTCCGCAATCCCACCGCTCACGTCGAACACGAGGCGTCCACCTCTAAGATCGGCGAGGACCAAATTTTCTACTGCAACCAGCGCGGGATTTCCACTGAAGACGCCATCTCCATGATCGTCAACGGCTTCTGCAAGGAAGTCCTCGCCGAGCTGCCGATGGAGTTCGCCGTCGAGGCGCAAAAGCTACTGGGGATTAGCTTGGAGGGCAGTGTTGGGTAGGTGAATCAGAACTAATTCGCCTAGTTCGTTCCAAAGCAGTAGGAGGTTGAACCATGTCCAGTACCATCTCATACCAAGAGCACGCCACCGAATCGGTCGATCTAGCAGAGGAAGAGGTACCCACCATTGTGTTGCCCAACGGCGATCGGTTGGAGTTTCCCGGCTGCCGCGCCTACAAGATGTCCCTGTCCGAACTAGAAGAGTACGAAGGCCGCTATGAGTATTGGTATGGTCCCACCGAAACCCTCATCGTCGTGGCCGACGAACCCAGAGTTAGCGGGGACCACGAACTGCCCGCGCCCTATCTGATGCAACTAGTTCAACAAATTGCCGACGAGTGCGGGGGCCACTTTGTCCCCTTTGGTACGGTCAGTATCTGGGGCGCGAATGCAGAGGGCGTCCCTCGGGTTAGCATGCGCCCCGATCAGTGCCTTTACTTGCGTCCCCAGTCGGCACGGTTGCCCGACAAAGACGGGTTGAAGTTAGGCTTTCACACCTTGCCTGATGTAGTGTTGGAAGTCGATCACACGACCGACATCCGGCGTGGGAAGCTGCATCAGTATGCGTTGTGGGGATTTCCCGAAGTGTGGGTCGAAGTCCCCGAGGCGTACACGCCTAGCCGACGGGCCGGCAAGCCTCGACTGACGATCTATGTATTGGAAGGCAGGCAATATCGCGAAGCAGAAGCGAGTCGTGCGTTGGCGGGTTGGACGGCGGCGGAAATACACCGGGCACTCAACGAGCGATTGGGGTGGTCGTCGGAGACGACAGCGGCACTGTTGCGGGTGGCGCGTGCGCTAACGGCGCGTTTGGGCACGGCTGGTCCTGAGGGCACACCGCGCTTGCGAATGCACCGTGAAGAGGGTCGTGAAGAAGGCAAACGAGATTTGTTGTGTCAGCAAGCGGTATTGCGGTTTGGCGAGGATGTGGCCAAGGATTTGGCGTCGTTGCTTGCAGACGTGGCGGGTGAAAACCTGACGCACGTAGGCGGCTGGATCGTAACATCCCGCAACGGCGATGAACTGCTCCGCCGAGTGCGGGAGCACAGGGCCTAGCTTGGCATTGATTTTGAATAAATGCTGTGAAATGGAGACACCCCGTGAACACGACCATTGATCGCCCCAACAGGGACGCGCTCAACAAGGCGTTGGACATCTACCGCGACGCCATGCGGCCCTTCATCATCCGCACTCTAAAGAAAGTTCGGGGCCAGCAGGTCGAAGATGTGATACGCAACTCGCTAAATGACCGACAGGCCGAGCAGTTTAGCCAGAATCTGAATAAGAATGGGCACGATGCAGAAGCCTCAATAGATATTGGCGACTTTCCTCTCCTCATCAGCAGAAAATGGAACGGGGTCTTCCAACAGCCGTTCGGAGACGAGAGGGGCGTCCAAAATGCGCTATGGATGATAAAGGAAGCACGAGATAAAGCGGCTCATCCTAGCCCACAGGACATAGACCTTGAATTCGCCAGAACTCACCTGTTTCACATCGCTGATGTGCTAGGCAAGATCAATGTACCGACACAGAAGCAGGACGTGGAAGCGATCCGGGATCAACTCGCCAGCCCTACTAGCCAAAGCGATACCCCCGCATCAGCACCTGTCAAGAGCCAGCCCGAAACGCCTGCATCCCGTTCGACCGGCGATCTCGCCCCTTGGCGGACGGTCATCCGTCCCAACCCTGATGTGGCCCGAGGCACCTTCCAAGAGGCCGAGTTTGCCGCCGATCTCCAACAGGTCCACGACGGACGCGCCGACGCAACTCAGTACGGCAATCCGGTCAGCTTCTTCAACCATACCTACATCACCCCGGGCATCCGCACTTTGCTAGTAAACACCTTGAAGCGGCTCAGTGGCAACGGGGGCGATCCGGTTATCCAGACCAAAACGGGCTTTGGCGGCGGCAAAACTCATAGCCTCATCGCGCTCTATCATCTAGTGAATAGTACCGACGCTTTGACTAATCCGAGCGGAAACGGCCAATCCAAACAGACCTACAACGAGATACGCGGCATCCTAGAAGAGGCCGGGTTGGCCCCAAGTATTGGCGTTCAGGCTCGCATCGCCGTGCTCGACGGCACGTATCTTTCGCCCACTGATGCAGACAAAACTCCAGACGGCGACCCGCTGAATACTCTGTGGGGTGCGATGGCGTACCAACTCGGTGGACAAGACGCCTACGACCTAGTCGGTCAAGCGGCGCGACAGGAAACCGCGCCCGGCGGCGCTCAACTCGACCAGCTATTCGCACACGTCGGGCCGTGCGTCATCCTCATTGACGAACTTGTGGCGTATGTGCGCAATGCCGGAAACGCACAGGACAGCATCTTAACCTTTGTTCAGGCCCTCACTCAAGCAGTCCGTAGAAACAGCAGCACGGCCCTTGTAGTAACCTTGCCCGAAAGCAATGTCGAGGCGGGAAGCGAGGGCGGTATGGAGGCCCTCAACCGACTTGAGCACCTTCTAGGACGCATTGAGGCTGTGTGGGAACCCCTTGAGACTAACGAAGCGTTTGAGGTGGTGCGCCGCAGACTGTTCGGAAATGACATAGACGAGGCCGAAAGGGATCGCACCTGCGAAGCCTTCGCAGCTATGTACAGTAGGGCGAGGAACGAGTACCCCCGCGAGGCCGGCGAGCAGCACTACCTTGAGCGGCTGCGAGCCTGCTACCCCATCCACCCGGAGATTTTCGACCGCCTCTATTTGGATTGGTCTTCTATTACCCAGTTCCAGCGCACACGCGGCGTCCTGCGGATGATGGCCAACTGCGTCAGTCGCCTCTATTTGGACAATGATCACTCCCCGCTGATCATGCCGGCCAATCTGACCTTGAGTGATACGGCACTGGCTAACGAATTTGTCAGACTGCTTGGTAGCCAATGGGGGCCAGTCCTGTCAGAGGTAGATAGTAATAACTCCAGAGCCGACAACATTGATCGGGCATCCCAGCGATTCGGCGATGTCGGTGGTGCCGCTCGGCGCATAGCCCGCACGATATTCCTCGGCAGCTCCGGCAGCGGTGCCGTCAAGGGCATTGATTCCCGTCAGATCCGCCTCGGAGTGGTCCAGCCTAAACACGGTGTCGCGGTGTACAACGATGCTCTCGGCCAAATTAGCGGCGATCTCTACTACCTTTATAGTAATGAGGGACGGTATTACTTCCACGCCGAAGAAAACCTCAACAAGGTCGCCACGGATCGCGCCGCTGCCCTAAGCGGAAGAGACATTAACGATCACATCGTCGCGCAGTTGCAAGAGGCAGGCGGACGACGACCAGACGTTATCGTCTGCCCAGCTAACTCCGGGGATGTGCCCGACGCGGATGTGGTGCGCCTCGTGCTTTTGCTCCCTGATATGTCACTGCCGAGTCGAGCCAGCGAGAAAGACGACGCTGAGCCAGAAGTGCAGCGGATACTACAGTACTGCGGCGACAACCCCCGTGTCCGCAGGAATACCCTGCTCTTTCTGGCGGCGAGAAAAGACGAGATTCGCGATCTGAACAACAGGGTCAAGACTTTCCTTGCTTGGCATTCTATCGTCAACGGCGAGCGCCGGATCGAAAACCTCTCAGGCGACCGTCTTAAACAGGCTCAGAGCAGTCTCAGAGCAGCAGAAGCAGAGGTGCGAACTGCCTTAGTCAGAGCCTATCGCTGGGTTATAGCTCCGGTTCAAGACGATCCGCAGAAGACTGAATACCGCTTGATCGTCTCTCAGATTGACGCCACGGATGGTGAGATCATCAACAATGCCTTCGACAAGTTCATCGGAGACGAGGCCCTCGTAGAGAACATAAGCCCTTCGGCGCTAGCTACCATGTTGAAGCAGTACGTATGGAATAATCCTAATCACCAAGACCACATTAGCATAGATGTCTTGTGGGATATGATGACCAGCTATATGTACATGCACCGTCTCCGCAGTAGAGCTGTCCTGCAACATTGTATCGAACAAGGTGTGTCCGACGGTGCTTTCGGCTACGCCGAGTCCTATTATGGGGAGCAGTACGAGGGGATGCGCTTCCGCGAACAGATCGGTAGCTTGTCGTTCAATGCGGGCGAGCCCAGCGCAACGTTGCTGGTCAATCCCGAGATGGCGTCACTCGTACTGGAAGAAAGACCGCTGGAGAAGGAACAGTCAGCACAAGAGCCACCCCCTAGTACTCCTACCGACGGCTCTCAATCACCCCAGCCTGCGTCTCCCTCAACGCCGCATGGTCCCAATCGCATCGTCGCAAGCAAGACGACTGAGAATGACGTATCGCTGGACGACATCAACCAGTTACGTGAGGAGATAATCCGCACCCTACGCGATGGCGGCGGCACAATAACCGTTACCATCACCATCACGGCGGACAAGGCCGATGGCTTCTCCGAGAGTACGGCCCGCGCCGTGCGTGAGAATAGTGTACAGCTTGGAATGGACTTCAAGGGGCTTGACTAGCAGATCGTACCAATGAGATTGATTCTATGAGGTACTATTTAACTCGTGCGACATTCGGAGCGACCGATCTTGAAATCGATGAGAACGAATACGAGGACTACAAGGAGTCAAGTAAGGTGCTATCGAGCTGCCTGTCCCTTGAGAAGAGCTATGAGATTCTGATCTCAAACTACATCGATCTGGAAAATGAGCAGCTAGCGTGGGCAACACTTGGCATGGTACGGAACGTTTCAGACGATGATTTTTTTAACGCAACACTCTTGTTAGATCGGCGAATGGCGAATTTTTTGGCAACAGCCCGTCTGCATATTGATCATCTTCAGAAGCGAGGGGGAGACTGCATGAAAGGCCGGTCCATTGAAGAAGTGAAGACCGTCATTAAGTCGTTCTGTGATGCTGAAAAAGCTGCCAAACCGGAGTATAAATTCATGTGGGATCTCCGAAATGAGGTGCTCCACGCGAACTTGGCAACTCACTGGTTCAGTTTCTTTACACGTCGGATGAACTCATTTGATGATCCAATCCCAAAGTTTGAATTCTCCTTAAACTTCGGATCGTTAAAATCGTCATTAGCTACTGGTTTTAAACAGGGGGAACTCGATGCCATCTCAAGTGACGACCAAGTCGAGTTGATGTCGATTACTAGGGTCTATATGGAATCCCTCAGTACCATTCAAGTAAAGTTTAGGGAGTACGTAGCAGAGTCGGTTAATCAAGCGCGTAGCAGAATGGAGGAGGCTTTCTGTCGATACAGAGAAGTATGTGAAGATAACCTGACCTACCTAGAGCTTTGGAAAATCAACGGCTCGGATAAGATCGCTGAGGAGTCAGCCTTTTCCTTGTTCCATGATGACCAGCGCATTCAGTTACAAGATAAGAACCATGAGCTCGTCAACTTGCGTAACAGCCATGTAACTGGAAAACAGGCCGGGTGACCAAGGTAATGACCAAATCCTCAACAAATCCTCAAGGTTCTAACCGTGTGCAAGAACGTGACGCCATGTTGAAGGAGGCACTAGCTCAACCAAGGGTCCGTGAAATTATGCGGGTTTACCAAAACTACCAGAAGGCAGATAAGGGGCTTGATCCGTACCGTCTGGCGACTAAACGTCCAGAAAAATCGCTAACAACTGACCGTGCTAACTTACAATGCGTAAAAAGCGTCTAAGAAAGGCTTTATTAATGGCAAAGACAATGGTCGAAATTCCCGACCACAAAATGGCAAAGTTGGAAGCCTACAAAGACCGTTTAGGCGATCTATTGTTGCAAGTTCAAGAAGAACTGGCGTGAAGGCCTACTGTAATTCTGATCTCTGATATGACTACCCCAATCCCATATCGCCGCAAACTCATTGAGGTTGACCTGCCCCTCGACGACATCAATCGCGAGTCTGCCCGCGAGAAGTCCATCCGGCACGGCCATCCTTCGACTCTGCATCTGTGGTGGGCACGTCGTCCGCTGGCGGCTTGCCGCGCCGTCATTTTCGCCAGTATGGTGGACGATCCGGCAGACTGTCCCGATGAGTTCCCCACTGATGCGGCTCGACGAGAGGAGCGCGAGCGGCTCCACGACATCATTCGGCGACTTGTCAAATGGGAGAACACCAACGAAAGGGAAACCGTAGGCAGAGAACTCTTGGCGGAAGCGCGATACGAAATTGCTTGCTCCGTGGCGCGTACACGCGGCGAAACTGCGCCTACCGATCCGGCGGAATTACTGCGCTATCTCAACGACAATGTCCGGCCAGTTTACGATCCCTTCGCCGGCGGCGGCTCCATACCCCTCGAAGCGCAACGGCTTGGGCTGCGAGCGGTCGCCTCTGATCTTAACCCGGTGGCTGTGCTCATTAACAAGGCATTGATCGAACTGCCACCCAAATTCAAAAGCCGCCCGCCCGTCAACCCCGATGCCGACCGCATGGCAATGACCGTAGGTGTGGGCGAAAAGGCGCGGCGTCTTCCTTGGCGCGGCGCTGCGGGCCTAGCCAACGACATCCGCTATTACGGCCGTTGGATACGCGAGGAGTCGGTTAAGCGGATCGGCCATCTCTATCCGCAGGTGAAACTAGCCGACGAAACGAACGCTACCGTAATCGCGTGGCTTTGGGCACGCACCATTCCCTGCCCCAACCCCGCATGTGGCATCGCAATGCCACTAATGGCCACATTCCAATTATCCAAAAAGAAAGGCAATGAACACTGGATCAAGCCCGTCATTGACCGCGACAAAAATAGCATCTCCTTTGTGGTACAGAACCACAACGCCGGTGTCCCCGAAAGCGGCACAGTGAACAGAAACGGCGCAACCTGTCTTGGCTGCGGCGGCGCGGTAAAACTTCCCTATGTGCGTGAGCAAGGACGAGCAGGAAACATGGGAGAGCAAATGACGGCCATTGTCGCCGAGGGGAACCGCAAGCGACTATTCCTGTCTCCCACCGAAGAGCATACCCAAGCCGCTTTGAATGCCAACTCTGCTTGGCGTCCTAATGGAAGTTTGCCTGAGCGAGCACTGAGCATTAGGGCACAGATTTACGGGTTTACGGAGTGGCACAAACTTTTTACTGAACGCCAGCTAACCGCGCTGACGACCTTTAGCGACTTGCTGCCGGAAGTTCGCAGTTCGGCTCTGGAACATGGAGCGTCAGCGGAATATGCTGACGCTATTTGTACGTATCTTGCACTTGCTGTTGGCAGGACAGCCGAAAGTGGTTGCAGCTTTGCTAGATGGCATAATTCCCGTGATATTGTCACCGGGGTTTTCGGAAGACAGGGAATTGGGATGGTTTGGGATTTTGCTGAAGGTAATCGTTTCTGCAATTCATCGGGTAACTGGTTGGGACAAGTTGAATGGATAGCTAAGGTTATTGAGAGTCTTCCTGTTGATGTGAATGTAGGGGAAGTACACCAAGCGGACGCCTCCACGACGGTCCATGCTAAGAACAGGCCTATCATCGTCACCGATCCTCCCTACTACGATAACATACACTATGCTGATTCATCAGACTTTTTCTATGTCTGGCTGCGCCCATTGCTTCGTGACACCTATCCTGACTTGTTTGCTGGCATACTGACTCCCAAAAACGAGGAAATGGTTGCCAACCGATTCCGTTTTGAAAATTACAGTCAACAATTTGAGGCCCAGCTAAGCAAGACGCTGCGGTTAATACGGGAACGCTGCTCGGCTGAGTTCCCATCGTCCATCTTCTATGCCTACAAGCAGCAGGAGGAAAAACGTGGAGGCAGAGCCTCCACCGGCTGGGAAACCATGCTATCCGCCGTTGTCTCGGCTGGCTTTCAAATAATTGGTACTTGGCCGGTGCGAACTGAGATGACCGTGAGGGCAAACGCTAGGGGCACCAACGCCCTTGCTTCCTCCGTCGTCCTCGTCTGTCGTCCGCGCCTCAAGGATGCACCCATTGCCACGCGCCGCCAATTCCTTGATGCGCTGGAGAAAGAACTGCCCGAGGCCCTCGACCAACTCACCCGCGAAGGTCACATCGCTCCGACTGATCTAGCGCAAGCCGCCATCGGGCCGGGGATGCAGATTTACTCGCGCTACAGCCGCGTAGAGACCATAAGCGGAGAGCCGGTGCCGGTCCGCGAGGCCCTAGCGGCCATTAACCGCGCCATCGCCGATTACGACGAGCGGCAGGAAGGCGATTTGGACGCAGAGAGCCGCTTCTGCCTCGACTGGCTGAAACAGCACGGCTATAAGATAGGCCTGTACGACAAGGCCGAGACGCTGGCCCGCGCCAAAAATGTAGCCATCGGCAAATTGCAAAATCTGGACCGTCTGCTCATCGCTGAAGGGGGTGTTGTGCAGCTTTTGTCTATAGACGAATACAGCGACGATCGCCCATTGTCCCTCGGTAACATGGCGGCGTGGGAAGGCTGCTTCCGCATAGCTTATCACCTAAATCGCGAGGATGGCGACGGCATCCCCGGGGCGGCACGTGTTGCACAGTCCATGGACGGCCACGTTGATGCAGTCGAGCGATTAGCGCGCATCCTCTACAATCACTACGACCGAAAGGGAGATTCACAAAACGCGCTTGTCTTCAATAATCTCGTCACCGCGTGGCAAGACATCCTTTCTGCCCTTTCAAGGACGAAAGAAGATGAACAAGGCCAGCTATTCCGATAACCTGTTTGCCAAGAAGTACCAATTAGAAAACAACCTGTGCCCATTCAACCGGGAGGAGGTACAAAAGCTACCGAAGGATCGTTATGGCCTATATGCTCTATGGCTACCCGATGAGATAGAAAGTGCCCACGAACGGCTCTACATTGGTAGGTCCACAACCTGCGTCCGCCGACGCTTACTGGAACACTTGGCGAACGAGGCTAATCCCGAACTGCGACGCCAACTCCGCATGTTCCCCGACCTAGTAGAGTTCTCGGTAACATTCACCGAAAATGAAGAAGAAACCCGCGAGTTGGAGGCCACTATCATTCGAGCTTGGCAACCCGAAACCAACCGAAATCTGCTGTAACAGGTATTTCGTCGCAGAACGGTCATGAATAACAAACGGCGCTTACTCATCCTATCGTGTTCACAACGCAAACGTGCTTCTCACGAGCCGTTACCTGCGATTGATCGCTACAATGGTCCGCTATTTTTTGTTTTACGTCGTTTCCTCCGTGAATGTCCGCGTCAGGCAAGGCTGCTTGATGTGTACATCTTATCTGCGGCCTATGGGCTTATTCCAATGAACTTTCCAACCACATTATATGAACGAAAGATGAGCATATCGCGTACCATTGAACTGCAATCCCAAATAACTACAGTATTTTCAAGCATCCGACTTGACAATTACATCTCAATATGTTTTGTACTCGGAAGGACCTACCTGAAGGCTTTTGAGGGGTTGCAAGATCGGGTGCCAGCCGATACAGGCTCAATTGTTGCTTACGGTCCGATGGGCAAAAGACAGACGCAACTCAAAAAATGGCTGTGGAGAGAAGGTTCCTCCACTCTTACTGAAAGGAATCTTGATGAAGTTGGAAATTATTGAATGCTCGACATGTGAGAAGATAGAGACCTACTCTGTGCAAGATTTCTCCATGCTTGACTTTCAGGAATGGAAGGAGCAAGACGAGAGCGAAGTTACGATTAACTTGGCTGATTTTTCAGATACAGTGGCTGCTCTAAATTCAGAGGATTCTGCAACTCAAGAACCTGTCTCGGATTCAAGAAAGGTTGATTTTTATTTGCCAACTCCGTTGATAAAGAAGGCTTTTGATCAACTCACAAAATTGCAAATGGACACGGAAGAAGTCGCTGATCAATTTGCGGATCGGTTTTCTACGCCGGAGTTGAAATCAAGCACTGTTCTATCCGCTATAGCAACAGAAATCTTGCAGACCTATCACCCGTATTCTGAATACAAAGTGAGAATTTCTGATGGATAGTCGATCATTAAAATTAGATGAGTTCATTGCTGAATATCGATTCTGGGGCGAATGGGAAGTTTCCTATACAGATGGTACACATTTACCTAAAGACGAGTATGTGAAACTTGGCGACATTACAGTTGATGCAGACGAGGAAGTTGCACGACGTTATCCGATTTTACCTTTTACTTTTTCGCCTGTGCCGAATAAAAAAATAAAATGTCGTTTCTCTGAGTTATCCAAAGACAAAAAAGAAGAGAACGCGAATCGAGCAAAAAAAATTATACGTGATCAACTCGCCGACAGTATGGTACGAACTGGGCTTCTACGCCCTAATTTTTGCCTGATGGAAGAACAGATTGTCGAGATGAGATTTCGGGAGGTGATAAAAAAGATCGCAGAACTTGGTTACTTAATACTCGTCGCTGATACGAGTGCCTTGCGACGAGGAGCTATTTCTTTTTTGCACAAAATTCTATCCAATGTGCTAATTTGGACCGTCGTTCCGGTTTTTGTTATGACCGAAATACAACGACAAGTTAAAGAATTGAATGAAATTCGGAGAAAAAGCGACGGAGGCTCTCACCTTGGAAAATGTAATGTGCTTGGGATGCGTCCACAGGTCTCAGTCATTAGCCGAGAATTGAATCACATCCGCCAGTGGCGGCCTGTAGAGATGCTAACGACCCTCTCTGAACACCTAGGCCAATCCAACGGTAAATCAAACATCGACCGTTTGATTATTGAAAGTGTGAAAAACCTCCAGCGAGAACGAGGACTTCACCAAGGTGTCTATCTTATCACCGGGGATAAGGATATGGCTTCGCTTGCGACATTAGAAAATCAAGGAAGCCTCTACTTTGGTGTTCCACCAATATCCTCAGAGATTAGCTCCGTTCGATATGATTCTCACAACAGTAAACTGATCTTAACGCCTATACATTATCTACTGTGGGATTTAACGCAGGTCTTCAGTACGATTCGTATTGAGAATGGGGAGCGCAAATATGAACTCGCTTATTACTCACAGGCTCGTGGAGGATTCTTTGCTCACGATGTGATGGAGATACAGGAGTTATGAAAATTGGATCCTATCACTATAAATAAATTGCTGTCTGTTGCTGATGCCATTGAGTCACATAGTGTTAAAGGTGAACTCTCACTGGACACATTTCACAAAATTATTGAAAGCCAAGGAAACATAAAACACCTCGAACGAAGAGTGCGAGACACGTTGCGAATCTTTGAAGCATCTCACTGGTTAGCCCGAAGAGAGCAAGATAAGAATATGTTGTGTTTAACCGAAGATTTCCACAAATTTATTCATGCTTGGAACTCTGGAGACTATTTATTGTCGATGAATCAAGGGTTGAAAAATTATCCTCCTTATGAACGTTTCCTCAACTGTCTAGAGTGCGAAAAAGAGATTGAAATTCCTCACCGTCAGGATAAAGAGTCTCGAAGAATTTTGGGACAAAAATTAAAACAAAAATATGATATTACCTTCGTTGCTTTTGATACATTTCAGGTATGGGCAGTATCGGTGGGACACGCATACCGATCACCTTTTGAAGAAACTCTCTACTGGGGGGGAGAATGGGATATAGATCGACCCTTACCAGAATGTTTTAGAACGGTTTGTAAGAAGAATTATGACCAAGCACATAAAACATCTGGTTACGCGAATCTAGGACTTTTAGCACATCTCGTTTGTCAGCAACTACGGATATCCTTTCAGGCTTTTGAGATGAAGATGAACGAGTTTGTAAAAACCTATTCTGGCGAAATTAGACTCGCTCCAGCAACAATCAGACGAGAAGTTTCTGGACCTTGCCAAATCACCTCAATACGGCCTAGAAAAGAAATTCTTAAAGAGCGGCTTTCTGCAAAATTGCTGCAAGGTATACAAGCATCGTCTTCAAAATGGCTTGAACATCGCTATTTGGAGGATGGTATGCGAGTAAACGGCAAACTGGTCAAACTCATTCGATGGGAGGCATCAAGGTGACATTAGCAAATGATCTTTCTCTATTTGAAGTTGAACCCCAAGAACTTAATCCATACGAAAAGCATTTTCTGCTTAAAAATCCGTTTCCTGGACATGGGGAGCCTAGATCTGATGTCTGTACTGACCAAGAAGATCTCAAAAAGAGATTTATCTATGGCTTGAAGAACTTTTCCGCAGACGCAAAGCGATTGCGTATTAACGGAGAAAATGGTGCGGGCAAGACAAATATCTTGCGATATTTTGAAGAACTGACCGACGAGGCAAGACGAAGTAGGTTGATTAAAAACCTACATCCAATCTATGTTTCTGCTCCTGGAGAGAGTTATTACGACATTCATGGGCAGATTATTGATAAACTGTCTGAACTATTCTTAGGCGATTTGTTTGAGACACTGAAATCAAACCCTAAAGAAATTAATACTCTTTCAAAAAAAATTAACTCCGTATCTGAACTCCTAGCAGTTATGAAAGTACTAGTTGTGCCTGATTTATTTACTATTTACGGTGAGCGACATAAAGATGCTCTAATTCGCTGGTTGAAAGGGCAAAAACTTTCGGTTGCAGATAAGAGGCTATTAACTGATAGAGATAGAGAAAGGCAGATCTCCGATATTACTAGTGCTTCACTCGCCATGCGATTCTTAAACGGATTGCTTGCTGTGCTAAAAGAGCTTGGCCTGTGCGATGGTATCGTTCTGCTGTTTGATGAGTTTGAGGAGATTTTTGAAGGACTACCTCGTGCGCGCCAATCTCGATACGTGCAAGATTTGCGTCATCTTTTTGATACGCTAACAGAATCCGTTTTCTTTGTGATTGCAACCGTTCCAAACCCAAAAGATCTTGCACAATATCCTGCAATTGAGCGACGCCTAGGCGAGGTAATGGCAATTCGAGCTATAGATAGCCCTGAACTTGCAATCAACTACGTGTCAGATTATTTGGACAATGGACGAGACAAGTATGAGACACATCTCAAAGAGCAAGAAAATCAACTTGATTCAAGCCGTCCTGATAGGCATGATCTAAAACCTCTGACTGAAGAAGATGTTAAGGAGGAATACTCCTCACTAAAAGAAGAAATTGAGGAGGCTGAGCTCGATGTTCTACCGGGATACTTTTTACCTCGTATGAGAGAACGAATAAGACGAATTGTCGAAGAAAGTTAGCTGATGAATCAAGATAATACACAAAACTTTGTCTCTTCAGAATTTTTAGAGACACCCAATCTGTTTGCCAGCTATCGCATACATGACTTTCCACGTGCTGGCTTACGTTGCCATCCGTGGAAAATGACTGGCACCCAAGCGATTCTGCTCAACGCCTTTGACCTGTTGGCAAATAAACGGACTCATAAGTTTACTTCAAAAATACGAAATACGAAGGGTAAACTTCACGAGTACGTCGAGTTTGATGGTCCACTAATGCTTGATTCTGGTGCTTTTAATTTTATGCAACATGCTGAAATCAGCATTACACCTCTTGATGTCCTTTCGATTGGAATTGAGTTAGGGGCTGATATGTCGGTTGTACTTGACCACCCCTTTAAACCTAAATCCGATCCCAAAGAAATAGGTGAACGTTGGTCAAATACTGTAGCGAATACCCGTAAAATGTTTGAAGCTCTAAAAGAGTCCGACGCTTCCCATATTCCGACACTCATACCGGTTCTTCATGGCCATGATGAGAAAACTCTTGCGTACGCTTTAGATACTATTGTCAAAATTTGGGGCCAAGAGCCTACCATCGTCGGCATTGGGAGTTTGGCACCGCTTGCTCTAAATGGAAGTAAGCGCACAGTAGTCGATGTCATTTTCACAGCCCGAAAACTTCTACCCAACGCGCACATTCACTGTTTTTCCTTGGGTTCTGCCCTGCTAATGCTATTTGCCTTTTACTGTGGTGCTAATACAGTTGATTCGCAGACTTGGATTATGAGCGCCGCCTTCAAACAAGTACAGCTACCTGGATTTCATTTGACCCGTTTTTCCCGTCGTGAGGCCGAAAGAAATCCCACCCAATATGAGCAAACTCGTTATGCTTTTGCTCAGCACTTGCTGCGCTTAATTACTGAAGAAGGATTCGCGGTCAAAGACTGGGACAACGGAAAAACTTGGTCAATCTGCGATGAGCACTCTGCACTTTCTTACTTAGATTATCTTGAAGACCGTGACGGGATAAACCATATTCATCGCCGGGCCTGCCATAATCTATATTCATTCAACTTTGAGGCAAAGCGAGTACGCCAAGAAAAGAATGTAGGTACACTCGAAACCTTTATTCACAGTCGAATGAAAAGCACTGTCTATCGAAAGGTGTTTGACTATGCAATTAATAAAAACCAGACAAGAGTGGTCTAACCTCCATTATCACGTCTTAGAAAAGCGGCCTCATACCTCCGGGGCTGGCCGCCATCATACGCGCTTGGCCATCCGAAACCAACCGCGACCTGCTGTAGTCTAACCTTACATGATACACACAGCATTACAACCCTAACCGAAAGCGCACTATGCTCCACATCGAAAACCTCCACGTCGCCGTTGAAGACACCCCCATCCTGCGCGGTGTCACGCTAGAAGTACAACCCAGCGAAATCCACGCTATTATGGGCCCCAACGGCTCGGGCAAAAGCACCCTCGCGCAAGTCTTAGCCGGACGCGAAGGCTATGACATCACCGAAGGGTCGGCCACGTACTGCGGCCAAGACCTGCTCGAACTCGCGCCGGAAGAGCGGGCGTGTGCCGGGCTGTTCCTCGCCTTTCAGTACCCAGTGGAAATCCCCGGCGTCAACTCCACGTACTTCCTCCGCCAAAGCTACAACGAACTCCGCAAGCAACGCGGCGAAGAAGAATTCGACGCCTTCGACTTCCTCGGCCTGATCCGCGAAAAGCTCGCCTTGGTGGAAATGGACGAGAGCTTCCTCAAGCGGTCGGTCAACGAAGGCTTTTCCGGCGGCGAGAAAAAACGCCACGAAATTTTGCAGATGGCCGTGTTAGAACCCAAGCTGTCGATCCTCGACGAGACCGACTCGGGCCTCGACATCGACGCGCTGCGGATCGTCGCTCAAGGCGTCAATCAACTGCACGCCCCAGACAAAGCCGTCGTCGTCGTCACGCACTATCAGCGCCTGCTCAACTACATAGTCCCCGACTTCGTCCACGTACTCTACGAGGGGCGCATCGTCCAGTCGGGTGGCAAGGAACTGGCGCTGACGCTAGAGGAAAAGGGTTACGATTGGGTCAAGGAGCCGGTCCAATGAACGGCGTCGCCCATTATCAGTCCTGCTTTAACGACCTCGTCGGCACAGATGAGTTGGTGTCACTGCGGCAAAAGGCCATTGAGCACTTCGCCGACGCTGGCTTTCCCACGACCAAAGACGAGGAGTGGGCTTTTACCAACATCGGCCCGCTGACTCGGATCAACTTCGAGTTAGCCGCGTCCTCGTCCGCACCTGCCGTTCTCGACGACTACCGCTACGGCCTCAACGGGCTGGTCTTTGTCGATGGGCACTTTGCTCCCGCGCATTCTCATCTCAACGGCCTGTCCGCCGGTGTGCGCGTCGAGCACTTGGGTGACGCCATCGCCTCGAACGGCGACCTAGTCTCGGAGTCCCTAGGCCGAGTCGCCGCCACCGAAGACGAAGCCTTCACCGCGCTCAACACCGCCTTCCTACAAGACGGTGCGGTCGTTTATCTACCCCCGGGAGCCGTCGTCGAGCAACCCATCCACTTGCTCTTTGTCTCCACCGGCCAACGCCCCAACGTCGTCTCCCATCCGCGCGTTCTCGTAGTCGCCGAAGCCAACACCCAAGCGACCCTAGTCGAAAGCTACGTCGGCTTGGATTCGGAACCGTATCTGACCAATAGCGTCAGCGAATTCTTCGTCGGCCCCGACGCCGTGCTCGACCACTACCGAGTCCAGCGCGAATCCGCCGCGGCCTTCCACATCGCATCAACCCACGTCCGCGAGGAACGCGCCGCCCAATTCCGCTCGACCGCCATCACGCTGGGAGGACGCCTGACCCGCCACCACGTCCACACCGCGCTAGAAGGCGAAGGCGTTGACTCTACTCTCAACGGCCTCTACATCGAAGACGGGACGCAACACGTCGATAACCACACGCTCATCGAGCACGCCCAGCCGCACTGCCAGAGCCACGAGTTCTACAAAGGCATACTCGGCGGCCGCGCCACCGGCGTCTTCCGCGGCAAGATCCACGTTCACCAAGCCGCGCAAAAAACCGACGCCTACCAAGCCAATCAGAATCTTCTACTCTCGGAGACGGCCCAAATCAACACCAAGCCCCAACTCGAAATCTACGCCGACGACGTCAAGTGTTCGCACGGAGCTACCATCGGCCAACTCGACGAAGACGCTTTGTTCTACTTGCGCTCCCGAGGCATTGGCCACCAAGAGGCCGTCCGGGTGCTGACGCGCGCCTTTGCCGGCGAAGTCCTCGACCGCGTGCGCGTCCCTGCCCTCAAAGACCAACTCGACCGACTAGTCGATCACCGGCTAGACCAAGCCGCCGCCGCAGTTGCCCCATGACCGCTTCCTTTGACATCGCCAAGATCCGCCGCGACTTCCCCGTCCTCGGCGAGAAAATCCGCGGCAAGGATCTCGTCTATTTCGACAACGGCGCGACCACTCAAAAGCCGCTGACGGTCATCTACGCGCTCCAGCGCTACTACGCTCGCGAAAACGCCAACATCCATCGCGGCGTCCACTTCCTCAGCCAGCAGGCGACCTTTGCCTACGAACGCGCGCGCGGCCGCGTCGGCCAGTTCATCAACGCCCGCGAGAGCAGCGAAGTAGTATTCGTGCGCGGCACCACCGAAGCACTCAATCTCGTCGCCCACAGCTATGGCCGGTCGCAGCTAGGCCCCGACGACGAGATCATCGTCTCGCAGCTAGAGCACCACTCCAACATCGTGCCGTGGCAACTGCTGTGCGAGGAAAAGGGCGCGCGCCTGCGGGTAGTGCCCATCAGCGATACGGGTGAGTTCCTCTTCGACGAATACGAGCGCCTGCTGTCCGAGCGCACCCGCATCGTGGCCATCGCCCACGCTTCCAACGCCCTTGGCACCATCCTGCCGGTAAAGGAAATCGCCGCCTTGGCCCATCAGCACGGCGCAGTAGTAGTAGTCGATGGAGCGCAAGGAGTACCCCACCTGCCGGTGGATGTGCAGGACCTCGACTGCGACTTCTACGCCTTTTCCGGGCACAAACTCTTCGGCCCCACTGGCATCGGCGTGCTCTACGGCAAGCAGGCCCTTTTACACGCCATGCCGCCCTATGAAGGCGGCGGCTCCATGATCGAGAAAGTGAGCTTTGACGGCACTACGTATGCTCCCCCGCCGATGCGCTTTGAGGCTGGCACGCCGCACATCGCCGGTGTCATTGGCTTGGAGACCGCCATTGATTACGTCAACTCCGTGGGGAAAGAGCAGATCGCCGCGTACGAGGCCGACTTGCTCGCGTACGCAGACGCAGCCCTCGCCGACATCCCGGGCCTGCGCCTGATCGGCACGGCCCGCGAGCGCGTAGCCGTGATCTCCTTCGCGCTCGGCGATATCCACCCGCACGATATCGGCACCATCCTCGACGCTGAGGGCATTGCCGTGCGCGCGGGCCACCACTGCGCCCAGCCGACCATGCAGTTTTACCAAGTGCCTGCTACGGTGCGCGCTTCGTTGGCTTTTTACAACACGCGCGCGGAAATTGACGCCCTAGTCGCGGCATTGCACAAGGTCAAGAAGGTGTTTGGAGGGTGAGAAATGGGTAGCGATTTATACAACATCAACAAGGTATTTCAACGATGACTGAACTCCGCGAACTGTATCAGCAGATCATTCTCGATCACAACAAAAATCCGCGCAACTTCGGCAAGCTGCCCGAGGCCAATCGCATGCAAGAGGGCCACAATCCCCTGTGCGGCGATCACCTGAACATCTATCTCCACGTGGCCGACGAGCGGATTGCCGACATCAGCTTTGACGGGTCGGGTTGCGCCATTTCCAAAGCCTCGGCTTCCCTGATGACCGCCGCCCTCAAAGGCAAGCGTCCCGACGAGGCGGTGGAGCTGTTTGAGCAGTTCCAGCAGATGGTGACCGCGGACCCGGACGCACCCGTCGATCACCAAGCCTTGGGCAAGATGGCCGTCTTCGCTGGAGTGCGCGAGTTCCCCATGCGCGTCAAGTGCGCGACCCTCGCTTGGCACGCCGCCAAAGCGGCCATAGAACAAGACTCGTCTCCCGTATCTACCGAATAGAACCGCGCCGTCTAAAAAGGAGTCCTCCATGGAACTGTTGCACGAAAAAACCTTTCCCCCCGACTCTACCGAGGCCAAAGTCGTGGCCGTGCTCAAGACCTGCTACGACCCTGAGATTCCGGTCGATATCTTTGCCCTCGGCCTAATCTACGACATTGAGGTTAGCGACTCGCAGGACGTCCATGTGACCATGACCTTGACCTCGCCCGCCTGTCCGGTAGCCGGCACGCTGCCGCCAGAAATTGAGCACAAAATCAAGGCCCATGTCCCAGACATCGCCACAGCCCTGGTCGAGGTCGTGTGGGATCCGCCCTGGACGATCGACATGATGACTGAAGGGGCCAAACTCGAACTAGGTATGATGTAGAGAAGCAGTGGTTGGTGGTCAGTGGCCGGTAGTCAGTCCTTGCCCGACCCTACTAACCTCTGTTCAGTGGAGAGATTGTTATGAAACTCAGCTCAAGCGAAGAATACGGCTTGCGCTGCCTCTTGCAACTGGCCCGCCAGACCCCCGGCAGCCTGACCATCCCGGAAATCAGCCAAGCCGAGGGGATCACCCATCACAATGTCGCCAAGCTCTTGCGCATTCTCCGGCAGGGCGGCTTTGTGGCAAGCGCCCGCGGCCAGCAAGGCGGCTACGCCCTCGCCAAGCCTCCCCACCAAATCGCCGTGGCCGACGCGCTCGCCACGCTAGGCGGTCGCCTCTTCGACGACAGCTTCTGCGATCACTTCGCCGGCAGCGCGGATTGCTGCACCCACTCGCTCACCGCGTGTTCAGTGCGCGCGCTGTGGGGACAAGTGCAGCAGGCCGTTGACCAAATTTTATCGCGCACAACCCTCGCCGACCTGCTGGAACAAGGCTACGCCCTCGCCGACGAAGAGGCCCTACTCGATATATCGGCTTAAGGTTTTACACTTTTCAATGGATAGGAGACATCCATTGAAAAATCTCGACCGTATAACTATCAATCCCAAAGTCTGCTTAGGACAACCCACTATTCGGGGCATGAGGATCACCGTAAGCGTGATTCTTAAAATGCTGGCCGGGGGTAAGTCCGTAGCAGAGGTTTTAGAGGCGTACAAAGAACTCGAAGAAGAAGACGTGATTCAATCGCTGAGATACGCGGCGTGGGTCGTCTCCGATCAGTTGGAATATCCGCATAGAGATGGTAATCTGAGATGAAAAAAGTTTTGCTGTGCTGGATCGGTGCCACAGATTTGCGTGCCTCACAAGGAGAAGATGTTGGCGAGGGGCCTATTGCACAGGCAGTGGAAAAACTCGGGTTTGACGAGGTATTTTTGATTTCAAACTACCTCAAGCCAGAGGACCGTATCCGTGTAGCCGCGTACATCGAATGGGCAAGGAAACGGAGCTCGACGCCATACCAATTATATGAGGAGAAGCTTTCAAGTCCGACCCACTTTGGCGAAATCTATGAGACTGCGGTGCGCGTTTGCATAGAGGCTTTGGGCAAACAGCGCGATCAAGTGGAATTGACTTTTCACCTGAGTCCTGGTACGCCGGCAATGGCCGCGGTGTGGATCCTCTTAGCGAAAACGCGCTTTCCCGCTGAGTTGATCGAGTCTTCAAGAGAATACGGCGTTCAAGCGGTGTCTGTTCCCTTCGATATTTCGGCCGAATTTTTGCCCGACCTACTACTCAAACCCGACGAGCAGCTCCGCTCGGCCAGCGCAGAGAAACCCATAGAATCAGCAAATTTTGCAGACATACACTACCGAAGTCCGATCATGGCGAGTTTGGTCGGAAGGGCGCAGCGCGTCGCATTGCGGAACGTTCCCGTTTTGCTCGAAGGCGAATCCGGCACCGGGAAAGAACTTTTTGCCCGCGCTATTCACCAACACAGCCAACGAAAGGGTAAATTTATCGCGGTGAACTGCGGCGCAATTCCGGAATCTCTTGTGGAACCCGAACTGTTTGGGCATGAAAAAGACGCGTTTACCGGCGCAAATGCCCTACGCAAAGGTCATTTTGAGTCGGCCAGTGGCGGTACGATCTTTTTGGATGAAATCGGCGAGTTACCCAAAAATATGCAAGTGAGATTGTTGCGCGTCCTCCAAGAAGGCGAGGTGGTTCGCCTCGGTTCCTCCAAACCTATCAGCGTAGATGTACGCATCATAGCGGCAACAAACCGGACTCTCATAGAGGAAGTGGGCGAAGGACGATTTCGAGAGGACTTGTTTTATCGGATTGCAGTAGCCTGTATCAAATTGCCTCCTTTGCGAGACCGCCCAGGGGATTTGGGTCTGCTGATTGACCATTTGATCGCACAGATCAATCAGGAAAGCGAGGATCAGCCTGGGTACCGACGCAAAAAAATTTCCCCTAATGCAAAAAATATTCTCCTAAACCACGATTGGCCGGGCAATATACGCGAGTTGCAAAACACGCTTAGACGTGCAATGGTGTGGACAGACGGCGAAATTCTCAAGGAACAAGATATTGAAGAGGCATTCTTACCCACCTACGATAAGGGGGGCACAGAAATCTTAAACCGCCCATTAGGTGAGGATTTTAGCCTGCCTGACCTAATTAGCGAAGTCGCCAGACACTATCTTCAGCGTGCCGAGGAGGAATCTAGGACGAAAACAGAAGCTGCGGAGCGGTTAGGATTGCCTAATCGTCAGACGTTTAATAATTGGAAGGAGAAGCACAAGGTATAGGAATTTTTCAAGAAAAATCGGCTTTCTGGCAAGGTTGGTACGAAACTTGCTTTTACATGGCTAAAGCCATTGCCAACCTAAGACAGAAAGGAGGAGGCGATGTGGCCATTCATATTGATCCCATTGGCGATATATGCTGGCGAGCGCATCATTGATAAGATCGTTGATGAGCTTTAGCATATAGCTCAATCTCTCGCTGGGCAGCACCAACTCGTTGCCCAGCGAGAGAGCCTCCGTCTAAGCCGAATAGAAAGGATACGATTATGGCTAGAAGAATCCGTAGTGACGCACGAGTAAGAACCGTCGAGAAAAAGCTGGGAATCGGGAACAGCCTCACGAATCCCAACGGACGAAATGCCCGCTCCGATAAAAAACTTGGGAATCTGCGCAAGAGTTGGGAAAAGTTTGGGAAGAAGAAATGAAGCGACGCAAACTCTATAATGAAAGGGGGTGATTCCATGGCAAAATGGCTACCGATAGCCCTTCAGATCGCTATTGTCATCTTAGACAACTGGCCGTCGAAACGGCGATAGCAGCTTGGGTGAGTGTCAGGGGACGGGAACTCACTCCCGTCCCCTGACAGAAGTTTCTTGACATAGCTTTTCCCAGATGTAGATTTTTAACACCCTTTCACGAACTTGTGAGAAAATTATGGCTCTCAAATCTATCACCATAGAAAACTTTAAGTGCATCGGCGATGCCGTGACCATTCCGATTCGCCCGATCACTTTGCTATTTGGCAAAAACAGTTCGGGTAAATCAACGGTGATACAGGCACTGATCTATATGAACGAAGTACTTAAATCCACGGAGGTCGATTCAAAGCTCTTACCTATAGGTTTGGTAGATCCAAAGCTCACAGGAGGTGTGCTAGATCTAGATCGCACAGGTATAGGTGGAGATTATATTGATCTAGGCAGTTTTTATTCTTTGGTGCATCGCCATGAATTAGATAGAAAGATTCGCATCCGCATTGAATTTGATAGCTCAATCCTTGAAGAACCATACTCTTTATATTTTGAACGGGAATCTCACGACGAGATTCCCGACGATATTACGTTGTCTATCACAGATCTACTTTCTATTGATGAGCCGTCTCTGGAATCCATGTGGTTAGAAATGGTGATAGGTTGGGATGCTGAAAAAGATCGTACCAAGCAGTCAGCGTTTAGTTTGGGATTGAATGGGATAGAGTGGTTTCGTACTATAAAGGAACACCCAGAGTCTCCCGGCACAGAATGGTATCGATTCAAACCGAACGACAGTTATTACAGTAATTATAAAAGCGGTTATTTTAACATTGCACATCCCTTAATTGATAAGCATTTCGGATTTCTTGAATTTTCAAAAGATGCGAAAAACTCGTATTTTAATATCACTGAAGAGATAGTAAAGATAGGGAAATTGGAATTGAGCGATATAAGATATTTAGGGCCACTCCGAAAAGTGCCTCCCCGTAACTTTGATCCACAAAAAACGCCCGATCAATCGCTATGGGCAACAGGACTAGAGGCATGGAACATACTTGGCAGAGAGCCTACAACAGTCGAATCAATAAAATCCTATATGAAAGATATTTTGAAACTTGGATACACCATTAACCGAAAAGAATACACCTTAACAGAACAAGTCGTGGATCCCACTGAACAGCCACCTCCCCTAATTAGATTGAAGCTTCACGACGAAAAAAATAATATTGATTTGGATCCCTTAGATGTCGGTTTGGGAATTTCCCAAGTTATCCCCGTTTTGGTGGGGATCGCGAGAAATTCGGGCATTTTTGCAGTTGAAAATCCAGAACTCCACCTTCATCCTGCCGCTCAAGTTGCTCTAGGTGACGTATTTATCAGTGGTATACACAAAAATGGAGATATTTCCTTCCTTATTGAAACGCATTCTGAACATTTGCTGTTGCGGTTGCTTCGACGTGTGCGCGAGACTAATGTTCGTAACTCGAAAAAGTACGAATGGAGACAAAGCTCAATGACCTCTCTAGACCGAGAGATGTCAGAGGCCATTATCCGAGACGCGGAAAATCAAAACTCGAAGGATCATCAATTGACACCAGATGATCTGTCAATAATCTATGTCTTGCCGACATCAGCGGGAGTTGAGTTTATTCCACTCAATGTAATGGATGACGGCGACTTTGATGGACCATGGCCAGAAGGCTTCTTCGACGAGCGAGTGAAGGAGATTTTATGACAGGTAGACTGATTCATGACTATGCCTTGGAACCTAGTTTGGTCGCAGAATGCGGCAATTCCCCATTCTTATGTCAAGTCTTTAAGGATGCTCATTGGGGCTGGGACGCAGGCTGCTTACCAGTTCAGTACCCCAGTAAAAGTACATGGAAAAAACAAGTTATAAACCTAGTTGGGGATGATAAACGTTACGAAGCTTTGGTGACATTCCTGCCCCGAATAGCGATCATCCGTAGCGCCTCCACCTGGAAGGATGCTGCTACTTGGCTTGAAAATGCCGAGTGTGAGAATGGCTTCCATTCGTTTCATAGGATCTTAGCCCTCGATAATCCACGGAAACATCCCAATGTCGTATGTAGGAAGGATATTTCGAGCAAAACTGTCAATCCTGCTCCGCCTTCAGTCACAGTAAATCGGATTGCTACTTCAATGGCGGCCGGCATTGAGCCACTACTGCTATATGCAAAGAGTATTCGTTTCATTGATCCGCATTTTTGTGCATTGCATAAGAGATTCCGAGATCCCTTATGTGAATTTCTACGCATCATTTGTGATAATAAGCGTAAAGTTGAACTTGAACTCCACGCCTCGGCTGACAGAGTCAAAGTCTCGGATCACGATATAGAAGCCTTGGCTGACAAACTCAAAGTCTCGGTTGACAAACTCAAAGCTTTGGATGCCGGAGTCTTAGCTTGGGAAGTGTTTCGGCAGGAATGCGAAGATGAGCTTCCTCGCATCATTCCCAAAGGTTTTACGCTTACTATCTACCTTTGGAAGAAGCGAGAGAAAGGTCAAGGCTTCCACAACCGCTATATCCTCACTGACATTGGTGGCGTACAGTTGGGTACTGGCCTCGACCAAGAGAGCACTGGAGGTACTCAAGATGAAGACATTATCAGCCGCATGAGTAGTCTTGATTTTCACAGATGGCTCAACAAGTACTCTCGCTCTACACCTGCATTTAATCTGGAGAAACAGCCAATAGTCATCGAAGGTCGCCGAAATATTAGGTAAGGGACAAGAGGTAGGCACACCTATTAAGGCTTGTCACGAACAACGGCCTACAAGTATTCAGAGCAAGTCCTATTTTTTAGAAATTCACTATCGGGGCTGGATCGGGAAATCCTCCCCTTCACCCCCGAAACGGATTCTCCTCCCCCTCGGCCCGGTGCCGATAAAGCGGCTTGACCGCCTCCGGCAGGGCCTCGTACGCCTCCCTCGGCACAATCGCATTGTTACGCCCGCCAAATTCCACGCTCAACCACCACGGACAATAGCGCGTGATGATCGCCACCCTCGGCTCCGGGCTGGGATTAGCCGCAGTCGAATGCCAAATCCGGCTGTCCATCACCAGCGCACTACCCTCCGGGCCGACGACCTGAATCTCCCCGCGAATCGGCTTGAACTGATCAATCCGCTCTTCCAGCTCTTCGGGCGTCTGGTGCATCCGCGGGTTGAGCGGGTCGCGGTGACTGCGCGGCACCACCCACGTCCCGCCCGTCTCCGGGCCAAACGGCGACAGCATCCACAGCACCGATAGCTGCATGGTCGCGTTTGGGAAGGGCTGCGCCACCCGGCCAGCGAAGTCCCTGTCGGTCAGATCGTGCGGCCAATCCGAGTGAAAGCCGCGCCAGTCCAAGTCCTCGCGGTTGGGCACTTGCGTCTTAAACTCGGTCTGCGCGATCCGCACGTGTCCCCCAAAAATCGCCTGCGCCACCCCCAACAAACGCTCGTCGCCCAAATACGGTGCAAACTCCGGCAAATACGCGATCAGACAAACGCCCGGCTCGCCGTTGGGGCCGGTCTGCCGCCCGATGTGCCCGCCCATGGCCTCGTAATCCTGCCGCGCCTTTTCGTGCGCTTCTTGCACGTGCGCCCGCACCCGGTCTATGGCATCCTCCGGAATAATCCGCTCCAACACGCACCAACCCTCGCGGCGCAATTGATCCACTTTTTCCTTTATCTCAGCGTCCATCAGACCTTCCTTTTCTCGGTTGCCCAAGCAATTGCGTACTGCTATACTAGACCCACTCGCGAACGCTCCCCACCCTTTTCCCGGCTCTTCCCATGCACATCACTGACATCGAAGTCCACGCCATCTGCCCACCGTATTGCGACTTCAACGCCCTGTCGCTGGCGCGCTACCACGGCGCGCGCATCCAACGCCGCGCCATCCTCGTCGTCCAGACGGACAACGGCCTAGAGGGCCTCGGCGAAAATATCGGCGACGCGCCCGACGGCGACGCCTTGCGCGAAAGATACATCGGCACCTCGCCCTTTGACTGGATCAACGCCGAGCAGGACCTCGCCATGAACATGGCTTGCTACGACCTAATGGGCAAGCACCTCGGCATCCCCGCGTGGAAGCTGATCGGCCCCAAGGTCCGCTCGTGGATTCCCGTCGCCGCTTGGACCGTGGCCCAAGCCCCAGACGCCATGGCCGAAGAAGTGCGCCAAGCTGCCGCTCGCGGCTATCACTGGATCAAGTACCACGTCGATGAAATGCAGGACGTCATCGCCCAAACCGAGGCCATGCAGGAAGCAGCCCCGCCCTATTTCAAAGTCCACTACGACTTCAACGCCAACAGCAACTACTACACCATGCGCACCATTCTCGCCGAGCTGGTCAAATTCCGCGTCGCCGGCCGCTTTGAAGACGTAGTCCAAGGCACGGACGAAGACGCCTACCGCATGTTGCGCGAGCAGTGCCCGCTGCCCATCATCGGCCACCACGTCCCGCCCGAAGCCATGACCAAGCGCTACGTCGATGGAACCATGGCCGGGCACGCCCCCATCGGCAGTGCCATCAAACAAGCCGCCATCGCCGAGCGGCTCAACATGCCCCTCATGTACCAACAGACCGGCGGCACCATCAACCAAGCCTTCTTGGCCCACGAAGTCGCAGTATTCAAAATGGCCACCATCGACCACGTCAATTGCTGCCACCTATGGCAAGAGGACGTGGTCAAAGACCCCATGCCCGTAATCGACGGCAGCGTCGCCGTGCCTCAAGGGCCGGGTCTGGGGGTCGAGCTCGATCGCGCACAATTGGAAAAATTGGCCAGCGCGGCCCCGGTCGATAGAGGCCGCTTCTTGATCCGCATCCACTCCGCCGGTGGTCTCACCGCGTATGTGCGCCACGACCCCGAGCCGAGCGGCTCTACCGACAATCTGCGCTTCCACGACCGCTTGCACCGCCAAGGCGTTCCCGGGCGGCCCCCTTCGTACGCCAACCCGCTCACCACTGAATTTTGGGACGCAGACAAAGACCCCGAGCACTTTGAGGAACTGTGGCAGGCTACGGCCGACGGCCCTTTATGGAAAGAGGAATAGGATGAACGAAGACGAAAAGTATTTTTTCGACCTCAACGGCTACATCGTCGTACCCAACGTCTTGTCGGCCGAGGACATCGCACTGGCCAACGAGGCCATTGACCGCCATGCCGACCAGATCCACGAACGCACGGGCGAGCTGTCGCTATCGGCCGGCTCCAAGGCGCTCGAAGGCGTCACCGGCCGCGGCGACCTCGGCGGCGCGCTCTCGTGGCCCGATCCGCATGGTCGCCCTTTCCGCGACATGCTGGTCAACCCCAAGATCGTGCCCTATCTGCACGAAATTTTGGGCACCGGCTTCCGCCTCGATCACAATCTCGGCATCATCACCATGCGCAAAGGGGCCGAGGGCCACCTCCTGCACGGATCGTCTGGCCCCGGCTTTGACCGCCACCAGTACTACATCTTCAAAGACGGCAAAATGCACAACGGCCTGACCGTGGCCGCCTACCAACTCGCGGACGTGCGCGAGGGCGACGGAGGCTTGTGCTTGATCCCCGGCAGCCACAAGGGCAACTATCCCTGTCCGATGGCGCTCCGACGCGGCGAGGCATACCGCGAGTTCATCAAGCCGATTATCTGCAATGCCGGCGACTGCGTCATATTCACCGAGGCCACCACCCACGGCACCCTGCCTTGGACCGCCGACCACGACCGCCGCACGGCCCTCTTCCGCTTCTCACCGGGCAACCTCGCCTACGTACCCCACAACTGGTCTGAGGACATGCTCGCCCTAATGACCGACGAGCAGCGCAAAGTTCTAGAGCCGCCCTATCACGCACGGCTGGAACGTCCCGTGTTGGAAATGTAGCCGGGACGCGGATCAGCTTTCCGTTTGTCCGTCCGGTTCTTCGCTCTCCCCCTGCGACACAGACGCTTCTGGTGAGAGCAGCAGCAATCCCGCCACGGATGCGAAGTGGCGGTCCATTGAAACCAGTCGCAGGCCGTGTTCCATAGCCTGCGCCGCAATCCAGATGTCGTTCGTCGGAATCGGGGTTCCGGCACTCCTCAATCCGTCGAGGATCTCGGCATAGAACTCGGCTGTATCCTCGCTAACGCCGCATATCGACACGCGCGGTGTATCGAGGAATTCGGCGAGTTCCTCGCGGTTCTTGCGCTCCTGTGTCCCGCCTTTGAAGCCCGATAGCAGCTCCCCAATACTGATCGAACTTATCGCGATTCGCGAAGCCCGCCGCAGTAGGGACACAACCGCTGGCTCGGCGCGCATGGCGTGCGAGTAGATGTTGGTGTCGATTAGGAACTCATTCACTGCCACAGTTCCGAATCGATGCGCCGCTCGGAATCGATCTTCTGCTGAATCCGGGCGAACTCGTCTTCGTCCCAACGTCCGAACAGGTGATCCAAGTCCCGATGGACCTCGGTGAACCGACGAGATCGGTCCAATCCGAACTGCTTGCGCAGGGCGTCCAGCGCCGTCTGATTGACGCTCTTACCTTCTCGCTCGGCTACCTCCCTCAACTTGGCAGCAAGCTGGGGATCCAGCCCACGCAGGGTCATGCTCTTCAGAACATCTGCCAAGGAGTGCCTCCTTGAAATGCAATTAATATGTGATGGCGATATGATCTCATTATATGATAGCATATTCTGCTGGTCAAGAGACGCGCATTGCCTCGGCGTAGTAGTGTTCAAGGGGTGCCTCACCGACGCGACTTGACCTAGCGACCTAAAAGGCCCTTTATGGCTCCTAAGACATCCGATACTGAAGCAATCGCTTTAGCTGTCGCTTGACCTGAACTTTCAACAAAACCCACAGCTTAGGAAGACCCCATGACCAAACGCAAAATCGTCGTCACCGGTGCCGCCGGATACGTCGCCGGCCGCATGTTACCGGCCCTAAAGGAACGCTACGAAACCGTTCTGCTGGATGTAAAAACGACCAACCGCCAAGGCGAAGAAGTAACAGGAGTCCACATCGCCGATCTCGTGGAGAAAGACCGCGATGTCTACCGAGAACACTTCCGGGGTGCCGACGCGGTAGTCCACTGCGGCTTTATCCGAACCGGGCAGGGCGAACAGCGCTTCTGGAACGAGGCCGACAATATCACCATGGCCCACAATGTGTACCGAGTCTGCCAAGACGAGGGCGTGCGGCGCGCCGTGATCGTCAGTTCCAACCACGCAGCCGACTACTACGAAAATTTGATCTGGTCGGGACGCATGGACTTCGTCACGCCCGACATGCTGCCGCTATCGGACAATTTTTACGGCTGGGCCAAGGCGTCGTATGAACTGCTGGGCTTTATGTTCGCCTGCGGTAAGGAAGGGCCTGTTTTGGAAAATGTGCAATTGCGCATCGGCGGCCCCCGCGAGACCGACATCGACGGTTGTGGCAACGATCTACAGCAAATGCACCGTGGCTTAGGAGCCTATCTGAGCGTGCGCGACCAAGTGCAATTGGTAATCAAAAGCATTGAAACCGAAGACATCCGCGACGCCGACGGCGTGCCCTTCCAGATCTTCTACGGCATCAGCGGCAACGCGCACAACTTCTGGAGCTTGGCCAATGCCCGGCGCGTAATCGGCTACGCACCCCAAGATGACAGCCAAGTGCGCTTTGCTGACAAGATTGCGGCGATTACGCAGGCGGCACAGGACGAATAGAATGAGCGAATTCAACGACGAAATTCGCGTGGACGCGGGAGAACTATTGGAGCTAGTGACCGCCGTTTTCGAGCGGTGCGGCATGTCAAACGCGGACGCCGCTCTGTTGGCCGATTCGCTCGTGGACGCAGACCTAGGCGGAACCCACTCGCACGGCGTCTTGCGAGTGCCCGGGTACGTGGAGAAACTGACAACTCAGGGCGTGAACCCGACCGCCAAGCCCGAAATCGTCCGCGAAGGCCCCTCGTTCGTCATCGTGGACGGACGCAATTCAATGGGCCAGATCGGCACTGCCTTGGCCATGCAGAAGGTGATCGGCAAGGCAGCGCAGACCGGCATCGCAGCGGGAGCCATTCGCGGCAGCAATCACTGCGGTGCCATGGCCTATTTCGCCCGCATGGCGCTGCCGCACGACATGATCGGAATCGCGACCACAAATGCGATCCCAACGATGGCACCTTGGGGAGGTACCGAGCGGATCTTGGGCATTAATCCGCTTGCGATCTCCGTACCGGCAGGAGAGATGTCTCCCATCGCGTACGACGCCGCGTTTAGCGGGTCTTCCCACGGAAAGATTCGGATCTACCAACAGAAAGGGATGCGCATACCCGAAGGGTGGGTCATAGACCGGGAAGGCCAGCCCACGACCGACCCCAACGTGGCGATCGACGGCCTGCTAGCTCCCATCGGAGGGTTCAAAGGGGCTGGACTGGCGATGATCATGGGCATCCTTTCGTCTATGCTTTCCGGTGCCAGCTACGGGACCGAACTTGGAAGCATCGAGGAGGGGCCGATCCCCGGCGAAGACGGCCACTTCGTCGCCGCCATCCACATCGCCTCCTTCGAGGATGTCGAACGCTTCAAGTCAAGAGTAGATGCCGCCATCCAGCAGATCCACGACTGCCGACTCGCTCCCGGTTTCGACCGAGTGTACGCCCCAGGCGAACTAGAAGCGATTCGCCGCGTTGAATATCGCGAGAGAGGAATCCCGCTCAATCGCGTGACGCTGGCAGATATGCGAAAGACGGCAGAGCAACTCGGTATCGACGGGAACGAATACACATGGCTTTAGTCCACGAACTCGTCCCAGGCGTCTTCTGCGTTGACAGCCGCTTCGTCGATGGCAAGAAAGGCATTGTGATCGGCAAGCGAGCGGCGCTGGCCATTGACGGGAGCAACTACCAAGACGAAGGAGCCGCCATGGCCTCCTTCATCCGCCAAAACGGCTTCGAGCCGCACCGACTAGCGCTCACCCACGGTCACGGCGACCATATCCTCGGCGCAGGGCCGCTGGCGCAAGGAGAAATCTTCGCCCACGCTCTCACACCTGCGGAAATTGAGAAACAGATCCCAGGCTGGGCGGCGCGCTGGGAGGTGGATGAGGCCGAGGCGCGAGCGCGGGTAATCCAGCCGACCATTACCTACCAAGACGAGCTGCGAATAGATCTGGGCGGCCTACACGCCTGGATGTTTCCGACGCCGGGACATAGCCCGGACGGTGTGAGCATTTACATAGAGGAGCACCGCCTGCTGTTCGCCGGCGACTCCGTGGTGACCGGTATCGTGGCTGCAATCGGCGCGGGTAACAGCGAAGTGCTGGAGCGTTCCCTCTACAAACTCGCGACGCTCGAAATCGATATCTTGGTTCCGGGTCACGGCGAGGTCCTTTTCGGCGAAGATCGAGTAAAGGACTGGATTCGCTGGGAGGCTAGCTATCTGGTGAGCGTGCGCGAGGCCGTCCGCGAGGCGCTGGACGCTAGCATTCCCGCAGAGGACGTGGCGGCACGAATCGAATTCGACGAGTTCATCGGCGACCGATTGCCCAAAGACCGCAACGGAATGCCGAAACGGCACCTGAATACGGTCGCTAAGATCGTGGAAGAAGAAATGGAACGGAGAGATAACACATCGCACAGGAGTTCGCAGAAATGAGCGATATGATCCGCATGGCCGTCGTGGGCGTTGGGTGGGCGGGGAGCCATCACGTAGAGGGCGCACGCGAGCTGGGCCGCAAGGTTGCGGTGACCTGTCTGGTGGATCGGGATCCAGACCATTTGCAGGCCAAAGCAGAGGAGTTCGGAATCGACAAGACGTACACCGATCTCGACGATGCACTAGCAGATCCCGAGATTGATGCAGTTTCCCTCTGCACACCTCATCCCAATCACGGCCCAGAGGCAGTCGCCGCCGCCAACGCCGGCAAGCATGTGCTGGTGGAAAAGCCGATGGCGCTGACGGTGGAGGAGGCAACCCGGATGATCGACGCGACCGACCGCGCTGGCGTGCGCCTCTACGTTGCGGAGAGCATGTCCTACCACCCCATGGCGCACTTCCTGCGCGAGGTGGTGGCAACGGGACGCTACATCGGCGAAGTGGTGTCGGCATCAGTGTCGTCGGGGTTTCGGGCGCGTCCCACTTACGCCTATCCGGGGCGGCGCGAGTGGCTTTCCAATCCGCAACTCGGCGGAACCGGCACCTGGATGCTGCACGGCATTCACACCATGGCGATGCTCCGCTACGTTTTTGGCGAGGTCGCTTCGGTGTACATGCAAGAGCACCACGCCCGCAGCTTCCAGCGACGCGATGTCGAGGGCACTATGACCGGGCTTTTGACGATGGACGCGGGATTCCAGACAACCGTGCTGCAAAGCTGCGAGGTGAAGTTTCCCAATCCGCCGGGCGGCTATGCGATCTTTGGGGACAAAGGGCTACTCCAAGCGACGCAGGAGTCGTGTATAGCATGGAGCGAGGACAATGGCGATCAGCGAGAGGAGCTTACCTATCCGAGTAGCAATCTCTCGGCCTTTGCACAGGAGATCGAGGATTTCGCGGACTATGTGGTAGAAGGGATCGAAGGGCCGACGTCGGGGCGCAGCGAACGGAGGAGCTTGGCCATCGTGCAAGCGGGATACGAGTCGGCCAAAAGCGGCGAGGTCGTCAACCTGCGGGAGCGATTCGGGGAGTTGTGATGCGGAGACGCGACAAACGTCCAGACAGCCGCGAATCGCTCAGGCAAGAGCTAGCGGGCGGATCGCTCCTTTGCCCTTGCCTAATGGCCTTTTTCAATGTATCTATAATCCAACAAGACCTTTCGCGGAGGGTAAAATGGCCAATAAGGTGACGATTTTTGGTGCGGGTAGCGTGGTATTTTCGCTCGGCTTGGTCAAGGATTTGTGTCTGACCAAAGAGTTGAACGGCAGCCACGTTTGTTTCATGGACATCAACGAAGAAGTGCTCGACGTCATTTATGCACTCGGGCGACGCTACGCCGAAGATTTGGGTGCGACTATGACGTTTGAGAAGACTGCGGATCAGGAAGCCGCATTAAAAGACGCCGATTTTGTAATCAACACAGCAACAGTAACGCACAACGAATACTTCATGCAGCGTCGGCGCAACATGACGGCCAAACTCGGCTACTTTTACGACAAAACTGGGATGCCCGAATATCACAATTTGCAACTAATGTTAAATGTTGCAAAAGACATGGAGAAGCTGTGTCCCAATGCGTGGATTTTGTTGGCCGGCAATCCAGTCTTTGACGGAACTACATTGATGACGCGGGAAACGGGAATTAAAGTGTGTGGCTTGTGTCACGGGCACTACGGCTACGCGGGCGTGGCCCGCATATTGGGCCTAGATCCCGATCAGGTGACGTGGCAAGCACCGGGGCTGAACCACAACATCTGGCTGACGGATTTTATCTATGAAAACGAAGACATGTACCCGAAGTTGGATAAATGGATTGCCGAGGAGAGCGAGGCGTACTGGGAGCGGGTGACCCGAGAGGGCAAGGCGATCCCCACGCAGATGTCGCGCGCGGCGATTCACCAATACAAGCTGTATGGCCTGATGCCCATCGGCGACACGCCTCGGCGGGGCGGCTGGTGGTATCACACGGATTTGGCGACGCGGCAATACTGGTACGATCCCAATGGCGGCAAAGACACGCCAGCCGGACGCGATGCAGTGCTGGCCGGCAAGGCCAAAAAATACGAGCAGATGAAGGCAGCGGCCTACGACGAGAAAATCCGGCCGATTGATCTGTTCGGCGCTCAGATGACACACGAGCAGCACATTCCCATTATGAATGGACTGGTCAACAACGTCGAAGGTCAGTTTCAGGTAAATGTGCCCAATTGCGGTGCGCTGCCGGGCATTCCCGACGACGTGGCGGTGGAAGTCCCGGCGATTGTCAATAAGAAGGGCATTCAGCCTTTGCGCGTGCCGCCATTGCCCAAGAAAATTATGCTCGAGTGCATCTATCCCGACTGGCTCAACATGGAGCGCACCCTCGAAGCAGTCTTGTCGGGCGATAAATCAATGATGCTGTTTGGTGTGCTCGGCAGCAAAGAGACCAAATCGTACGAGCACGGCTTGGAGACGCTGGACGCGCTGTTTAACATTGAACCCAACGAACCGATGAAGTATGTGGAAGATATCAACGCACATTTTTCTTGGCCAAAGAATTGGTCGTAAAAAAATCTACAAAGGCTGAATAGCGATGGGAGATACAGGTAGCATAGTGGCAGTGACCGGTGCTGCGGACTTTCTAGGCAGCCATATATGCCGCGCCTTATTGCACTGCGGATATGCGGTGCGCGCTGTTACGCACGAGGGTAGCAATCGCAAACTTCCCGATGATCTGAGCGAACAGGTCGAATTGCAGCCGGCCGATGTCCGCAACCCCGAGTCGTTGAACCAAGCATTCCAACATGCTCACGCCGTCGTCCACAGCGCTGATATTATGACCGTTGACGCTGATCCCAAAGGGTTAGCTGACGAAGTCAACTTGATAGGTACGCGCAATGTGATTCAAGCATGTATTGGCACCGGCGTCCGCCGACTGGTACACATCAGTTCCATACATGCATTTAGCCCGCTGCGCGGAACGACGCTGAGTGTCAGTTCAAAACTGGGTCAGAACTCCAAGATCCCCTACACGGCCACCAAAGCCGAAGCACACGTAAGCGTGCTCGACGCGGCGAGAGGTGGCTTGCTCAATGCATCTATCGTCTGTCCTTCGGGCCTCATAGGTCCCGGCGACAGCGAGCCGGCCCTCGTCGGCAGCATGTTGCTCGCCATGGCGCGTAAGCAACTCCCGTGTCTCATCAACGGAGGATTTTGGTGGAGCGACGTGCGGGACGTGGCCAATGCCATAGCGAACGCGGTAGGGGCTAGGGGATACGGAGGTGAGGTTTATTTCACTGCGGGACAATACGCAAAGACCAGCCAACTGGCACGTCTGTGTTCCCAAGTTTTGGGACTTAATGTGAAGCGTCCTGTCATGCCTTATTCTTTTGCTCGGGCAACCTTGCCCCTGATTAGATCACGTGCTGCGAAGCGCAACCTATCGTCTCTTTACTCCCGCAATTTGATCAAACTCTTGCACGACTGCCCGACATCCGTTGATGAATCCTTAGCGAGGAGTCAATTGGGCTACGCGCCTCGGCCACCTGAAGAATCGATCCGCGACGCCCTCAATTGGTTTACCGAGCAGGGAATGCGCGTATAATCGAAGGGCGGGCCTCTAAAACGGCGGCTCAATCCGGCAGCGGCTCTTCCTCCGCATAAGGCTGGTCGCCCACTTTTTCCTGTAGGCGGCGCAATTCCCCGCGCAATTGGCGCACTATATCGGCACAGGCCGGGTCGTGGTACACGTTGACCAGCTCGCACGGGTCTTTTTCCAGATCGAACAATTCCCACTCCGGCTCTTTGCTCTCGTCTATGGCACCAGGCTGGCCTAGGGCGTCGGCATAGTAGTAGATGAGCTTGTAGCGCAGGGTGCGGACTCCGTAGTGGGCGTACACGTGGTGGTGCGTCAAGTGCATCCAGTAGCGGTAGTACATCGCCGTCTGCCAGTCATCCGGGGTCCGTCCCTCCAGCACGGGGCGCATGGAGCGTCCCTGAAACGAGTCGGGAATGGCCACGCCAGCGTAGTCGAGGAACGTGGGAGCAAAGTCAACGTTGAGAATCATGTCGGCGCTGACGCTGCCAGCGGCAATGGCGCGGGGATAGCGGATGAGTAAGGGCATGCGCAGCGATTCCTCGTACATGAAGCGCTTGTCGTACCAGCCGTGGTCGCCGAGGAAAAAGCCCTGATCCGAGGTATAGACGACAATGGTGTCGTCGGCAATGCCCTCGGCATCGAGATAGTCGAGCACGCGACCGACGTTGTCATCAACCGAGGCCACGCAGCGCAGATAGTCCTTTATATAGCGCTGGTACTTCCACTTTTTCTCCTCTTCCGGCGTCAGCCCTGCGGGTACGGGCTGCTTGAGATCGGTGGCGTTGAGGTCGCGGTCAACTCGCATTTTGGCGGCTCCGGCGGCTGCCGCTCGATTCTGGTAGTCGTCGTCAAAAGTCTCCGGCTCGGGAATATCCTCGTCTTCGTACAGATGGGCGTGTTTTTCGTCCGGCTCCCACGGGCGGTGCGGGGCCTTGTGGTGGTACATCAGGCAAAAGGGCCGCTCCTTGTCGCGTGCCCGGAGCCAGTCGAGCGACAGGTCGGTGATAATATCGGTGGTGTAGCCCTGGTATTGAACCTTGTCGCTATTGCACACCATTTCCGGGTCGAAGTAGGGGCCTTGGCCCTGGAGGATGTTGTAGTAATCAAAGCCGGTGGGCCAGTGGGCCGGCCCCTGGCCTAGATGCCACTTGCCGACGATGGCGGTCTGGTAGCCAGCGCCCTGCAGGAGCTTGGCGAAGTTGAGTTGGCGATTGTCGTGGCGCGAGTCCAAGGTGGTCATGCCGTTGACGTGATTGTACGTGCCGGTGAGGATGGTGGCGCGGGAAGGGCCGCAAATCGAATTGGTGCAAAAGCAGTTGTCAAAGCGCATGCCGCCCTGGGCAATGCGGTCGAGGTTGGGCGTGGTGTTGATGCGGCTGCCGTAGCAACTCATGGCGTGGGCCGCGTGATCGTCGGTCATAATGAAGAGGATATTGGGACGAGACATGGAACTCCTTGCGAAAGAGGGTTAATAAATGACAGCGACGGGGCGCACAGCCACGTCCTCACCCGCGGCGGCACCGAGATCGATGTGGCAGAGGTACAGACCCGGCGGCACCAGCGCCCCTTGGGCATCGCGCCCAGACCACGTATAGGACTCACCTATAGCGGCCAACTCGGCCACCACACGGCCCGCTAAGTCGAATACCCGCACACGTGGCGTCGCCGTCTCCACCTTGAAGACCACGAAGCGAATATGCACTTGGTCGTTGACCCCGTCGCCATTGGGCGTAAGGGTGGCCGGAGCCAATTCTAGATCGCCGATGAGTCGGTCGCTGCCGGTCAGATCCGGCAGGAGCACCACGTTGGCACGCCGCGCCGCGGCCTCCACGGACTGCCACAGACCCGGTCGGTCTCCATGACCAAGCTCCGCACTGAAAACCGTGGCATTGCGCCACAGACGCGCAGTGAAATGCACTTCTAGCGAATCGCCGCCAACGCGCTGGCCCAAGGCCACGAATAAAGAGTCGCCCCGCTGCGCGACCTCCTCTAGAGCGATAGTTTCGCCAGCGAGAACCACTTCCACCGCTCCAGTCTCCAGCCAGCCGCCGGGAGCGACGAGCCGCAGCCGGTCGAAGCCGCTGTCGTCTTCGGCAGCCGTCGGCCACAGCGTATAAGTAAAGCGCGTGTCCTCGTTGGGCTGAGCCTCGCGCGGCCAGACCTGTCCCTTGGCCTCGGTCACCAAGGCGTCCTCAAATTCGATCGCTAGCGAGCGCAACACGGGCGCGACTCGCGGATCCTCGGTCGAGAGCAGGGCCTCTAGCTGGATGAAGCGGCGCGGGCTATCCGACTGAAAGGCTTCTCCCGAAAGCTGATAGACATTGCTCCACGCGCCCCAATCATCGCCTACTACCAGCGCGGTATCCACCTGCCCGCGCAACACCTTAGGCGAGCTGAGCCACTTCTCTTCGGTTACTACTTCGCCGATCTTGTTGTGATACGTGTACTCCTCGCTGAGCTGCACGCCCGAGCGGGAGCGCAGTTGCATCCGCGTTCCCACTGGCAAATCCGCATCCCACGACAAGTGCTTAATGGCCTTGGCACGGCCATCGCCAACGATCTCGCCCAAGTCGATAAAGCCCGAGCGCATCACCGCTTGCGCTGGGTAGCCGGGCGAAAACACCATCAGTTCGGCCGCGCGCGCGTGCCACTCCAATGAAGTCAAGAAGCCGTGCCAGAACAGGTAGCGCACTTTGCGCGGCTTGAACAGGTAGCGATAGTGCCGCTCTGGACCGGAGAAGGGATTTTGCTCGTTGCCGTGGCCCACCAAGCGATCGTAATCTACCTCGCCCGAGGTCGTGCGCCGACCGTCCGAGACCAAGAAGGCGAATCCCGTGCCCCCGTTGCGCACCGAAGAGCCGGACGCCCCCTCGCCTTGGTTATTGAAGTAGAGGAATATCTCGTCAATCCAGAATTGTGCCCCTAAGTCCAGTTCCCACCACAGCCCTTCGTTGCGCCAGCCCGAGGTAGCTCGATAGGTAGTGAACTTGTTGGCGTAGGTATTCATGTCGCCGTCAACCAAGCCCTCTACGTCGCGGACGACTAGGCCGGTCTTGAAGGTCCCTCCGCGCTCTAGGACGCCGAGGATGATGTTATCGCCGACGGCGCTCACCTCGACCTCGGCGAGAGCTGCGTCCGCACTCTGCTCATCGACGCCAATGCGAATGTATTGGATGACCCGAAAGCGCGCCGCGTCCTCAAACACCACGTCCAATCCGGGGTCTAGAACCCGCGTGACGTCGTTGCGCCCACTCAGCCCGATGCGAATTTCGGTCTCTTCGTTGGGCAAGGTCGTCTGATACACCGACTCAAAGCGGAAGATATCCTTGCGGGGATCAATCGTCCCTCCGGTGGCCACATAGACCGTAAACTGCCGCAGGGGACGCGCGCCCTCTTGGTCGGGAAAGCGCAAGCGCAACTCTTGGGCCAATACCGCCCGGCCGAGATCAATTTCGACTTCCCACTTGGCCAGCGGATCGACCGGATCGGGTTGCCAGAAGGTGTTGTAATCGCCGTCGATGATATTGGAAGCGTCCCTTGAGTTGGACCCAGCCCGGAATACGCCGCCCTGCACGGCTTTCCGCTCCATTGTATCGTGGAAAAATTGATCCGCATTGCGCACGGGGTCGATGTCCTTGCGGAACTTGACCAACTCTAGATGCCCAGACGGGCCGAGCTGTACCAGCCCTTGCGGCAGTTGCCAAGTCTGCCACTTTTCGGCGCTGTCAAAGGTAAACACCTCGGCTGCGAGGGGACGGGCTAACAGACTGAGAGTCGCAAATAAAAAAAAGAGCGCCATGCGTCGCTTTCTTAAATAGTTACACCTTGTAGGGGCAACCCTTAGGGTTGCCCTTTTAGGATCCCTAAATGCGCCGGGTAGTCTGGGCACCCACAAGGGACGCCCCTACATCTATCGGTTCGACATAGATGCGTAAAGTCAGTTAATAGGCCAAGCCAACGGGCAGGAGCGCCCGCCCGCGCTGGGCCTCGGTCACCAACGCCAGCTCCAGTAAGTACAAGCCCGGCGGCAAAAGTGCGCCCTGCTCGTCGCGGCCATCCCAAAAGGCCCGCTGCGGGCCAGTGCCCTGTGCGCCGACTTCCACGTGGGCGCGACGGTTGCCCGCCAAGTCGTACACATTGAGTACCACCGGCACGGGCGCGGGCAGCAGGAAGAGCGCGTACTCTAGAGCTAAGCGGTCGTTTACCCCATCGCCGTTGGGCGTGACCACCCCGCTCGACAAGCGCACGCGCTGGACGATCTCCGCGGCCGGGTTCGCAGCCCCGAGCACCCGCAGGCTATTGGTGGAGACAGCGGCGCTGGCATCGCCCGGCTCAATCGGCTGTGGCAGGCGGTTCTCGTCCTCGGTCAACACCTCGCCGGTAAAGGTCGTCGCGCGCGCAAAGACTTCCGCAGCAAAAACCACCCGCAGCGGCTCGTTGGACGCGGCAGTCACTTTTTGTGGCAGGAGCACCTCCAAGCTCGCGTCGCCTTCGACCACGGCCAGCGGCTCGACGACCGCGAGTGGGTCGCCCATTTCCAAGCGCGCAAACTCGGGCGCAATGCCCGTGTGGATCCGCACCCGGTCAAAGCCTCCTTCGGCGGCGCTGGCAAACGAGGCGCGCACGTCGTACACAAATGTCTCCCGCGCCCCCAGCTCGACTTGGACAAAACCCGGAGGAGGCTGCATGTCGGCTGCGCGCGCTACTTCGCCCACGATCTGCGCTGCCAAGGGCGGCGAGGTTTCAATCCACAGCGAGTCGAGCTCTACCCAGTCTCCAAAAGCCTTGCTTTGCAGAGTGATTTGGAGCTGTAAATGCGAGCCGTTGCGCAAGTCGAGCCAAGTGCCGGATTCTGTGATCGGGCTGGACCAAAACGACCAATTCTCGCTGTCGTAGCCAATGGAAGCGCGGATGCCGGGCTGGCGGTCGATTTGCAGGATGCCCTCGGTTTCGGGCAGGCGCAATTCGCCTTCGTAGCGCTCGCGCGTCACCACAAACTCCCGGCCCGAGTCCGTGTACTCGTGGTAGATATTGGGGTCGCCGTCGCGGCCGGCCCGCACCTCCACCTCTACCCATGCCTCGGCGTCTGACACCACTACGGCTTCTTCGCCGACCATCCGCATGGTGCGCGCTGCCCACGCCAAGCGGCCAAAGTTCACTTCGTCCCCCAAGTCGAGGATTTTGCTGCGGTAGATAGCGCGTTTGGGCACGCCGCGGCCGGTGAGCACAAATTCGGCAATGGTGCCGCGCACCGTATTGCTGTCAGTGGTGCGCTGCTCGTCGAGTACGGATGCTTTGCGCAGATAGCGCACAAAGCGCACGTATTGCTGGGGGAAATCGATTTCGACCTCCGGTTCAAAGTTGACCGGCACATCGGCGATGAGGGTGTTCAAGCGGTGATAGCCCCTTTGCGAGAGGATGTCGCCCGCCTCGTCGGCAATGCTCACCTCAAAGGCCGGCACGGGGTCTTGGTTGAGCGGCACGCCGTCGGAGCGGACTCCCTCGGTCGGCGTGACAAACCCAAAGCGCCTAGCCGGCACGGGTACGCCGATGTCTATGGTCCACCAGCCGTCGCGGGCCGTGTTGTACGTGCTCCGCAGCCCATCCACGTAGAGTGGGCTGTCGTAGTAGGAAGTTTGGTTGACATTGGTACCGTCGGTGTACCACAGTCGCGGCTGATGCCCGTCGATGTACCCTAGTTCGCGCGGGACGATCAGCTCGGACCAACCCGCTACCGACAGAAACATGTTGTCGTCGTCGGCAAAATACACAGGCCGGATGCGCTCGGCGTTGATGTCCATGATGATCCGCGTGGTGTCGCTGCCGTCCCACGCCAGCCCGGCCCCGCCGATTTGCCACAGCGATATTTGCGCTTCCGCCGAGGAGCACAGCACAAGTGCGAGCAGTGCGATTCTGTACATCGGTGCGCGTACCATCACGCCCTCCTGTTAAACGGCACTCAATATAATGCAATGCACAACGGCAAGCTATTGACGCGAGCGCATCCTGCTCCCTTTATATGCCAATCTTCCAACCCCAACAAGGAGCTTTCCCAGATGGGCAAATTAGGGTACGACGATACCCCCCTGCTACCCGACTCTCCCTATTGCGTCCACGATCACCGGCGGCCCGCCCCGGCGGTCGTAACGCCCGGCCACGACAACAGCCCCCCCTCCGACGCGGTCGTCCTCTTCGACGGCACCAGCCTCGACGGCTGGCAGAGCACCAACGGCGGCGACGCCCCTTGGCAGTTGGCCGACGGCTACATGGAAGTCGCGCCCCGTACCGGCGACATCGTCAGCACGGCGCGCTTTGGCGACGTCCAGTACCATCTCGAATTTGCCTGCCCCAGCGAGGTCAAAGGCGACAGCCAAGGGCGCGGCAACAGCGGCGTTTTCCTCATGAGTCTCTACGAGATCCAAGTCCTCGACGGGTACGACAACCCCACGTATGCCGACGGCACCACAGCCGCAGTCTATGGCGAGTACCCGCCACTGGTCAACGCCTGCCGCCCGCCCGGCGAATGGCAGACCTACGACATCTTCTGGACGGCCCCGCGCTTCAACGGTGCCGAGCTGGTCAGCCCGGCCTATCTGACCCTAGTCCACAACGGCGTCTTGGTCCACCACCACGTCGAGGTCTTAGGCCCCACGGGCCATCGCGGCGTCTATCGCTACGAAGTGCATCCCCCCACCGGCCCGCTTCGCTTGCAAGATCACGGCGACCTAGTGCGCTATCGCAATATTTGGGCGCGGCCTGTAAAGGGGTACGACGAAGGCTGAAGGCTGGCTGCACGGAAAAGGCAAAGGGCTGCGAGGCTGTACTCGCAGCCCTTTGTGGTGTACATCCAACCGTGTTGGCCGCAGTGAAAGCCAACAGGGGCTTACCTCACAACAACCTTATCACCCCGCTTTGGCCATCGACTTCGATCAACTGGCCAGTTCTGATTTTTTCGTACAAACACATGCCCCACTTGCTCGTCTCCTGTATGAAGGGAGACGAAGTCTATGCACCGCACGACGGCCTATGTGGGTCATTTCCTCGCGCGCTTTGAGAGAAATGTCAAGCTGTATATGGCCTGTGCCGCCCTGATCGGGTTTTCGGCGTTCGGCATCTACGATGAGCGCGACATCAACTTGCTCGCCAGCTATGAGATCGCACCAAAAAGCCGGGTTTATATGGCCTACAACTTAGGCGACACTGCCGCAGAGAGAGCGGAAAAGCTCCGCTTCAAGGTGGCGTATCTGCTGTCCTACTGAGCGGTGCGAGAATGGATGCAAAGGCAACATGGGAGACGAACGCGATCCAACAGATGGGGATTTGGTACGGCGTTTTGCCGAGGGCGATATGGCCGCCTTCGGCATTTTGGTCACTCGCTACCAAAACGGAGTCTTTTTGTTTTTCTGTCGCATGACGGGCCGGAGAGCTGATGCGGAAGATCTGGCACAAGAAACCTTCGTACGCGTCTATGAGTCCCTCCACAGTCTCGATGATCCGACGCGTTTTCGCTCGTGGTTCTGGGCCATTGCCAGCAACTTATGCCGCGACTACTACAAGTATCGCCAGCGCCGACACCACTTGTCGATTGAACGCGACATTGATCTCGATCTTCAACTCGCGGATATGGGATCGGCCCGGACTGTCGAGTTGGCGAGTAGAATCCGCACGGCGCTTGCGGCTCTTGACGACGAACGGCGCTTGGTTGTGGTTTTGCGTGAATACCACCAACTCTCCTACGAAGAGATCGCTGAAACAGTGGGTTACTCAGTAGGCGCTGTGCGCTGGCGTCTGCACGCAGCCCGCCAGCAACTGCGGGCAAGCCTGTCCGATTTGATTGGTTGAGCGCGATGGAACCTGAGAAACCCCACGCCGGGGATCAACTATCACAACTACTGTCGGCATACGACCCTGCTATGCCGGAAGACCTCGCCGCAAAGACGCTAGCACGGCTATTGCAAAGCGAGCCGGACCGAGAGCGTCGGAGAGCTTTGCTGAAAGCCTTCGCCGGCCGAGTTGAAGAGTTGCAAAACGGACTGGGATGCTCTATCGCCGTCGTGTCCATCGGCGACTGCTCGGTCGTCGTACCTACCTCGGCACTGGCGCAGGACAGTCAGCCGATTCCGTCGATAGCCGAATCGAAAGAGGTTAAATCTATAGTGCGCGAGGTCGATGAACGCGAAGTGCCGGTCGGCGTAGGCTATACGTTTACCATAGACGCTGTCTAAGGAGGCTGTAGAAAGACGAGCATGGATAGAGACAGAGCCGATATCGAAGCGATCCACCGCCTACTAAACCGCTACCAGCAGGCCCACAGGGAAAAAGATTGGGATGCAGTCCGCGCGTGCCACGACGAGACCTATTTTCGCTGGTTCGGGTGTGGATCGACCGACCCTACGGACTGGGTGCCGCATCTATTCTTGGTGCAGAGCGAGATGCAGGAATGGGGGGAGACGCGCATGCCCGAGGGCGTTAACTACGAGCAGGAACAGCAGATATTACAGACGGACGTTCGCGGCAATATGGCCATATCCGTAGTGCGGGAATCGGGGCGCTGGCGTTCGGATACCGGTCAGATATACTCTCGCTGGGACGATTGTCAAAACGTGTGGTTCACGGGCCGTATCAAGGGCGAGTGGAAGATTGTGGGTGCTTTCTTTCCCGATATAACACCCTCGAAATAGGGGCCTGTACATAAACACCGAAGGAGAAGAAGTGACGGCAGCTATCCACCACATCCGGTTATCAGTCTCCGATCTAGATACTTCGACGAGATTCTACTCGCCCTTGCTAGCAGCACTTGGCTTCCGAGCGTTATCCCCGCACCTGACAGAGCAGGGCGCGATCGACAGATTGCGATTCGAAAAGGACGGGATGATCCTGCTGATCGGCCACACTACAGAAGCAGGCCGACATGAGCGGGGAAAACCGGGACTGCACCATCTCGCCTTTTCTGTGGACTCACGGGCAGAAGTCGAACGAATCTACGAAGAGGTGATCAAGAATTTAGAAGATGTGGATGTCGAAGATCCGCCAGTCGACTGTCCAGAGTACCGCGAGGGATACTACGCGACTTTCTTCTTCGACCCTGACGGTATCAAACTCGAAGTAACTTACACCCCAGAATAAATTGGAACAGGAAACACTAGTATGATTCGCGATGTGCTGGATGATCTTTTTTCTAAAAAGTTTCTTGATGAGCACCTAGATGAATGGGGAATCGTAGAACACTGTGACCATCCGACCTCGTTGGGCTATTCGACCACGATTACGCCCAGGACGATCTATGAGGCAGTTGACCGCAGCGTAGATGTAATTGTGACCCATCACGATGCCTGGAAATTCATGTTTGAGCAAAGGGATGAAGTTTGTGGCTTGCTCCAAGACAAAGGTTTAACGCATATCTGGGCTCATCTGCCGTTGGATCTAGCAGACTTTGGAACATCGTCCACACTGCTCACCAAAATCGGGTGTCACCATGTTTATAAACCTTCAGAAGGCGAGGCTCGCATCGGCAAACTACCTGCCCCGACGAGCTTCCAATCGGTTTGTTCGACATTGAATTCGCTCCTCCAAGAGCAACCACGCAGCATTTATGACGCGAATCGAACAGTCCAACGCATAGGTTGCGTCACTGGAGCCGGTATCTACACCAGCTACATTCGGGATGCCATGTCCCATGACATCGACATGTACCTGACTGGAGAAACCAATCTTTATCTACTCGAATACGCTCGGCACCACGAACTCAACGTGGCGGTGTATTCCCACAACTATACAGAGCTACCCGGCGTTGAGATGTTCGCGTACAAACTCTGTAGTTCTCTAAAACTTGAGATGAAAGGACACCTTGGGGACGCCCACTTCTAATCGCAACAAATCGCATCCCATCCATAGAAGCCTATCTTATTCAACTCGTTACGCCGATGCCTCGCTCAATTCCTGCGGCCCTTACATCACAACAGCCTTATCACCCCGCTTTGGCCATCAACTTCGATCAACTGGCCAGTTCTGATTTTCTTGGTCCCAATCAAAGTTCCCACCACCGCCGGCAACCCGTATTCCCGGGCGACGACCGCCCCATGACACAACGTCCCACCCCTGTCGCTCACTAATCCTGCCCCGACGGCGAAAAGCGGCGTCCAATGGGGATCGGTCGTACCACAGACCAATATCTCTCCCGGCTGTAGTGCCAACGCCTTGTCCAGATTCACGGCCACGCGCGCACGCCCTCTGACAATCCCCGGCGAAGCCCCTACGCCGCGCACCTCTCCCTTTGATGCCTCAAGTGGAGCCGAGGGACCCCAAAACAGGTAATCTTCCTCTTCAGTCGGCGGCTCCTTACAAGCGCCAAGGAACTCTGGCGGTGATAATTTTAACCGCCGATTAAATTCCCGTTGGCGTTCGACGACCCGCGCGCGCAACGGCTGACGCACGCCGAATCCCCAGAGGATGATTTCGTTCAGTTCTAGGTATTTGATCTCGCTCCGCTTCTTCTTGAGGATACCGCCTTTGATCATTCGGCGACCCAGTTCGTCGAACAGCGGAAATATGTAATGCGCAGCGATCCCATCGACCCAGTAGTTGTGGTCCTCAGTAAGCGGGTAATTGGCCAGAGCCACCTGCAAAAGTTCCTCGAAAACCTCGCGTTCTTGTTTGTTCAGCAGCGAACGCACATGCGCGGTGAATTGCTCCCGCTCGGCCGCCAGTTGGCGCAATTTCACGTGCGGATCTTCCACGCCCTGCTCGGCGTACTTGAGAACCAAGGACGCGAGAAATTTCGGTGTATCTTTCCAATAGGTCTCTAAGTACTGGTCGAAAATCTCTTTGAAGGTACCCTCAAGCCCTTCCCATCTACCCTGCTTCTTGCGCGACTGTAAGGCGGCCCTTAGAAGCTCCTTGTTGGCGGGAGTAAGGTGCTGTTGCAACTGCCACAAAAGATGTCCCTTCTCAACGCTCAAATTTGACTGCCCCTGTACCAATCGGTAGGGTTCGCTTTCCGCGGCATCGGAAAACCGTTTGCGATACCACTCCACCAGGTGCCCAACGGCCTCGACCGCGGTCCCGCCTAGATGCGCGTGCATTCTCGCGCATTCGCAATACCAAGGCAGTGCTTCGACCAGCACGCTAGCCAACTCGTCGTTGGACAGCGCCGACAAATCCAAGCTGCGGAAATAAGCCCGCTTCCGCTTGAGCTTAGGCAGCCATTCACTTTTCCAGAGTTCGGGTATCTCGCGCTCTATCTTTTTGCGGGCTTCTTCTTGCTCCTTGCGATTGCCGACCCTGAAGGGTTTTTCCGCCTCGTATGCGTAGCCGTTCACATAAATCCGCATAGGTAACGTACCGCCGCCCGTCTCCCGCCGCGCTTTCGCCCAACCCTGCATCCAATACCATTCAAACGATTGATCGAGCGGCGTTTCCAGATTGCCCCTGCGCCAAGTCAATTCAGCATCTTTGGGATCGTCCCATTCCACCGACCAATCTCGTCCATCTTGCGCGAGGGTCGTCACCGGGCGGCACTGGAGCAAATACAGCTTCCCATCCTTAAAAGCGCATTCCAAGTCAACGGGCCACCCCATCCGAGCTTCCAAATCCACCGCGCTACGGCAGACCTCGCCGACCTGTTCGTCGGTTAAAGTTGGCCGCGAACGATTGTCTGCTGGCACGTCTATTTCGATCACGCCAGTGGACCCGGCGGCGCACATCCGCTCTTTCTTGGCCACACTCCGCGTCTTGATCCGCAATTCCCGTTTTTCTACGGTGTACGTATCGGGAACCGAACTGCCATCGACCAGCGCTTCTCCTAACCCCCAACATGCGTTGATGACGATCTCGCTTGCGTCGTTGGTGACTGGATTGGCGGTAAACGCGACCACTGAAGAATCCGCAGCGATGAACTCCTGCACGAGAATAGCCAGATTCACCTCGTCTGCACTGGCCCCTGAGCGCTTGCGGTAGGCCGCGGCATGGGGCTGATCGACCGCCGCCACACACTCGACTATCGCCGCAGCCACGGCATCCACGCCCACGACGTTCAACAGGGTCTGATATTGGCCAGCAAAGGAATTGACCGCACCGTCCTCCGCCACAGCCGAGGATCGGATCGCCACCGCTGGCTCGGAAGTTCCGCAACGAACACCCAGTTCCGCGTACGCGGCTTCGATCTCCGCATAAAGGTCGGGGGGCAGCGATGTTTCACCACTTTGCACCGGTACCACTCTCGCCGTGGCATCGGCAGTAATACAAAAGCCGGGCGGAACATGTCCGTTGCTGTGTAGGCGGTTGAGGTTAGCCGCTTTACCGCCTACCAGTTCTCTCTTGCCGCTTGCAGGGTCGTCTAACCAAATAACATTCAAAGCCATATTATTCCCTGCTGTTACGCATAGGCCCCTAGGTATGGGATGCTTCGCTTCGCTCAGCATGACAACATAAAGCGTCATCACCGGTCATGCTGAGCGGAGCGAAGCGGAGTCGAAGCATCCCATACCCCTATCTGTGCGTAACGTCAGTTATTCCTTACCAATCGCGAGCGCTCCACGTAGCTAATTCCGCAGACTCTGCATCGTAGAATCACCCCACCAAAACCCGCACATCCCCCCGCCGCGCCGTCAGTCCCTCAGCGTCGAAGTGACCCAAAAGCGCCATCGCGCATTTGCGGTTGCTGCCAATCAGCGTGCGGAATTCGGCTACTGTAATCTCGCCGTCGCGCTTGAGAACGTCGCTCAGTATCGTCCGCGCGCGGGCGAGAGCCTCGCAATGGATAAGCAAACCCCCTTCCAATGCGGCCACCGTTCCCAGTGCTTGCAGCGCTTGGACCATGTCCGTCACCTGCGGCAGCGAGGCGTCGAGGGCTTGGGCCAACTCAGCCATCGTCGGCAAGTCGGCAAAATCCTCGGTGTTGAGCCGTGCCTCCACAGCCACCCTTAGCACCTCTTGCTCCGGGGTGAAGCAAATGCTGTGCGACGCGGCCCGCACCACAGCCCCGTCCAGCGCGACCCGCCCCGCTTCCTCCAAGTAGCGCAACACGCAGTCAAACAGTTCGGGCTGGATGTAGCGCGCGCTCAAATTGCGCAGTTCCTCGCGCGGCAATCCCAACCTGAGCGGCTGGGCGCGGTGAAAGCTCGCCAGCGCAGCCTCGATCTGTGCGCCCCAGTGCTCGCACACGTCCAAATGCAAAACGTGCGGTTGCCCCTCCGACACCACGCGCACGGCGCGGCCAGCAGCTACGAGCGCGTCCGTCAAGCCCGCCAATCGCTCCACACCAATGCCCAGCTCACCGGCCAGCACCTGCTGGCTCTTGAGCCGGTCGTCCGCGTAGCGGAGCCAGCACTCTACTACTTCGAGCAGGTCGGCATGGGCCAATGTCTGCAAATGCGCGAGCAGTGCTGGCTCGAAGCGCCGGTGCTTGGCCGGGTGCGGGTTGAGCACGCGACCACCGCCAATGGTCAGCGCCGGCGAGTACCGGCGCAGTACAAAGCGGTCGTCCCACGCCGCAATCACGGCCGCCTCCAAGCGTAGCTGCGCAAAACCCTCCTGCCCAGGCGTCAAGGGCTTGCCACCGGCAAGCACGACCCGCGCCATAATCTCCCGCGTGCCCAAGTGCAGGCGCACGCGGGTGCGCGACGCCATAGTCATAGGGCTTGACGCAAGGAGTTGCACCTCGGCGTCTAGCATCTGCGTGGGGCGGAAAAATCCGGGCGCGACCAGCGAGTGCCCACGCTCGATTTGACCCTGCTCCACGCCGGCCAAATTGATCGCGGCTCGGTCGCCGGCCCGCACCTCTTGTACCGTCGCGCCGTGCTGTTGTAAGCGGCGCACGCGCGCCAATCGACCCTCGGGCGCAATCTCCACCCGGTCGCCCTCGGCCAAGGCCCCGGCCTGCACCGTACCCGTACAGACCAGACCAAAGCCCTTGACTCCAAAGGCCCGATCTACGGGCAGGCGGAACGGCGCGTCCGTGCGCTTAGCCGCAGTGTCCTCAACCATGGCCAACAGCCGCTGCCGCAACGGGTCAATGCCCGCGCCACTGAGCGCGGAGACCCGAAAGATCTCGGCCTGCGCCAAAAAACTCCCGCGCACAAACTCCCGCACCTCTTCCTCCACCAAGTCCAACCACTCCTCTTCCACCAAGTCGGCCTTGTTGATCACTACCACCCCGCGCTCCACCCCCAAAAGCCGCAGCACATCGAGATGCTCCCGCGACTGCGGCATCACGCCGTCGTCCGCGGCAATGACCAGCATGGCCACGTCAATGGTACTGACGCCGGCCACCATGGTTTTGACGAAGCGCTCGTGGCCGGGCACGTCGATGATCGTGGCCTGATCGCCCAAAAAGGCAAAGCCGAGTTCAATGGTAATCCCCCGCGCCCGCTCTTCCGGGGCTTGATCGGTATCCATGCCGGTCAGCGCCTTGACCAACAGAGTCTTGCCGTGGTCAATGTGCCCAGCCGTGCCAATAACCGTGTGCGCCATCTGCTCAATGTCCTATGTTGACGTGCTCTTCCTAGCCTATATTATGTCCAATTCTACGCCCACAACAAGGAACTTCTCCATGTACCTCAAGCACCTGCGTCCCTACCAACTCACCGATGCAGTGGCCCAAGGCCATCCCCTGCTCGTGCCAGCCGGCTGCATCGAAACCCACGGCCCGCACATGGCCATCGGCCACGACACCCTCATCGTCGAGGAGATTTGCGACCGCGTGGCCGCGCGCACTGCTTGCGTCATTGCCCCGTCGTTTGACTATGGCCCCACCGGCTATGCCCTCGGCGGCCCAGCCGACGGAACCATCGACCCGGATTACGACGCCTTTGGAAACTTGGCCAAAAGCATCCTGCGCAACTTTATCGAAATGGGCTTCCGCAAGACCTACGTCATCATCATGCACCAAGGCATGGGCGGCCCCCTCGCCTTGGCTTTCAGCAAGGCCGCGGCCGAACTAGCGGTTGAGAAGGTGCTCGCCGAAGGACACCCACGCGGCTGGTGGGGCGACCGCGATGCGCTCGACCGGGTTGGCTCTTGGGGCGGGCACATCGAAGTGCAGCCCATGATCCTCCCGGAATCGAGTCCTCCGGCCGGAGGCGATCACGCCGGATACAACGAGACCTCCTTCCTGCTCGCCGCGCGCCCCGAGCTCGTGGAGCAAGACCGCCTAGGCGACGATCCGCCTTGGTATTGCCAACAAGACGAAACCAAAAACAGCTACACGGCCAACGCCGAGCACGGCCAAGCCATGATTGAGGCCGTCGTCGATGCGTGGGTCGCCAAAATCGATCAGGAGCGCTAGAATGACCCAAATACTGACCGTGCATCCCGACCGCCTCAAAGGCCGTCACATCCAGCGCGCCGCTGAGGTACTCCGCCAAGGCGGCGTCATCGTCTATCCCACCGACACGATCTACGGCCTCGGCTGCGACATCACCAACAAGCAGGCAATTGAGCGCGTGCAGCGCATCAAGGGACGCGACAAAAAGAAACCCATGTCCTTTGTCTGCGCCGACCTAACCCACATCAGCGACTACGCCCGCGTCTCCAACTACGCCCACCGCATCCTCAAGCAGTGTCTGCCGGGAGCGTACACCTTCGTGCTGCCAGCCACTCGCCAAACGCCGCGCATCCTGCAAACCAAACAAAAGACCGTCGGCCTGCGGATTCCCGATCACCCAGTGCCACTGGCCTTGGTCCGCGCCCTCGGCCAACCCATCCTGAGCACCAGCGCCAACTACGCCGATCAAGAGGTGATAACTGAGCCGTGGGCCTTGGAGGAAGAATTGGGGCCGCAAGTGGATTTGATCTTGGAGTGCGGGCCGCTGCCCGTGGAAGCTTCGAGTGTGGTGTCGTTGGTAGGGGATCAAGTCGAGATAATCCGCGAGGGCAAAGGGGATTTAAGCTTGTTTGTCGAGGAAGCGTAAGAGGCGTCTCAGGAAGAAAGGTAACACGGTTTCGACATTGCCTATGCGCTTGTTTCAATTCCTCTGCTGCCTCCTCGCCGCAAACGCGGTAAACGCCCAATCGCCGTTTATTCCCTACGCCGAGCGCGGGGAATTCGCCCTCGCCGCTTCTGGTGCGCTCGACATCGGCCTCTACGGATACGCCAATCCCGCGCTACTCAGCTATGTCGAGGGCTTGGAACAGGGAGTCGCTTGGTCAGACAGCAGCTCCACCTATTCATGGGGCCTTTTTACGGCCGCGCCCCATTTGGGGTTTGGGATGATAAACGGCCGCCGGGACCGCGAGTACCGGGCTGGACTCAGCACCGGCGACCGCGACTTCAGCCTCGGGGTGAGCATGGGATGGGGAAGCGTGCGGCACGTCGTCCTCGGGGGAATTTGGCGGCCCGGCCCGCGCCTCTCCGTAGGAGGCACCTTCACTTCGACCTTTGCAAACGAGGGCCGCGAAGGAGCCGTCGATCTCGCTCTGCGTCCCTGGGGCGATGAGCGGCTAACTTTATATGCGGATTACGCGCGCGACGACGAGGCAGAGTTCTGGAGCACCGGAGCCATTGTCGGACTAGGACAGGGGCTGGCGCTGACCGGGCGTTTCTTCTCAGACCGCGCCCTAAGCGTTGGCTTGCGCGTCGGGCTGGGTGCCGCCGATTTCCAAGCGCAGGCGCGGAGCCGCACCTTTCAGACGTATGCGGCGCGCTTTGGGGCGCAGCGCGGCAACCTGTTCCGACCGCGGGCGCGCTACCTATCGCTGGAATTATCCAGGCCGGTGCAACACCGCCGCTATGCCTTCTTCGACGACTCGCAGAGCCTGCTCTCCCTCATCGCCTTGCTAGAGCGCGCACGCCGCGATCCAGCGATCAAGGGGGTCGCCATCAATGCGTCGGGCCTGCGGATTAGCCCGGCACTCGGCTGGGAACTGCGGGAGAAGCTGCGCCAGATCCGCGCCGGAGGGCAACGGGTCGTGGTGTACATCGATCGTGTCGATATCTCCGGCTATCACTGGACCTCAGTGGCCGATCACTTGGTGCTCGACCCGGCTGGCGCAATCGGCTTGCAGGGCTATGTGGCGGGGCACACGTATTTCAAAGATGCGTTAGATAAGCTCGGAATCGGCTTTGACGAGTGGCGACTTTTCCGCTACAAGTCCGCGACCGAAGTGTACGTCCGTCGCGACATGTCCGAGGGAGAGCGCGAGCAACTAACTACCCTGCTCGATGACTGGTACGCCCTCGCCCGCAACGACATCAGCACTGCTCGCGAGCTTGCACCCGAACACTTCGACCGCCTCGTGGAAGAGACCGCATTCTTCCTGCCGCAAGAGGCCCTCGACGCCGGACTAGTGGATGGCCTCGGCCGCTGGAACGAAATCGACCGCATGGTCGAAGACATCGCCGTCGTCGCAGCTAATTCGTACACCCGGCCAGCCGACCGGCGCTGGGGACAGCGCAAGCGCATTGCCATCGTCTATGCACTCGGCGTCTGCGCCATGGACACCGGCATCGGGGCGCGCCGACTCGTCGGCGAGATTGCCTCAGCCTGTGCAGCCGCGGACGCCGTAGTACTGCGCGTCGATTCTCCAGGCGGTGACATCCTGCCCTCGGCTCTCGTGGCCGACGCCGTGTTAAAATGCCGTGAGCACAAGCCCGTCATCGTCTCGCAGGGCTATCTCGCGGCTTCGGGCGGGTACATGATCTCGCTGCCCGGCGATGCCATCGTCACCGCGCCCAACACCATCACCGGCTCAATTGGGGTCATTGCCGGCTGGGCGTACAACACCGGACTCAAGGAAAAGTTAGGCTTGAGCACGAGCAGCGTGCAGGTGGGTCGCCACGCAGACTTGCCTTTTGGCATGACCCTGCCCCTGCTCGGCCTGCGCCTGCCAGACCGCACCTTCACTGAAGACGAAAGCGCGCGCATGGAACACACCATCCGCTCGCTGTACGAGGACTTCGTCGCCCAGGTGGCCAGCAGCCGCCACATCGCGCCGGACTCAGTCGAAGTTGTGGCCCAAGGCCGAGTCTGGAGCGGCCAACGCGCCGTGCAGCTCGGCCTCGCCGACCAAATCGGCGGCCTTGAAACGGCCATCGTCCTAGCCAAGGAAAAAATCGGACTGTCGGCGGACGAGACTGTCGAGCTGATGGAGCGGCCCCGGCCCAAGCTGTTTTCGTCCGCTCTTTTTCGCCCGCGGCTGTTGGGCCTCGACGCGCAACCCACCCCCGAACTCGACTACCTGCAATTTCGCCTCCAGCACAATGGCCTGCCCTTGTTGCTGGTTCCCGCCAACCACGTACCGAGCCCAGTAGGGCTATATGGAGAGAAAACCTATGAGTGAGGAAGCCCGCGCACTGTACGCGGATATGGGGGCGACGCCCGTAATCAACGCCCTCGGCCCGCGCACCCTCTTAGGGGGATCGTCCCCCCACCCGGACATCATCGCCGCTATGGAACTAGCCGGCCGCTATTACGTTGACATGGACGCCTTCTTGGCGAGCACGGGGCGGATCGTCGCCGACCTGCTCGGGGCTGAGGCCGCGCTAATTACCCCTGGCTGCGCAGCCGCGTTGGTCCTCGGCACAGCCGCCTGCGTCACCGGCGCAGACCCAGAGAAAATGGCCCGCCTGCCCGATTCGACCGACATGCCCAACCAAGTGGTCATCCAAAAGGCTCAGCGCTACAAATACGACCGCGTGGTGCGCTTGCCCGGCGTCACCCTCGTGGAGGCGGGCACAGAGCAAGGTACCACAGCCGATGAACTCGCCGCGGCCATCGGCTCCCAAACCGCCGCCCTGCTCTACCCGGCCATCGACAACGAAGCCGCCATCGTCCCGCTAGCCGAGGCCATTGACATCGCCCACGCCCGCGACGTCCCGGTCTTCGTGGACGCGGCCTTCCGCGTCTATCCCCTAGACGGCTTGACCCAATACATCGCAGCCGGGGCCGACCTAGTCGGCTATGGTGCCAAGTACGTGGGCGCGCCCAATTCTTCGGGCATCCTCTGCGGCCGCGCCGACTTAATTGAAGCCGCCCATTTGCACAGCTTCGCCTGCTTTGAAACCCGCGACTTAGAAGGGGTTGGCCGCCCGCTCAAGATCGACCGCCAAGAGGTCGTCGGCGTGGTCTTAGCCCTGCGCCGCTGGCTAGCCATGGACCACGACGCCCGCAATCAAAGCGACACTCGCCGCGCCGAGACTGTGCGGCAGCACTTAGGCGAATTGCCCCACGTGCAAAGCTCCGTCAATGGCGCGTCCCTGACCCTGACCTTGGACGAACAAGCCCTCGGCCAAACCGCCGCCGAGATCGAGATCGCTTTGCGCAACGGCAATCCTTCGGTCTGGCTCTCAACAGCTCCGGGCCAACTTCACTTGTCCATGCCCACTGTCTCCGACGGCGACGAGGAACTCTTGGCAGCGCGGGTTAGGGAAGTGCTGGGGCTTGGGGGGTAGGCCACATCGCCGCGCCCCAATTTACATGGTAAACCAGTTCGACATGCCGCCAAAATAGTCGATGATCAGCCACATGCCCGCCGAGCCAAAAGCCCCCAGCACCATGCCGAGAAAGAGCGGGCGCAGCAAGCGATAGCCCTTGGCCCCGCCGTATTTCAAAATGACCGCTTTGAAAGCCCAGGCGATAAAGACCGAAAACCAAATCTGGCTGATGGGGTAGGTCAGACCGAGGACTAGGCCGATGGGATGGATCGGGAAGCCGACGAAACGCGCCTTGAGAAAGCTCAGCACGGCCATGACAGCGCTGCCAATGCCGGTGTAGATGAGGTGCCAGCCGTAGATTTCCTGCGGGTTGTTGATATTGTGCGCGATCCAGTTACCTGTCAGTTGGGTCAAGCCGCCAAAACCCCAACCTCCGAGATTGATGCCACCGTATTTATACGCCAACGTGGTAACCGCCCACACCGCGGAAATCAGGGTGACCACTATGGTCGCGGCGATCGCCCAAAACAGCCGCCGGGTCTCCAAACGCATAACCTCGGCGATCTTGAGGCCGGTCGCCGCTGAGGCCATGACGAAGGTGCGCAAATCGGCTGTCCAGGGGAAGTTCATGCCGAGCGCCGTCAGCCCGCTCGCTCCGAGCGCGGTCGGCCCAAGCGCCGTGACCATAAATACCGGCGGAGCCACTGGCGACACCCCGTAGGCGAGGCCGGCTTGGGAGACAATGCGCGCCAAACCGATAAAAGTGGCCAAGCAGAGCAGAAAATAAAAAAGCGCAATGCCGAACTGTAGGCCGGTTTGCGCCAGCCACCACACGGCGAAGATCGACCCGAAGATAAAACCTAACACGGCCGTGCGGTACGAGAGCATCTCGCCGCTATCGTCAATCGTTGGATCGCGCTTGAAGGCCTTGCGCAGCACATCGCCGATATGTTGGCGCGCGGCCCACAGGATGGAAAAGACCAGGAAGAACATCGCGCCCTGCGCCAGATGGGCGACGCTGGCCGAAGCCGGCATCGAGTAGGGCTGCGACGGGCCAATGCTCCAGCCGAACAGCCGCTCAACCCCCGTGTGGACATAGGCGAGAAAGGCAAAAAACCACACGCCGAACGAGACATCGAGGCTCAACAGATACGAAAGCCCGATGACCTCGAAGCGCGGATAAAGGTTCAGCCGCACGGATTCGCGCAACAAGCGCAGCGGGGTATTCAACTGGATGAAGGGAAAGTAGTTGAAGTAGGAGTGCAGGCCATTGACGAGATTGATGAGAAACGGGATCAGAAAACCGACCCAAGTCAGATAGTTGCGCAGCAACGACGGCAGCAGACGGCCCCGCTCCCCTTGAGCCAATTCGAGCGGCAGGATCGAGAGCGGGAAGAGCAGGCGCTCGTGTTCCATCCACTGCTTGCGCAGGATGACCAACATGCAGAGCGTGACGAAATAAACGCTGAGTATGAAAAACCCCCAAGCCAACAACGGCTTGTCCCACAACTCCCAAGGCACGGGCTCGCCGCGCGCCGCCCCCTCAAAGAGCTTCCAGGTCGCCGCGCGGTCCTGAGACACGAGCCAAGGTTTGATGTGCGGGTGGATGATATTGGCCCAGTCGTTCTCCGGCGTGGCAAAGTAAAACAGCCCCCCTAAAAACGGGATCAAGTTCATAACAAAACCCCATGATGGAATCGCCGAAGCCACGATCATCATTATGTAAATGGTCGCCAATTCGCCGCTGTGCAGCCGCGAACCAGTGAGCAGCTGGGCAAGGGGATTGAGCAGCAAAGTGAGCAAAAAGAACAGGAAGATGGCGGCACCAGTAGAATAATCGGCGGCCATAGCCGAACCGCGCACCACCAGCGTGCCATAGGATTCCCCAAAGGAGATCGCAGTAGCGCAGAGCAGGCCGATAAAAACCGCCCGTTTGGAAACGCCGCGCTGTGGTTGGACTTCTGTCACATTTGCCTTTGCCGGAATTTCACTCGTCGCCTACATCTTCCTGCGGCCAGCCTCATAATCGAGACGCGGCCACCGTTCCGCATTGTAAACTACAGGGCGTCAACGGCATTATCAAAGCCGATAATTGGGAGTAAACTCGTCGTTTTTATCTATTGACGCCGTAGAAGGGTATCCATATGCTCACTATTCGACCCGTTTCTTTGCATAAGGGGGGCTATGACCGCCTCGCAAAGCAGCCCGACAGGGGTTGTCAGACGGCTTCTAATAAAACACGAGGTATCGTCATGCAGTTTGAAGAATTCGTCGAAGATCGGGTGTTCTCGCCGACGCTCGTCGCGGATGCGTTGCATACGACTCAGGCCGAAATTGCCGGTACGCTAGGGCTTGGCCGCGATGCCTTTTCGTGTGCCTCGCAGATCCGAGCGCAGAAGACGCAGATGCGACTGCGGCAGATGTTGGAGATCCTCCACCGAGTTGAAGCTCAAACCGGTTCTGAACTGGCCGCTTATGCTTGGTTCCGTGCGGAGCCTTTGCCGGGCTTCGGCGGCCTAACACCCGACCAACTTCTGCGGCAAGGCCGTGCAGACCAAGTGCATGCTCATCTCGACCGGATCGTCGCTGGTGGTTATGCCTGATGCGGTTCCAAGGGTTCGTGTACCGTGCACACAACCCGCACTGGTCTTGGTCGCCGCTCTCGGGAGAGGGAGCGCGTCTTCATGGTGGTCGGTTTAACCGGATCGGTGTTCCCGCTCTCTATACATCTCTGTCGCCGGTTACCGCCATAAGAGAGGCGAGTCCATTGGGGCGACCAATGCAGCCGATCGTGCTATGTTCCTACGAAGTGGATGCCGAGCCGATATTCGATGCCACGAACTCGTTCCAGCGGGCCGCCCACTTTGTGACCGATTTTGAACTTAGCTGCCCAAATTGGGAACGAGAAATGCTGGACGGTGCAACCCCGGCATCCCACACGCTAGCGGATCGCCTAATCGCGGCTGGCTATTTGGGAATGCGCGTCCAGAGCTTCGCGCTAGGGACCGAAGCCGATGATCTCAACTTAGTGTTCTGGCACTGGAGCGATCGTCGGCCGAGCCGCGTCGTGGTGATTGACGACGAGGGGCGTCTCCTCAAGAATCCATCATCACCTACGAACTGACGTTACGTAACCTCTGCCTTCGTAGGACAGACTCTTACGCCCACTTGGTTAGATCAGGCATCCAGCAATGCTTGTTTGCAGACAAGGCGCTGGACTGAGTAGCGTTCAAAGAGACATCCCCACGCAACCGAGCGTCTATGAGCACAGCACAACAACAGGCCGAGGCCCTAGCGGCCGGGCTATACGCCCATCAGGTCGAGGGCATCGCTTTTTTGTTGGGTCGTCAGCGGGCGATTCTCGCCGACGACATGGGGCTGGGCAAGACGCGGCAATCCGTGCTGGCCATGCGCCAAGCCCGACCCGAAGGGCCGTATCTAGTCGTCTGCCCGGCAGCGGTCAAGGTCAACTGGGCGCGCGAGATTGAGTTGGTGCTGCCAGCGGCAGAAATCGCCATCGTCGGTCCCGCACCCGCGCCTGAACCTGGCTATACCGGCTGGGTCGTCATCAACTACGACATTCTCGCCAAACACCCGCTGGTAGAGCACGCTTGGAGTGGCTTAGTCTTCGACGAGGCCCACTATCTCAAAAACTACCGCAGCCAGCGGCATCGCTTGTCCATGGACTTGGTCAAGGCCGTCGACGCCGAGGCCGTGGTCCACCTTTTGACCGGCACGCCACTGACAAGCCGACCGCGCGATCTCTTCCCCTTGTTGCAGTTGGCGCGTCACGCGCTCGGGCGTTCGTTCGTCTCGTTTGCCAAGCGCTATTGCGACGCGTACAAAGGCGAGTACGGCTGGGTCGCCGACGGGGCCTCCAATATCGAAGAACTGACCGTGCAGTTGCACGGCATCATGCTGCGCCGCACCAAGGCCGAGGTGCTCGACCTGCCGCCCAAGATCCGCAGTTGGCTCGACGTGGAGGTCGCCAGCCGAGTGGCACGCGAAATGAGCGAGGCCGTGACAGAACTGTTGCAGACCATCTCGCGCCGAGGCCAAGCCAAGCTCGTAGGCGAGACCGAGACAGAGCGCCGCTCGCGCCAGGGCTGGATCATGGGCCAGCTAACCACCGCGCGCAACCGCTTGGCCATCGCCAAGGTCCGCAGCACTATTCCCTTTATCGAAAACGCATTGGAACAGGGTGAAAAGGTCCTAGTCTTCTCGTGTTTTCTAGCACCCGTCAACACGCTCCGCAAGCACTTTGGCCCGAAGGCCGTAGCCATCACCGGCGAAGTGCCAGCGAGTGAGCGACAACAACGGGCCGACCGCTTCCAAGAGGACGACTCCGTGCAGATACTAGCCGCACAGATTACTGCCGGGGGCGTCGGGCTCAACCTCACGGCGGCGCGGCAGGTGGTCTTCAACGATCTCGATTGGGTGCCAGTCAATCATTGGCAGGCCGAAGACCGGGCCTACCGCATTGGGCAACAGCAAGCTGTAAACGTCACCTACATGGTCGGCAGCAACACGATCGACGAATTCGTCAGGACGGTCCTCGAGACCAAGTCGGCGCTGATCGACCAACTCGTCGAAGGCAGCGCCTTGCCCGAACATTTCCAGCGCGACGTGATGGACGAGTTGCGGCGGGTGATGGAGGTGCTGCCCGAACTGCCCACTAGCGCAATGGACGAGCAGCAAGTGGTGGAGTTATTGCGCGAGGCCGGGACGGCTTTTGTCGCCGCGCAGCCTGCCGTCGAGTCCGAGGCTAAGTCGCGCTTGCCGTCGGCCGAGGCGGTGCGCGTGTTGGCGCGGGTGTTGGCAGGGCCAAAGCGAGCGCTGTACCGGGTGGACAGTTCGTCGAAGCCGGGGGCGTTCTACGAATTGGAGGTGGAGGGGAACGACATCAGTTGCAATTGTAAGGGATTTTCCTATCGGGGGATTTGCCAACATGCGCGGGTGTTGAAAGAGGCATTGGTCAAGGGGGAGGGATTGCCGGAGGGATTCGTCGAGATTTGACAAGTTCGGACGAACTGGTCAGACCCGATGAGTAGCTCGACGCGGGCGGTTGTAGAGACGCTGTACTTAGGTATATTGAAAGATAGCTCGTTAGCCGCTTGCTTCCATTCGATTCGAGGCTACGGCGTTGCAAATGGACCTTTAGATTCACTACGAAGCCACCATGCCCTACGATATATCACAAGAAAAAAGAGACTGGTACCGGGAAATCTCCGCGCGATCTAGGCAAAGAAAAAAAGCGGCGATCCGTGGTGAGTTTCAACGCGATCCAAGCAGAATTAACAAGCCGGTTTTGGACCCAAATAAACTAATGCCCCAACAGCGACAACAGGGCTTGAAGGCTATGTCCCTGTTTTCAGGAGGTGGTGGTCTAGACCTCGGTTTTGAGCGTGCTGGTTTTGAGCATATTGCCAGTTTTGATGCATTGGAGATTTGCGGTGATACGCTCCAGCGTAACCGTCCCCAATGGAAAGTTTTTTCTGGTCAATATGGCGATGTAACAAAGGTCAATTGGACAGCCTATAGAGGTGCCGTCGATCTCATCCACGGCGGACCTCCATGCCAGCCGTTCTCAGTTGCAGGGAGACGAAGTGGGAGCGAGGATACTAGGGATATGTGGCCGGCGTTTATTAACGCCGTGATGGCTGTCAAACCCGATGCGTTCGTAGCCGAAAACGTTCCGGGATTACTCGATCCTAAGTTCAATAAATATGTGCATACGGCGATTCTAGAGCCGTTAGAACCAAGCTACCACATCGCAAAGTTCAAAGCAGTTGCCTCCGACTTTGGCGTTCCCCAAGTGCGAAAGCGAGTCATTTTCGTCGGATTTAGATCGCCCAAAGCCGCTAATGAATTCGAGATCCCGCAGGCAACGCACTTCCCTAACGATAGCCTGTTTTCATTGAGCAGATGTACGCTAGGCACTAGGGCGGCTTTGGGACTAGACGACATTGGATTCGACAGCTTTGCTCCGACTCTCCGTTCTGGCTTTACTGGTCCGAGAAAGACGACTAGCATTCTAAATAGTAAGGCCAGTCAAAAAGTTTGGCAGAGGCTACAAATTTGGCCAAATGGTGTACAGAAGTCGAGAGAGGAAGCCGTGATGTTCCCCCCAGAAAACGGACATTTCAGGCTTTCCGTCCAAGACTGTGCTCTTCTGCAAGGGTTTCCAGAAGACTGGCTCTTTGAAGGTGCTGTGTACCAAATCCTTGGGCAAATCGGCAATTCCGTTTGCCCTCCGGTGAGCTATGCTATCGCAAACTCTGTAGCGAGCGCATTGAGGGCCTAATGGCTGTCCAAGATGATAGCCGAGAAAAGGAAGTGTGCCAGTTATTGGGCTTGCGAGAGGGAGAAGGCCGTTCCGAGGTGGACGCATTCTTTGACTTTGCAGCGAATGGGACGTTTTACTCTGCACCGATTGAGCTTAAATCGACGACGACAGGCTCTGTTTCAACTGCAAGGGATGTAGGGCCTACCCACATAGCAAAGTGGCAATCTCGAATATGGGTTTTCGGTTTTTACAACTCTTCGGGAACATCTCTACGGAAACTGCTCGTACTTGGGCCTAGTGAGATGGAAAGCTGGATAGGGAAAGTTGAGCAATATATTAAACCTGATTTTGCGATAGGAGACCGCGTTGCAGAGAAGCTGGACTTTGATGACTTATACGTTATTTGCGAAAAAAAGAGCAAGTACAGCTTAGAGGACGCCAAGTCTCTCCATAAACGACAGTGGAACCAAGAGAAGTATCGTTCAGAAATGGATGAGACTGACGGTTATACACCCGAGAAAATGCTTGAAATTCTCAAGTTGAGAGCCATTTATCTCAACCAACGCGGTTCAACCCTGAATAACCCACATATTCCGAAATCGTTCTTTGCAAACTTCACGGACCGGATGATCGACGCGGTACATTTCAGTGCAGATGCCCGAACCGCTATCCACCAAACACTACGCGACATAACACTTGCTAACAAAACATTGCAGTGGAACCGATAGCTTATTCTCACCACCTGTCAATTTCCGTAAAGGAGCCTATTCATGGCCTTTGAAATTTTCGACTTTCGCAAAGAGGAACACATCAAAAACCTCCTCGTCACGCCGCACATCCGCTCTCGCTTTCTGTGCATGCAGCCGGGCGAGGTGGCCGGTCTGCACAGCCACGACCTCGGCCATGAGATTTTCCTCATCCTGCAAGGCCGCTGCGTCTTCCACATCGCCGGCAGCGAACAGGAGCTGTGCGCAGGTCAGCTCTGCGTCGCCCTCGCCGACGAGGTCCATCAGGTGCGGACCGTCGGCGACGAGCCAATGATCATGTACCTGTCGGTCACGCCCCACATCCAGCCGACCCACACCGGCCGCGACCCCGACGGCACCCGCCACCCAACCCGCTTCCAGCCCTCCAGTTCGTACGACGTGGAGACGGACACCGACACGCCCATCGACGACCTCATCGACAAATTCACGGCCGCGGCTGACGATTTGGCCCAAGCCGCCAGCGATCAAGCGACCGCCCAAGCAGCACGAAGCGACCAACTCAAGGCGGCTCTCGCTGCCGGCGACGAAGCACAGGCCACCGAACTGCGCGAGGCCATGTGGCAAGACGTGTATCAGAGCTTCAAGCGGTCCTACGCTATGGCCGACGTGTGGAACGACTTGACGCCTCGCGTCGGGAAGGTGGGTTGACATGGCTCCTGTCCGCATCGGAATCGTCGGCTGCGGTGCCATCACCCAAGTCCAGCACCTGCCCAACCTCTCTGCGCTCAAGGACCTGTTTTCTGTCGAGATGGTCTGTGACATCTCGCCGAGCTTGGCGCAGACTGTGGCGCAGGAATTTCACGTGCCTCACTACACCGACGACTGGCGCGCACTGCTCGCGGCTGATATCGACGCGGTCCTTTTGTGCCACACCGACCCCAAGACCGAGATCGCCGTCGCCGCCTTTGAGGCCGGCAAACACGTCTTCATCGAAAAGCCGATCTGCTTCTCGCTGCAGGAGGCCGACCGGATCATCGCCGCCCGGCAGGCGGCTGGCACCGTTGGCTTAGCTGGCTACATGAAGGTGTACGACCCGGCCTTTGAGACGGCTGCCCGCGCTGCCGCTGACATGGCCGCGATCCGCTTCGTCCAGATCCACCACTTGCACACCAACAACTCGCATCACCTCGCGCACTTCCGCCTGCACCGCACCGACGATCTACCCGCTGATGCCGTCGAGCAGACGCGTACAGCCCGCGCTGCGGCCGTGCGCGAGGCCATCGGCGATGTCCCCGCCCACGTACAGTCTGCCTTTGGCCACCTCGCTGGCAGCATGATCCACGACATCTACGGCCTGCGCACCATCATGGGCGTGCCCAAAAAAGTCGCCAGCACTGAAATCTGGTATAACGGCTGGGGCGTCAGCACCATGCTCGCTTATGCCAATGGCGCTCGCTGCGCGGCAACCTGGGTCGAGTTAAAGGACGTGCGCGACTTCAAAGAAACCCTCGAAGTCTGCGGCGACGACCGCCGCGTACTGCTCTCCTACCCGACCGGCTTTTCACGGGGGATCCTCTCCACCTTGGAGATTCAGACCCTCGACGAGGCCGGCGAGGCCATCACTCACCGTCCAGCCATCGCGTGGGAAGGCCCCTTCGTCCGCGAGCTGAAGCACTTCCACGCCTGCATCACTGAGGACGCGCAGCCGCGTACTCCCTTGGAAGAGGCCCGCTGCGACATCGCCCTGATCATCGACATCATCAAAGCCTATCTGGCCCATTAGGACGGATTTAGAGACCGCTTCTTGCTATAATTCCCGTGTAGGGGCAACCCTCGTGGTTGCCCACTCGCCTACCTAAAAAACGAGATATCATGGCCCCCAAGCCCAAAGCACCGCCCATCATCTTCACCGACGACGGCTGGATTTTCACGGCCGAGGAAAACGTCTCGGTCGCCGACCTCAAAGAGAAAATCGTCGACGGCTATGCTGGCACCGGCGGCGCGCTCTGGTGGAGCACAGGCGATCACGAGGTCTATCAGTTCGAGACGGAGATTGGCGAAAAATTCGGCGACGACCGCGGCGGCCTCAACGCGACGGCCCCTTCCTTCGTCCACTCGGCCACGCCCGGCGTGGAGGATCGGATCGCCGCCAACCTACAGGGCCTAATCTCTGAGTGCGGCGGGCCGTTAACCGCCCTTGCACAACTGTGCCGGGAGGCAGAAATCCCCTTTTTCCCGCGCGTGCGCATGAACAGCCACTACGTGATCGACCCGTCCCATCCCGGCTACGGTCGCTTCCGCCGCGAGCAGCCCCACCTGCTCATCGGCCGCCCCGGCGAAGAATTCCCCGAAAAGTCGGTCGAGTGGGGCATCCGCACCGGCCTCGACTACGCCCACGCCGAGGTGCGCGAACATGTCAGGCGCATCGCCTGCGAGGTCTTTGAGCGCTTTGACGTCGATGGCATCGAACTCGACTTCATGCGCCATTCGGCCTTCTTCCGCATGGCCGAAGCCACGGCCAACAGCTACCTGATGACCGATTTGGTGCAAAAGATCAAGGCGCGGCTCGACGAGGTCAGTGCCCAACGGGGGAAACCATTGCAACTAGCCGTCCGCGTCCCCCCGACCTTGGCCGACTCGCGGCGCATTGGCCTCGACGTTGACGAGTGGATCGAAACCGGCCTCGTCGATATCGTCGTCGTTGGCGGCGGCTTTATCTCCTTCGAGACTCCGGTCGATGAATTCGTCCGCGCTGCCGCCTCTACTCCCTGCCTCGTCTATGGCTGCATCGAGGCCACCCGCCACAGCGACCTGCACTTCCTCCGCGCCTTGGCTCTGCGCTGGCTCACCGACGGGGCCGACGGCATTTACCTATACAACTTCTACACCATGTCGCCCGAGTGGAACCGCCAAACCGCCGCTGAATTCTCCGACCTCGCAACCCTGAAAAAACTCGACAAGTGCTACGAAATCAGCGGCACCATGTCCTTCAGCCCCACGGAGGGCCACAGTGCCGCCTTCCGCCTAGCCCACCCTTCGACGCCGCTTCCCGTGCCCTTGCCCACCGACAGCCCGAGCTTGGGGCCGACGCTTCGCATCCGCGTCGCCGATGAGGTGGCCGACGCCACCGGCGGCTTGGCCTTGCGTTTGGGTCACTTGCCCTCAGAGGATCGCCTCGAAGTCGAGCTCAACGGCCGCGCCCTCCCTTGGGACCAAGCTCAAGTCTCCGGCGATGGCTGGTCTCGCCAGCAGGCAGCGCCGCTGTTTTGGGCTAGCTATCCCACTCGTCCGGTCGAGGGAAAAATGGAAGGGGTCAGCGTGGAGTTTGCAGTGGATGGGTCTTTTTTGCGGCAGGGCACTAACGAGATTGTGGTGCGACTAGTGGAGGGACAAAGAGATCGCCGCGAGCAAGTGATACTGACTGGTGTTGAATTGGCGATTTCTCACTGACTACAACGGCTTATCAGGCGGTTAGTAACTAACAAGAAGTCAGGCCAGCGCGTTTTCGCAGTCTAGCGTCCCCACCTCCCTCACTCCTCCACCTCAGCCCACGCCCCCTTCGCCATCAACCCCCCATCGACGCAGACATTCTCGCCAGTCATAAACGACGCCTTATCGCTAGCTAAAAACAGCATGGCATTGGCAATGTCTTCCGGCTGCCCATAGCGTCCAATCGGATGGAGCTTGGCGTAATCCTTAAAGAATTGCTCGCGCTCGTGGCCGAATGCCTCGATCACCTCATCGACCAACGGCGTCTGAATACCCCCTGGATTGACCGCTAAAACCCGAATCCCATACTGGGCGTAGTCGAGCGCAAGCTGCCGCGTCATAGAAATAATCCCACCCTTGCTCGCAGCATACGCCGAAACCATCGACGCCGATTGCAAGCCCTGAACGCTGGCCGTGTTGATGATGACCCCCTTGCGCTGCTCCATCATCTGCGGCAGGCAATGCCTAGCCATCAGGAAGAAGCTCTTCAGATTGACGTCAATAATCCGGTCCCACATCTCTACCGGCAGCTCGTGAGCCAACTTATAGCTGGGTACGGGCTGGATGCCGACATTGTTGCATAACACGTCAACGCGGCCCCAATCCTCGATAATCTGCCCCACAGTCTGGGCGCAGACCTCGTCGCTGGCCACATCGGCCTCAAAAAAGCGAATCTGGCCCTCTTCCTCGGCCAAGGCCGCGCCAGCCTCCGCGTCTATGTCCAACACGGCGACCTGCGCCCCTGCGCCAGCGAACGCCCGCGAAATCCCCCCGCCAATGCCCTGGGCACCGCCGGTGACGATAACTACTTGACCCGTAAAATCAGCCATGACAATCTCCTTGAATTAAGAATTAGGAATGGCTTTGGTGCATAAAACTCGTGCCGGGGTGTTGGCTTCTTGTGTGTGTAGTTTAGGCTTTCTCGGTTAGGGGATAGGATTCGGGTTTAGCCAAATGCAGTAGCCGGTTGAGTATGGCACATCCCACCCGTGTTTCGG
>JAJDUT010000021.1 GCA_022826515.1 Candidatus Latescibacterota bacterium
ACGGCGCAATATGCGCCCATTGGGCGTCGGTCAATTCGGATGCATGGCGAGACATAAGGGGACTCCTAGGGCCGAAGGAAGACGAGCAGAAGCAAAAAAGAAAAAACAAAACCCCCTATCAAGTTATGAAACCGCTTCTAGTCAAAAGCTGACTCTCCAGATACCTGTAGCTTGTCTAGCCATCCATGCTTGGTGTGAATGGATCTTCTCCACGGTCCAAGCATCAAAGTCCTCTGCCAGCTTGCGCGTTATGGCGAAGTCGCTCTGCTGGTAAACCAATCGCTTTTCGTCGTATCCCGAGTTGCCCAAATCGCGATTATCTACGGTCGTCAAGAGAGTCATGTTACCTAGGCGATAAGTAGAATCCTCCCGCTGTTGGTCGTCGAACTGGTGCCAATCGTCGCTCGGATTCTCCGGCAACACGTGCTCAATGCTATACTTCGCGCTCTCGAATTCAAAGTGCTGCCCCGACAACTGCGCTTCTAGCCGGAATAGTATAAAGCGCACGACTTTATTGTTGCGTGCGCTAGTTGTTCGTAGGGCCTTGTCTGCAAACGCCGCCCTGAATTCCGCGTCCGCGGGATAGACTGGCCGCAGCTTTGCAATCGCTGCCCGCACGCTGACGATTTCGCCAGCCGATAGCTCACGGGCAATCTGGTTATACACAACCTCCTGCTCGTTGCTTTGGCGTCCACAAATCACGTTGTAGCGAAACGACACTACTGCGATAGCCTGCAAGAAACGTCCAAAGCCAGCGCGGTCGCGTTCCGCGAATTGCTCAAATGCGGCCAGCAATAGCGCTAATGGCTGACGCACGTTGAACATCTGCAACTGGGCCAGACTTGCGCGCTCTTCTGCTGTCCAAGAGTCGTCCTCCGGGCTGCGCAGGGCCGCATACACCCGCGCGTGCCTGTCCATATCGCGAATCAACCGAAACACCTTGGCCCTATCGCTGATGGCGCTGCGCATGGTTTTGAACAAGTCCGCCTTGCGCACCAGCCTGTTGCGGCTGTTCCAAAAGACCCGCAAGAACTCGGGAAAGCTCTCACTGCCCAGCAGCCCGACGACATCCTCCCAGCGGCTTTCCAAATTGTTGATATCCGATTCGTGCGCATTGCCACGCGAGACGACGGAGAACAAGTAATTCTTCAACAGATCGGTAGCGGACAAGCGCACGCCGCGAGCATTTAGGGTCTCAAATACTTTGAAGGCATTTAATTCGTCGGTCACGGTGATGATCGTAAAAAACAACTTATCTACCGCGACATCGACAAAGCGTGCGACAGACTCACCGTCATCCCCTGATCGTTCCTTGATACGCTCCCTGAACCAGAGAAACGCCCGGCGCAGGAGATGTTCCGATGCGTTCAATCCTCTTTGCGGCAGACTCTCCAAGGGGACTAGGTAATTCTGGTAAAAGCGATCGTTATGCCGATTTAGCGTCAGCTTGGAGCGCGGCACTAAGCTCACTGGGTCCAAATAGCCGATGTAATTGCCACGCAACTGCTCTGCGCGCCGACGTTGTGGGTCCGTCGGGTCAGCCGGCACGGCCAAGTCCGTCAGATGCGCTACCGCAGCCAGCATCAACAGGCTCAGCGTGGTCATGCGCTGCTGTCCATCGATGATATCGAACGCCCTGTTGTCCGCCGATTGCAGTACTAGATAGCCCATGTAATGAGCGGGTTCTGGATCCTCGCCGAACAGCGCAACAAGATCCTGCCACAAGTCATCCCACTCGTCGCCCCCCCATGAATAGTCGCGTTGGAACAGCGGTACGCGATAACTCATCCCATTGCCCATAAGTTGGCGAAACGTGCTGTTAGTGGTATTGAAGTTCATATGCAAAATACTTTCTTTTTCGCACTCTAATCTCAAACTTACGCAAGGAGGAGGCCAATGGCCAAGATCAAAGAAGTTCGCTGTATCCGCACCCGCCAGAACGGCACCTGGGTCATCGTCAAAATCATCACCGACCAGCCCGGTCTCTACGGCATCGGCTCGGCCAGCGAGCACAACCACGCCGCCACTGTCGCCACCGCCCTCGAAGAGAGCTTGGGACCGCTGCTGATTGGCCGCGAGGCCAGCCGCATCGAAGACATCTGGCAATGCGTGTACAACAGCGGCTACTGGCGCAACGGCTCCATCCTCAACGCCGCACTGGGCGGCATCGACATGGCCCTGTGGGACATCAAGGGCAAGGAGGCCGGGATGCCCGTGTACGAACTATTGGGCGGAGCCTGCCGCGCCGCGGTCCCCTGCTACGCCCACGCCGGCGGCAGCGACCACGAGGCTCTCGCCGACGACATCCAGCGCTACATCGACGAAGGCTGGCCGGTAATCCGCTGCCAACTCGGCGGCTATGGCGGCGGCGGGTTCGTGGAAAACGCCCTCAAGCCGCGCAATGCTTGGTCCGCAGCACCGGCCTTTGACGACGAAGCCTATCTGGAAGCTATTCCCGCGATGTTCGAGTACTTGCGCAACAAGCTAGGCTTTGGCCCCAAGCTCACCCACGACGTCCACGAACACCTCAAACCCCAAATCGCGGTGGCACTGGCCAAGCGGCTGGAACCCTACCGGCTGTTTTTCCTCGAAGACGCGCTGGCACCCGAGCAGATCGGCTGGTACCGGCTCATGCGTCAGCAGTGCACCACGCCGCAGGCCATGGGCGAGTTGTTCACCAATGTCCACGAATACCTGCCGCTGATCAGCGAGCGTCTCATCGACTATATCCGCATCCGAGTGGCCAAAGGCGGCGGCATCACCCCCTGCCGCAAAATCGCCGCGCTCTGCGAGTTTTACGGCGTGCAGACGGCTTGGCAGGAAGGCGGGGACAACGATCCGGTCAACCAAGCAGCGGCCATGCACCTCGATATGTCGAGCTACAGCTTCGGGATCCAAGAGGAAAACGGTTTTCGGCCAGAAGAATTAGAAGCGTTCCCCGGACACGCGACCATGGAAGGTGGGTACATGTATCCCAACGACCAGCCGGGGCTAGGGATCGACATCGACGAGGAGAAGGCGAAGAATCTGTTGGTCGGCGATCAGGTACGCGCCTTTTATGCGGCCGAGGACCGACGCGCCGACGGCAGCGTGGTGCGGCCTTAGGGGGCAACGATCGTTGCCCCCTACCGGGCGATCAGCACCGTCACCCGATGCGGCTCGGTTCCCAGCGGCAGTTTCCGGGCCCCGTGGGCATCTCGTAGCGTGAACGGGTGGTGCATGAGGATGTCCTGCTTGCCGTCCTTGTTGAGGTCCACCAGCCAAGTGTATTCCTCGTCGTTGGGCACGAAGATCGCAACGTCTTGAGGCTGCCGAGCGAACAGGTCCGGCCCCGGCACGCCGACGAGGAGGTCCATGATCCGAGGGTGATCCCCGATGAGCAGGTCCGAGAGGCCGTCGCCGGTCACATCCCCGAGGAGCAAAGTCGTGTTGAACGCACGCGGCCAACTCTTTTGTGTCTTGCGGCGTTCGTGCATCGCCCCTCGCAGCACAATGTCCAGTGGCACCCATCCCGGCTCCTTATGGCTAGGTACGCCATCTAACGCAATTCTACGGGTGGCATTGGGTTTGTCGGGATAGCGCCCCCCTTCCATGCGGTAGAACTCGAGATCCAGCCAGACGTCATCGCCCATGAACCCCTTGAATTTTTTCCAGAGGCTGCTCTCAAGGTATTCAACCTCAATGGTTGTGAACATCAAATCGACTTGGCCGTCATGATCAAAGTCGTGCCACTCCATCCCGAGTTGGACGCTGCCATCAGACCGGAACGTGGCTCCGACCTCTGGCGCAAACGCAATGCCACCATCGGCTGTTGGCGTCCCAAAATGCACCTCATAGGCGGAACGCTTGCTGGAAATGCTCCCGCCCTCCAGCGAGAAGACCACCAAGTCGGCAACCCCATCGCCGTTCAGGTCGGCTAACGAGTGCAGCACCCGCCCCGTCATATCTCCGGTGGCGAGCAAGGAAAAATTGTCAGAGTCGAACGCCACATCGGTCGTAAAAGTCTCCGCCACCGACGCAAACAGCCCGCGCTCGTCTTGGAGATGAACCGCGAAGTGGTCCGCGTTCCAGAACGCCAAGTCGCAGCGACCATCCCGGTTGTAATCTACCTCGTGGACACGGCTCTGAGACCAAGGGTCGTAGCGATAGCCGTCGGCTCCGTAAATCCGACTCATATCCGTGGAGGGACCGATCTTCACCGGATCGGCAAACGCACCATCGCTCATCTGGACGAACACCCAGAAGCCATCGACGTCCGGCACGACCAAGTCGTCGCGCTCATCGCCGTTCACATCCCGAGTAACATCTACATGGGGGACTTCACCGCTGCGAGGCGGATTGAAGTTGGAAGCCGCCGCCACCAGCGCGCGTTCCGTCGCCGATTCGGGATCAAACCAGTTCAGGCGACCGCTCTCGTACGCAATCAACCGATCGCATCCATCGATATTAGCCACATCCACAAACAACACTTTGGGCCCCAGCGTCGCATCGAGTAGCGACACCCAAGTGCTGTCGCCAAACGCGTAGATACGCAAGCGGCGGTCGCCATTCTCGTCGATGCTCACCACAGCAAGCTCCGCGACAGCACCACCGCGCAGAAATCCCGTCAAAACGGTCTGGCGTTCCGCCGAGCCGATGACGACCTCGTACTGCTCAAAAGTGAATTCCGCGGCGGCCGGCGACGTGAAAATCGAGAGGAAAATTCCTAAGACCAGCATGGAGCTCAGACTACGTAGATAATTCCTAGGGCCGGACCGAGAAGCCGAAGGAATCAACGGCCGCGGAAGCAAACAGACCGATCCCGTTCTCGACGTGGAAAAGCGGCCGTTGAAAACTCTGACCGGCCTCGCCGCTGCCTCGTTCCGAATTCACATTGTCGGTGCGAACCAAGTCGAACCAGTTCTGATCGACGGCAAAGAGCGTGACCTTGTAGCGCCCAGCATAGTAGATGCCGTCCCAAGGCAGATAGAGCTCGCCACTTGCCAAACTCAACAAGGGCGAGGTCTCTACGCGCTCAAGTTCAAAGTCGTCAAAATCCTCAATCCATTCGTCGTCAAACAGCAGCGGGCTAGAACGCTCTAAATTGGCTAGGCGTACTTGGTAGGATACCGCAGGGCCATCGTCTTGAAATTGGGCTACTAGCACCCCAGCGTCGTACTCCAACTGATTTTCCGCGGCCTGATAGACCTCATCGCCGACCTCGGCAAACAACCGCAATCGCCGCAGTTCGGTTTCCAAATCGTCCGCCAAAAGCCGCAATTCGTCGATGCGAATGTGCGCTGGCGTCTGGGTCTGGGCGCGCACCTCTAACGCCTCTTCGGTGGTAACGCGCAACTCGTATCGGCGGCCCGGCTCAACCACCGGCGCGTCGTCCGGCGGCAGGTAGTGCCCGGCTCTGCTCGGGTCGCGCCGGTAGTTGAACACCGCGTCGCCGCGGTGAATGGAAACCGTGGCCCCCTCCAGTGCCGTTGCCGCCGCCGAATAAACATGGCCGGGAGCGACCGTATGCCGCAGGACGACCGGCGGCAGCGGCGCATCCACGATGAGAATGGCATCCACGACGATGAGGTTGTCTTCGCTGGGGCCAAACAATTCGTCGGGGTCGCGGTCGGCCGCCAGCGGCCCCGGGGCCTGGCAAGCCAGCAGCGGTAGCAGCAGTAGTAACAATAGGTAGCGGTACATAGCTCAAAACCTGAAGTCAAAGCCGAAGGTCGGCACAATGGGCAGCATCCTAACTACGAGCGGTTGCTCGGTAGAATCGTTGGGGTCGTACTGGACAAACCATTCGTTGCGGCGATTGTACGCGTTGAAAATCTGGAGATAAAAATCGACATCCGCGCCAAACAGCCCGAAGCTGCGCCGCATCCCAACATCCAAGCGGTGGTACGGCAGCAGCCGGGCTGTGTTGCGCTGCGCCGCTAGCAGCCGGTCAACCGGGCGGTCAGAGGCGGGGTCGCGCAGGGTGTAGCGGGCCGCGGCGGGCGTGTAGGCTTGGCCAGTGCCGTACACGAAATTGGCGGTCCAAGTCCAGCGGGCCAAGCGATAGGTAGCCGTCAACGACACGTCGTGGCGGCGGTCGTACTTGGGCGGAAAGGTGCGGCCGCCATCGATATCCGGGAATGTCCGCCGCGTCCAGCCAAGAGTGTAGCCCAGCCAGCCGCTGAACCGCCCGCGGCGCTTTTCGGCAAATAGCTCCACGCCGGTCGCATAGCCAGTGCCGCCGGTTTTGAATATGTCCTCGGAGGTTTCCTGCTCGTCGTTTTCCCCCTGCTCCTCGTCGAGGACGACGAGGTTGGCCAAGTCCGTATAGTAGGTCTCAACGCTAAACCGATAGCTGTTGGCCGGCTCCCACTCCAAACCCGCAACCGCCTGATAGGAACGCCCCGGCTCTACGGTCCCGTCGAGCGGCAGCCACAAATCGCCGCCACTAAAGCCCTCGGACGACACGAGCTGCAAGTATTGCCGGTAGCTACCCCCGGCCAGCTTGACGCGCCAGCCTTCTTGCAGCACGCGACTGAGCGAAAAGCGCGGGTTGAGCGACAGGTGCCCACCCTCTTCGTAATAAGTTCCGCGCAGGCCCAGCCGAGCCTCAGTCAGCGGCGTCACCTGCCAATCGTCTTGGACATAGGCCGACAAGAGATAGGGCTTTACTACTTGGTTGTTCTCGTATTGATCGAAGAGCACGCCGTAATCAAAGCGGAATAACGTAAGGCCGACCCCGGTGCGGAGGGTGTGATTGGCCGCGGCAAAGTAGTCGAGGTCGCCCTTGATGGAGACATCCCGCACGCGATTGCGTACCGCAATGGGCGTGCCAAACACATTGAGGGTAATGTCGCTGTGGTATTTGGAGTACAGGGCAATCATGCGCCCGAAGAGCGCCGGCGAAAACACGTGCGTCCAGCGCCCGGTCACGGCCTCGTTGCCCCATTCATTGCCAAAGGACAAGGTGTTGGTGCTGTCGTCCTCGGCGCTGTTAGAGCTCACGCTGATGTCGAGGTGGTCGTTGCCCCGGTATGCGCTGAGCATGAGGTTGTCGTTGGGACTGAGCTGGGTATTGACCTTGGCGTTGACGTCGTAAAACCAGTACCCGAGGCCATCGAGTTCGTCGGTGGCCTGCCGCACCGCCCGCAGCACCGGATCGATGTACGTGCGCCGACCCGCCACCATCCACGAGCCTTGGCCGAGCGGCCCCTCGCTCATAAGCCGACTGGAGATCAGGCTAACGCCGCCGCTAGTGCTAAAGTTGCGGCGATTGCCAGCGCGGTTTTGCACATCGAGGATAGCAGAAAGGCTGCCGCCGTACTGAGCCGGATAGGCCCCCTTGTAGAACGTGACGTCCTTGATCGCGTCTGGGTTAAAGGTGGAGAAGAAGCCAAAAGCGTGCGACGGATTGTAGAGCCGCATCTGGTCGAGCAGGATGCCGGTCTGGTCGGGGCCACCCCCGCGCACGTAGAGTCCACTGCTAAAATCCGATGCCGATTGCACCCCCGGCAGCAGTTGCAAACTACGCAGCAGGTCCGGCTCGGCCATGGCCGCCATCTGTTGAACATCCGTTACTTGCAGGGCGACCACGCTCGGCCGCTGATTCAGTTCGCTCGCCGCAGTCGCCTCGGCCTCCACCACGACCTCCCCCATCTCCAGTGCTTGCCGCTCCAGTTCGAGATCCCAGCGCAGCCCTTGGCCGGTCAACGCCAGCGTGTCTTGGCGGGTCGTGTAGCCAATGTAGGACGCGGAGACGACCCAAGTTCCCGCCGGAATGTCCGGGATGGCGTAATAGCCTTCGGCGTTGCTCAGCGCCCCCAGCACGCGGTCCGCAACGGCGATGGCGACCGCGGCATTGGGTAGGAGCTCGCCGTCGCTGCTATCGCGGACAAAGCCGCTGAGGGTGCTAGTGGGTTGAGGCTGCGCCCATGACGCGGTATGTAGGCTGGCCATTACAGCCACCGCCACAATCGAGATTCTGGTCTTGTTCATAGATCTGCGTTCCTCAGCGAATCAAGGCCATCCGCCCCACCGCAGTGAAATCCTCCCCGGCGATGAGTCGGTACAAATAGACGCCGCTAGCCACCGGCCTCCCCTCGTCGTCGCGGCCGTGCCAAGCGGTGCGATAGTGCCCAGCCGCCAGCGTCTCCCCACTGTGCAGGGTGCGGACGCGGCGTCCGAGCACATCGTACACCACGAGGCGCACCGGCGCGGTCCTCGCCACGTCAAAGGCGATGACCGCGTTGGCATTAAACGGATTCGGCCAGTTGCCGTGCAGCCGAAACGCCTCGGGCACTCCTGCGGCCTGCTCGGCAACTGCCGTCTGAACCTGATTCGGCGCACCCGGCGTAGGCGTATCTACCGTCTGAAAGTCGCCCGTAACGTCCGGCAAGCGCGCCCAGCTCGTTCCCTCGTCGGCCTGTCCCTCCTCCCAATCGACGCTGGCGACTAGCGCGCCATCTACCGTCCAGATACCCAGCTCTTCGTCGCGGCCAAGAGCAAAGCCGGGCCAGCCGTCTTTGTCTAACTCAATCTGTAGAAACGCACCCGCTTCGATGACCATATCCGCCAGGAAGGGAGTGCGCTTACTCTCGTCCGTCAGATCGTCGGCCATCACAAAATTCGCAAGATCTATCGGCCCGTCCGAGGCATTATACAGTTCAAACCAATCGAGCGGATCGCCTTGAGCGGCGACCTCGTTGATGACTAGTCTGGTATCAGTCGCCGCTTCGTCGTCACTAGCTTCGGCTGAACTCTCTCCTTCAAAGCTGAACAACGTGCCGTAGAACCGACCCGCAACCCTTGCACCCGGTTCCGTGCTAGCCTCACTGAATTCAATCCCCCCCTTGCCGATCAAGTCAAACTGCTCTGGGGGGCTATCAGGCGATGGCAACAACAAGTGGTAGCCACTGACCGCATCCATGTCGATGGCGAGGTGGGCACCGCTCTTCACCCAGTCAATCGGCAGCTCCGCTACGAGAATGTCGATGGCAAAATCTTTTCCAAGGCTGACAATGGATACGGACGCTCTCTCTTCAGCGCCCTCTGCTCCCACCGCGTCCTCAAACTCGCCCCGGTCAATAGCCCCGTCGCCGTTGGCGTCAATGGTCAGAATTTCTTCCCACCGCGGCAGGTCTTCAACGCCGAACGCAATGGCCGCATCGTAGTCGGCTTGGTCGAAAACGCCGTTGCCATTGCTATCGAGCGCACCCAAGGTTTCATCCCAGCTTTCCCCTTCGCCGGCGTCGCCTTCTTCAAAGCCGGCCGTAGCTCCCGAGAGATCAAAGCGCTGCTCTTTTCCTGCTAGCTTGTACTCAGTGAACTCGACCGTCCCTTCTACCAGCGGATTCTCACGCGCGCTCGACCCCCACGTCGTCTCAAAGCGCAGCTCAAACGTGCCTCTTTCCGGCCAGCAAATATCGGCCGCGGCCAGCGGCCAAGGCCAAGCCGGTGGCTGTGGGTCGAGATCGGCCAAAATCACCGCTCGCCGCTCGCGGATGAACTCGCGCATCCGCTCGGCGTCGCGGGCGGCACTGGCTTGCCTTTTGTCCAGTATGTGCTGCTGGACGATCGCTGCCATGTCGTCGGCGAGGCTGAGCAGTTCTTCTTCGTTCCAAACTGTGTCGAGCAATTCCTTGACGCGGGCTACATAGGCGGCTCTCATCGCGTCGTCGCGGTATAAACGATGGGCAATGGCTCCGTGTGCCATGACCGCCGGCGGCGACTCAAACTCGTCAAAGGGGCCATCGATCGAGGTAAAAACTTGATCCGCGCCCCAAGGTATGAATACAAACGGCGCACCCGGCTCGCGGTAGAGGTAAAAGTTGTTGCGGTTGCCAGCGTACCCATCCCAATGCCCAATGAGCACCTCGACAGCCCAGAAGGTGAGAAAGCGGTCGATATCTATGATGTCGGCAAGGGCTTCAAGACCGGCCGGGGAAGGGTCCTGCAGCGCGGCGACAACCGCGTCGATATCCGACCAGTCCGCTTCCGTCTCATTGGTTTTCTTTTGCAAAGTACCGCGCCACTTGGGACGAAAATCGCTGACGGTCCCTTCGTAGAGATTGCCGCTTGGATCGGAGAAATTGCGATCCAAAAAGGCGGTTTTCATGCTCTCGACGTGGACGTACAAGCCCAAGTTTTCGCCGTTTACCGCAACAGTGGCAAAGTTGCAGCGCGGCGCTGGCAGGCCAGCGGCAGCGAAGACGTGGTAGGCCATGCAGGTATTGAGCATAGACGGGTCTTGCTGGACATTGTTCAAGGTCAGGCGCTTCATTGCGCCGCCGAGGACCTGCCCATCGACGAACTTGTCAAAGCGGACCTTGAGCGCGGGTTTAACCTTACTCAGCGACCCGAGAAACCCTTTCTTGCGAATGCCAACTTGGGTGTGGATTTCGCCGTCCACAGTTACAGTTGCCTCAAACCAAGTGAAGATATCATCCGCAGGGCTGTCGAGGCAGTCGGCACCGACGAGTATATCCGCAAGAATCCGCGTCTGGCCGCGCAGGCGATCCCAATCCTCGGGGGCTATCTCAATTCTCACGTCGAGTACGCGGTCGAGGGCGAAATAGGGATCGGCGTCCGCAGCGCCAAACGCTGGGCGGACGGTTAATAGAAACGCTATAAGTGCGGTACTAAGTAAGTTCTGATGATTTTTCATTTTCGTCCTCTCCACCTGCTTGAACAGTTATTTACCTTGTAAACTGATGATAGCATCATTAAATTTACAAGCATGAATTACAGAAACCGCCACTTAGAGACCAAAATTCTTCGTTATAAAGAAATTTTTCCCGTCCTGCTGGTGACCGGTGCTCGTCAGGTTGGCAAGAGTACCCTGCTTAGTCATCTGTGCGGTGCCGTCATGCCACATATTACCCTTGATCCGGTAATTGATGTAGGCAATGCCCGTCAGGATCCTGAATTCTTCATCGCTCAGCACCCGCCCCCTATCATCCTCGACGAGATTCAGTACGCGCCCGAATTGCTGGCGATTATCAAGCGCCGCGTCGATCGCGACGACTCGCCCGGACAGTACTTTCTCACCGGCTCGCAAAACCTAGCCCTGCTCCGCGATGTGAGCGAAAGCCTAGCGGGCCGGGTCGTCGTTCTCGATCTGGGTCCTTTGACTCTGAGTGAGCGCCAAGGCTGGGGCAACCGAGCCGCACCCGTGTGGTTAGAACTCCTGCTGAAGGCCGGCGGCGCATTGCCGGACTTGCACCACCAAGCACGCGTACCAAACCTCGCACCGCTGCGGACCGCATTCGAGGTGCTGTGGCGCGGCGGCTATCCCCGGATCTTGGACCAATCGCCGGATGTCATTATCGACATCATGCAATCCTACGTGCGAACCTATGTTGAGCGCGATGTGCGCAGCCTAGCCAGCGTGCAGGACCAGCAGCAATTCTCGCGCCTGCTGAGTCTGTGCGCTGCTTTGACGGCACAGGAGGTGAATCACAGCCAATTCGGCCGCGAAATCGGCGTTACCCCACAGACGGCCTCGCGCTGGTTAAACATCCTCAAGGCGACCTACCAGTGGCTAGAACTGCCGCCCTATCACGGCAACACAATCAAACGGATCAGCGGCAAACCCAAAGGGTATCTGACCGACACAGGGTTAGCCTCTTTCCTCCAGAGAATTTCCTCTCCCGAGGCGCTCTCTGGCCACCCCCTCCTAGGGTCGCTTTTCGAGACGCATGTAGTGCTAGATATCCACCGGAAATTCCACTGCTTGGACATGCCCCCTCAAGTGTATCACTGGCGCACCCTCGCTGGTGCTGAGGTCGATTTGCTGCTGGAGCGAGACGGGATTTTCTGGCCGGTAGAAATCAAAAGCAGCACGCGCATTACTAGCGCAGATGCGCGGGGCATTATGGCATTCCGAAAGACGTATCCGGCTCTGCGCCACGGTCCCGGAATTATAATTGCCCCCGTAGAAGAGGCATCCCAACTCCGCGACGAGGTCCTCGTCATCCCGTACGATCTGCTGTAACTTAGCCGTGCAGAATGGGATGGCCGTTGCCGGGGAAAAACGCCACATCCACGAGAAAGGAAAGGCCGACGCCAAGAAAGTAGCCTGCAATCAGGCCGATGAAAAACGGCGCGGCTTTGCGGTACAACTCAATGCCGCCAAAGCGCATGATCAGGCTCTTGGCTGCCCACGCCACAAAAATCGCTGGGGCTTGATTGCGCACCATCCAGATCGCGGAAATGGCCAAGCCCACCGGGTGCAGGGGCCACCACGGAAAGCGGTACTGCATAAACGTCAAAACCGACATCGCCGCCGCACCAATGCCAAAGAAGCCTAACTTTTGCGCGTGAAAGTCAGCCGGGGCCTTGATCTTAGCCATCACGTCGCCAAAGGCCATCACGCCGGCACCGGAAGAGACGCGGAAAATCCAAGAGTTGAAGTTAGAAGCCCCCTGCTCGTAGGCCATAGCTATGAGATTGGTCAGCGAAACCGCAAAGGACAGCACCACGGCCAAGGCAATGGCCAAAACAAAGCCGCGGCGGGCAATGCGCAGACTGTGCTGCAACTTGGCCGCGTGCGCTGCCGAGGGCATGAAGATGGATTGCACATCGCCAAAAAAAGAATAGGTCAACCCCAAGGCCGCCAACCCCGTCGGCGAAATGGCGCTAGTGCCCAGCGTCATCATGGTCATCGCCTGACTAACCACAGGCGTGGTCAGATAGAACACGCCCGTCTGGACCACTAGACGCGTAATGCCCAAATAGGCGATGAGCACGCCAGCCAGAAAAAGCATCGCCACCGACCATTCCATGCCAGACTCGTGCAGCCAAGTTAGCATGTAGCAGGTCCCCAGCAAAAGGCCCAGCACCGCGGCGCGGTAGGACATCAACTCGCGCCGGTCGTCAATCGGGTACGCGGGATTCCACGCCTTGCGGACCACATCCTTGAGGTGGTCGCGCGCCATCCACAATCCCCACAGCACCAACACCACGAACGCCCCCCAACACTGCCAAGATGTCGATGGTAGCCCCCAAACGAACTTATCCGCCTCAGTGACGCCGAGACCAAAGCGGTTGAACAACCCCTCCTCGATCAGCGTCAGCAAAAAGAAGAACCAGATGCTGAAGGTCACATTGAGATTGGCAAAATACATGAAGCCAACGACCGGGAAGTAGAAGCGGATGTTAATGGTCGGAAAGCCGTGCGCGATTTGGATGGGGTGATGCCATTCGATTTTGGGAAAGAAGTGAAAGAAAAAGCCAACGATGTTCCATAAGACAATGCACAGCGGAATGGCCGCCCCTGCCCAGAAGACTTTGCTGTACATGACCGCTGGCAGTCGGCGGGAACTGTCGGCATTGGCGACGAGGGCTTGCGGCACCTCCATCAGCGGGTAGGCCAACCGCTCGCGCTCGACCCACTGCTTGCGCAGGATGACCACCACGCAGAAGCAGACCAAGTACAAAGTCCATATAAAACTCAGCCACCAAAACAGCGGCATAGCCCAAGCGGCGAGCAAGGTGCCCCAAGGGGTCGGTTCGCCGATGGGCAGGCCCTCAAAAAACCAAGTCATGGCCAAGCCGTCGTTGCTCGGCAACAGCCACGTCGGTAGGTAGGGCAACACGTACGTGCCCCATTGATTCTCCGCCGACGCAAAGTAATACGGCGTCGTCGGTATGGCTAGGAAGTAGCCGATTAGAAAAACCGGAATGCCTGTACAGACCAAGCCCATGACGACGACGGTGATCATCTCGGCAGGGCGCAGTGCCCAGTTAAAATTGAGGGTCTTCAGCAGGGCGTTGGCGAAGATGAGGCAGACAAAGAGAAACCCCACCCCAATCGGAAAGAACGACCACGTCATCTCAGACGAGCCAAACGTCCAGATCGAGTGCGGTGCCCCCAAGCTGATCAACACCACCACCGCGCAACCCACGAGCAACGAGCGCACGGTGACGCCTGTGCCCTCTTGCTGTGCGGGATGGATTGACAACGCGGACTCAGCCGTGCAGGATGGGATGGCCGTTGCCGGGGAAGAAAATCATATCGACGATAAACGAGATCCCCACTCCAAAAAAGTGCCCGAGAATCAGGCCGATGAAGAAGGGTGCAGCCTTGCGGTATAGCTCAATGCCGCCAAAGCGCATGATCAGGCTCTTGGCCGCCCAAGACACAAAAATCGCCGGGGCTTGATTGCGCACCATCCAGATCGCGGAGATGGCCAAGCCCACCGGGTGCAGGGGCCACCACGGAAAGCGATACTGCATAAACGTCAAAACCGTCATAGCTGCCGCACCGATACCGAAGAAGCCTAACTTTTGCGCGTGGAAATCGGCCGGGGTTTTTATTTTGCTCATTGCGTCTTCAAAGGAGCGCACTCCCGCGCCCGAGGAGACGCGGAAAAACCAAGAATTGAAGTTGGAAGCCCCCTGCTCGTAGGCCATGACAATGACGTACACAATGGCGGCGATAAAGCCGATCAACAGGGCCAGCGCAATAGCCAAGCACAGGCCGCGACGGCTCATCCGCATGGCGTCGTGCAGCCGGGTGGCATGGGCAGCCGACGGCATAAAAATCGACTGCACATCGCTGAAGAACCCATAACTCATCCCCAAGGCCGCCAAGCCCGTCGGCGAAATCGCACTCGTACCAAAAGTCATCATGGTCATGGCTTGGCTGACCACGGGCGTCGTCAGGTAAAAGACGCCGGCCTGCACCACCAAGCGGGTAATGCCCAAGTAGGCAATCAGCACGCCGCCCAAGAAAAACGCCGCCACCGACATTTCCATGCCAGCCTTGTTGAGCCACGCCAGCATATAGACGACCCCGACCAATAGGCCGACGACTGCGCTGCGATAGGACATCAACTCGCGGCTGTCGTCAACCGGATGCGCGGGATTCCACGCCTTGCGGAACACATCCTTTAGATGATCCCGCGCCATCCACAAGCCCCACAGCACCAGCACCACAAAAGCTCCCCAACACTGCCACGACGTCGAAGGCAAGCCCCACACGAAGTTGTCCGCCTCAGTCACGCCAACGCCAAAGCGGTTAAACAAACCCTCTTCGACCAACAGTAACAAAAAGAAAAACCAGATGCTGAAGGTGACGTTGAGGTTGGCAAAATACATGAAGCCAACGACCGGAAAGTAGAAGCGGATGTTAATGGTCGGAAAGCCGTGCGCGATTTGGATGGGATGGTTCCATTCGATCTTGGGAAAGAAGTGAAAGAAAAAGCCGACGATGTTCCACAATACGATGCACAGAGGGATCGCCGCTCCCATCCAAAAGACCTTGTTGCGCAAAATGGCCGGCACGCGCGCCGGACCATCGGCATCCGCCACCAGAGCTTGCGGCACCTCCATCAGCGGATAGGCCAACCGCTCGCGCTCGACCCACTGCTTGCGCAAGATGACGACGAGGCAAAAACAAACCGCGTACAAGGTCCAGATAAAGCTCAGCCACCAAAACAGCGGCATGGCCCACGCATCGAGCAGCGTGCCCCAAGGCATCGGCTCACCAAGGGGCAGTCCTTCAAAGAACCAAGTCATGGCCAAGCCGTCGTTGCTCGGCAACAGCCACGTTGGCAGGTAGGGCAACACGTAGGTACCCCACTGATTTTCAGCCGAGGCAAAGTAATAGGGCGTGGTGGGGATCGACAGCACGTAGCCCATCATAAAGATGGGAATGCCGGTCGTCACCAAGCCCATTACTACTACCGTAATCATCTCGGCCGGCCGCAAGGCCCAGCCGGGGTTGATTGTCTTGAGCAGGATGTTGAGCAGGATGAGGCAGCAGAACGAGAAGCCGACGGCAATCGGAAAGAACGACCACGTGATTTCGGACGACCCCAAGACCCAGATAGCGTAGGGCGCGCCCAAACACACCACGAGGACTTGAATGACGCCGAGCACCAAGGAGCGGAGCGTTAGGCCGCTAGCCGCACTTTGGCGAGCGTGCTCTTCTCGATATATAGGGGCCGCAGTCGGCGACGTCATTAAAAGCCAGCTTCAGAGGCAATTTTATCGGGATTAAACGCGGACAATATGGCTCCAACGCACCGCAGCCGCAATCTCAAGGGAGCTATAGCCATTAGGTCTTAGCACGGGGTCTTGGGTATGAGATGCTGAGCGAAGCGAAGCGGAGTCGAAGCACCTCCTACACTCCATCGTCCAACCCAGCGGCGTGGCGGCCCGCAGCCGGATCGCCGGCCGCGTAGTACGTGCCCGCGTCGGCCCACAACATGACCGGAGTGGCGATGGGACCGTTGCGGGCCTCGACTTGGTGGCCGCGTCGCGCCAGTTCGTCCCGGACCTCTGCATCGACGGCCGAGTTGATAGCTAGCGAACCAGCCTGGATGAACGTCTGCTCGCGCACCGGGTTGGGATCAAACGAGTCCTCGTGGTGATCCGTGGCAAAGCGCGGCGCAACGACCGCTTCGGCCGGCTGCATCCCAAACTCCACAAAGTCGAGCAACAGGTTCAAAGCCGCTTGGTCTTGCAAGTCACCGCCAGCCACGCTGATGGCCAACACGGGCGCGCCGTCTTTGAGCACCATCGTAGGCGTCAGGGTGATGCGGGGCCGCTTGCCCGGCGCGATACAGTTGGGGTGTCCGGGCGTTGTGTTGAGGCTGCGCAGACGATTGCCATACGAGACGCCCGTGCTGCCGGTGCCGCCAGCGTGATAGACGTTCGCGCTCGGCGTAGCTGATACGACCATGCCCCAGCGGTCGGCCACTACGCACGTGGTGGTGCCGCCGACTCCGGGCCGAAACGCGCCGCCCTCCTGCACCGCCTTCATGCCGAGCGGGTCGCCAGGGCGGGCGTCCAGCGCGGCTTGCCCCATGTCGATCAGGGGCTGCCGGAGTTGGGTATATTCGTCGGACAGCAAGGCGTTCATGGGCACATCCACGAACAGGGGATCTCCATAGTGCGCGTCGCGGTCGGCCATGGCCAGCTTCATCGCTTCAGTGACCGCGTGGACGTAGTCGGCCGAGCAATGCCCCATGCTTTTGAGATCAAACCCTTCGAGCAGACGCAGGGCTTGGCACAGATAGGGGCCTTGGGTCCACGGGCCGCACTTGTACACTTGGTAACCCCGGTAATCGACTACCACCGGCTCTTCGATCAAAGTCCTATGAGCGGCCAAGTCCGCGCGGCGCAAGAACCCGCCCTGCTCCACGTAGAACGCCTCTAGGTCTGCGGCTATATCGCCGTGCTCGGCGCGGCGGCCATAGAAGTGATCGCAGGCCGCTTGCAGCTTCTCTTGGCGATTGCCAGTGGCGCGGTGTTCCTCCTCCACCATCCGCCGCAGCGTCCGCGCCAAGTCGGGGTGCCACGCCTCCTCGCCTTCGTCGAGCAGGGCCAAGGTCGGCGCGACAATCGCGGCAAAGCTCTGCGTGCCGTAGTGCTGCAAAAGGGTAATGCACAAATCCACGACCGAGGGCACCGGAGCCATCTTGATGTCGTGGTCTGGGATGCAGTGCTCCATGTACCAAGCAATGGCTTCCGGCGACAGCGGCGCGCGCCCCTGGCCAGACAGCGACTTGACCGCTTTCCCGTCCCAGACGAGCACCGGCACTTCCCCGCCGATGGAACAGGCCCCGTGATCAGTGACGTTGAGCGCTATAATCGCACCGGCTGCGGCATCGGCCGCATTGCCACCCGCGCCGAGAATTTCAATACCAGCGGCTACAGCGCCAGCGCCGCCGGCCGCAATGACACCGGTTTTGCTCTCGGCCTGCCAGCCGATCTGATCTACCCTACTCATGTGTTGCTCCTTGTCGAAAAGAAGATTTGCCGCGCTCAATATCGCCTTGCGAGGGCGGTCTGTCGAGTCTGCGACGGAGGGACGCGCCCCTTCCGCGCGAAGCAGGCCAATATCCATGCTCCAAATAAGAGAAAATTCGATTATGTCTCAATATCCCGTTATATTTACAGGCCCACTACGATGCCGACAGAAACCGGCAAAATTAAGGAGAACTGTCATGCTAGGATTTGAACGCATTACCTTTGACCCGGGTGTAATGGGCGGTCGGGCTTGTATCCGCGGTATGCGCGTAACGGTCTCCCTCGTGGTCAATTTGGTTGCCAGCGGGATGTCAACCAAGGAAATCTTGGAAGCTTATCCATACCTCGAAGCCGAGGATGTCAGCGAGTGTCTTCGTTATCACAAACAACTTGAAGATGGCTGCGTCATAAGCGTCACAGAGGGCCAAATTCGCGCTCGCCAGCTTCCGATATAGAAATGTTCTGTTGGATACAATGAGTCCCGAAACCCATTCCCAGCTCGCCAACTTCATCTGGAGCATCTGCAACCTGCTGCGAGGGCCGTACAAGCGCAATGAGTACCGCAAGGTTATTCTGCCGCTGACCGTGCTGCGCCGCTTCGATTGTTTGCTCGCTCCCACCAAGGTGCAGGTGCTCGAAGAATACGAGAAAATTAGGACTAGGCCGGAGGCTGCCGTCCGCCGTATGCTGAGCGGAATTACCGAGCGCCCGTTTTACAACTTGTCCAAGCTCGACTGGCCGACGCTGTTAAACGACCCCAATCAACTCGCCCCCAATCTGAACGCTTACATCAATGGCTTTTCGGACAACGTGCGCGAGATCATGGAGCGGTTCGCCTTTGGGCAGCAGATTGCGCGCATGGATGAGAAGAATCTGCTCTACGAGGTGATAAAGCAGTTCAACGGGGTTGATTTGTCGCCGAAGCGCGTGGATAACGTGCAGATGGGCTATGTCTTTGAGGAACTCATCCGCATCGGGGCTGAGCAGTCTAACGAGGAGGCCGGCGAACATTTTACCCCGCGCGAGGTCATCAAGCTGATGGTCAATTTGCTGCTCGCGCCCGAACAAGACCTGCGCAAGAGCCATATCGTCAAGACCCTGTACGACCCAGCCTGCGGCACCGGCGGCATGTTATCAGTAGCCGAGCAGTACATCCGCGACCTCAACGACGAGGCCAAGCCCTTCCTGTTCGGCCAAGACTATAACGACGAAGCATGGGCGGTTTGCAAGTCCGACATGCTCGTCAAGGGCGAAGACGCCGACAACATACGCCTCGGCGACACATTCACAGAGGATGCCTTTGAGTACGACGATCAAGACCGGAAGCACACCTTTGACTACATGCTGGCAAATCCGCCTTTTGGCGTGGAGTGGAAGCAGCAGCAGCAATACATCAAGCGCGAGGCGGCGACGTTGGGCGATAAGGGCCGCTTTGGCGCTGGCCTGCCGCGCATCAACGACGGCTCCCTGCTCTTCCTCCAGCACATGCTCTCGAAAAGACGCCCCCCGCAAGAAGGAGGCAGCCGCATCGCCATCGTCTTCAACGGCTCTCCCCTGTTCACTGGCGACGCTGGGAGTGGCGAGAGCAATATCCGCCAATGGATCATTGAAAACGACTGGTTAGAGGCCATCGTCGCGCTGCCCGATCAGCTTTTCTACAATACCGGCATCTCGACTTACATCTGGGTGCTCAGTAACCGCAAAACGCTCCAGCGCAAGGGCAAGGTTCAGCTCATCGACGCCCGCCGATTCTTCGTAAAAATGCCCAAGAGTCTCGGCAACAAGCGCAACAAGTTAGGCGACCCCAGCGACCGGCCCGGCGAGCCGGATCAGATCGGCGACATTACCCGCATCTTCGGCAACTTTCAAGACGACGAGACCTACACCTTCCCCGAAGAAGATCCGATCACGAAAGAGCCGGTTGAGCGGGAGCGGATCGTCAGCAAGGTGTTCGACAACGAAGACTTCGGCTTTCACAAAATCACCGTCGAGCGTCCATTGCGGCTGAACTTCCAAGCAAGCTTGGAGCGGATCGCCCGTTTGGAAAGCCAGCCTGCGTTTGTGAAGCTGGCCATCAGCAGCAAGAAAGACGAAGCGGTGCGACGCCGGGAGATTGAAGCGGGTAAACAGCGGCAGAAGGAAATCAGGCAACTGCTCGCCGAGTTTGCGGCGGCGCATGGAGAGACGCTTTACAAACAGCGGGAGGCGTTTGTGGACGATCTGCGTTGGCGAGAACGCGTTGCTGGCATCATTCTGAGCACAAGCGAGCGCAAGGCCGTTTTAGCTGCTCTCAGCGAGCGCGACGAAACCGCTGAAATCTGCCGCGACCGAAACGGCAACCCGGAACCCGACCCAGAATTGCGCGATACCGAGAGCGTCCCGCTCAAGGAAGACATCGCCGAATACTTCCAGCGCGAAGTGCTGCCGCACGTCCCGGGCGCATGGATCGACGAGAGCAAAACCAAGGTCGGCTACGAGATTCCACTCAACCGGCATTTTTACTGCTATGAGCCGCCGCGGCCGTTGGATGTGATTGAGAAGGACATCAAGCAGCTTGAAAAGGAGATCACCGAATTACTAACCGAGGTCACGCAATGAGTGAAACGACATTAGACATCGCGGCGCAGATATACGATCTGCGGCAACTGAAAGATGGCTGGTTGGAAGGTCAAGGGAAGGCTCCTTCCAAGGAGGGGCTCGATTGGCTTTCGCAGGCGTTCGACAACTATTACCCAAGTGATCTACCGCTGCCTTATCTCTATCCAACGGAACCGGGTGGTGTTCAAGCGGAATGGTCGCTAGGTCGGAACGAGATTACGCTGGAAATCGACCTCGCGGAACATTCTGGATATTTCCATGCCCTCCACATGGAGGACAATACTGCAGAAACGCTGTGTCTCGATCTTGGTAGCGAGATATGTTGGATAGCTCTGAAAAACTTGATTACGAGCAAGAGTGAGCAATGATGCTTGAAGTAACTGCACGAACTAGCAAGCGGGCTTCCTATCCAGCGTACAAAGACTCTGGCGTCGAAGGACTTGGGAATGTACCGGCTCATTGGGAAGTTACGCGGCTGAAGCATGTTGCGAGCTATTGGGTCAGCAACGTAGATAAAGTAGCAACCGACGGCGAGTTGCCAGTTCGTCTGTGCAACTATACTGATGTTTATTACCACGACTACATCAGACCAGACATGGGCTTGATGGAAACCACCGCCACAGCCCAAGAGATCAACCGCTTTGGACTTCAGGTTGATGACGTCGTGATTACCAAAGATTCCGAGGATTGGTCCGATATTGGAGTTCCCGCCTTGGTTGTCGAGTCCGCATCCGACCTTGTTTGTGGCTATCACTTGGCGATTATTCGTCCACAAGAATCGGCACTTCTCGGCACTTTCTTATTGCGTACCCTTCAGAGTTGCGTCGTAAATCAGCAGTTTCAAATTGCTGCAACGGGGGTAACGCGCTACGGACTGCCAAAATCGGCAATCGGAGAGGCATGGCTTCCTATTCCGCCTCTACAGGAACAATCAACTATCGCCGACTTCCTCGACCATAAAACCGCCAAAATCGACGAACTGACCACCAAAATCGGAGCCGCTATCGAACGCTTGCAGGAGTACCGTTCTGCCCTCATTACCGCCGCCGTGACCGGCAAAATTGACGTGCGAGAGGAAGCCGCTTTATGAAAGCCGACTCTATATACTTCAAGGGACATAGTTGTTTCAAAAGTGATTGGGTCGGCTTCGACGAAATCAAGCCGATTAACGTCATTATTGGACGCAATAATTCCGGGAAATCCCATCTGTTGGATTTGGTTGAAGCACTATGCGATGGCAAACTGTTCGACCGTGAGTGGAAGTACCAGTGCTCTGGTGTATTAGACGAAGAATCGCTGAAGGGAGTTTTCTCGGAAGACACAAGCGAAGGCGGCCTTCGTGGGAACCACTGGTCTGACCACGGACAGTATTTCGTCAACGCAGAGGTGACATGGGAAGTTACCGGAAATGAGGTGTCAGATGTAAAATTTTCGGATGACTTCGATTTAATGCGCCTCCATTCAAAACAATTGACCGATGCCAGAATCTCAAGAGTTAAGGTGGCTCTAAGAGGCATAACGCATCAGCTTAATGGAACAGCTTTCCGTAGGCTCCTCGCAGACCGGGACATCAAGACCGGACTACCGGAGACCACACTGGAACTTGGCTCTGATGGAGAAGGAACTACAAATATAATACGTCGATTCATCACGTCAGAGAAACTCCCACGAGAGGTCATCCAAGACGAACTTCTAGCCGCGCTAAATTCGATATTTGGCAGTGACGGCCAGTTTTCAGAGATCCAAGTACAAGTTCACGACGAAGCACAGGAAGATGCGATAAAAGATCATTGGGAAGTCTATCTCGGCGAGGATGCCAAGGGGTTGATTCCCCTCAGCAAATCGGGAAGCGGCCTAAAGACCGTTTTCCTGGTTCTGCTCAATCTACTGGTCATTCCCAAAATTCCAAATCCTCAAGAACACAAGAATAAATCTCAGTTCACGTTCGCTTTCGAGGAGCTTGAAAACAATCTCCATCCGGCCCTCTTACGGCGGTTATTCCAGTATCTTGAGGACTACGCAGTCAACGAAAAAGCGAAGGTCTTCCTGACGACTCATTCGAGCATCGCCCTCGACCTTTTCGGCGTATCTGAACATGCCCAGATCATCCACGTATCCCACGACGGCGAATCCGCCCGCACGACAACCGTCCCCACGCATTCTAACCTTATCAAGATAGTTTCCGAATTGGGAGCAAGGCCGTCGGATTTACTCCAAGCGAACGGACTCGTTTGGGTAGAAGGCCCTTCAGACCGCATTTATCTCAATCGCTGGATTGAGCTTTACACCAAGGACCGTCCTAAGAAGCTGTCTGAAAACCCCATTTTCCTATTTGATCCGTTTGAGTAGTAAGTGAATCATGGCCACCTGAATCAAGGCTTCGCTATGGCGGGTCAAGACCTCATAATCTCTGGCATGTCGGCGAAAATTCATCAACCACGCCCAGGTGCGCTCGACGACCCAGCGGCGGGGTAGCACCGCAAAGCCGTCGCCTTGTTTGGCGACGACTTCCAAGTCGATTTTGTGGGTCTTTTTCCGGTTAGCCACCCACATTCGGATCGCCTCGCCTTGATAGCCGCCATCCGCCCACAGCTTGCGTAAGCGAGCCACGCCCGTGCGCCCTAAGCGCGTCAAAAGCTGCTTGAGGCCCGCTCGATCGTCGACATCGGCGGCGGTGACCACCACCTGGCGCAGCAAGCCCTCGGTATCCACCAACAGATGTCGCTTGCGGCCTTTGATCTTCTTGCCGGCGTCATAACCCGTTGTTTGGCCTTGGGTTGCCGTCTTGATCGTCTGACTATCGACCCCCCCCGCCGACGGCCTGGCCGCCCGGCCGCTTAGGCGACGCTCCTGCTGGGTCAGGTGTTCCAACACCGGCGGCCAGACCCCTTGCAGGCTCCAGCGACGAAAGTAATCATACACCGTTTTCCACGGCCCAAAACAACCAGGCAATAACGCCCAAGGACACCCCGTCTTGTTCAAATACAAAAGCCCGTTGACCATCTGGCGGCGATCCCGGGGTGGGCGACCCGGACCGCCTGGCTGCCGACGCGGCGCGGGCAGCAACGGTTCGATCTGCTGCCATTGTGCATCGGTCAAATCGGTCGCATATTGCACACGCGGCGTACTCATCATACAAGCCTTTCTATTCGGATTCTTGGTGAAACCTGAATATGGCGCGATGAGTACGCCCGTTCAAATACCGACTACTGAAAGGGTTTTCAGACGGCTTCTAAAGGCATTCTTCGAGAAGCCCGCGATTACCAGTGCGTATTCTACGGCGGTGCGCTCCTAGCACAAGTCCAATTCGCGTCGCCCGAAGACGAAGCTGCCAAACTCGCCAACCTGTTCCAGATAAATCACAACCTCATCGTCGTGTGCGACGGAGATCGAGAAGCCAAGACCGCTGATCTAAAGCCAAGAGTGGAGAGAATCCGCGAGGAAGTCGAAAAGATAGACGACGCGCATATTTGGATCACTGACGCCAAGGAAATTGAGAACTATCTTCCCGGCTCTGTCCTTGCAGAAGCAACGGGCTTGTCGCCGCTACCAGACCCCAAAAAATATGAAAGTTGGTCGTCATACACCGAAAATAACATGGATGGCAAGCGCATAGACAAAGTAGATTTAGCCATTTCGAGCACTCCGAGTATGACCATAAAGTTGATGCAAGGGCGATTCGATTGGAAGGAACAGATGAAACAAATCGTCGAGCGCATTGACTCGTGGAATGGGAATATAGCAGTCCTACATGATTTGCAAGGTGATCCGCAGATGGACGCAGATAGACGCAGAAGGTAGAACAAGACGATCCACATCTCGGATCGTTCAAGTCATTCAGGGTTGCTATAGCTCTTCGGAAGGGCCGTAAGCAGATTCCTGCCGGACGAAGGTTTCGCTTGATTGACAAGAGACTCGACTCTTATCATCTTGTCCTAGAGCCTTCTTGGCTCTGGGTTTTGCTGCAAAAAAGGATGCCATGCCTCGATTCACGTCGCACACAGCCCAAATGATCTGATTAGAAAACTATGTCGAACACCGAAGCTGAAAAATCCCTATCACGCGCAAAACAGCATTTGGAACGCGTCCTTGCAGCATGGGATGACCCTACTGATTGGGCAGACCTTACAATCTATGGGTTTTACTGTCTTGAAGCCTCTGTTGTTGCAGCAGCAGCACATCTAGGTCTGGAACTCAAAAAGACCCATGCAGATAAAGCTGCAATGGCAAGCGAACTTTCTCGTTCTCACAGCCTACCTGATATTGCCGATTTTCTTTGGGATCTCAATAGTGCCCGCAAAGCTGTGGCCTATGGAGATGTAGATTCTCCAGTATTGAATGCACAGGATGTGGCCATTGAAATTGAGGATTACGTGGAAGCAGTTTCTACGTTATTAGGAGATGAACCAAATGAGCAATCCTCTGATGAACAAGATGAACAAGATGAACAATAGGCCCGAAAGCGTGGATTCATCTCACGTCCTCGAAACGATCGATAAATGGCCCAGTACTCGTGCAAAAGAATGGGTCGAAAACTTTGTCCAAACATCTCGTCAGCAATCCGACATATGGGCGCTTGTGATTTTCGGTTCCATTACTCGTCCGCGAGTCATATACAGTGTTGATGTTGACTTACTGGTCATTTATGAGAGCGAAAAGCCAAATTTTGTAATCCCACCCCTTGATGTCGATATTCGGTCGTATCGTCAAGAGGATATAGAGTCTCTTCTTTTAGAGGGACATGAACTTCTGTGTTGGACGATTCTCTTTGGAAAAGTTCTCTATGAAAAAGATACATATTGGACAACCCTATGTGATAAATGGAAGAATTCTCTGCCTTTGCCTTCTGCAAAAACAGCAGATAAACGCGCAAAAAGAGCGAAGCAGCTATTCGAGGATCTCAAAGTGATCGGTGACGAGGACGCGGCTCAGGAACAATACATTACGATGTTGACGCAAATTGCTCGTGCCTATTTAATCAGGTCAGATACCTACCCTGCATCCCGCCCTGAATTACCAGATCAATTAAAATCTGTTGGAGAACACGAGCTTGCCTCTCAATTGGAAAAAGCATTGCAGACGCGTCGTGAATCGATGGAGACGCAAGCAATTTAGCCACTGGACTCCCGCCTTCGCAGGAGTGACCGTCGTCTCTTCCCGCCAACAATTTCAGAGCCAAAGCTCCTCTACCATCCTCCCATCTTTCCATGAACACCCCAACCAACAAACAAGCCTTTGAAGCCCAAAAGGAACAGATGAAACAAATCGTCGAGCGCATTGACTCGTGGAACGGGAATTCCGTTAGTACGTGAGCTACCGATCATGCCCGATAGAATAGACAAAGCCTTAAAAAAGCTAGCCGCCCTCATCGCGGCAGGACGCTTCGAGAACGTGGAAGACGACGGCTTGGAAATCAAACCCACTCCGTCCGCTACTTCTTCTTGGCGCGAAAGCCACAAATCCGCCAACGCCTTTCTCAACACCCGAGGCGGCCTCCTCCTTTTCGGCTGCAAGGAAGAGGGCCAAGGCTCGCAGCGTCGGTGGGTCTTCACTGGCTACCGGGAGGACGCCGAAGCACAGCTAAAGGAGTTCCCGCGCCGCTTTACGGACAAAAACGGAACGCCTCTCGACCTGAGCGAATTCTTCCCGCCGCCGCAAATCCGCGACTTTCAAAATGGTCGCGTAGCCGTGCTCTACGTAGATGAACTACCCGCCGACCGCAAGTTTGTCTTTTACAATGGCCAAGCGTGGAAGCGCGTCCTAACCGGCGACCACAAGCTCACCGAAGCCGACATCGCTCGCCAAGAAGAGTACAAGGAACAGGTGCGGGACGCCCGCGAAGTACAGCCCGTGCCGAGCACGACCCTCGCCGACCTCAACCTCGACGCGCTCAATGACTACATCCAACAGCTCAACAGCCTTGGCAAAGTGGAAACCATCAAGGCCGATTTAGCAGCGGCCAGCGGATTTCTCGCCCGCAAACTGTTTATCAAGGACGAAACCGTCACCACCCTCGGCATGTTAGTATGCGGGCAGCACGTAGGCGATCAACTCGGATTCCGCTGCCACGTCCACGGCTACGTAGATGCGCCGCAAGAAGTCGCCCAAGACAAGCAGGACCTAATCGACAACATCCTGCCGCTGATGGAGAAAAGCCTCGCCTACATCCTGCGCAACATCCAGATCGGCATTTCCATTGCCGAGGGTGGCACGGCCGTGCCGCAATATCCCGAGGAAGTGCTGCGCGAAACAGTAAATAACGCCCTCGCCCACCGCGATTATTCCATCAACAAGCAAGTCATCATCTCCATCAAGCCGGGGCAGCACATTTCCATTCGCAATCCAGGATCATTCCGCCCGCACTTGCTCATTGAGCACCCAAGAGATGCCATTCCACTGCGCCGCATCATCCCCGAGGCCCGAGCGCGCAATCCCAAGCTAGCGGATGCGCTGCGGGTGTACCGGAAGTGGGAGGGCCGGGGCATTGGCATGGCCACGTTGGTAAACCTGTGCTTGGAAAATCAGATCGACCTGCCGACTTATCGCATTCACAGCGAAGAAGTAACCCTCTTTCTCAATGCCGGTCCTTTAGTCGGCGAGCGTATGAAAGCACGGCTGGATTCGTTTGACGCCTATATCGCCGACAAACTCGGCGGACCGCTCTCTGCCCAACAAACGCGGGTACTCTCTTACCTGATGAAAGCGGAATGGGCGAATGAAAACCATCACTACACCATTCTGCTGACCCCAGACAACAATCACTTTGAACAACTCGTAGTGCTAGAACGCGCTGGCCTGATCTACCAACACGATAGCAGCACACCGACGCAGCCCATTTTCGTCGCCGATCGCGTCCTGATGCAAACGGATTACCAGACGGAACTGGAAGCACTATTCGGAGATCTCAGCGGTTTGGATTCCCTGTCGCGGAGATGCCTTAACGTTATGTGGCGGCGCGAAAAGTTCGCATTCCGCAAGGCCATGACGGAACCAGAGGTCATCTTAGCACCTTGGCATGAACACGGCGATATTCAAGACGCCGATGAATTCGTCACCGTCTACCAATTAATGGTCACTTTTGAGCAATTGAAAGACGAAGAATTCATCGTCCTTGATGACGATCGCTCCGGTTTTGTGCTCAATACACAACGAACTCGTTTAACTTGAAGCGTAAACCAAGCCTTCCATGAACACCCAAACCAACGAACAAGCCTTTGAATCCCAAGTCGAGGCGATGCTCCTCGGGCCGGGCGGCTGGCATTGCGGCTCCACCGCCGAGTGGGATGTCGAGCGTGCCCTTTTCCCTACTCAGGTTTGCACTTTTCTCGCTGAGACCCAGCCGACGCTGTGGGAACAGATGAGTGCCCTGCACGGTGCTGGACTTGAAGACCTACTGATCGACGCGCTAGTCAAAGAACTCGACATCAAAGGCACGCTGCACATCCTACGCCACGGCTTCAAGTTCTACGGCAAGACCTTCCGATTAGCACACTTCAAGCCCGCCCACGCCCTCAACGACGAGGTGCTGGCATTGTACGCACAAAATAAGCTGACGGTCACGCGGCAAATTCCCTGCCATCCCAATAAACGAGATACAGTCGATCTGTTGTTCGCACTAAACGGACTGCCCGTGGCGACCTGCGAGCTAAAAAATCCCGGCACTGGCCAAAGCTGGCGGCAAGCCGTACGGCAATACCAAGAGGACCGCGACCCACGCGCGCCACTGTTCCGCTTCAAGACGCGGGCGCTGGTGCACTTCGCCGCCGATCCAGACGAAGTACACATGAGCACACGCCTCAACGGTGAAGACACGCGCTTCCTCCCCTTCAACCGAGGCAGCCACCCAGGCCAAGTGCAATGCGGCGCTGGCAACCCGCAGCACGCCTCGGGCTACCGCACCGGCTATTTCTGGCAAGAAGTCATAGAGCGCAACAGCTTCCTCGACATCCTCGGCCACTTCATGTTCGTCGAGAAGAAAGAGGAAAAGAGCGAAGACGACCAAGGCAGTACCCGGCGCATCGTTCACGAGACCATGATCTTCCCTCGCTACCATCAGCTCGATTCCGTACGGCAGCTAGTCGCCGCGCGAGCAGACGGAGCTGGCCAAAATTATTTGGTGCAGCATTCGGCGGGCAGCGGCAAGACCAACAGCATCTCTTGGCTTTCACACCGCCTCGCCAGCTTGCACGACGATAAGGACCACAAAGTCTTCGACTGTGTCGTCGTCATCACCGACCGCCGTGTGTTGGACCAGCAGCTCCAAGATGCGATCTATCAGATCGAACACGCCCAAGGCGTAGTCAAGGCGATTGACCAAGACAGCCACCAACTCGCCAACGCCCTAATCGACGGCACCAAGATCGTCGTCACCACGCTTCAGAAATTCCCGTTCGTATTGCGCGGGTTGCTGCGCACCGCTGGGGCCGAGTCGCAGGAGGCCGCCACCGCCGAGGAGCGGGCGCAGGCCAAGGCTTGGGAAGCGGAAATCGGCAAGCGTCGGTATGCGGTGATTGTAGATGAGGCGCACTCCAGCCAGACCGGCGAGACCGCGCGGGAACTCAAGGAGATTCTGGGCGCAGGTACGGATGCCGAAGGAGAGCAAGACTGGGAAGACCGCCTAAATCAAGTGATGGCTTCGAGGGGACGGCAGCCGAACCTGTCATTTTTCGCCTTTACGGCTACTCCCAAGGGCAAGACGCTAGAGCTGTTTGGCCGCCCTGGTGTTCGAGGCGTACCCGAGGCGTTCCACCTGTACAGCATGCGGCAAGCCATTGAGGAGGGATTCATCCTCGATGTACTCGCGAACTACACGACCTACAACGTTTATTACCGGCTGCTCAAAAACGCAGAGAACGACCCGAATCTGCCGAAGAAGAAGGCGGCCCGCGCCCTAGCGAAATTCGCCAACTTCCACCCTCACAACATCGAGCAGAAGACTGAAGTAATCGTCGAGCACTTCCGCAACAAGGTGCAGCACCGGCTCGGTAGCCGTGCCAAAGCCATGGTAGTCACGGCATCGCGGCTACACGCCGTGCGCTACAAACTCTCCTTCGAGCGCTACATAGAGGAAAAGGGCTATGCGGACATCCGTCCGCTCGTCGCCTTCAGCGGCACCGTGCGCGATCCCGACACCGGCCTTGAATACACAGAGCCGGGCATGAACGTGGATGTCGTCACCGGCAAGCCCATCAGCGAAGCGGCGCTGCCCGACCGCTTCGACTCCCCCGACTACCAAGTACTACTGGTTGCGAACAAGTACCAGACGGGCTTTGATCAGCCACGCCTGTGCGCGATGTACGTGGACAAGCGGCTCGATGGAGTTCAGGCCGTGCAGACGCTCTCGCGGCTCAACCGCACGGCACCGGGCAAGGACGCTCCGTTCGTGCTCGATTTCGTCAACAAGGCCGAAGACATCTTGAACGCCTTCAAGCCGTATTACGACAAGACCGAGGTAATAGAGACGTCTGACCCTTCAAGGCTAGAGGCCCTAAAACACGAACTCGACCAAGCGCAGGTTTACTACTGGAGTGAGGTCGAGGAGTTCACCGGGGTGTTCTACAAAGCCCCTGAAGACCAAAGATCTAGCGATCACGCCGACATGCAAAAGTGCCTCCAGCCAGCCGTAACTCGCTTCGCTGCAATAGAGCAAGACGAAGCCCGCGAACAGTTTCGCGACAAACTCTCTGGGTATGTAGGGCTATACGCTTACTTGAGCCAGATCGTCCCCTACGGCGATCCTGAACAAGAAATGCTCTACAGCTACGGGCACTTTCTATTACCACACCTGCCTCTCGACCGCGACGACGAGGTCATCAAGCTAGGTAGCGAAGTCGCTCTGCAGTACTACCGGCTAGAGCGTGTTTCCTCGGGGCCGATAAATGTGTCAGAAGGTGAGCCTCAGCACGTCAAACCCCCGACCGAGGTCGGTACTGGTCGGGCGCAGGACCCCAAGGCTCCCCTCTCGGAAATCATTGAGGTGCTGAACGAGCGCTTCGGGACGCAGTTCAATGAAGTGGATCGGCTCTTTTTTCAGCAGATCAAGGAAAAAGCCTGCAACGACGAAACCGTAGTGGAGACGGCGCGCGCCAATCCGCGTGACCGGTTCGAGTTGGGAATTAAGAACCGACTCGACGAACTAATGATCGAGCGCATGAGCGAGAACGACCAGATCTCGGAGCGCTATCTGTCGGACGAAACGTTTCGGAGTTTGGCCCTGCCCATCCTCGCGCGGGCCATATTCGAGGACTTGCAGACGAAAGATGTGGATGCGCCCGCGCCGAAATAATTATTATTTTACAGGCTCGCAAGCTGGGAACCGCCCTCATTCCACGGCCGTAATCGACAAAATCGACGTATTGGCAGAAAGCGAGTTTATCGTCCGTGGAAGAGACCACCCCGGCTTTGTGCTCAATTTTGGCCCTATCCGACAGGCTACGCGCTAGTACTTTCATAATTGACGAGAGGACGACATGAGACTGCTACATTACCTAGAGCTACAAAACTTCAAGCGCTTTGGCGACAGACAGCGCATTGAGTTGGATCATCCGTCCGTACTCATAGGACCTAATAATTGCGGCAAAACGACGGCCATACAGGCCATCGCACTCTGGTCACAAGCCGTCAAAACTTGGTTGGAAAACAAAGGCACAGCACCGCCCAAAGAACGGACATCAACATCAATCAATCGGCTCAATATTGTCTCGGTGCCCGTGCAGCGTACGCGCTACTTCTGGCACAACATGGCCGTTCGCACCGGCAACCACGACATCTACTTTCATATCACCCTCGGCGTCTTACACGAGCACAAAGTCGAGCCTGTCACCATGCGCTTCCGCAATCAGGGCAACGAACTGGTTTATTGCACGCCTGATGAATCAACGCTCAAAAGGCCAGAACTCATCGAAACAGCAGCCAAATTCAATGTCAAATTACTATATCCAATGTCGGGCCTCGATACTGAAGAAGCCATTTTACAGCCCGGACGAATAGACGTATTGCTCGGCCAAGGGCAAACGGCGCAAGTGCTCCGTAACCTCTGCTTGACTGTATTCCAAAACGCGCCCAAAGATTGGGAAAAGATCGTTGATCTGATGAAGCGTTTGTTTACAATTGATCTTGAAAATCCGAAAGAGACTACACGCGGCAGCATTGATCTGTTTTATCGGCAGTCTCATGTCAAGGATCGGTTAGATGTGTCGCTTGCTGGACGTGGACTTCAGCAGATGCTCCTAATCGTCGCCTACCTGTATTCTGATCAGCGCAACGTCCTCCTAATCGACGAGCCAGATGCTCACCTCGAAATCCTACGCCAAAAACAAATCTACATACTGTTGCGCGAAATTGCCGACGAGAGAGAGTCGCAAATCATCCTCGCCACGCATTCGGAAGTAGTCTTAGAGGAAGCACGCGAGCACAACCTCACGCTGCTGCTGCAAGGTCGAGCAGATAACCTCGCAGGCAAGACGAACATCCGCGAAGCACTCAAGCAATATGGAACCGAACACTACATTCGAGCACAGCAGCGGGGCTACGTGCTCTATGTGGAAGGAAGCACGGATGTCGACATCCTGCGAGCGTTGGCAAAACAACTGAATCACAGTGCTGAAGACATTTGGGATGAGCGTGTCAACGCATTCTACGTGCAGAATAACTTCCCGGATACCAACTTGGATTCAGAGCTTGAGCGTGTGGAAGGTGGTTTTGGTGCGACGCCGAAGCAGCACTTCTTCGCTCTGAAGCCCATGGTGTCCGACCTAAGAGGATTGGCGATCCTTGATAGAGATGGCCAAGAGCAGGAGGACTCGGATGAAGGAGGCCTTCAGATAGTCTATTGGAATCGCTATGAGGCAGAAAACTATTTCATTACGCCGGAAGTATTGCGAAAATACGTCGTCGCCCACTACCGAGATATGCCGCTCTTCTTCGCAACAATAGAAGACGTCCTCAACGCATTGATCCAAGAACGCGTTTTTGACGATAACCAAAGCGACTTCACTACATGGCGCGATGCAAACGAGGACGTGAAACGGCTCTTGTGGGAAGCACAAACCCAGCGATTGAAGCTGAGCGATTTTGCCGAAGAGTTCTTCCGGCGGCTCGCACAGAAGCTCGGACACGCGATGTTGCTCAGGAAGGGCGAACTCCATCGCCTTGTTCACTTCGTTGACCCCGCCACAATCCCCAAAGAGGTGAGCGAAAAACTCGACCTGCTGCAAAAACTTTTTGAGCAAGCTAACCCAAGCGAGGAAGAGTCGGAAGAGCCTGAATGAAGGCGACTCACTGTATCAATCGGTCAACTTGAGCCAAAATTTGATCGGGCGTCGGCCGGTCGGAGAGGCTTTCCCCGACGTATTTCCATTCGATGTCACCCTTGGGCGAAACGATGACGGCGGACGGCGTCGCGACGCCGTCATTCAGCAGGTTGTAAACTCCGTAGTCCTTGGCTACCTCGGCGTCTTTGTCTGACAGAATAGCGAATTCAGCGCCGGTAAGTTCCACCATTTTCAGCGCGTCGGCGATGTCATCCGTGCTGATCGCCGCAAGCGACACATTGCGCTCTAGAAACTCGGGATACACATCTGCCAACTCACCTAGTTGGCTCCGACAGGAACCTCAGAAGAATCCTCGGTAAAACAGCAGTACCGCCGCCGCGCGGTTGTCGAGTAAGTCGGACAAGGAAACCGAAGTCCCATCCGCCGCAGGTAAGGTGAATTCAGGCGCTTGACCGCCCGTGGAGACCGGATTGGACCTGCAGCCGACGAGGGCGATGAGGGTCGCAGTTACCAAGGACAGAAGTACTGCGCTACGGTGCATTTTCTTTCTCCTACTCGGCGAGCCGCCCAATCGGCATCCGCGGCCCGACTAAAATCATCCGGCCCCACGTGTTGTCGTCATCGCCATTGCCGTAGATCATGAAGTGCCCGCCGTATGCGCCGCCATCCGGGTCGGTGTGGACGATTTCCATGCTGTATTCGTCGCCCACTTGCGGCGGCTGCCAGCGGGGGTCGCTGTGGGCAAACGTCGGAGCCATCTCAACGCGGGCCTCCAAAATAAAATCAGCCGCGCTCCGGCCCCAAGGATCCATGCGCACCACGTAGTCGCAAGCTGCCTCGGGGATCGGCTCTTCAATGTAGCTCTGGCCGGGCGCGCCGTGCCGCCACCAAGCGTTTTGCGGCGTGCGCTGCGGGTCGGCCACAAAGCAGAAGGCATTGTCGCCTTGGCCGAAGCGCTCGTTGGCCCGGTCGCGCGGGCCTTCCATAAACCAACAAATCGCATCCTTGAAATACCAGCGCTTGTCCGCCGGATCGGGGTCGTCGAGATCATTGACATTGTCCCAGACCTCGGCCCCGAAGTAGAAATTTTGCGCGTCCCAAGCAATGTAGTAGCGGGCGCGCAAGTCGTCTTCGAGATGCGGCTCGTCGCCGTGGTCGGTGAGGCGGTTGCGCGCACCGCGATCGAGGCGATAGAAGCCAGCCTCGCTGATGCGGCGCATGTCCCAAACGCCGTCGTTGTGAGCGAGATCCTTCCACTCGGCAAGGTCGCCGTCAATGGTCGGGGCCGTCTCCAACAAGGGAGCGTTGATGTTCATATCCGCGCGTACGGCGGAGACAGCGAGCAAAATCGCGCACACAGCAAAAGGCAGCATGGATCTTCTCCTCAGCGGTAGTTTTCGGCTCGGTCTGCGGGCACAAAGCCCACCGTTTGGCGAGCGTGTTCTAAGTCGCGGTAGCCCCATTTGTTGTCCGAGTTGGCGAAGAAGGTGTCGAAGGGCAAGTCGAAGGGGGCGGCAAGGCACTTTTCGATCATCTGCACGGCGTCGCGCTGGCTACACCAGACGCAAAACTCGCGCGAATGGGTCGGGCGATTTTCCGGGTTGACGCGACCAAAGCGCAGGCAGAGGACAGACATGCCGTGGGCCGAGGCGTACTCGCGGCCTAGCTCCTCGCCCCAGACCTTGCTAGCTGCGTATAGTCCCGTTGGCCGCAGAGGCGATTGCGCAGTCAGCATCGGCCACTCGGCGGGTACTTGGTCGTATTCGCCAGCCAAAAGCTCCTTGTATGGCGAGAGCGCGGCATAGCCGCCCATGACCGACCCGCTGCTGGCGAAGAGGACGCGCCGCACCCCGGCCTCGTGAGCTGCGGCAAAAACATTCCCTGTCCCCTGCAAGTTGGCGCGGAAGATCGCCGCTATATCGTTTTCAATATGGGCGGCGAGATGGACGACCGCGTCGATCCCAGCAAAGGCTGGTCTGATGGCATCGAGATCGGCAATGTCGGCTTGGTGGCAGTCGATGTTTGGGAGCGGGCGGCGGTTGAGGGCGCGCAGGTTATAGCGGGTGCGCAGGCTGGCGACCGCGGCCGTGCCGATCAGACCCGTAGCACCTGTGATGAGAATATTTTGCATAAGCCTATTGGGGGGTGAAGGTTGGCTCTCATTAGTAAGGAATACGGTTAGACGTGTCCAGCGGGCGCGGCCCTTGTTGTGGGCCACTGGCGCTTTGGCTACTATAAATCGGCGCGAAAATAGACTGTTATAACAGTCCTACATGATTTGCAAGCATGCGTTCATCGACACGGTCTCTTTTACCTATACGTCATTCCCGTGAAAGCGGGAATCCAGTCTTGAATGATGTAGGGTTGCGATAGATTATGCACTTGAAACGAATACTATTTCCGCTCCTTGTCGGCCTGATCGCCTGCGGAGGCGACGACCGCCCGCGTCCCGGCGAACCAACCACGGTGGTGTTGTGGGAGTTCGGGGGCGTGCCGGGTCTGCGCGCATGGGTGCAGCAGGCCGTGGCCGACTTCAACGCCGCGCGCAGCGACATCCAGATCGAGCTGGAGTTCCGCGACTGGGCGACGCAGCGCGAGAGCTTGATCAGCACCACCATCGTCGGCGATGGGCCGGATATTGTGCGAGTGCATCACAAGTACTCGGTCGAGTTCGGCGAGTTGGGAGGGCTGTACGCACTGGAGAATTTCCCCGACTTCCCCCAGGTCAAGGAGCGCATCCTCGACAACGTCTGGGAACTGGTCGAATACGACGGCAAGCACTACGGCCTGCCAGTGACCATGCTGCCCTTCGTGCTGGCGGTCAACACCGACATTATGGGTCGGATGGGACTCGAAGTGCCCAAGACTTGGGACGAGATGCTGGCGCTGGGGCCGCAATTCGCAGGCACGGGGATCGAGCCTTTTACCATGCCTGGGGGCGTCAATCTGGACACAGCCTACCGCTTTTTGCCGCTGCTGTACAAAGCGGGTGGGCGCGTCTTTGACGAGGATTGGTCGGCCGCCGCCTTTAACGGCCCGGCCGGGCAGGCGGCGCTGGAGTTTCTAGTGGAGATGAAAAACAAGGGCTATTTGCCTCCCGGCAGCGCGGCCTATCGCTTCGACGAAAACGCCGCGCACTGGTCAACCGGCAAGGCCGCGCTATCGATTGAAGGGCCGTGGTGGCAGGATATCGTCCACGGCAACTACGACTTCGATTTGAACAATCTGGCGCTGGCGCAAATTCCCACGCCCACAGAGCACATCGGACCGCACGAATCGCGGACGTTGCTCGACGTAATTATGATTGCCATAACGGGCTATACCAAGGTGCCCAACGAAGCTTGGGAAGTGGTCAAGGCGCTGGATTTGGACCATCCGGTCTGGCGCAACCCCAACCCGACCATGGGCGGCATTCCCACGCTAAAGGCAGCCTATGCCGAAGGCGTGCAGTCCGATTACATCGACCTAGATCAACTCGCCATCGCCGGGGCCAATGGGCTGGGTTGGCCGGGCCATCCGGCGATTACCCAGATCCAGCGGCACATTGCCGACGCGGTCAATATGGCGCTGACCGGCACGCTAAGCCCCAAGGAGGCGCTGGACTTTGCCGCCGAAGAAGTAAACGAGGTATTGAGTGATTACTAAAGGTGCGCTGCGCAAAAACCTGACGCCGTACTATTTCTTGCTGCCGGCCCTGCTGGTCTTGGTGGTCGTCATCCTCTACCCGGTGTTCAGCAACCTGATTATGAGCTTGTACAAGGTGAAGCTCTTTCGCGGCGCTGGCGACGAGTTCATCGGCCTGACTCACTACGCCAAGCTCTTCGGCAGCCGCACCTTCGTCAACAGCATCTGGAGCTCGGTGCGCTTTACGCTCTACTCCCTGCCGGTCGCCTTCGTCTTGGGCTTGGGGATGGCGTTGATCTTCAACGAGATTCGCAAGTATCGGCCGGTCTTTACCGGCTTTCTGCTCGTCCCTTGGGCCATCGCCCCAGTGGTGACCGGCTACATGTGGCGCTGGCTCTTCCACGACAGCTTCGGCCTCGTCAATCATACGCTCCTAAGCCTCGGCTTCATCGACGCCAATGTCCCCTGGCTAGCGCAGCCAGATGCGGCTATGGGCGCGGTGGTGGTGGCCAATGTCTGGCGCTTCATGCCCTACATCACCATCATGCTGCTAGCGGGTTTGCAGGGCGTGTCCGCCGAGCTGTACGAGGCCGCGCACGTCGATGGAGCCAATGTGTTCGGGCGCTTCTTCCACGTGACCCTGCCGCAGCTCAAACACGTGATCGGGGTAGTCTTCCTCTTCGCCACCATCTGGATGGTCAACGACTTCGCGCTGATTTTCATAATGACCGAGGGCGGCCCGGCCAAGGCCACGCAAGTAGTGCCGATTACAGTCTATCGCATCGCCTTCGAGCACCTGCGGCTCGGCAAGGGCGCGGCAGCAGGGCTCATTCTGCTGCTCTTTTTGCTGGCCATGAGCATCGTCTTCATCCGCGTGCTCTTCCGCGAGGAGCGGCGGGACGACGATTAAAAATCATCAAACACCAAGGGTCTCGATGGCCTCGGTGGGCTGTGCTATGCCCTTTGTTTTGGTGTGCCAATCGGATATATTTCTCTACATCACATCGCGTCCACTCTTAGAAGCTGTCTTAAAATTCGCCGTGGTCCGTAGCCACGAATACACCTATCGTCCGACGCGAGTTTTAAGAACGCTTCTCAGGAGAACGGACCGATGGCCGAATTTGACAGCGTTTCCAAATCCCTGCTCAGCACTCATCCGCAGAGCTTTCTGACCTTCCTGCTGGGGCACTCACAGGTGCAGCTACTGGATATGCTCAACCCGGAGCAACCCACCGTCGAGACGCAGGTGATGGACAGCTTACTGCACGTGCAAATCCAAGGCGAGGAAGCGTTAGTTCATTGCGAGTTTCAAACTACCGATAGCACGGCCGTGCCCATGCCGCGCCGCATGGCCGGCTACATGGGACGCTGCATTGCCGAGTACGGCTTGCCCCTGTTTTCCTACGTGATCTACCTGCGTCCCGAGGCCGGACGGCGCGATCCGGGGCATTATATTCAAGAGCATACGGGCTTTGAGGTACTGCTGCGCTATAAGGTGATCCGTTTGATTGCGTTGGATGGGATGACGTATTTGTCGTCGGGCAATGTGGGGGTGCTGCCCTTTACGCCGCTGATGGGGCGTCCTCAAGGGATGGATGTGGATGCGTGGTTGCGTCAGTGTGTGGAAACGACCGAGGAGTTAGCTGTATCTCGTGCCGTTAAGCATAGTGTGTTGGCACACATGGGGATGTTGAGTTCATTGGTATGCGAGGAATCAACCGTTTTTTCTTTTATATCGGAGGAGATCATGACTGAGTTTCCGTTACTTGAGTCTTTGCGCAAGCGAGCACTGGAACAGGGGCATGAGGAAGGGCTGAAGCAGGGACGTGAGGAGGGACGTGAGGAGGGACATGAGGAGGGGCTGGAGCAAGGGCTGGAGCAAGGGCTTCGGCAAAGTATCCAAGAAGCCTTGGCGCTTCGGTTTGATGCGGATGCGGCCAAGGCGTTGTCGGAGCGCTTGGAGAGTATTGAAGCAGTCGAGCAACTCCAAGTCTTGCTGCGCGCCGCCATCCAGGTGGCGGAACTGGCCGAGTTCACGCGCTTGTTGGATGAGATAACCGCCGAGTGAAGCCCTGCTGATCCAGAATGCGAAAAAGGGCTGATTTTAGCCGTAATAATGACCGAAGGCGGCCCGGCCAAGGCCACGCAGGTGGTGCCGATTACAGTCTATCGCATCGCCTTCGAACACCTGCGGCTCGGCAAGGGCGCGGGCGCGGGCGCGGCGCTCATTCTGCTACTCTTTTTGTTGGCCATGAGCATCGTCTTCATCCGCGTGCTCTTCCGCGAGGAGAGGAGAGATGCGAATGCGAATTAAAATTCAAGAAAATGACTAAGGAGGATACGCCGATGAACAAGATCCGGTTGTCCAACGTCAGCTTCTTGGTCGTCTGTGCCTTATGGGTGCAGAGCAGTTTCGCCCAAGACTACACCCCTTGGCCCGCAGAAGCCCTCGCCCGCTCGGGCAAGGTGAGCACCAGTGCAGGCGTCTCGCTCGACGATGCGAACACCAGTGCTGAAATCGCTCTACTCACAGGCCATATGGGTGTTGTCTGGTCCGTGGCGTTTTCGCCGGATGGAAAAACCCTCGCCAGTGCCAGTCGGGACGGCACAGTGCGACTATGGGATGTGGAAGCTGGACAATGGATAGACACCCTCAGAGGCCATACGGATTCGGTCTATTCCGTGGCGTTTGCGCCCGATGGAACCCTCGCTAGTGCCAGTCGAGACCGCACAGTGCGGCTATGGAATGTGGAAGCTGGACAACTACTAAACACCTTAGAGCATACGGATAGAGTTCATTCCGTGGCGTTTTCGCCCGATGGAAAAACCCTTGCCAGTGCCAGTTCGGACAGCACAGTGCGACTATGGGATGTAGAAGCTGGACAACTGATAAACACTCTCACAGGCCATACGGGTGGAGTCCGTTCCGTGGCGTTCTCGCTCGATGGAAAAACCCTTGCCAGTGGCAGTTGGGACTACACAGTGCGGCTGTGGGACGTGGAAGCTGGACAACTAATAAACACGCTCACAGGCCATACGGGTGGGGTCTATGCTGTGGCCTTCTCACCCGATGGAACCATTCTCGCCATTAACAGTTGGGAAGCGGTGCGGCTATGGGACGTGGAGTCAGGACAACTGGGAAACACTCTAGCAGGCCATACGGATCTGGTCTATGCCGTGGCCTTCTCACCCGATGGAAACACCCTCACCAGTGCCAGTTCGGACAGCACAGTGCGGCTGTGGAACGTGGAGTCAGAACAATGGGTAAAAGCCTTAGGTCATGGGGGGGCGATCCATTCCGTGGCGTTTTCACTGGATGGAACCACCCTCGCCAGTGCCATTCGGGACGGCACAGTGCAATTATGGGACATGGAAGCTGGACAACTAATAAACACACTCACAGGCCATACGGATTATGTGACTTTCGTGGCGTTTTCGCCCGATGGAACCACCCTCGCCAGTGCCAGTTTGGACGGCACGATGCAGTTATGGGACGTAGAAGCAGGACAACTAATAAACACTTTAGGTAATACTAGGGCTCCGGCTTATACTAGGGCTCCGGTCCATTCCGTGGCGTTTTCACCGGATGGAACCACCCTCGCCAGTGCCGATTGGGACAACGGCACGGTACGGTTGTGGAAGGTAGAATCTGTACAACTGATAAACACCTTAGACCATAGAGGAAATGCGGTCTATTCCGTGGCGTTTTCGCCCGATGGAACCACCCTCGCCAGTGGTAGTGAGGACGACACAGTGTGGCTGTGGAACGTAGATTCGGGACAACTAATAAACACTCTCACAGGCCCTAGGGGTTTTATCTTATCCGTGGCGTTTTCGCCCGATGGAACCACCCTCGCCAGTGCCCATTGGGACGGTACAGTGCGGCTATGGGATGTGGAAGCAGGACGACTAATAAACACTCTCACAGGCCATACGGATCTGGTCTGTTCCGTGGCGTTCTCACCGGATGGAACCATCCTCGCCAGTGGTGGCAGTGAGGACAGCACAGTGCGGCTATGGGACGTGGAGTCGGGACAACTAATAAACACACTCACAAGACATCATAGTTGGGTCTATTCAGTGGCGTTCTCGCCCGATGGGACTACTCTCGCCAGTGGCAGTTGGGACAACATAGTGCTGCTATGGGATATGTCGCCCTACATCACCCCCGCTGAACCAACGGCGATTCAATCTTCAGCACCGCGCTTGCTACCAGCCGTCAGCGGCCTAGATCCCAATTATCCCAATCCCTTCAACGCCAGCACCTATCTTATCTACCGTCTGGCCACCCCCGGTGTAGTACGGCTGAAGATTTACAACGCCTTGGGGCAGCCGGTGCGCACCCTCGTGGATCAATACCAGCCCGCCGGCTTCTACCAAGTCGCCTGGGATGGCCGCAACCAACGCGGGGCGGCGGTGGCCGCCGGTGTCTATCTGACGCGGCTTTTCTACCCCGGCGGCGAGCAGACCCGCCGAGTGCTCTTGCTCAAGTAATAGGCCCTACGAATGATGTCTGTTCCAATTAAAACCCAAGAAAAAGTCCGCGCCTATCTCGCCTACGGCTTAGGCTCGGTCTTCGTACTCGCGCTGGTGATGCCGCTGATATGGGTGGTGACCACGTCCATGCGTCCCCTGTCCGAGATGACGCAGACGCCGCCTTTGGTCTTCCCCCGCTCCCTCACCTTCCACGCGTACGTCGAGATGTGGGACACCGGGCCGTTTGTGAAGTACTTTGCCAACAGCATGGCCATTTCCCTCTCCACGGCCCTAATCGCCCTCGCATTTAGCGTCTGCGCGGCGTATGCCTTTGCCCGCTTCCGCTTTCGCGGCAACACCTTGTTGCTGATGGTGGTGGTGATGTCGCAAATGCTGCCCGGCTCTTCGATCCTCATCCCGCTCTTTCAGGTAATTCGCTCGTTCGGCTTGCTCGACACGCACGTGGGCATGGTGTTGATCTACACGGGCTTTGCCATTCCGTTTTGCACCTGGCTGCTCAACGGCTACTTCCGCGCCATCCCCACCGATTTAGAACAGGCCGCGCTCATCGACGGCTGCAACCGCCTCCAGCTACTCTACCGAATCGTCTTGCCGCTGGCCGCACCGGCGATCGTGGCAGTGGGGACTTTTGCCTTTTTGCTTTCGTGGAATGAATTCTTGTTCGCTTTTGTGTTTACCAAATCGCAGGCCCTGACCATTCCGGTGGGATTGCGCGCCGCGTTTTTGGGGCAATACGTCAACAAATACGACCAGCTATTCGCCGCATCGCTGATCTTTAGCCTGCCGCCAATCGCGCTCTTTGTGGGATTGCAGCGGTATTTTGTCCAAGGTTTGACGGCTGGTGCCGTAAAGGGATAGGTGATCCAATGAGTAAGACTAAAACATGGCTGCTGTGCGCCCTATTGGTCGCCGCTTGCGGGCAGCCGGACGATGCGCCCGATAAACTCAAGATCGGCTACGTCATCAACTTCATGTCGCACGAGTGGTATCAAAACATCAGCAAATCGGCGACAGCGCGAGCGGCCGAGTTGGATGTCGAGCTGATCGTCGCCGATGCCAACCTCGACGTGGCCGCGCAAATCTCCAAAGCCGAAAACCTGCTCGCCCAAGGGGTCGAGGTGCTGGTTTTGTCGCCGGTGGACGCCAAGGCACTGGGACCGATAGTGCGGCAGGCCAAGGCCGCAGGTACCAAGGTGATTACCGAATCCAACCCCGTGTCCGAGGCCGTCAGCTACGTGGGAATCGACAACTACGCAGGTGGAATCAAGGCCGGCGAGTGGTTTGCCAGCTATGCTGTAGAAAAGGGCCTCGCCCCCAAGATCCTCATCGTCGGTTTCCCCAACTTTGAGGACTGCCGACAGCGGGTCGATGGCTTCAAAGACGCGCTCGCCGCTTCGGGTCTGACCCATGAGATCGTCCAAGAAGTCGATGGACAGGGCCTCAAGGAAAAGGCGTTCAAGGTGGCGCAGGACGCGCTGACGGCCAACCCGCAGATCAACGTGATCTATGGCATCAACGACGATTCGACGACCGGCGGCATGGCGGCCTACAAGGCGGCCGGATTGGACGAAGCGGCGCTGACGGCAATCGGCTTCGGCTTCGAGGGCACTGTGGGACAGACGGCCCTCACCGGCGACACGCCCTATGCAGCGGCGCTGGCGATGTTCCCGAATTTCGTCGGAAGCGCGCTCATCGATGCGGCGGTACAACTAGCGCGTGGTGAGCAGCTACCCGACCATTACGAGACGCCGACCATCGTCGTCACCCGCGACAATATCAGCCGCTTCTACGACACGAGCACCGAGCCGCCCTTCGCGCTCAAGGTGGATGCGGTGCGGGCCTTGATGCCGCAATGAGCCGCTTTCTGTCGCGGATGCTCCACAGCGAGCAGGCCGGGCTGTTGCTGGCGCTGGTCTTGCTCTGCGTGGGGATTTCCCTGCTGACGCCAGTATTCTTTACCGCCGTCAATATCAAGAACGTGCTGCGCGACGCCTCGCTGGTGGCCATCGCCGGAATCGGCATGGTGATGATCATCCTGCTCGGCGAGATCGACCTGAGCGTCGGCTCTACCCAAGCAGTGGCCGGGATCATCGCCGTGGCCGTGCTCAATCAGTTTGAAAGTGTAACGCTGGCGCTGATCGCCGCACTCGCCGCCGGAGCACTTGTCGGCCTGTGCAACGGATTGCTGGTCACCAAGGCCGGTATCAACTCCCTGATCGCGACTTTGGGCATGATGGCCATTTTGCGCGGCGCAGCTATGGTCAGCACCCAAGCGGTGTCGATCCAAGGCAAAGTAGAAGGCTTCATCGAAGTGGGCACCGGACACTTGGGGCCGATCCCGATCCCAGTGCTGGTGACCTTTGTCCTCTTGGGGCTGTTTTACTACGTCCTCCACCACACCATCCTCGGCCGCTATATCTACGCCATCGGCGGCAATATCCAAGCGGCGCGGCTCGCGGGCTTGGCCGTCGATCGCACGCGCGTCTTAGTCTTCGTGCTCGGCGGCGTACTAGCGGCGCTGAGCGCTTTCATCTTAGCCTCGCGCCTCAACTCCGGGCAGCCGAATGCCGGCCTGGGGTTTGAGTTGCAGGTAATCGCCGCGGTGATCTTGGGCGGCATCAGCCTGACGGGCGGCGTGGGCACGCTCGGCGGCGCGTTCATCGGCATCCTGATTCTGACGGTGCTCTCCAACGGTTTGGTGCTGTTGAACGTGTCGTCCTTCTACCACGACATTGCGCGCGGCGCAGTAATTATCCTCGCCGTGTATCTGGACACCCGCCGCAAGCAAAGCCTCTTGCGACGGCTGCTCGCACCTCCGACATGACGCCGCTACTGTCCCTAGAGGACATCCACAAGCGCTTCCCCGGCGTCTATGCACTCAAGGGCGTTGACTTTGAAGTGCGACCGGGAGAAGTCCACGCGCTAGTCGGCGAAAACGGCGCTGGCAAAAGCACCTTGATCAAAATCGCGGCTGGCGTGTACCACCGCGACCAAGGCCGCTACCAGATCGCGGGCCGTCCCGTAGATATCCGCCATCCGCGTCAAGCCCTGGACCACGGCCTTGCAGTCGTTTATCAAGAATTAGAACTAGTCCCTTCGCTGTCGGTCGCCGAGAATCTGTTCTTCGGTCGCCTGCCGCACGGACGCGGTGGCCGCGTCCAGTGGAACGCGCTCTACGACGCTTCGGCAACGCTATTGGACGAGGTCGGGCTGGCGGTCGATCCGCAAACTAAGGTCGGCCATCTCGGCGTGGCCGCTCAGCAATTGGTCGAGATCGCGCGAGCGCTGGCGTGCGACGCCCAGATAATCATCATGGACGAGCCAACCTCGGCCCTGAGCACGCGCGAGATCGACAAGCTCTTTGCGCTCATTGCCCGGCTCAAGGCGCGAGGCGTCGGCGTGGTCTATGTATCGCATAAGCTCGCCGAGGTCATGGCGCTGGCCGACCGGGTGACGGTCTTGCGCGACGGCGAGCGCGTCGCTTGCGAACAGGCCGCCGACCTCGACGAGGAGCAGCTCATCGCGCTGATGGTCGGACGGGAGTTGGGGCAAGGTTTTCCCGCAGCCGACCGTACACCGGGACCGTGTGCGCTGGAAGTAGAAGGACTGACCACGGACCGAGTGCAGGATATTTCCTTCCGGGTATGCGCTGGAGAAATCGTCGGCTTCTCCGGACTAATGGGCGCGGGGCGGACCGAACTAGCGCGAGCCGTGATAGGCGCAGATCGCCGCCGCGCTGGAACCATCACCATCGACGAAGTCACCGTACCAGCGAACGCACCGCCGCAGGCGCGCACCCTCGGGTTGGGCCTAGTACCAGAAGATCGCCGGGCCGACGGCCTCTTCGCGCAGCAGAGCGTGCGTGCAAACGCGAGCGTCGCAGCCTTAGAACAATTCTGCCGCGTCGGCCACGTGCAGGTAGGCGTGGAGCGGCAGCAGGTCGGCGCACTCGTCGCACGCCTGCGCCTGCGTCCCCCCGACCAAGAGCAGACCATCGCGCGGCTCAGCGGCGGCAATCAGCAAAAGGCACTGCTGGCCCGCTGGCTACTCAAGGAAAATTTGCGAGTGCTGCTCGTCGATGAGCCAACCCGGGGAATCGATGTCGGTGCCAAGGCCGAGATTTACCAATTGCTAGACGGGCTGGCGCGCCAAGGACTGGCAATCGTGGTCCTCTCCTCGGAAATGCCCGAAATTCTAGGGCTGTGCGACCGAGTGTACGTGATGCGCGAGGGGCGGATCGCCGCCGAATACGCACGGGCCGAGGCCACGCCAGAAAAACTCTTGGCCAGCGCCCTGCCGATGTAGGGGCATCCCTTGTGGGCGCCCTTGCTTTAGGACCTGGACAACCACGAGGGTTGCCCCTACAATCCGGGGGCTGCGTCCATCTGCGGATTATCTTATGTAGTCCCTAACCACTAAGAGGTGCAACGTGAAAATCCTAATCACCGGCGGTACCGGCCGCGTCGGAGCCAATTTGGCCAGAGCTTTGCTCGACAAAGGGCACGACATCCGCTCGTTTGTCTATCCCGGCGACCAAAGCCGCGCCCACAAGCTCGACAGCTTTGACCGCGTCGAAACCATCGAAGGCGATTTGCGCAATCTCGCCGACGTGCGCCGTGCCGTCGAGGGAGTCGATGCGGTGTACCACATTGCCGCAGCCTTTGGCGGCCCCTTCGACAACCGCGAATACCTCGAAATTAACGGCATGGGCACCATCAACGTGCTAGAGTCCATCCGCGAGCTAACGCCCAATCTGCACCGCTTGGTCTATGCCTCCACCGAGGCGATCTACTGGGAGAACCCCTACAACGGCCGCTGCTTTGAAGAGCCAATCCGCGAAGACCAAGTCGCCCGCTACCAGACGATGCCCTACTTCCTGACCAAGTGGATTGGCGAGGAGCTGGTGATGAGCTACAACCTCCAGTTCGGGCTACCGTCGGTGACCACACGCTTTGCCACGATAATCGAGCCGGGGGAATTCCTCGACGAAAACGGCTTGCCGCATCTGTTTTTGTTCGGGCCGGTTTACGAGCAGTTCAAGGACCGAGAGGGAGCCGAGGAGCTCAAGACACTGTGGACGGGCGAGGAGCAGTTCTTGCTATCGCGCAATCCAGACGGACGGCCCTATCGGCAGCAATTTGCCGACGTGCGCGACATCGTCCAAGGGCTAGTGTTGGCACTGGAGCGGGACGAGGCCGTGGGCGAGGTGTTCAACTTAGGCGGGGCCGCGCTGTTCGATTGGGGCGAGACCGTACCCTATCTCGCCGAGCGCTTCGGATTGGGGTACGCCGATGCGCGGCGGCCGGATTGGAACTACTTCGAGCTGGATTTGACGAACATCAAGCAAAAGTTGGGGTTTGAACCCAAGCACGACTTAGCGAGCATTCTCGACGCGGCTGAGGCCATGCGGCGCGGGGAGGACGTGGGGATTATCCCGACGGGCGTGCGCTTCGGGCAAGCGTAGTGGTGCGCCAAAATTCCCCGTTATGAGAAGAAGTTAGATATATGAACATTCCTGTATTCGTGGCGAGTAAAGCTAGTGTTGCGTTGGAATTTCCCATTGTGAGGAGAACATGATCGAAGGACACCAAGTACTAGCCGACCGCGGCGCTGTGTCCGCCCAGCAGCCAGCCGCGGCGCGCATTGGCGCGCAGATATTGGCCCAAGGCGGCAACGCCATGGATGCAGCCGCAGCCACTAGTTTGGCCTGCTGCATGTTGGCCCCCCAATCCAACGGCATCGGCGGCTACATGTCAGCGGCGGTCGTTTTGGAAGGTTCCACCGACCGCGTCTGGTCGCTCGACGCCAATGCCGTAGCCCCGGCCACAGCCCACGAACACATGTACGACATTCTGCCGGCCCGCCGCGACAACATGTGCACCAACGAAAAGGAATACGCCTGTAGCGTCCGCGACGATGCCAACGTGTACGGCCCCCAGTCCGTAGCCGTCCCCGGCCAAATGGCCGGCATGGGCTTTTTGCACGAGCGCTGGGGAAAGTTGCCTTGGGACGCGATTGTCGCCCCGGCTCAAGGACTCCTCGCCGACGGCTTTCCCTACGGCCCAGCCCTAGCCGGTGCCATCCGCAGCCAAGAAGCCATTCTGCGCCGCTTCCCCGCAACTTTCAGCCACCTCGCTCCGCAAGGCGAGTTGCCTAGCCCCGACGACATTTGGCATCGCCCCGACATGGAGCGCACCTTAGCGCGTCTGGCTCAAGCCGGCTGGCGCGACTTTTACGACGGCGAATTGGGCCGCACCATCGGCGATTATGTCCAAGCCAGCGGCGGTGCTCTCACCCGCGAGGATATGGCTGCTTTTGCACCGCGCCTGACCGATCCGTACCAAATCACCTACCGCGACGTGCCAGTGTACGGACCAATTTTGCCCAACGGCTGCCTCTCCGCCCTACAGATTCTGCACATGTTGGAATGCCTGCCCGTGATACCCGACGACCAAGCCTTGTACTGGCACCAGCTAGCCGAGGTCGTCAAACAGGCTTGGCGCGACCGCCTGCGCTACGTCGGCGACCCCGATTTCGTCGATGTGCCGGTGGAGCGCTTGCTGAGCAAGGACTACGCCGCCGGCCGCGTCGAAGCTCTGCGGCAATTCCCCGAGCATGTCGATCAACAAGTGTACGAAGCCTCGGGTCCAGCCGTCTCCGAAACCCTGCACGTATCGGCCGCAGACGCCGAGGGCAATCTCGTCGGCATTACCATCACCCAAGGCGGAGCTTTTGGCTCCTGTTTCACCGTACCGGACACGGGCATTATTTTGGGCCACGGCATGTGCCGTTTGGACCCTCGCCCCGGTCGGGCCAATTCCGTGTCTGCGCACAAGCGTCCACTCAACAACGTGGTCCCCATGATCTTGCGTCTGCCCCAGCGCGACGTGGCCATCGGCCTACCCGGCGGTCGCCGCATCATCAGCGTCGGTGCCCAACTCGGCCAGCGCATTATCGACTTCAACGCCACCGCCTTGGGAGCCGCCACAGCCTCCCGACTCAATGCCGAAGCCCAAGAACCCCTCGAACTAAAGCGCGGCATCGACCCGGCGATTGTGCAAGCCCTAAAAGAAATGGGCCACCGAGTGCATGTAAGAGAAGAGGTGGCCGGCGGTGCGCACGGTGCCGAGGTGCTCAAAAGCGAAGGCAAGGTACGCGCTGGGGGCAATGGCTGGGCCGCGGGCGTGTAGATCTCCTTATGGGTGATTATCACCCTTGACGTGGGTGATTATCACCCATATCATGGGTATATGAACACGAATCGCCTGCTACCTCGATTTGCTTCCGCGAGCGTGGAGCGAGCGCTGCGGGTTATGCCTGTGGCTGTTCTCACTGGCGCACGACAGACCGGCAAGAGCACCCTCGCCCGCATGCATCCCATCGGGGCAAGCCGATCTTACTTCACCCTAGACGATTACAGCGTCCTCGAACAAGCTCAACGCGAACCAGATGCTCTTGTTGCTCGGGCCGTGCAGATCACGCTTGATGAGGTGCAGCGGGTGCCGCATGTGCTGCTCGCCATCAAGCGCCTCGTTGACGAAGATCGAATTGCTGGTCGTTTCCTCCTGACTGGGTCGGCGAATCTGCTGCTTATGAAGGAGGTGGGTGAAACGCTGGCTGGCCGCGCTAGCTACTTGACGCTCTGGCCCATGACCCGTCGCGAGCAACGCGGGTTGGCTAGGCCTGGTCTGTGGACAGAGCTTGTAGATGAGCCCCCTACTGCATGGCGGGATGTGCTGCTCGCGGAGCCAGCCGAAGCAGAGCCGTGGCAGGCCCTTGCTCGACGCGGAGGTTATCCTGTCCCAGCCCATGAGTTGAGCGATGATGACGACAGGCAGCTATGGTTCGAAGGCTACGCGGCTACCTACTTGGAGCGGGATATCCCGCGTCTGTCCCCTATCGCAAGCATAATCGACCTGCGGAGGTTGATGACGGCAGCCTGTCTGCGCCTTGGAGGGCTATTAAACCAAGCAGACCTAGCCCGGGACGTACATCTTGCCCCCTCCACAGTGCAGCGTTATCTCAACTTGCTAGAGGTGTCGTTCCAATTGGTGCGCCTGCCATCGTATTCTGTCAACAGGACGAAACGGCTGATCAAGTCATCCAAACTCTACTGGGGCGACACCGGGTTGGCTTTGCACTTAGCGGGCGATGCACATCCTCGCGGCGAGCACCTAGAGAACATAGTGCTCTGCGACCTGCTCGCTTGGGCCTCTACTCGCGTTGCAAAAACAGAGATTCTCTTTTGGCGTACCACCAAGGGTGCCGAAGTCGATTTCGTCATTGAAACGGGTCGATGTCTGCTGCCCGTAGAAGTGAAGGCCGCCGCAAGCATCCATCTCGGCGATGTGCGACATCTGCATACGTTCCTAGATGAGTACTCCGATATGGCGCAGTGTGGAATCATTCTCTACGATGGCGAAGAAACGTTCTGGCTCACTGACCGCGTACTCGCTGCACCGTGGTGGCGCGTGGTCTGAAACTACTATCTAACATACAGGAGAAAAAAATGAAAATTACTGACTTGCAGGTGATGCGGATGGGGTCGGAAGGGACCAACAATTGGCTGTTCGTGAAAATTGAGACCGACGCCGGTATTCACGGCTGGGGCGAGGCCAGCCTGCAATACAAAGACGACGCCTTGACCGGCGAGTTTGCGGCGTTCAAGCGCTTTCTGATTGGCAAAAATCCATTTGAGATCGAGCGGATCTGGACTTCGCTGTATCGGCGCGTGACGTGGTCGGGGGGAGCGGTAACAACGAGTGCGATCAGTGCAATTGATCTGGCTTTGTGGGACATTAAGGGTAAAGCCTTTGACGTCCCAGTGTACGAGTTGTTAGGTGGAAAATCGCACGACAAAATTCGCATGTACGCCAATGGCTGGCCGCGAAAGAACAACACACCTGAAGGAATCGCCGAGGGCGTAAAACGAGTAGTAGATCAAGGCTATGAGGCGTTGAAGTTTTACCCTTTTAGAGGTACACAGGTGGCCACCATCGAGCGCATTCAGCACGGCGTCGCCCTTGTGGAAGCGGCACGCGAAGCTGCTGGATCGCAAATTGAAATAGGAATTGACATTCGCGCACGGTTAAATATATGGAGCGCACGGCGTGTGGCGCAGGAATTGGAGCCTTATAACATTGCATGGATGGAAGAGCCGATTTTGTGGGATAATCCAGAAGCGCTGGCGCAATTTGCCCACGAGGTAAATGTGCCTATTGCGACGGGTGAGCAGTTGTACACTCGCTGGGATTTTCGTGCGTTGTTGGAACTGAATGCAGTCGGAATCATTCAGCCGGATATTTGTCATGCAGGCGGCATCACTGAATTGAAGAAAATTGCCGCAATGGCCGAAACGTATTACGTGACGGTCGCACCACACAATTCCAATGGGCCGATTTCAACAATCGCCAGCTTGCATTTAGATCTGTGTATTCACAACAGTTTGATGCAGGAAATTTTTGTGTCGTCCATTGATCGATACAACAAAGTGCTTACGCAGCCTATTGAAGTAATCGATGGACATTGTGTACCACCTGAAGGTCCAGGTTGGGGCGTAGAGTTGCGAGAAGATTTTATGGAACAACATCCGCCGAAATCGTTTACGCCGATTGAGTCTGAACCGTATGTGGAATTTTAAGGCGCAGGTGTTCTGTGAGAATTGGGGATTATACCGACGGAGGTGATTCGAGAAAGCGGAGAAAAAATCGACGAAAAGCTAACGACCGGCCTCCGCGTCATGTGCGACGACGCGGAGGCCGATTTATTACTACTACACCATTTTCGACATAGCCTATGTCTTCGCCGCCATAATCTCAGCCGCCTCAATCTGATCCACTAGCGCGATTGAGTGAATCACGTCGCGAATGTCGGTGATCGGCTGCCGGTTTTCAACCACGCAATCAAGGAAGTGCTCGTGCATGGTCAAGACCCCCTCGTAGCGAGGCACGTCGTCTTCGGGTACGCCGTCGATTTCCCAGCCGCCGAGAGTGCGCACTTGGTTGTCCTCGTGGATTTCGATTTCACTGGGAATTTTCATGTAGCAGCCAACGCCCACGCCGTGTAGCTCCGAGCGCAACACCCGCCCGCCAGAGGCGCGGTTGCCGAGCATCACGCCGGTCGCGCGATTGTCAAAGCGCACCAGCGCCGTGTAGTGGTTGAAGCCCTCGCCGCCGAATTTGTCTTGGTAGGCGGTAACTTCCACCGGCTCGCCGCCAGCCATGTAGCGCAGCAAATCGACGATGTGGACCAAGTCGTTCCACAAGGTCGTAGTAAACTCGTCGGCACCCTGCGGAAGCTGTTTGTTGAAGGTCGTCGTCGCCAGCGACACCGGACCTTTGGCCGCAACTAGGCCCATGGCCTCGCGGGTGACCGCGGTGTAGCGGCGCTGGAGGCCGACCATCACCCAGACGCCCTGACGCTCGGCAGCCGCCAAAATCGCCCGCGTCTCATCGCTGTTAGCTCCAGGCGGCTTTTCAATAAACAGGTGCTTGCCAGCAGCGATGCAATCGAGGGTCGGCTGCAAGAGCCACTTCTCGTTCATCACGCAATAGACAATGTCCGGGTCGATCTCGTCGAGCATGGCGCGGTGGTCTTGGTACGTGTGCGCAAAGCCGTACTTTGCGACCACTTGCTTGAGGCGCTCCTCATCCAATTCGCAAACCGCGGCCATCTCCACGCGGCTTCGACCCGAGCTCAGCCGAGGGTCGGCGAGGCGATGGACCGATGGATAGTGGGCGCTCTGCCCGCGCCCTCCCGCGCCGATAAATCCCGCTTTAAGCATGATCTTCCCCTTTCTGGCACAAAGCCGTAAAAAAGCGCACGTCAATCCGCGCCAAGTCGATGACGCTTTCCACTGGCTCGCCGCTGTACTCGCTGTGGAAGCTGACCGGGCCAGCAAAATCCAACCGCTTCAAGGTCGCGATCACGGCTGGCCAATCGACAAAGCCCTGTCCCATGCGCACGACGCCGGTAGTGGGATTACCCTGCTGCGTGATACTCAAGGGCCGCTGGCGAGCCAGATCCTTAAAAGCGACCAGACACAAGTGCGAGCGCACGATGTCGAGGGCCATGGCAATCGGCTCGCCGCACAGGGACAAGTGCCCAGGGTCGGCGAAGACGCCCACGTATTGCGGATCGCAGTCCTTGACGATGTTCATGGCGGCGCAGGCATTGAGACCCATAGACGCGCCCGAATGATTGTGAATGACGGTCTTGACACCGTATTTTTCCGACAGTGCCTGAAACCCCTGCATAAAACCGCGCACCTCGTCTAACTGCGTCCAGTAGGGCGTATCCGGCTGCCAGTGCCAGTAGCCTAACTTGACGTGGGCCACACCAGCCTCGCCCAAGGCCGCGTAATACCTTTCCGCGTAGTCGATGTCCGGGCGGTTGAAGTCGCCCGGAGCCGTGACCAAGGGGATGCAAAGACCGGTGTCGGCAAAGCGGCGCGCAGCCTCCGGCAGAGCCGTGGCCACATTGTCCGGGTTGACCGGGTAGCCGTCGCGCACGCACAGGTCGGCCCCCTGCACGCCAATGGACTGCAAGGCGTCGATGAGTTGCGGGACATCGAGCCCCTCTAAATGCTTGGTAAATACGATATACGTCAGATCCACGAGGTGCGCTCCTTTCTCTATATTTGTTTGACAAAGCGAGGTAAGGGTATCAAAATATCGGCCAAGTGCCAACGACTTAAACGGAGCAAATCGAATTATGGAAGCAATTAAGATGAATCCCAGTCCGGCAATTAAAGTCCCCAAGCCGCTCACCCCCACCCAAGTGCAGTCCTTTATCGACGATGGCTATCTCGTCGTGCCGGGCCTGATGGAAGAATCCGAACTCGACGAACTCAAACGCGACCTCGTAGAAGTAGCGCGCGGCCGCTACGAGTGCGATAACATCGAGCCGGTCGATCCCACCATGAGCGACCAGGCAGTGCTGGAGAGCATCCTCTGCATCCACCAGCCGCACTACGTCAGTCCGGTCATCGAAAAGTACGTCCGCCATCCCAAAATCTGCGGTGCCCTGAGCCAGATCACCGCCGCGCACCTGCCCTTTTGGGACGGCAGCGTCAAGTGCATGCAGTCCATGTACTTCGTCAAGCCGCCCAACTTCCAGGGGCAGGCTTGGCACCAAGACGAGATCTACATCCCCACGCGGGATCGCTCGCTAATCGGCGCGTGGATCGCTGTGGACGACGCCACCGTGGAAAACGGCTGCCTGTACGTCATTCCGGGATCGCACCGACCCGGGTACCTCTACCCGCAGCGGTCCCACGAAAATCCAGACGAGTTCGACTTCGCGCCCGAAAGCTACGGCTTTGACGAGAGCGTCGAGATCCCGGTTGAAGTGGAGGCCGGTGCCCTCGTGTTCTTCAACGGCTATCTCCTCCACCGCTCGTACAAAAACCGAGGCGACACCTATCGCCGCGTCTTGGTCAACCACTACTGCAACGCCTGGAGCCTGTTGCCTTGGAGCATTGAAGAAGGCGAGTCGCCCGCCCGCGCTGACCGGCGCAACATCGTGCCCGTGGCCGGCACCGACCCCTACGCCTGGAAGGGCTATCAAACGCCAGCCAAGTCCGTGGGACTGCGGCATTGCAAAGCCATCGACGAGGTCCACGCCGCCCGCGAGGAACACGCATAGAAAAGAGAGGCGGCTTTGGACAAAATAAGACTGGCATTAGTCGGCTGCGGAGGTATGGGAACGCGGCACCTATACGGCTTAGCAACACTCGCCAAAACTCCGTTTGACAATGTAGAGCTAGTCGCCGTATGCGACATCCAGCGCGACAACGCCGAACTAGCGGCCACAGAAGCCGAAAAGCTCGTGGGCCAGCGGCCCGCTGTGTTCACCGACCTTGAAACCATGCACCGCGAAGTCCCCGACCTCATGGCCGTGGATGTCGTGGTGGACCCGTCGGTGCATCACGCCGTGGTCTGCCAAGCCCTCGATCTGGGGCTACACGTGATGGTAGAAAAGCCCATGGCCATTACCGTCAAGGGCTGCCAGCAGATGATCGAGGCCGCCGAGCGCAACCAGCGCATCCTGTCGGTGGCGGAAAATTTTCGCCGCGATCCCTCGTCGCGGCTGGTGCATCACCTGCTGGAGCAAGGGGCCATTGGCCGCCCCTACATGGCGATCTTCCACTCGCTAGCTCCGCATCGCGAGGTATTCATCACACCTTGGCGGCACATGAAGGATCGGGGCGGGCTGCTGTTGGATCTGGGCGTCCATTTCACCGACATGATTCGCTATCAGCTCGGAGACATCAAGGAAGCCTACGGGGCCGTCGAGTTAGCCTCGCCCGTGCGCCACAAGCCCGAGGCCGTCAACTCGCCCTATGAGTTTTACCAAACCCGCTTCGCCGAGATGGAGCAGCAAGTCGAAGCCACGGCCGAAGACACCTCTATGGCGATGTTTCGGATGGAGAGCGGCCTCGCGGTCAACTGGGTGGTGGGCCTGGGAGGCTACGGCTCTTGCGGCGGCGAGGTCATCTTCGGGTCCGAGGGCATAATGCAGGGGTTTGGCACGCGTGGCGCTAGGGCGTGCTTGCAACGGGCCGACGGCACAACGCTCGACCACGCTGCGCTCGTGGCTGGCGCAGAAGCATTCGCCCTAGAGCCACTGGCCGAGCACTTTTTCCCCGCGCGAGTCGCCGACCAAGATATCGACTGGAAACTATTGGCGCTAGAGTACTTTGAACTAGCCGAGGCCATTCTCAACGGGCGGGAAATCGAAGTGAATGGAACGGAGGGCCTAAAAGACGTGGCCGCAGTGTACGCGATTTTCGAATCGAGCCGGTTAGGTCGGACGGTGCAGCTCAGCGAGGTAGAAAGCGGAGCCGTCTATGAGTACCAAGCCGAGATCGACGCGGCAGTGCGCTGACGTATAGTCTCTCGTCGGATCTGCCAACCACAGGGTCGCCCGTCGATGAAATTCAATCCTCATCCAGACCGATAGGCAAAGACCGAATGCGTATGCGGTCTCCCTCCAATACCACAATACTGCCCTGCAACAGTGCTTCCTCAAAACGGTCCAGATTGGTCAGTAGAAGCCGGAGTTGCTGTTCCGGCCAGCGGGTCGTGTTGCGCCGCATAGTTCAGTGCTTGGCGAATATCATCCGGTTCTAGGTCGGGATAGGCTCGGAGAATTTCCTGTTGGCTCATATTCTCGGCAACCATTCCCACGATGGTCGCCACCGGGATACGCAGTCCCCGAATACAGGGGATACCCCCCATTTGGGCCGGGTTTACTGTGATGCGCGTATATCTCATAAGGCTCCTAGCTCGTGTTTTGTCAACTTGAGCTCGCTAGAACTTCCAAGACGACACCCTAAGCGTCAACAGCATCCTCTTGACATCGGCTTATTGCGGTTCACCAAAGACGTTCTTTAACCTCGTCAAAGAACGTCTTAAAGGAACCTGAAGCGGCGTGCTCCCAACGGTCGAAGGTCGCTTGCAGCGCTTCTGGCCAACGCTCTTTGGGCAGATTTTGCACCGCTAAGCAGACATAATAGGCATCGGTCAACGCCAAGCCGCGCCGTCCATCCACGAGAGCTTGCTCCATGCGCTCGACAAACGGAGCCACTTCGGGCAAGGCTTCTATGCACTTTGCCTTTTGAATGACAAAGTTGGCCAAGTGATTGACCATGCTGCGGCTAAAGTCGTGCTGCTTTGCCGTGCCGGATACGTCGTCGAGGTCCAGCTCTCCCCTGTGATACAATTCCAACAACTGCTGGGTGATCGTGCGTTGCTTGGCACCAAGGGTCGCTTGCCGCGCGCTGCGCAAACCGCTGGTGAGAGCCGACATGTCGTGGCAGCAGTTGAGCCAGCGTGCGCCTTTGGCGACCACGCGGCGCATGGACTCGCCCGGGCCGACGGCCGTGCCCATAGCCTTGCCTGTGGCCGCGCAAGCTGCCCCCACGCGGTCAAAGGCCGCCAGCACGCGCTCGTGGTCTATGTGGGGGATTCCCTCGCGCTCGACGCCGTAGCTGTGCGCCAAGTCGCTCGGCCCCACGAAGAGCAGGTCGATCCCTTCGATTGCGGCAATCGCTTCTACTTCCTCCACGCCCTCGGCGTCTTCGATCATCACGCCCAGTATAGTCTCGGCATCGGCCCTGCCCATGTACTCGGTGGGATCCAGCGTCCCGTAGTCCGAATCCCGGCCACAGCCCAAGCCGCGCAAGCCCAGCGGCCGAAACTTGGCCATCTGCACAAAAGCCCGCGCTTCATCCGCGCTCTTGCAATGGGGCCAAACCAATCCCCCGGCCCCTAACTCCAGCGGCTTAATCACTTGATTGTACGGCCCCTTGGGGATGCGGACCACCGTATCGACCCCCGTGGCCCGCGCCGCCAAAATTAGCTGCGACAGCCCGTCTAGCCCGAGATGGGAATGCTCCATGTCGATCCAGACGCAGCCAAAGCCCGCTTGCGCCGCCAACTCAACTACGACCGGGTCGAAGATCCGATTGATTTCGACAATCTCCACCGTCGCCCCCCCGAGCAGGGCGGCCTTGGTCTGATTGGTTTTCACGGACTCTCCTTTCTTCTACCTACTCGCTTTCGCCGCGCGATTTCTCTATATTCGCCCACCTGTCAACGCCCATTGTAAAATCACAGGAGACCTATTATGGCAGCAAGTGGACCCGTTCCCACCGCCCGCGCCCAAGGCCGTGGCCCCACCATCTGGCTGGCTGGCTCGCCCGACGAACTCAAGGAGTGGATGCCCCTGGGGATCGCCGGAATCGTCACCAATACGGTGGTGCTCAACCAATACGCCAAACAATACGGCTCGGTCATCAGCCTGATAGAGCAATATCTCAAGCTCACCGACAAGCCTGTGGTGATGGAAATCGACGGCCATTCCGTTGAAGAGCTGTTAGAAGTCGGGCAAGTTTTTACCAACATGTCGGAGCAAATCATCCTCAAAATCCCCTGCAACGTCAACGGACTCAAGGCATTTAGCATCCTCAAGGATCAAGGCGTCGAGACCTTCTGCACCACGGTGTTCTCGCTGACGCAAGCCGTGGCCGTCGCCCAAGCCGGAGTGAACCACATCCTACCGTTCTGCGAGCCGGTCAAGGAAGTAGGCGGCGACCCAACCAAGCTGATCCGCGAATGCGCCCAGGTGTTCAGCGGCTGGGGGCAGCGTCCCTTCATCATGGCCGCCCTCATCCGCTCGGTGGAAACCGCTCACGCCGCCTTCCGCGACGGGGCCGACGAACTCGTCACCATGTGGACGGTGTACCGCGACATGATGGATCACCCGCTAACCGCGCAGTGGAACAAGACCTTTATGGACGAGTGGGTCGATATGCACCAGAGCGGCTTGTTGGAGGGCGTGCCGGTGCGCTCCGATTGACCGCGTCCTCACTCGCGCTCAGTCGGGATCTGGCACAGCAATTCGCTCCAAGCCGCGCCCAGATTCATCACGTCCCCGCCGCAGATTACCAAGTCGCAGCCCGCATCCATCGCGGCCGTAAGCAGTGGCCCGGGCAAGGTGAAGATGCCGCTCAGCTTGCCGACGGCCCGCGCCTTGGCTAAACACGAGAGCACGGCCTCGCGCAGACGAGGATCGCCCATCTGGCCGGTGCAGCCCATATCGACCGCTAGGTCCCCCGGCCCCATGAAGATCCCAGCGAGGCCCTCCACGGCGAGTATCTCATCGACATTCGCCACGGCCTCCACGGTCTCGATCTGGACAAAAAGGTGGGTGCGCGCATTGGCGCGGGCCAAGACATCGGGCAGGTTCTCCATACCAAAACCCATGCCGCGCGTGCGCACATTAAAGCCGCGTCGGCCCAACGGCGGGTACTTGCCCACCTCGACGATGCGGCGCGCATACTCCGCATCATCTACCATCGGGACGAGAATGATCCGCGCTCCGATTTCGAGTGCCCGCAGCACGTGGTGGCGCTCGCCATCGGGCAGGCGAATCAGCGGAAAAATGCCGCCGGCCTCCGCGGCCAAGCACAAGGTCTCAGCCCGTTCAAAGCCGACCGGACCGTGCTCGCTTTCGATCCACACCGCTTCAAAACCTACCTGCGCCGCCAGCGAGACGAGCAGGGGCGAGGCGCTGTTGACAGTGACGCCGCGTATCCGCCGCGGGCGACCGTCCTGATCTAAGAATACGTCGTCGGTGATTTTTAAGGTCATGGGAATCGTTTCTCTTGTTTGGAGCCGCTTTAATGTAGCCTTATTTTTCTCGCGTCCCAACCTTCCACCGTAGAGCTTCTGCGCTCATCTGCGTTATCTGCGGATACTTTTGCCACCGGGGACTTTCAGACAGCTTCCAAAGGAGGCGCTATTGTGACACCACTAGACTACGGGCGATCATTTCTAATCGGCAATGCCCCGGAAAACGAAGTGCGGTTTTGGGTCGAGTCGCGGACGCGCATCATCGACCAAGCCTCCGGCCAAAGCGAGGACTACGTGCAGGTGGGGTCGTGCAAGAGCGAGCACACCTTTGCCAAAGACAATCTTCTGCACGAAGACAACTACGACTTCCTGCCCGTCTTTGGCCCAGAGTGGTCGGTCGTCTATCGGCGTCACGCCAACCTACGCGACAGCTATCGGGAAATACGCCGCTCAGCGGAGTGGTGGAACGGACAGCAGTATCATTTGATTGTCGGAAGTGATGTGGAGGAACTGACCAGCGATGCGGCAGTGCGCGAAGCAACCTACGACTCAGTGCCAATCGTCGCGCAGACCCAAGTGCGGAACGAGGAAATCGGGTTACAGGCGATCATGGAGTGCCCAGTCAAAACCATGAACACCAACCGCGCCAACGATATTTACCAAGTCGATACCGGCCCGATGGCCTTCCCCGACCTGAGCCAGCGCCACGCCCGCCACGTCGATTCTCTATCCCTAGCCTTTGTGGTCTTCAATGCCCCGCACTTTGCCGACTTCGTCCTCGAAGCACCGACCCGCGTAGGCGACGAGCAGGTGTATCACTATTCCAAGCTAGTGTCCCTAGCGGCAGTAAACAGGCTCTACGCGGTGCGATCTTAGAATTAAAAATTAAAAATTAGGAATTAGGAATTGCGAAGAGATAATTTTTAATTCTTAATTCCTAATTCCCAATTGCTCAAAGGAGGCATCATGTACAGAGTAGGAGTCATCGGCTGTAGAGGCATTGGCAATCGGCACGCCCAAGGGGCCGAGAGCCTAAAAAACGCCGAGGTCGTGGCCGGTTGCGACCTCGTGCCAGAGCAACGCGACGAATTTGCCGCGCAGTTCAAGGCGACCAATCCCGGATTGGAGATGTACGCCGATTACCGAGAGATGCTGGAAAAGGCACAGCTCGACATCGTCACGGTAGCCACCGGCGACAACCGACACGCCGACCTAGTGGTGGCCGCGGCCGAAGCCGGTGCCAAGGGGATTTTCTGCGAAAAACCGCTGGCTACCAGCGTGGAGGACGCCGATCGCATGGTGGCGGCCGCAGAAAGCCACAACGCCTTGCTGTCGGTTGACCACACTCGCCACTGGATGCCCGTCTGGCATCGCTGCCACGAACTAGTGACCGAGGGCGAGATTGGCGACGTGAGAACAGTCTTGTGCGAGCACTACGGCACGCGCTCAATGTTGTTCCGCAACGGCACTCACCTGCTCGACGCCATCATGTGGTACGCTGGCAGTACACCAGAGTGGCTCGTCGCCGAGCTGGAAGACGGGTACGAAGACTACAGCGAGTATCGCGGCGACGGCGGGCACGACCCCGCCACCGAGCCGAGCGCCAACGCCTACATCCACTTTGCCAACGGCGTGCGCGGGGTCTATCTCGGAGAAAAGCAAGCCCCCAACCGACTCGACTTCACCATATCGGGAACCACGGGGAATATTTTCATCGAGCGGGAAGGCGATGCGTACATCGAGCGAGACGGAGAGCGAGAGTTGGTTGAACCGCGCCCGTGGGAAGTCGATGGAATCGCCGCGGGTGTGCACGAACTCGTGCGCGCGCTCGACGGCGAAGGCGAACTGTCGTGTACCGGCCGAGATGGTTTGACCGTTGTGGAGATGATGATCGCCTGCCTGCAATCGCAGCAGCAAAACAACGCAAAAGTCGCGCTGCCGCTGGTTCGGTAGGCCCGAGGACGCCAGACAAGAGAGCGGTTTCCCGGCAGAATTGGCTGCGCCACCACACTAACGACATCAGGAGTTGACCATGGGAACTTGGATTCAACGCGCCCCTATGCCCACCCCCCGCCACGACCTGCAGTCCATTGCTGTCGATGGTACCATCTACGCCATTTCCGGTGCCGATGATCTCACGGTCGATGCGGTCGAGATCTACGATGTAGTTAGCGACACCTGGACCCAAGGACCGCCCATTCCCACTAAGCGAGGATGGCTGGGTGCCGCACGCATCGGCCGCAGGATCTACGTGGCCGGCGGCAAAACCATCCGCACGCCTGAAGAGAAGAAAGCCTACGGCCACGACTACCATTTCACTTCCCGCGACAACTTGGAAATGCTCGACTTGGACGAGCAGACCTGGTCGGCGCTGGCACCCATGCCCGGCGGACCCCGCGCCGGCTTGGCCGTCACCGCCTGTCAAGACCAGATCTGGGCCATCGGCGGCAACACCATGCTCCGCGAAGACCCAGGCATCCGCGACCGCGTCGAAGTGTACGACATCGCCACCAACACTTGGACCCTAGGGCCGGCCCTGCCCCGCCCCACGCAGGGCCCCACCGTAGCGACTCACAACGGCCGCATCTACCTGACCGGCGGAATCAGCGACGAAGATCCACAGCGGCCCTGCCGCAGCGAGACCTATGTGCTCGATCCAGCAGTGGGCCGCTGGGAAGCGCTGGCACCGATGCCTACCGGACGCGAATCATCCGGCTCCTGCGTCCTGGGCGATCTGCTCTACACCTTCGGCGGCAAAGACCCGCACTACTCAGCGGCCACCGAAATCTACGACATCCGGGCCGACCGCTGGTTCGAAGACGCGCCCATGCCGGTGGGCAAGGCCTGGCTGTCGGCCTGCGTAGTGGACAAGCGACCGTTCGTCATGGGAGGGGCCCACAAATGGGAGGACCGAGAGGGATACAACTGGATCGCGGACCTACACGAGTTCGCGCCCTGACCGCAGTCCCACAGGTCGGCTGTGCGGCGACGGCCACTGCTATAGCCCTGCTCACTGGATTCAGACGTTCCACACCCGCTCGAAGAGACTCATCCAGTTTCCGCCCAACAGCTTGGTGATCTCCTCGGCCCTGTACCCGCGATTGGCGAGCGCCTCCGCTAAGTTGGGGAACTCGGCCGGGCTATCGATCCCCTTTGGTTGAAAACTCAGCTCCGTGTACGGCACCGACCCATCGGCAAAGGTCGAGGGGAATTTCGTGCCCTGCTGCGATACGATGTAATGCCAGAATTCGAGCGGCTGATCGTGGGTGGAATCCGTGCCGATGGCCACGTGATCGAGGCCGATCCGCTCCACCATGTCGTCGATGGCATCGACGAAATCCTCGACCGTCGAATCGAATCCCTTGGGAAGAAAGTTGGCGAACGACGTGGCACCCACGACGCCCCCCTTTTCGGCGAGGAGCTTGAGCGCCTCTTCTTCCTTGTTGCGCGGGTGGCCGCAAAAACTGCGGGCATTGGCATGGGTGATCGCAACCGGCTGCTCGGACATCTCAATGGCGTCCATCGTCGTCTTCGGGCCGACGTGCGACAAGTCGATGACAATGCCAAGCCGGTTCATCTCGCGCACTGCATCGACGCCGAAGTTGCTCAGGCCACAATCGTTCCGCTCCCAACAGCCGCTGCCCAGCAGATTGGTCTCGTGATAGGTCAGTTGAATCACCCGCACCCCGAGGGCGAGGAACAACCCCAGGCGATCCAACTCGTTCTCGATGGGCGAGGCGTTCTGAAAACTGAGGATGATCCCGGTTTTGCCGAGTTTCTTAGCGGCGTAAATGTCGGCCGTCTCCTTCACCTGCAAGATGTCTTGGCGCTCGCGAAAACGCCGCATCCACGCCGCTAGGTGCGCCATGGTCTGCACGAAATTCTCCCACGTTGCCACCGTGGCGTTGATGGCGGTGATATTGCCGACTCGCAAACGCTCGAACACCGCGTCGCTCTCCCAGTTGCTGACGTTCAAACCGTCTATGACAATCGCCTCGTCGTAAACCTTTCTCGCTTCACTCGACATCGCTCAGCTCCTCGTTTAAACCTCGTTCCAATCCCGAACAGATCGCGCAGTGTGTCTTCGCTTAAGCATGAGGCCAGAATTGATTCCACGCGGTCAGCCAATCTTCTGCGCGGCTTTCAACCGAGAGCGGCCCCGTAATCTCAACGCCAGGTCGTCCCTTGAACTCGGCGAGTTGATCGACACTGGCGAGTTCGATTTTTATGGTCGTTGGCTTTGCCGGGACATACGGCTTAGTCTGGGTCAGATCGGCAAGCGCGTTTTTAGCCCCGTCTTCGATCAACTGACGAGCGCGGACGGGTGGTAGCTGGCGCGCGCTAAACCGACTCAGTCCCTTTTTAACAGCCACGGTTGGCAGCGCTTCGCCGAGCAGGACTTTGGCTTCTCGGCAGACGGCCTCATCGCCGGTAACGAGGGCAATCGGCACCCCATAGTGCCCGTTGAGCGCGGCGTTGACGCCGGTCTCCCCGACGAGATCGTCGTTGAACCAAAGATTTCGATACTGGACGCTGGAGATGGTATGGCACAGCACCCCGTCGGGGGTGCCGTCGCGGGCGTGCATGCCGATGAGCAGGCAGGCGTCGCATCCTTGCTCCCACAACTCGTCGTAGCGTCCCCACCCATGATGGGCGACCCATTCGCAATCGGGATCAATTTTGTCGGGGATGAGCGAATTAAAGCTCCATCCTTTGCCCGCACCATGACAATCGACCACGACAATTTCCGTCGCACCAGCGGCTTTGGCCCCGCGCACGGCGGCGTTGATTTCTTCCGTATAGAGCTGGCGGCCCTCTTCAAACATCGCGGCCCCACCGCTGACCTGCTCCCATACCACAATGCCGCTTACACCTTCCATGTCAGACATGATCAACACGCGCATTATTCGTTCTCCTCGTAGCGTCAGAATGTGAATTTTAAGGATGCAACCGCTGGCGTATAAGATAGGGCTGAAACCGAAATGTCATAGCTTTTAACTGCTATTGCTGAGTACACGACACCTGACCTGAGTGGGCGTTTTTTAGTGTTGTCTTGGGGTCGCGGGCCTCTGGCCTGCAGGCGGGCAGGATGCCCGCGCTCCCAGGCAAAACCCTACTGTCGTGTACTTAGCTGTTCTTGTCAAAATCACTTATTTCACTGTGCTTTGTAGTTTAACATTTTTGTGCCGTTAGAGGCACAAAATCCATTCATCTTTAACGGGGAGGATCCATGCAACCCTTTTTCCGCGCGTCGTTGGCCGCAGTGCTGCTGGCGACACTACCGGCCTGGGCCCAACAGGGCACCATCCAAGACGCCGTGACCGACGTCCTCAAGGCACTCGACATAGCGGCGCGACAAGAACAGGGCATTATCCGTGGCACGGTGACCGATGGCGAAGACGCCACGCCGCTGCCCAACGCCAATTTAAACCTAGTAGGCACTATGCGGGGCACGATGACCGGCGACGACGGCACCTTTTTCCTAGCGGTCTCGCCCGGCTCCTATACCCTACAAGCGACCTTCATCGGCTACCAAGCCGCCAAGCAAAGCGTCGAAGTCACTGTCGGGGAGACATCGACTGTTGATTTTTCCCTCAATGCTAGCCCCATCGCCCTGGGCGAAGAATTCGTCGTCGTCGGTTCGCGGACGGTGCGCACCGCTATTGAGACGCCGGCCCCGGTCGATGTCATCTCCGAACTCGAGATTCGCCAATCCGGCCAAACCGAGATCAACCAGACGCTGCGCCAATTGGCTCCCTCCTTCAACGCCTCGCATCAGACGATTTCCGACGGCACCGATCACATCAACCCAGCCAGCCTGCGCGGCTTGGGCCCCGACCAAGTGCTAGTGCTGATCAACGGCAAGCGCCGCCACTCCAGCGCCTTAGTACACGTCAACGGCACCTTCGGCCGCGGCACGGTGGGCGTCGATCTCAATTCCATTCCCAAAGCCGCGGTCGAGCGCATTGAGATTCTGCGCGACGGTGCCGCGGCCCAGTACGGCTCGGACGCCATCGCCGGAGTGATCAACATCGTCCTCAAAGACGACACCGAAGGAATCCAGATCAACAACTTGGTCGGCACTACGGGCGAAGGCGATGGCGATCAAGTCAAGACCGATGTAAACTATGGCTTCGGTCTGGGCGACGGTGGCTACATCAACGTCACCGGCGAATTTTTAAAGCGCGATCGCACGCGCCGAGGCGGCCAGTACACCGCAGACGCGGACGACGCCAACATCCAGTGGATCAAAGACAACAACTTGCCGGACGATGCTTTCAATATGAACATCGGCCAGAGCAAGGCCACGGTGGGTGGTGCCTTCTACAACGCCGCGTATCCCCTAGCTGGCGATGCCGAATTCTACAGCTTTGGCGGGCTGTCGTACCGCCGAGGCGAGGCCACGGGCTTCTATCGCCTGCCGGGAAGCCAGCCGAATCGGGTGGTCTTTGAGTTGTATCCCAACGGCTTTCTGCCCCAGATCAATCCAGACATCGAAGACCGCTCGTTTAGCGCGGGTGTGCGCGGGGCTAAGGGGAAGTGGGACGTGGACTTCAGCGTGACCCAAGGCGGCAACGGCTTCAAGTGGAATATCGAAAACACCAACAACGCCTCTATGGGTGCCGACAGCCCGACCTCCGTCAACGCCGGGCGACTCGGTTTCAACCAGACCTCGGGGAACTTGGACTTGGTGCGGCCCCTAGACACCGACATGTTCGAGCGCACTTCACTGGTGCTCGGCGGCGAGTTCCGCGTCGAGAACTACCAGATTGAAGCTGGCCAGTTCGAGTCCTATTCCTACGGTCGCGGTCCGGTAGATGGAACCAATTTTGCAGAGGGCAAAGCCTCCGGCGCACAGGTATTTCGAGGATTCTCCCCGGCCAGCGCACTCAATCGCTTCCGCAACAGCATCAGCGCCTACGCCGGCTTGGAAACGCAAGCGTCGGCCATGCTGACGGTCGATGTGGGCGGACGCTTTGAGCAGTACAGCGACTTTGGCAGTACGTCCACTGGTAAACTGGCCTTGCGCTTGGCCCTGAGCGACGCGTTGGCCCTACGTGCAACTGCCAGCAATGGCTTTCGCGCCCCGTCCCTGCATCAGGTGTGGTTCAACAGCGTCAGCACGCAGTTCGTCGCCGATGAGGTCACCGGCGAGTTGGTCCCCCGCGAGGTGCTTACCGCCAACAACAGCAGTCCCGTTGCCAAAGCCTTCGGCATTGGGGCACTGGAACCAGAGACCTCCATCAATGCCAGCGCGGGCATCACCGCCCAACTGATGGACAATTTTTCACTTACAGCCGATTACTACCAGATCACCATCGAAGACCGGATCGTGTTGACCGGGCGCTTCTCCGATGGCAACGAGGGCTACGCCGCCATTTTGGCCCCCTTCCGGGCGACAGCAGCCCAGTTCTTTACCAATGCCGTGAACACCTCAACCAGTGGCGTGGACTTAGTCGCCTCGTATAGCGCTCCCGTGGGGGCAGGTGCCCTAAGTCTGTCGGCAGCGGCCAATTTCACCCAGACCTCGGTGGACGAGATCATGATTCCCGAGGGGCTTATCGCGGCCTTTGAGAAGGCCAATAATCGGCAAGCCACGGCTGAAGAGCGCACGGCCATCGAAGGCCTGCTATTCGATCGGGAAGCGCGCAACCGCCTCGAAGACGCCCTGCCGCGCACCAAGGTCAGCTTGTCGGCGCGCTATTCCCAAGATGAATTTAGCGCCCTAATCCGGGCCACCAATTACGGGCCGGTCGAGTACAAGCCCAACAATGAAGCCAACGACGAGACCTTCTCGGCTAAAACCTTACTCGATGTAGATGTGTCGTACCAAATGTTGCCGGGTCTGCGTCTGTCGGTAGGTGCCAACAATCTGTTGAATACCTTCCCAGATGAACATGAAAAAGACGCCAATATCGGCTCGCGTGGTTTTGTGTACAGCCGACGAGTGACGCAGTTTGGCACCAACGGTGGATTCTACTACGGGCGCTTGAGTTTCGATCTATAGCGCTAGCGGCCCTAAGACCAAAAGCCCTGCACTCCGTCGAGGGATGCAGGGCTTTTTATGTTGTGCTAATCGGCTTCAGCAACAGCCCTTCACTTCTTGGTCGGAAGGCGCTTGGCAGCGAATGAATTCGTAGAATAGCGCACCAGCCGCAGCTCCTAGCACTGGGCCAATGATGTATGCAGCAAAAGCCGTCCATTCGCCGGCCGCTAGGGCCGGACCCAAGCTGCGGGCTGGATTCATCGAGGCCCCGCACAACGGCCCGGCGAACATGGCCTCCAGCCCCACAGTGCCGCCAATGGCCAAACCAGCCGCCGGTCCCACAGCGCGAAAATCGGTCGCCATGCTCATAATGACCAGCATCAGCAAAAAAGTCAGCATGAATTCCCACACTAGAGCCGTGGTGAACAGGCCGTCCACTGGTAGGGTGACCCCCAAGTTCAGCACCTGCCCAGGTTGCGTGGCGACCAGCACCGACGACAAACTCGCTAGATGAATGTAGCTAGCCACCACGGCCCCGGCGCACTGAGCCAAGATATAGGGCGCAATCTCCCTTTTCGGGAAATGTCGAGTCAGCGCGAATGCAAGGGTCACCGCCGGGTTGAAATGCGCCCCAGAAATGTGGCCGGTGGCATAGATCATCACCATAATGACCAACCCAAACGTGGCGGCAACACCCACGTGGCTAACCGCCCCTCCGGAAATCTGGTCAATGGCCACAGCGCCGCAGCCAGCAAAGACAATGGCAAACGCGCCGATGAATTCGGCGGCGCATTTTCGCAGTAAGTTCATAGCTCTCCAATTTGGCCCGTTAGCAAGAGTTATCCCACCCAAAGACCGCATAAATGTAGCGGGCCATACTGTCTTGCTCAACAACTGCACTCATTGACTCTATTCGTCGTTTGTTATACTTTTTTGTGAAATGTATAACATCTATATCCCGCTATCGATGGATTAACCCAACAGAACGGAGCAATATGGCATCGGCCCGCATATCGGCCAAAGGCTGGATCGTCATTCCGGCACCGCTGCGCAAGAAATACCGCCTGCAGCCCGGCGACCAAGTGCGTATTGTCGATTACGGCGGTGGCTTAGCCCTCGTGCCCGCCCTCGGCGATCCCATCGAAGAAGCCCAAGGAATGCTCGCGGGTCCAACATCCCTAGTGGAAGCCCTCCTCACCCAGCGCGCCGAGGACCGTCGTATTGAATGATCCCGGAGACCGCGTGCTCGACAGTTACGCGCTCTTAGCCTATCTGGAGAATGAAGCGGGTGCCCTTCAGGTTAAATCCCTGCTCAGCCAGGCAGCAACAGGCCCAAGCCGCCTGTGGATGTCCATCGTCAACTTGGGGGAAGTTCTCTACATCACCGAGCGCGAACGGGGATTAGCCCACAGCCGCAACGTTCTAGCGGCTGTAGAACAATTGCCGGTGGACATGGTAATAGCCGACCGCACCCATACCCTGTCTGCCGCCCATATCAAGGCCCGTTTCCCGCTCTCCTACGCCGATGCCTTCGCTGCTGCTCTGGCTCAGACCAAGAGCGTCCCTCTCGTGACCGGTGACGAGGAATTTAGCCGGGTCGAATCCCTCGTCGCCATTGAGTGGCTTCCTAAGTGTTAGTTCGCTCGCAGTTCCGTGGGCAGTCGGTTTCGACATTGCGTGTTGATTCAAACAGGTGGATATCATAGGTGGCAATGTGTCTAGGACACTGCTTGACTCCGCTCTGTTCATCGCAATCCTGGCGGTTGGGTGTTCCCCACAGGCCCCTTCGGAACAGCCGCAGTCGGCCACGGTCCAATCCCCTGCTCACCTGACGGCTGAGGAGCGCCACCCCGTGTTATTCTCCGATGTCGCGGCCCAAGTCGGCCTAGATTTCACCAATCTCTCGGGACGGGACAACCCGCAGCTCCTGGTGGAGACCACGGGTACCGGCGTGGCCTTCCTCGACTACGATGACGATGGCTGGCTGGACCTCTTCTTCGTCAACGGCACCTTGCTAGACGCGGATCCGCCACAAGCGACCAACCGCCTCTTCCACAACGAACCCGGCCCCAATGCCCAGAGGCACTTCCGCGAAGTGACCCGTCAAAGCGGCCTACTATCCAAGGGTTGGGGCATGGGTTGCGCTACTGGCGATATCGACAACGATGGCGATACCGACCTATTGGTGACCTATTGGGGTCCTAATCTGTTGTACCGCAATAATGGCGACAGCACCTTTGACGAAATCGCCGACCAAGCCGGGGTGGACCACCCCGGTTGGGGCACGAGTGCGGCTTTTGCCGATTTGGATGGCGATGGCTGGCTGGATCTCTATGTGACCAACTACCTCCACATAGACCTAGACCATCCCCCCAAAGACGGCCAACCGTGCCAATACAAAGGGCTGGCCGTACCGTGCGGACCACAGGGAGTTCCAGCCCAAGCCGATGTACTCTACCGCAACAACGGCAACGGCACCTTCGCCGATATGAGTGCAAGCAGCGGCCTAGACCAGTGGAGCTATGCTGGTTTGGGAGTCGCGTTCGGCGACCTCGATAACGACGGCGACCTCGATATATACGTTGCCAACGACAGCGAGCCCAATATGCTTTTGCGCAACGACGGCGACTGGTACTTCAGCGAAATCGGCCAATCGGCCGGGGCAGCCTATAGCCAGAGCGGCCGGCCCCAAGCCGGCATGGGGGTCCACAGCGGCGATTACGACAACGACGGCGACCTAGATTTGTTTGTAACCAATTTCTCCGAAGACTACAATACCCTGTACCAGAACCAATCCCCGCCGACGACTGACTCCACGCACTTCGTAGATGTTTCGCACGCCACTGGCTTGAGTGCCGGCGACCGGCCTTATCTGGGTTGGGCGACCGCTTTCTGGGATTACGACAACGATGGCTGGCTGGACCTATATGTAATTAACGGCCACGTTTATCCGCAGTTGGGAGTACATGCTTCGGGATTGACCTACCGACAGCGCAACCTGCTCTATCAAAATCAGCACGGGCGCTTTATAGAAGTGGGCCGCTGGGCCGGAGCGGCCTGGCAACTCGAAGCGGCCAGTCGCGCGGCGGCCCAAGGCGACTACGACAACGATGGCGACCTCGATCTGGCCGTGGTAAATCACAACTCAGCCCCGACCCTGTTGCGCAACGAGGGAGGCAACTTCAATGACTGGCTGGGGATTGAACTGGTAGGGCATACCAGCAACCGGGATGGCATCGGCGCTAGAATCTGGATTTTTACCGCCGATCAAGTGCAAATGAGAGAAGTGTTCCGGGGTTATGGTTTTCAAAGCCAACACGATCCTCGCGCGTTGATAGGCCTAGGTGCGAACAAAACCGTAGAGCGAGTCGAAATACACTGGCCCTCAGGCTCCCGTCAAACAATTGCTGCACCGCCGGTGCGGCGCTACCTCAAAGTGCATGAGAGGCGGGATGACTTTGAGCAAGGACCAGCTATTCCCCCACCCCAGAGCGAATCCCTTATCGCTGTGTCACAGACGTCGAACTGGAGCGCCGCGGATTTTGCCGCCCTCGGCAACCAATACTATCAAGCCGGACACTACGGTGAAGCTCACGCCGCTTTTTATCGGGCCTTGGCCTTGGATCCGACCCATAAGCTGGCCAACCTAGGCATGGGCACATTGCTCTATGTCGGCATGGGTGAAGCCGATGCGGCGCTTCTGTATGTAGAAGAGGCGGCCCGCCGCGATTCATCATCCGCGGAAAGTTTTCTCGTGCTCGGCAAAGTCTATCTGGACTTGGATCGGCCCGTGTTAGCTGCCCAAGCTCTTGAGCGGGTCGCCAGCTTGCGAACACAGGATTGGGAGGCGTACTTCTGGCTAGGTCGGGCCTATGAGCAAAGCAATCGTTTGACCGAAGCGGCAAATGCTTTTGGCAACGCCACAAGGTGGGCACCTTGGGAACCCGAGCCGCTGTTGGCATTGGCACAGCTTTACGCAAGGCAGGGCAATGAAAAAGCGGCTGCGGAAGCAAACAAACGGTTTGCACGGTATCGCCAGCTTGCGCAACGCGTCGAATCCCTCCAGTCCCAAATTGACCGTGAGCCGCAAAACGAAAGGGCCTTGTTAGATCTGGGTCTGGCGTATATGGAACAAGGGAGGCTAGATCGGGCTGCAGCGCACTATCAAGGGATGATAGACCGAGCGCCGCAAAGTGCGCTTGGTCTGTACGGCCTTGGTTTCCTCTGCTTGCGCCGCAATGATCCCCAAGGTGCCCTCGACTATTTGCATAAAGCAGCGATCTATTCACCAGACGACGCTGAGATTCGCGGTGCCTTGGGCCAAGCGTATTTCCAGTTAGAGCGCTACGACGAAGCCGTGGTGGAGTGGGAACAAATCGCGGACACAACCCGCATCGGTCGCATGTTGGAGCGAGCCCGTGCTCGAATAGCATCCGCAGCGGAAGGTCACCCGACCGCTGCCAAAAAGGACCGTTAGAAGCTTGATAAATCCTTAAAGGCGGTCCGCCTGCAAGCAAATTGCCAGCACCCGCTTTGGTGTACAGAGGTTACAATCTATATTCTCCTCTAGGGGAAACGGCTTAATTCATTCCTGTTTTTCCTCTACTTCCGTCCGACCAAGACAAGGAGCGCGCCATGGCAGGGCTTCTGTCCTTTTTCGTTTTTGCTATGCTGCTCAGTGCTGTGCCCGTATTTGGTGCAACCGAATACCGTCTGGGAGGGATTAACGGCAACGATTGGCAGGCGGCCCTGACCGCAGAGAGCTTCTTCCAGATCCAAGACGCCGACGGCCAGCCCCTGCGACAAGTGCCAGTGAGTATATCGCCCTTTGGCGCGGGGGCCGATACGCTGGTCGATTTCTCCGGCACAGCCATCCAGCCCCGTTTGATTGACCCATCCGTCAATATCGCCCGGGCCGATGTGGACGCCAGCAAGACCGAAATCCCCCTGCCCTATATGCCTAGTTCGAGAGTCCTTACTAATAGTTGCGGTCAGGCGCAATTACATGCCAATACGATCAAGCTAATGCTGGACGGCGATCCCGCTACGGCTACCTTTCGCACCTTTGTCCAACGGGCCGGGGGCCGGCCTGGCGATGGCTTTACCTGGAGAGGAGCCGTGGTCTTTGATTTTGGCGGCGCAATCCCCATCAATCGCATCCGCTTCTATCCCCGCCTGAGTCAGCGCGAAGACCGCCAACTGATCGAATCCCTGCGGGAACCCGCTCCAGATATCGAGAGTTTTGGCGAAGACAGCTTCCTCGACAATTTCCTCGCCTGGTACGAGATTCGCACCGGTGACAATTCGGTCGTCTTTGCCCCAGATCCATGCAGCGGCACCGGCACCTTCCTCTTTGATAGCTCCAAGCGCGATTTAGGCGCTGTGGCCACTAGCAAGCGACGCACGGTCTTGGGCGACTTGCGCTGGGTGCGGAGCGGCGATCCATTGCTGACGGTGCTGAAAACCACCCGCGAAAACCTCGACCCGGTCGTCGATCTGCGCTTTCCCACCCGCTCCACTCGCTGGCTCACCCTGCGCGCCTTTCCCCTGCGCGACTATGAAATCGCCGAATTCGAAATCTACGGCGACGGCTACGTCCACGAGACGACCTACCTCACCCCTATCCTCGACTTCGGCCAAGCCGTCACCTGGGGCAAAATACGCTGGGAGGGCGACATGCCCGACGGCACCCGCATCGAAATTCGCACCCGCACCGGCCACACCCCCGATCCGCTGCTCTACTTCGCGCCCAATATCAACGACGACCTCGTACCTATCACCCGCGACGAACACGCCAAAATCGATATCGCCGCCCGGCTAGTCCCCATCTACGATGCCGACCATTGGAGCTTCTGGTCGTCGCCCTACGAGTTTGCCGCCGGACAGCGCAATCCCAACCATCCGGCCAACGCTTGGCAGGACGGGAGCCTGCTTTTGTCGCCCGGTCCCAGCCGATACATCCAAATCGCCATCAAGCTCTTCGCCAATCTCAATGCGGCCCCTCGCCTAGATCAACTCACCTTGCAGTTGAGCGAGACCCTGTCGGCTCAGGCGCTCGTCGGCGAGGTCTGGCCGATTGAGGTCTCCTCGTTTGAACCCACGCCCTTTACCTATGTAGTCTTGCCCACCCTCAACGACGACAAC
>JAJDUT010000124.1 GCA_022826515.1 Candidatus Latescibacterota bacterium
TCCCCATAAAAAAACATGGACGAAAAGCCATAAGCCTCTTTCGACGAGGATTAGACCAACTCACACAGATCATACACCAAACACGAGACCAACCTAAACGCGCCCGACAATATCAACCCATGTTACTGTCGTGTACTTAGGAGCAGTCGTTAAATCGCCCCGTTCAACCCCACAACGCCCTGAGCCGAGGCGACAGAATATCCACGTCCCGGTCGAAGATGTGGCCTTCCCAGACCCGATTTTCCTCAGGCGTCGAGCGGTCATAGGAATCTCGCATCAAATCCGGCAGGTCGAGAGTGTGGAAGCGCGTCTTGAAAAAGCCATCGTCAGAAAGCACAACGCTGCGATACCCCAAGGGGAAGCCAATCAGACAGGCCGTATCGACGACTAGGTAGTCGCGGTAGGCAGTGATGCGGTTGATGTGGCGGTGGCCGGTGAAAGCGGCGACGATAGCGGGGCTTTCGTCGAGCGTCTTGACCAAACGAGACGCGCCTGCGACCACGCCACGGTCCCAAGCGAAATCGGGTAGAATCCAAGTGTGCATAACGAGCAGCAGGGCGCAGCCATCGGCTAGCGCTTGGGCAGCGGCAGCGCGCAGGGCTTCGTCGAGCGCGTCGGTCCAGACGCCAGACCCTTTCTCAAAGACATCGCAGTCGTGGAAGACATGGGCCAGCGCCAGTCGCAGGCGCGGCGCAGCATCGACGACGGTCAGCGGGTCGGGATAGGGAAAGCGGGCGGCAAAACCGTCGAAGGACCCGCTCTGCGCGTCGCAGTCGTGGTTGCCGGGGATTGAGTGGAAGGGGGCTTCAATCCGCGCAAAAGCCGCAGCCACCTCGTCAATCGAGCGCAAATAGGTCTTGGTGGGCAGGTCGAAGGCCGACCCGCCGCAGAGAAAGTCGCCGCCGTGGACGACAAAGTCGAAAGCCTGCGCGTTGAGAGCGAGGGGAATCGCGTCATGCACCTCCTGGCTGCGGGTGAGCATCTTGGGCGCGCCGTAGTCTTCGGGGGCGTCGGGGTAGTGGTGGGTGTCGGTGAGGAAGGCGAAGCGAACGGACATGGAAACGGCTCCTTCTATACGGCGCGTTGTTGCGCTAGGTTGGGTTGCGTCTCTTTTTCGACGCGGAGGTACTCTACGGTTGCAAGCTAAAAACTCGCAACAATCTCACAAATTTTACCGTCGGCAGCCAGACGCGTAGTTATGTCCTCGCAGAGGTGATCAGCAAATGCCCTATATAGACATCATTCCCCTAAAGCGGGCCACCGGCCTGCTCAAAAAGCAATACGAAGCCGCCCTCGCTCGGGCCGGGCGCATTTGGGGCATTGTCTCCATAATGAGTCTCAACCCCCGAGCCATGAAGGTCTCACTGGATTTTTACAAGACCCTCATGTACGCCCCCTCGCCCCTGAGCCGCAGCCAGCGCGAAATGCTGGCCGTAGTCGTTTCGGCCACAAACCACTGCGTGTACTGAATACGCGCTCACGCCCACGACCTCCGTGCTGAGGTCGCTCGCGATTTTGCCGTTGAAGACGGAACCCCGGCCGACCGACTGGTGCACCAATTATCCACGGACTGGCACCGTGCCGATCTGTCTCCAGCCGACCGTGCCCTATGCGCCTTTGCCGAAAAATTGACCCAGCGTCCCCAGGACTCAACCGCTGGGGACATCGACCAATTGCGTCAGCACGGCTTTGACGATCACGGCATCCACGACGCTGTTCAGATCGTCGGCTATTTCAACTATATCAACCGCGTGGCAGACGCCTTGGGCGTCGAACCTGAATCCTTTGTCCGCCCTTGGGAAAAATCCGCGCCCGCGCCCGACTAGTCCGTGAAAAGGAGCAACCCGCAATGGCCCCTGTTAAACTAGTACTCGTTATTACTTTCTGATGTTACGCAATCTTATGCACCTCTGCTGCGGCCACTTCGACAAGCTCAGTGGCCAGGTACTGAGCTCCGTCACCGGGCACTGAGCCTGTCGAAGTGCCGCGTAACGTCAGTTGCTATTCATGCCCCAAATCGTCGTTGAAAACCTAGTCAAAACCTACCGCATTGCCGAGCGCCGCCCCGGCCTTTGGGGTGCCTTCCGGGGCATTGTGCAGCGCTCGCACCGCACAATCCGGGCGTTGGACGGCATCTCTTTTTCGCTGGAAGTCGGCGAACTGGTCGGCTACATCGGCCCCAATGGCGCGGGCAAATCCACTACAGTCAAAATCCTCTCCGGCATTGTCGTGCCCGATTCGGGCCGCTGCGAAGTCCAAGGCCGCGTCCCTTGGCAGGACCGCATTGGCCACGTCAGCCGCATTGGCGTGGTCTTTGGGCAGCGCACCCAGTTGTGGTGGGACTTGCCGGCCATTGAATCCTTTGATCTGCTGCGCGACATCTACAAAGTTCCTACCGACGCCTATCTCCGCCGTCGCGACGCGCTCATCGCCATGTTGGAACTTTCTTCCTTCCTCGACGTGCCCGTGCGCCAACTCAGCTTGGGCCAGCGCATGCGCTGTGATCTGGTGGCGGCTCTGCTCCACGGCCCCGGCCTGCTCTTTTTGGACGAGCCGACCATTGGTCTCGACGCGGTTTCCAAACTGGCGATGCGCGATTTCATCAAAGAACTCAACCGCCGAGAGAACACCACCGTCATCCTAACTACCCACGACATGGACGATATCGAAGCCCTGTGCGACCGGGTCATGGTCATCAGCGACGGCACCATCCTCTCCGACGGCAGCCTCGCCGACCTGCGCGCCCGCGTCTCGTCCGAGCGCCGCCTCATCGTCGATCTGGTCGATGCCACGGCGACTATCGAAGACGAAGCCGCTCGCGTCGTGCAGCGCGATGGGCCCCGAGTGCATCTTAGCTTTGCGCCCGAACGCATTTCAGCCCCGGCCCTCATCAGCCGCATCACCGCCCGCCACGAGGTGCGCGACCTCTTTGTGGAAAACCCGCCCATTGAGGAAGTCATCGCCCAACTCTACCGGGATCGCCCTTGATGCGGCCCTACCTGTCCGTCCTCAGCGCCCGGATCCGCATGTTGCTGCAGTACCGAGCCGCAGCCCTAGCCGGCATGAGCACGCAGCTATTCTGGGGCCTCATTCGGGTGATGATCTTCGAAGCGTTCTACCGCACGGCGACCCAAGCGCAGCCCATGACCTACGCCGAAGTGGTCAATTACGTCTGGCTCGGTCAGGCCCTGTTCGCCCTCTTGCCTTGGCAACCCGACAACGATGTGCGCACCATGGTGCGCACAGGCACGGTGGCCTACGAGTTGGTGCGTCCCGTCGATCTATACACTTTTTGGTACAGCCGCGCCCTCGCCAACCGCATTGCCCCCGCCCTGCTGCGCTCGGTGCCGCTGTTCTGCGTGGCCTTCCTCTTCTTCGGCCTGCAAGCTCCCGCGTCCCCAGGTGCTGCGGCAGCTTGGGCCTTGGCCACGGTGGGTGCTATCTTGCTGGGCGGAGCCCTGTCCAACTTGGTCAACATCTCCTTGATGTGGACCATCGCCGGCGAGGGCTCCATGCAAATGCTGTCGATATGCATCTTCGTCTTTTCGGGTATGGTGATCCCCTTGCCGCTGTTTCCCGACGAAATCCAACCCATACTCGACTTCCTGCCTTTCCGCGGCTTGGCCGACACCCCGTTCCGCCTCTACATGGGGCACATTCCCACGTCGCAAGTCTGGTCGGTAGTAGGGCATCAACTCGCGTGGACGCTAGCACTAGTGAGCTTGGGCCGCTTCTTCCTCTATCGCGGCACCCGCCGCCTAGTCGTCCAAGGAGGCTGAAACCGTGCTCAATGGACTGCGCCTGTACGGCCGCTATATCGGCATTTCCTTCCGCAGCCAAATGCAGTACCGGGCCTCTTTCATCATGCTGTCCGTGGGCCACGGCGTAATGACTGGCTTGGAATTCTTGGGCATCTGGGCGCTCTTCGACCGCTTCACCGCCCTCGACACTTGGAGTCTGCCCGAAGTAGCCTTTTTTTACGGCCTGATCAATATCGCCTTTGCCCTGTGCGACGCCTTCTCGCGCGGCTTTGACTTGTTTGCCTCCACAGTCAAAAGCGGCGACTTCGACCGCTTGCTGCTGCGCCCCCGCAGCACGGCCTTGCAATTGGCCGGACAAGAACTCACCCTCAAGCGCATCGGCCGCCTCACCCAAGGCTTGGTCGTCCTGCTGTGGGCCTCACATGCCCTAGAGCTAGCTTGGACGCCGGACAAGCTGCTCCTCGTCTTGCTCACCATCCTCGGCGGTGCTTGCCTGTTTTACGGCCTCATAGTCCTGCAGGCGACACTCGCTTTTTGGACCACCGAGAGTTTGGAAATTGTCAATACCGTAACCTACGGCGGCGTGGAGACAGCTCAGTACCCGCTAGCGATTTACCGCGAGTGGTTCCGCCGCTTTTTCACCTACGTCATCCCCCTCGCCTGCGTCAGCTATTACCCAGCTTTGGGAATCTTGGAACGCCCCGACCCTTTGGGTTCAGGGCCGTTGTTCCAATGGCTAGCCCCGGTCGTGGGCCTGCTTTTTTTCGCGATCTGTCTGCGCGTCTGGCAAGTGGGCGTGCGGCACTACCGCTCTACGGGAAGCTAACTCGACGGTCGGGTTGGCTGCGGTGCAAGGCATCTTATTGACTGATGTTACGCAGCGTTTGTCATGCCGCGCAAGTAGGGGCGGTTCGCGAACCGCCCCTACAGTATGTCGCGCCGAATCCGCATCGCGTACAAGGCTGGACGCCCGCTTGCGCGGACGTGCCGGAACAGGAAACAGTAGCGCGTAACATCAGTTATAGCAACCGCAAAACAAATTCTGATGTTTTGATTGAGCCATCCCGCCATGATTCATGTAACGCTTACTCCGACGGAGCGCCGAGTACTTATCACTCATTCTAAGCAGGGAGCTAATGATCTAATTCGCTCACGAG